>DATGIO010000171.1:0-23375 GCA_035295685.1 Candidatus Angelobacter sp.
TTACCTCTTGTTCCCGCGCCCCGGCCAGCCGATTTGATGCCCTGGTATGGCAGCGACGTGACAGTTGTATGCCAAAATCACAAGCTCTGATCTTTTCGGATGGAAAATAGCTTGCAAAGCACCAGCCCAATAGGATAGGCACTGGCGTGGAGGGCTGAAAAAGGCTCCCTTTCTCGGCTTACTCCTGCAGCCCGTCCCATGACCAGCGTGGAATACTGAGGCCGTGCGGCACATCATCAGGGGACCGGTGGTATCGGGACATCGTTGTCGTGGTCGCCCATGCGAAATAATCGTGTAGCACTTGTCGTAACGCATCGTCGTTAGCTAGTCCAACGTCGGCCAGAGCTAAGTCAAAGCAGGCGATCGCACGGCGATCCATTTCATCATGAACCCCGTTTCCGCTGTGTATCTTGACGACGGTGGTTTCGTCACTATAGGAAGCGGAGTAAGTAGTCGGGCCGCCAAGTGCTTCGGCCCAATACGCGGCGAGGCGTTCAACATGCTGGGGATGAAAGCCATGGCTGAAGGCATGGGCTACGACTTCGTCGGCCATCACCCGCTTATGCCAGGCGTCAGCAAGACGGCGCAGGCCGTCGACCCCACCCGCTGCCTCGAAAACAGTTTTCATGTACCCCATAATGACAAGCCTTTCGCTCCTATGCAAGATGGACGATCGAACTCTTTCTAAATCCTTGGCGGTCAAAATACACGAAGATGGCGAGGTGTTTCCGAAGCGTTGGAATACGTGCCAGTTTGTTTCAAAGATATAAATCAGATTCGCTTGAAAGCCTTCTGAATCTCTTTCAGGGAATAGCGGAGCACGACCGGGCGTCCGTGCGGGCAGGTCATCGGGCAATCCGTCGCTGCAAGTTCAGCCAGCAGCCATTCCATCTTGGTCTGCTCCAGCGGTGTGTTGATCTTGATGGCGGCGTGGCATGCAACGCTGGCCGCAATCCTATAGCGCACTTTCTCCAGGTTGAGCGCCTGCTCTTCTTGCTGAAGCTGGTCAAACAATTCAAGAATCATCTTCTCAACTTCGGACGCATTGACTCCTGCCGGCGCGGTTTTTATGGCAACGGTCTTCACGCCGAAAAGCTCGGCTTCAAATCCGTTCCGCCGAAGCTCATCCGATATCTCCGCAAACACCGCCTGCTGCCCGGGAGTGAGTTCCACAATCAGCGGCATAAGCAGCCTTTGGCCTTCCCGAAGCGCCCCTTCGATGTTGCGCTCTCGAAGTACCTTTTCAAACAACACCCGTTCGTGGGCCACATGCTGGTCGATGATCCATAACCCATCGCCGTTCACCGCAAGAATGAAAGAATTCCGAATCTGCCCTAGAGGCTTCAGGCTTCCCAATGCAACGCGCTGTTCGGTTTGCTGATCGTCGTTCTCGCTGGGCAGCAGGTTGCCGCAGGTATCGTCCATGGCTTTCCTTGCGCCGAACATCTCTATGGTCGGCGCGGGGACCGGCCCAAAGCCGCTTACAGCCGCATTTGCCTCCACCGGAATCGGTGCTCCTGAAAATGGCAGGTTTCCGCTCCGCGGCTGTGGGGCCTGCTCGCGCAATTGAAATTCTTCGCCCAGCAGTTCTTCGCTCGCACGGTCGTCTCCCACAGGTCCTTCATGCATGCGTCCCTCTTCTACACCAGGCTGCATCCAAGGGCTACGGGACGGGTTGCGCGATAACGAATGTTCCGAATTTCCCCTCATTGCCCCGGGAGAAAGACCGGGCGCGGCATTCGGCACCGCCGTAATCTCGCGCGTGAACTCCGGCACAGGACGAGCTTTCAGTAAAGCCGCGCGCACAGAGTCCCGAACAAAATCGTGGACATAGGAGTGCTGCCGAAACCGAACCTCGGTTTTGGCAGGATGGACGTTGACATCCACTTCCTCGTGAGGAAGCTCAAGGAACAGCAGCACGACCGGATAGACCGTGGGCGGCAGGATGTTCCGATAAGCCTCCGTAAGAGCGTGTTGTATGAGGCGGTCGCGCACCAAACGCCCGTTGGCGAAGATGAAGATCGAGTTGCGGTTCAGCTTCTGAACCTCCGGCTTGGAGACGAAGCCGTGTACGCGAATCTCGCCGGGCGTTGGAGACACATAGTCTTCATCGCGGCGCCAGGGCGGAGGCTCCGGGATGCCCACACGCTCCAACTTGGCGGCTGCTGCTACGGGAATGAGTTGGTCAAGCGTCTCGCGGCCAAAGATCTGGTAAATGCGATCCGAATGCGACGCGACGGGAGCGGCAATCAGCATGGCGTTGGTGGCGGAGTGCAGTTCAAAGTGCTTTTCCGGATGGGCCAGCGCGTAGTGCGTTACCAAGGAGGCAATATGGGAAAGCTCGGTCGATTCCGCCTTCAGGAATTTCTTGCGGGCGGGCGTATTGAAGAACAGGTCACGAACCGTCATGGATGTGCCGGCTGGCAGGCCGGATTCTTCCACGCGCAGGATCTTTCCACCGGCAATTTCCAGGATGGTGCCGCTCGGCTCTTCAGCGGCGCGCGTCTCCAGGACCACCCGGCTTACAGAAGCGATCGACGGCAGCGCTTCGCCTCGAAAGCCCAGTGTATCCACGCTCAAAAGATCGTCGGCGTCTTTGATCTTGGAGGTAGCGTGGCGTTCAAACGCCAGCAGCGCGTCGTCCCGGACCATGCCGCAGCCGTCATCGACAACCTGGATCAGCTTTTTCCCGCCGCCTTCAACCTGTACCTTGATCCGGGTTGCTCCCGCATCCAGCGAGTTTTCCAACAGCTCTTTTAAAACAGACGCTGGGCGCTCCACCACCTCGCCAGCTGCGATTTTGTTGGCAACATGTTCCGAGAGTACGTGGATTCGCCCCATGGGACGAGTTTCATTGTAGCTGACGATAGCTTGGCAAAGCTCAAGCTGCCCATGCCGGTTTAAGGATTGGCGGAAAGGAATGAGAACAAGGAAATGGCTTGAGGAACAAGCGGAATGAAGAAGGGGACAGGAAGAAGGAAACCTAAATGAACCGAGAAAACTTCATATCAAAAGCCAGCCGCCTAGCTTCTGTGAGAGTCGATTTTCCACGCGGCAGCTCATACATCTATGAAGACGTCTTCTCCCTCAATCTTCAAGGGATAGACAGTCACAACAGCGAGAGGACTGTGCGAACACTGGCCGGTTTTGGCGTCAAACTCCCATCCATGCCAGGGGCAAACAACCCTGCCCTTTTCCACGACACCCTGACCCAGTGGCCCGCCGCGATGGAGGCACAAGTTGTCGAGTGCGGAAAACTCGCCATTCACATTGGCGACGCACACCATCTTGCCTTCCGCCTGGAATTCTTTTGCTTCGCCTTGAAGGGGCAGATCTGCCCTATTTCCAATTCTGATCAACGCCATGAAGGGATCGTGAACCGATACTGAACCAAGGGAAGTATGAAACATCGAACATCGAGTGAAGAGGCGCTGCAGAGCAGCGCCTCCCGCAGTCGAAGCTAATTACCAGCGCCGCTCAAGGCTGGTGCGGAATATTGCGGCAATTTCTCGCGGGTCCGGTTGGCGCGCTGAATTTCCAACTCGTCGAACAGGAGCGATGGCGCCACGATCGAACTCGGCGAAGGATCGGTCCGGTTATAGACATAGGCGTCGTTACCGGCAGCCACAATATTGTTCCGCAGGACGCGTGTGTCAAGCTGGTTGAAGAACGCCCCACGAACCAGTTCCATGTGTCCATCGCTTACATACACGCGCCACAGCAAGCGAGGCGCTACGTGGACCGGAGCCGTGGTCTCTACGTAGTATCCATAGGGACGGCCCTGATCGCGGCACATCTGGATCAGTTTCTTTTTCAGCTCGTCAAAGGACACGGCATTGGCCGCGCTAAAGATCAAGTTGGAAATCTGCGGCCTCGGCGCTGCCGCCAGCGCCGTCCTGCCATGACCGTTGGAATGATCGAAATCGCGGATCGGCGAGCGTCCAAGCAGGTAGTTCACCAAAACGCCCTTTTCAATCAACGTGACCGGCTTGGCCGCTACTCCCTCGTCGTCCACATCGTAATTACCCAGCAGGGTCACGCCTTGAATCTTATCGGCATGCGGGTTATCGACCACAGAAAAGAAATCGGGCAGAACCCGGCTCTTATAGTAGGTGGCAAAATCGCCGCTGGTACGCGCTGGATTCCCCAACTCGGGCCGAATGCCAAGGACGTTCCGCACGATCAGGTTTTCAAACATCGCCGTGGCCGCGTCACCGGAAAACAGGACCGGTCCGCGATAGTCGTCTTCCACCAAAGGGGCATCGCGCAGCTCGACAAAGCTGTGAACCAGTTTTTTCGCGTCCTTCTGGATTTCCTCGGGCTTGGGCAACTCCGCGGGATTGGCAACCGAGTAACCATGGCTGCGCTCGATATACGTGCCGTCGTTGGCCTGGGCGCTACCGCTGAACGAATAGCTGTACATGGCTTTGCCGTTGCGCGTCACGGTGCCTTCGGTATTCACGTAGTACCGGTTCAGGATGCGGAAATGCAGCAGCGCATCGGAAGCCTCCAGCGCAGGATCAGCGCGGAAATAGTCGGAAGTGGCGCGCAGAGATTGCTTCCATGCGCCCAGGTCGGCGCCAAGCTGCGCGAGATCGCCTACAGCGTCGATCGGCTTTTCCTGGGAAAAGTCGGCAATATCGTCATGCTCGACTACCACGTTCTTCAGCGCGGCTTGTTTTTCGGTCAGGCCACTGAGCGCGGCTTTATAAGCTTTGTCGGTCGCAAGCCAGAGTTGGTGGCGAAGGGCCATCTCATTGTTGTCGATCGGCACAACTTCGAGCGTGCCGAGCCCTTCTCCGAAATAGCTATCCTGCTTGTAATCGCCAATGCGGACCACAACCCGCACTAGCCTACCGATATTGGTCTGATCTTCCCGCAGAGCACCGAGGGTCGCGCCCTCAATATAGTCCTGGAGTTCCGTAACCTGATAATCGATATAGTAGGGACGTTGAAGCTGCCCAAGCCGCAGGTTTTCCTGGGAGCGCTTTAGCTCCGAAAGCATGGCTTTGAGCACCGGATCGCCATGATCGTTGGCTGAGCTGAGCTTGTCGTCCGCCAAAACCACTGCTGCAGCGCACAAGATGAAGAGCGAGATAGACGCCAAAAATCTACGCATTTAGTGAGCCTCCTGCTTGGCCGATTCGGCGGCCCTTTCCACCTTATCGAAGCCCGGAGGCGGCAAAACCGGAGGACGTTCGTGTCCCTGGGCTACCTTTTGTACTTCAATCTCAGAGAAGAGCATGGCGGGTGCAGCCGCACTTACCGGCACGGAACCGGACTCAGCGCCGCACTCTCCGTTGAATACATCTTGCTTCTGCCCGGTCAGGATAATGCGGTTCAACGCAGCCAGCGGAGTGCCGATGATATCCACGCCGCGCACCAGCTCATCCGGACGCCCATCGGGAAACACCTTCCACACCATGAGAGGCATAATCTGGAATGCTTGGGGCATGTTGCGGAGCGTCAGGGTAAATCCGCCCGCGATGTCCTCAAAATAAAGTCCATAAGCCTTGTTCTGCTTTTTGATCTCTTCAATCAGCTTTTGCCGTAGATCGCTGTCGGGCACGGACTTTGACGAACGCACAATCAGGTTACCCTGGCGGCCCACCGGCATTGCGCCTTCCTGCGCGCGCCCATGGCCGTTGGAGTGCGGAAAACCCTTCACCGGCATCCGCGAGAGGAGAAACTGTTTCAGAACGCCGTTCTCGATCAAGTCGGCCTTGCGGCTCTTCTGGCCTTCCTCGTCAAATTCATACTTGCCGCTTAGTTCAATCCCGCCGAGCGTTGAGAGAGTTGGATCGTCTTCCACGCTGAGGAACGAGGGCAGCACAGGTTGGTTCAGCCTCTTGGTAAACGTCTGGCCTTCGTTCTCGCCACGTTGTCTCTGGCCTTCCAGCCGATGTCCAACGACCTCGTGGAAGAAGACTGCGGCCGCCCTGCCGGAAAGCAGCGCCGGGCCGCTGTATGGCTCGACCGCCGGCGCATTCTTCAGCTTTCGCAGATCGTCAGCGATTTTTTCGATCTTGGCGGTCATCACGTCATCGGAAGCCAGCTTGTCGAAAGAAGAAGCGTCAAAGGTTTCGGAGCGCGCTAAATCCATACCATCTTCGGAGCGGGTGCTGCCCAAAGCCAGAACGCGGATCAGCGGGCGCGACGTAACAATGCGCGTTCCCTCACTTGAGACGAAGTACCGCGTGGGACTGTCAATCACCAGCATCACGCTGGAATTGTCGATCTCCGGATACTTTGCAAAAATCAGGGAGTAGCGGCGAACCCGGTCTTCCCATTCACGCTGGTCGAACTTGGGCGTGGGACCGGCTTGACCTGCATACACCTGCGGCTTTTCGTCGGAAAAATCTGCGGAAGAGTCTTCCTCTTCGGCGCGAACCTTGGAGTTGGTCTTTACTTCCACATAAGTCTGCGCAGCCTTCTTGTACATGCGGTCGGTATTGAGCCACAAAACCCTTGCGATCGCGTCCGGCCTGTCGTCTAGCGGCAGGCTAGCGCTGATGATCTCGTTCATGTGGTTCTCGCCATGGGTATTGTCGAGGCCGCGATCCCCTACACGAACCGAAATATCGGCCACGCGGTCGTGGCGACCGACATTAGCGACGATGGCCCCGTTGCTGGCAACCAGAACCATTCCCGACTGCTCAATAGCTGAATAGCTGATGAAATAGGGCGCCGGATCGGCCTTGCTCAAAGAGGACATGGCCCGTTCCAACTCGTGTTGCATGGTTTGAAGCAGTACCGGGTCCGGACTGCTAGACTGTTCGGCCGCCGCGACTCCTACCAAGGCGAAGGCGGCCAGGCACATCCCGAAAAGGAACAACCTGGAAGCTGACATGATTCAGTGAGTTTACCTTGAAGCTTTAGACACCGCAAAATTACCTTTGGGCAGCAGGGCTTAACTCTTCTTAACTACGCACCCGCCAATACGCTGGCGGAATCTAGGGCTAAAGCCGCATTCCGGCCTGATAGTCCGGGTGCGGATAAGGATTTTGGGGCTGCAACGGGTGCTGCACCAATTCCTGGCAGGAGGGCTCCTCTGGCAAGCCGTGGCCTCCTAGCATTAGAAAATTAAAGAGTCTCAAAAACCAATGCGGCAGTTCGCGTGTCTGCCGCGTTGGATGCAGTCTACCTTCTTTTCATTCTCTTCAGCTTTTCTTCGGCTTCATCTTGGACTTTCTTCGGCTCAGCCGTCATTCACCCGCTGTGTGCGCCTGCGCGGGCTTCCAGCGCAGCACCGGCTTGCGGGCCGCCCCTGTCTCGTCCAACCGTGAGATGCGAGTCGAATGCGGCGCGGTCTTCACCAGATTCGGATCTTCCTGTACTTCGCGGGCGATCGACTTCATTGCATCGACGAAGAGTTGCAATTCCTCCAGCGATTCGCTCTCCGTAGGCTCGATCATCAAAGCTCCGGCAACCACCAGTGGGAACGAAGTCGTGTAGGGATGGAAGCCGTAATCGATGAGCCTCTTGGCGATGTCTCCGGTTTTCACGCCTTCACGCGCCTGGATTCGATCGCTGAAGATTACCTCGTGCATCGAGGCACTCTTGTAGGGCAGATCGTAAACCGACTCGAGGTTTTTCCGGATGTAGTTGGCGTTCAGAACCGCGTCTTCGGTCGTCTGGCGCAAGCCATCCGGCCCGTTCGCCATGATGTACGCGAGAGCGCGAACGTGCATCCCAAAGTTGCCGTAGAACATCCGCACGCGGCCCACCGACTGCGGACGATCATAGTCGAAGCCGAGGGTCCCATCTTTCTTTTCAACAATCACCGGCAGAGGCAGAAATGGCTCCAAAATCTTCTTGCAAGCTACCGGACCGGAGCCGGGGCCACCGCCACCGTGAGGCGTTGAGAAGGTCTTGTGCAGGTTTAGGTGCATCACATCCACACCAAAGTCGCCGGGCCGCGTTTTGCCGACGAGGGCGTTCATGTTGGCTCCATCCATGTAGAGCAGTCCGCCCTTGCCGTGAAGGATATCGGCGATCTTGTGAATCTCCTGTTCGAAGATCCCCAGCGTGTTGGGGTTGGTCAGCATGAGACCGGCGATATCCTCATTCATCTGAGCCGCCAGAGCGCTGATGTCCACCATGCCCTGCTCATTCGACTTGAGATTCTCCACCGAATAACCACAGATTGCCGCCGTAGCCGGATTGGTGCCGTGGGCCGAATCCGGAATCAGGATCTTCTTTCGCGGATTGCCCTTCGATTGAAGATAGGCCCGCATCAGAAGAATGCCGGTCATCTCACCGTGCGCGCCGGCCGCAGGCTGGAGCGTGATCGCATCCATGCCGGTGATGTCAAGCAGACAATCGGATAAGGTCTTCATCACGCGCAGAGCGCCGGGCGAAATGCTCTCCGGCTGGTAAGGATGCGCTTCTGCCAATCCTTGCAGGCGCGCCACTACCTCGTTGACGCGCGCGTTGTATTTCATTGTGCAGGAACCCAGCGGGTACATTCCCAAATCGATGGCATAGTTCCAGGTGGAAAGCCGGGTGAAGTGGCGGATGATCTCCATCTCGCTCACCTCCGGCATGTTGCCCAGATCCTCGCGCGCGGATTGCCCCAAGAGCTTCTTATAGTCAACTTCCGGCACATCCAGGGGAGCCAGCCGGTAGCCCTTCTTTCCGGGAGAAGATCGCTCAAAGATCAGTTCTTCGTTCTGGTTGACGTGCCTTGTTGCCTTCTTGATGTACTTGTCGCTCATTGACCCACCGCCTGCACAGCCGCATCGATCTGCTGTTTGGTATTCAGCTCTGTGCAACACCACAGGGTTGCGTTTCCGAGTTCGGGATAAAACTTCTTCAACGGCAAGCCACCAACGATCTTCTTTTCCAACAGCCGCCGATTGATCTGCTCCGGATCTTCCCCGGTCTCCACAACAAACTCGTGGAATCTCGGTGCTCCTTGAAACAAGAGCTTGCCCGTCTTCGGAGATTTTGAAAATGCCGCTGCCGCGTAAGCCGCCTTCGCCAGATTCTGCTGCGCCAGTTCTTTCAATCCCTCGCGGCCATAGACGGTCATATAAATGGTCGCCATGGTCGCGATCAAGGCTTGGTTGGTGCAGATATTCGAGGTGGCTTTTTCCCGGCGAATGTGCTGCTCGCGCGTGGAAAGCGTGAGCACAAACCCGCGCTTGCCGTTCTGGTCTTTGGTTTCGCCCACGAGCCTTCCTGGCATTTGGCGGACAAACTTTTCTTTCGTCGCCAACACTCCGGCATAAGGGCCGCCAAATCCCAAAGGCACGCCGAAGGATTGGGTTTCCATGCTGAGAATGTCGGCTTCCACTGGAGGCTTCACAATGCCCAGCGAAAGCGCCTCGGCAATCGAGACCACCAGCAATGCGCCTTTTTTGTGGACCAGATCGGCCACCGCCGCGATGTCCTCGATAACGCCGAAGAAGTTTGGAGACTGCACCAGCACACACGCGGTGTCGTTGGTAACTTTCTTCTCCAGGTCGGCCATATCGACCCGGCCGTTCTCCAGGAATCCGGTTTCCGTAATCGGCAAGCCCAGATGTTGGGAGTAGGTGTGCATGACCTCCCGGTATTCCGGATGGACGCTGCGCGCCACAACCGCGGCTTTTCGGCCCGTAAGCCGTGCCGCCATCATCACCGCTTCGGCGGCCCCAGTGGAGCCATCGTACATCGAGGCGTTCGCCACCTCCATGCCGGTGAGTTCGCAGATCATCGTTTGAAACTCGAAGATCGCCTGCAGAGTTCCCTGCGAGATTTCCGCCTGATAGGGCGTGTAGGCGGTCAGGAACTCGCCGCGCGAAATCAGCGAATCGATCACGACCGGCCGATAGTGGTGGTAAGCTCCCGCACCCAGAAAAACGGCGTATCCGGCCGCATTGCCATCCGCACACTCGCGGAAGAAGTCGATGATTTCCGACTCGGCCATCTGCCGGGGAACTTTAAGGTCACGCCCCAGGCGGTATTCGGCCGGAATCGGGGCAAATAATTCGTCGATAGACTTGATGCCGATCTCGCGCATCATCTGTGCGCGGTCGGCGGGAGATTTAGGAAGATAGCGCATTCACTCTGCCTGAATTCATTGGATTACGAGATTCAATTGCTTTCGCAAAGTCCGGACCCATCCCCAAACTGTTCCGGAATCTAGCCATCGATCAAAACTTGCGAGCATTTTCAATTTGCCGGCTTATGGCTTTCTTGTCTCTTAACTCTCCGGCGAAATATCTTTCCAGCAAAAAGGCAGCCGCCTCATCAAGATGGCGGCCATGGGGAAAACATTCTTTAACTTGCGCCGATACCCCTTGCAGTCAAGGACTAGCTCTCTTCGGAGATATAAGCTTCGTACTCAGCGGCGGACAGGAGCCCGTCAACCTGCTTTGGATCGCTCAACTGCACTTTGATGATCCAAGTCGTATGGGGATCCGTATTGATGTCTTCCGGCGCGTCGTTGAGGTCGTTGTTAACTTCCGAAACCTTGCCGGAAGCCGGCGCATACAACTCAGACACCGCTTTTACCGACTCCACTGTTCCAAATGCTTTGCCGCTGGATAGCTGGTCGCCCACCTTGGGCAGTTCCACAAACACAATATCGCCCAGCGATTTCTGGGCATGATCGGTGATACCAACTGTGCCGACATTGCCCTGCACCTGAACCCATTCATGCTCTTTGGTGTACTTATAGTCTTTCGGATATGCCATTTCGATTCATGCCCTCAATTCAAGAAATCATGCCGTTTTGCGGCTACGCTTATAAAAAGGAGTTGGGACGACTTTGCACTTTACTTTCTGGGAGCGAACTTCCACCAGCACCTCAGAATCCAGCGCAGTGTGTGCCATGGGCACGAACGCCAAGGCAATGTTCTTCTTCAGGAACGGCGCATAAGAGCCGCTCGTCACGTATCCGATTTCCGCACCCGCGTTGTCGAAAACCTTGTAGCCATCGCGGGGGATGCCGCGCTCGATTGACTCCAGACCAACCAACTGGCGTTTTACGCCTTCGGTCTTGGCCTGGGCGAGAGCGCCGCGGCCGATGAAGTCGGCTTTTTCCATCTTGCAGAAGCGGTCCAGCCCCGCTTCCCACACATTGATGCTTTCGGAAATCTCATGGCCATAGAGCGCCATCTTGCCTTCTAGTCGCAGGGTGTTCCGTGCTCCCAAACCGCAGGCAACAATACCGAATTCCTTACCCGCCTCGCTCACTTCATTCCAAACGCGTTCGCCGGTGGGCTCATCGGAAGGCACGTAGATTTCAAATCCATCTTCCGCCGTGTATCCCGTGCGGGCAATGAGCGTGTTGGCGAGACCGCAAACGGTTCCGTGCTTAAACCAGTAGTTCTTGATTTGCGAGAGATCGACGGAGGTCAGTTTTTGCAGCGTGGCCTCTGCCTTCGGTCCCTGAATCGCAATCTGGGTGTAGTAATCGCCTACGTCGTCAGCGTGGCAGCGGAAGCGGCTTACATTCTTGCGAACCCAACCGTAGTCCTTCTCGCGCGTTCCGGCGTTGATTACCAGCAGATAATCGTTGGGCCCCATCTTGTGGACAATCAGATCGTCGACAAAGGTCCCTTCCGGATAAAGCAACGCGGAGTAGTGCGCCTGGCCTTCCTGCAGCTTGGAAGCGTCATTCATGCTGATCCACTGAACCGCATCGAGGGCCTGTGGCCCGCGAATCAGAATGTCGCCCATGTGCGAAACATCGAACATGCCGACGCCGGTTCGTACCGCAAGATGTTCTTTCATCAAGCCCCCGGAGCCTGGGTACTCGACCGGCATATCCCAGCCGCCAAAATCAACCATCTTGGCGCCGAGCTTGCGATGCAGGCCGTTGAGGGCGGTCTTGCGCAAAGGTGCGGTTTCCACTGAAGAAGACAAGTTGATGTTTTCCTTTTTTCCAACCTGGTGACTGGGAGATAGAGAACCTGCTGCCGCTGCAAGTAAACTCTTAAGAGTAACATCGGTGTTTTACAAGGGTCAATGAACGCGCCAAATACGGTTTAAAGCCCTTAAGAATGCGGGGAAATGTCCCTCATCTCTGGGCGATGCCGGATTACCGCTCGCATCAAAACGTAACTTGCGGGCGGCTGCAAATCGCGCTAATCTCCGATTTATGGCCCAAGAATTTCTGTGTGGAGTCTGTGAGCTCACGGAAAAGCGCTGTAATTGCGAGAGGTATTGCTGGCTGTGCCAGGCGGTCTATGACGTGCGCCTGTGCGAGGACGGTCGCTACTACTGCCTGCCCTGCCGCGAGGCTTGCGACCTGCACGCCCAATATCAGTCGGCAACCTAACGAGCGACATCGCCGCTGACCATGAAAATCTTCTGCGTCGTGTGGAATACAAGCTCCGCCTGTTTTGTTTCCGCCTCTGAAATGGCATCTCTCATGCGCTGGAGTCCCGCGCGGTACTGATCATCGGACAGCAGGAGAAGCTGGCACGCGCTGCTCTTCTTGAGGAAAGGATCGTCAAATACTTTCTGGCCAGTCCAAGAACTCGAGACCGTTTCGACCTCGCGCGCAGCAACGTTCTGCAAGCGCGCGGCGCGCAACAGATCGGCAATTCCTTCGCGAGGCAGATAGCGCGCCTGGTCGCTTTCCCGCACGCCCTCAAAATATTCGTAGAGATACCAGCGAGCCTCCGAATCGTGGGGATCGAGCCCGATGGTTGCAAAGGTCCCTCCAGGCTTGAGGATGCGCATGGCTTCGGCAAGATATGCCGCAGGCTGCCGCAAATGGTGCAGGACGTGAACACAGAAAACTACGTCGGCCATCCGGGAAACGAGTGGAAGATGCTCGGCCACGCCACAGATCATCTGCGCGGTAACGCCGTTCGCCTTGGCGCGAAGGAGCATGGGCACGGATGGATCGATGCCGATGCCGGTCTTTATCAGCGGGGCAAGCTCGCGGAGCCAATGTCCGGTGCCGCACCCAACTTCCACTACGCAGCCGACCTGTTTTTTTCCAATAAGGCTTTGAAGAGCCGCGCGCACGCCATCATGAGAGCGGGCCGCGTACCGCTGATCGTACTCCGCCGCAACCCGGTCATAGTCGACTCTGGTGATGCTGCTATCCACAACGCGACGGGGTGGCCCTTTCAGCGGCTTGATCTTATATACATAAGATTGATTTTTAGAGGCTTCTTTGATTGTCGAAAAAAATCAAGTGCCCGTCCATCTGCTTGCGATTCAATCAGTTACGCGATTGATTCCCACTTGATTCAAGGTGTCGCGCCCAATTCAATCATTCTTTCCGGCTTTCCGGTTACGGAATCGCACGAAGACGCCTGACACCTATTTTACTATGCCCTTTTTATGATCGTTTAGGTTTTCTGAGTCTTCGCGGTGTTGGCGGCCTCGGCCAGCACCTGATCCGTAGGCCTCATGCTGCGGCGCATGGCGCGCTCCACCAGCGAGGGAATATTTTCGTAGAGCTTGATCGCGATGGTATAAGCCCAGGGGACGATTACCTCCCGCTTGCGCTTGAGCATGCCGCTCAAAGTCGCCTTTGCCACCACTTCCGGGCCGACAGCGTAACGCACAGAACCGCCTACGCGCTGCCCACTCTTTCCCTTGATCATGTTCTTTCCAAAGTCGGTGGCGATATAACCGGGACAGACGGTCAGGACATTAATGTTGTGACTTTGCAGCAGTTCCACCCGCGCCGCCATGCCGATGGCGTTCATGGCGTGCTTGCTCGCGGAATACACCGACATATAGGGCGAGGCGATGTGCCCGGAAACCGAGGAAATGTTCACGATCTCTCCCCCGCCCTGCCGCTTCATGGCGGGAATGACCGCCTGCATGAACTCCATTGCGCCGAAGAGATTGGTTTCGAAGAGCTGGCGGCAGTTGGCCATATCCAGGATGGCTAGCTCGTCGTTGAGGCCGAACCCGGCGTTGTTCACGAGGATATCGATGCGGCCAAAACGATCCAGGGTCGTCTTCACCAGCGCATCGATCTGATCTCGCCGGCTCACATCGCAAACTACGGAGATGGCCTTCTCGCCCGCGTCAATTCTTTGCCGCGCGGCCTCGAGCGTCGGGAGGTTTCGTGCGCACAGGACAAGCGTCGCACCCTCACGGGCAAAGACTTTCGCGATTTCCTCGCCGATGCCCATGGATGCCCCGGTAATCACCGCAACTTTTCCCTGCAATTTCATACCGCAAACTTTAGCACAGGCAATCCAGTTTAAGAGACGGCTGCAGCGCTGTTTGCCGCGCTAGAACCGGCTTGTCTTCAGATAGAGCAAGCACGAGCGAGCAGACAGAGCACAGCATGAGCAAGCAGACAGCGCGCAGCAAGAGCGAGCCGGATTCCTGCGCTAAAATGAACGCGTGAGCTTGTTAGCCTTGTTTCCCTTGGATGTGGTTCTTTTTCCCGGCGCTCCGCTGCCGCTCCACATCTTTGAGCCGCGATATAAAGAGATGATCGGCGAGTGCATCGCACAGAAGCGCGCATTTGGACTGGTCCGCGCCAACAAAGACGCCTTGTCGGAGATTGGGTGCTCCGCGGTCATCGTGAATGTAGTAAAAACCTACGAGGATGGCCGCCTGGACATCGCCGCCCTGGGCAAGCAGCGGTTTGAAATCGTGCAACTCAACCAGGAGCGGTCGTTTCTTCAAGGCGAGGTGCTCTTCTTTGAAGACGAACCCAACGACGTAAAACCAGGCGACGTGGAAACTGCGATTGAACTCCACGAAAAGCTGCTCGACGTGCTTGGGGAAAAAGCGCAGGTCGAGCCCGCGCGCGGCGGCATTTCTTTTCAGCTTGCGCACGATCTTCCCGTGGATCTGGATTTCAAACAAGCGCTGCTGGAGATGAAGTCGGAGCCCGCACGGGTGGAAACACTGATCGAATATTACCGGGCAATGATTCCCAAAGTGGAAAAGACGCTGCGCGCACGCGACAAAGCGAGCGGCAACGGCCACGTCCATTGATCGCAGGGGTATAATGCCTGTGACAGAGGCCCTTCATGAACCATCCTCAAACTCTGGGAGAGCTGCGCAAAAGTGTTTTTACGGAGCAACGGCTCCGCGCACGCCGAACCAAAGACGAAATTCGTGAAAATCTGATCGCCAAGATACGCTCCGGCGAGACCATCTTTCCTGGCATTGTCGGTTACGACGACACGGTCGTTCCGCAATTGGTCAATGCTCTGCTATCGAGGCACAACTTCATTCTGCTGGGTCTCCGCGGGCAGGCGAAGAGCAGAATTCTCCGAGCGCTCACAGCGCTGCTCGATCCCGACTTGCCCTACGTGGCAGGATGCGAAATTCACGACAATCCGTACGATCCGATCTGCCACCGCTGCCGCGACCTGATCGCGCGCGAAAAGGATGCAACACCGATCGCCTATCTCAAGCCCGACGATCGCTATATCGAGAAGCTGGCGACGCCCGATGTGACCATCGCCGATCTGATCGGAGATGTAGACCCGATCAAAGCGGCGCGCGGCGGCCACGACCTTTCGAGCGAGATGACCGTCCACTACGGACTGCTTCCCAGGGCCAACCGGGGGATTTTTGCGATTAATGAACTGCCCGACCTGGCTGGAAAGATCCAGGTGGGCCTGTTCAACATCATGCAGGAGGGCGACGTACAGATTAAAGGCTATCCGTTGCGGCTGCCTCTGGATGTCGCACTGGTGTTTTCCGCGAATCCCGAGGACTATACGGCCCGCGGCAAGATTGTTACGCCCCTGAAGGACCGCATCGGCTCCGAGATCCGCACGCACTACCCGGCGACGCTCGAAGAAGGAATCAGCATCACCGAGCAAGAAGCGTGGTCGCGGCGCGATGGCATGGAGTTGTTCATCCCGAAATATATTCGCGAGGTTGTGGAGCGGATCGCCTTTCTTGCCCGCGAGGATAAAAAGATCGACAAGCGGTCGGGCGTGAGCCAGCGCCTGCCGATCAGCGTGATGGAGAACCTGCTTTCCAACGCGGAACGCCGCGCCCTGCGCAATGCCGAGGCGATGATCGTACCGCGCATCGGAGACATCTATGCCGCGCTGCCTTCCATAACAGGCAAACTGGAACTGGAGTATGAGGGCGAGATGCGAGGCGCGGATTCGGTGGCGCGCGAATTGATCCGCGCTTCCGTAGCCAAGACCTATGACTCCTATTTCAAAGACCTGAACCTGCAGCAAGTGGTGCAGTGGTTCGATCTGGGAGGCGAGATCAAGCTGGCGGACACTGCCGGTGCCATGGAGATTCTGGAAGGATTGAAGAACATCCAGGGCCTTACGGAAAAGCTGGCTCCACTCGGCATCAAACCCAAGGAGCGCACCGAGGTGCTGGTTTCAGCGGCGGAATTTGTTCTCGAAGGACTGCATGCTCACCGGCGCATTGGACGCTCGGAAGAACGGGTTTTCAGCGCCGAGAAACAGTCCAAGAGGGTGGAAAAGCCCTTTGAGGCGGAAGAGCCGCAGCCGGCCCGCACGCGCAGGCCGTATAACTAAGGCAAAAACATTGCCTGGGCTTGGCCGATACTTCCCTTGGGCCAAGCCTGGGCCGCGTATGCAAGGCGTGCCATGAAATACACCAAATATTCCAAATACGTTGCCAACCTTGCCGACGAGATGAGCATGGAAGACCTGATGAACGCTCTCTCGGACTATCTGCTGCAGTCCGGCTTTCAGGGCCAGTACACCTACTTTCAGCAAATGGACGAGCACACCCTCGATGCGCTGCGGGAAGCGCTGCGCCAGGCCCTGGAAATGGGCGATTTTCTCGACGAGGAGGCTCGCGAGCAAATCGAGCAGATGCAGGCGGATGGAACTCTCGACGAGTTGATCGACCGCTTGATGGAGAGGATGCAGCAAGAGAATTTCATTTCCATGGATCAGCCCCAGAACCAGTCGCAGCAATCGGCAAACGGGCAGACCGGCGAGGGCGAGTCGCAGGTGCGGTTTGAGGTGACGGACAAGAGCTTGGATTTTCTGGGCTATAAGACACTGCGCGACCTGCTTGGATCTTTGGGGCGTTCCAGCTTCGGACGCCATGACACACGCGATCTGGCCACCGGCATCGAGAGCAGCGGAGCCTCAAAGCCTTATGAGTTCGGCGACACGCTGAATCTGGACATTACCGAAACGCTCTCCTCGGCAATCCAGCGCGAAGGCCTCACCCTGCCGCTGAATATCGAATACTCAGACCTTCAAGTCCATCAGTGCGAATACCAGTCTTCCTGCGCTACGGTCGTAATGCTCGACTGCTCGCACAGCATGATTCTCTACGGCGAGGACCGCTTTACACCGGCAAAGAAGGTCGCCATGGCCCTGTCGCAGTTGATCCGTACCCAATATCCGGGCGACTCGTTTTCGCTGGTGCTATTCCATGATTCGGCGGAAGAATTGCCGCTTTCGCAGCTTGCGCGGGCCAAGGTGGGCCCTTACTACACGAATACACGCGAAGGATTGCGATTGTCCCAGCGCATCCTGCAGCGGCAGCGCAAGGACATGAAGCAGATCATCATGATTACCGACGGCAAGCCCTCGGCCCTGACGCTGGAAGACGGCCGGATCTACAAGAATGCCTTCGGCCTCGATCCGCTGGTAGTAAGCCAGACTCTGGAAGAGGTATCCCGCTGCAAGCGAGCGGGCATCATGATCAATACCTTCATGCTAGCTTCCGACTATGGGTTGGTGCAGTTTGTGCAGAAGGTCTCGCAGATGTGCAAGGGCAAAGCTTACTTCACCACCCCCCAAACGCTGGGGCAATATCTGCTCATGGATTACATGTCCAGGAAGATGAAGACCATTCATTGAGGTAGCAGGCGCTAAAGCGCGGAGGAGTAGCCCTTTTGCGCGCGGCTGAAGCAGTGCTCTTCCACAAGGCGCGCCAACATTATTCACCCGTGCAAAGTGTAGAAACTCCAGCGCCCGGCTAAGCCGCGCTCGCAAGAAAGGCTATCTTTTGCAGCCCAGACTCACTCTTCATGGGACTATGCATAAAGGATAAGGTCCAACGCCCTGGCCGACCGAATCGCTAGAACGTAAATCGATTGATTTACCCATGCGCTCGGTCAAGAGCCATGGCTGTGAATTGCCAATGCGAGCAGGATCATCAACGCTAGACCGATTCTCAGCATCAGCTCGCCTCTTCCGCGGTCTGCATCGTCGATGTCGATCCGTTCTGCCTGAGTTGGATCCAGGCCCATGTCTCTGATGGCTTTCGCGGCTCTCGTAGCTTTTGTGGCTTCCATCCATTGCGATAAAAATCCAGACTTCATATACCGGGAACCTGTTTGGGGAAATACGTTCCGGCCTCGCGGCCACCATTCTTATTTCGTTAATCGAAGAATGTGCGAAGGGCGGAAACTTGCAGTCGCTTCCGCCTCTTTTTACGAGAAGTTAACCAGACCGGTTAGGCACAGATCGGAATCCAACCGTGATGAGACTCTTCTAGAAAGAGCGGATTCCTATTTGCCCGCTTTCAGCGCAGTCACCGTAAACGGTGTTAAGGCGCTCAGCGGATTGTTGTCGTTCTCGCCGCCGGCCACCGCGGCAAACAGCGAGCCATAGACTCCATACGTCCAGCCAGGATTGAAGAAGGTATTCGAATTTCCCGGCGGCACAATGCTGCACGAAGTGGTGACTCCGGGCGTGGCCGTGGTCGTCACATTGTTCACTGTGGCAGGCTTTGAAGACATGTTGTTTTCATCGAGACAATTGAAGGTCCCTGCATCGGGATTGTTTGGATCCGAAGATACCGCCGGGTTGATTTTGCAAGAATAAAGAGGCTTGGTGCTTTGTCCATCAAGCGCTTCTGCTTTGAACCACCAGGCGCCGCTGCTGTCCTGATAGGGAAACGCGTTGAAGAAGTATTGACCATTGCTGCTTGCGGGCAATGTGGGGAAAGTAAACCCGCCGACACAGGGCGTCACCTGCTGACCCGTTTGAGCCTCGATGCACGCCATGGAGCCCCCGGGATCGGGACAGTTCGTCCAATAGCTGTAGTAAAAGACCGTAAAGCCGCTTTGCTGAAAGAATCCATATTCCGTGTCACCGTCGGCGCAGGAGTCGGACTCCCAGAAGACTGTCTGGATCGGCGCACCCTGCGAATCGGCGGCGGGAGAGAAAGACCCTAGAAACGAGACGCCCTTCATCTTGGTATCGGACCGCACAGGGTCCTGAAATACCGCGCCGACGGAAGCGTCGAATTCTCCAGGGGCGGCGCCTCCGGGTGGATTGCCCCGGGGAATCGTTCCAGAGTTTGGAGATCCGGCGGTAACCCAACGGGGATAGTTCGGCGAAGTCCCATTCGATCCGCCAACAGCAACACCCGTAGGCTGCCCGACAAATGAATTCCAGCGGCAACCAAGCGCATCTGGGACGTTCGTAACCGCTGGGCCGGGAAAGTACAGGGAGAAGGAAAAGGAATTGGTCTGAACCGGCTGGGCCACCGTTGAGTAGTTGTAGAAGGTTACGGGAATCTGCGTCCATACAGGCTCCGGCTGGGCATGGGCAACCTGCGCCGCAAGAACACAAAGAACCACAGCGAAGTACGCACTATTTCGCATCATCTTTCTTGTCGATCCTTTCTGCTTTCATTCACAACAACCCTCAATTGAGAGCCGACGCAGTTTATAAAAAGCAATCAGTGCTCAGCAATCAGCGCTCAGCAAAGCAAAAGCAAACCAAAAACCTTCACCACTGAGGACACAGAGGAAAAGCACAGAGGACGCAGAGAAAACAATTAGCGCTTAGACACAAGTTCTTCATTTCCGTCACTGTTGCCAAGATACAAGCGCTCAGCAAAGCAAAAGCAAACCAAAACCTTCACCACTGAGGACACAGAGGAAAAGCACAGAGGGCACAGAGAAAATAATTAGCGCTTAGACACAACTCCTTCATTTCCGTCACCGTTGCCAAGATACAAGAGCTCAGCAAAATCAAAAGCAAACCAAAACCTTTACCACTGAGGACGCAGAGGAAAGGCACAGAGGGCGCAGAGAAAACAATTAGCGCTTAGACACAACTCCTTCATTTCCGTCACCGTTGCCAAGATACAAGCTCTCAGCAATCAGAACTTGGCAAGAGCAAACCAGTCTGGCGGCGCTAACACGGCGAACACCGAGGAAGGAGTGGGCGGGCACAGAGGAGTATTCATCTGTCGCAAAAGGCAGTCAGAACTCGACAAAAACGAGGATGAATGGAAACAATGCTGAGCATCGAAGCCTACGTTTTAAAATGCACGATGCGAACGCGCTTTCGCACGGAAGAATCCTTGGTCTTCGACCTCTCTTTCAAAATTGGACCAGCCGTATCTCAGGTAGGCTGGACGCGCAAACGAGGCAGGGGCGTGATGCACCGGCCAAATTGACGTTTCAGCGCGTGTTGTATGGCTGGATATTCTCTAAAGTAGACCGGGGTTTAGCAGCAAAAAATGCAGAAATTCCGGGGCCGTCTACCCAAATGGATGGCCCCATTCCAGGACGGAACGGAGCCACACTGGCGTTTCAATGCGTGCTGGTTGGCTGGATGAGGCAGGCGTAGGCCCTACGCTTTTTGCTGGTCTGTCTTCACCGCGGCTTCGGCGGCCTGGAACCCAACTTTGGAATGCGTTCCATCGCAAAAAGGTTTGTTCACGGAAGCCCCACACCGGCAGAGAGAGACCTTCGGTTTGCCGGTAAGATCAAAACGGTTGCCTTCCGCATCTGTCAATTCAAGTTCGTTGAGATCACCGGTGACCGAGTAAGGCCCATTCTTTATCACGGTAACTTTGAGTGCCATTTCATCCTCCTAAGAATTCTGTAAGCGCCAAAATAATATATAGCATTCCGGCGCGACCCAATGCCCGTTATCCTCATTCGGCCCCCGGCGACACAGAAGAAAAATATCCTCGGTCCAATCCATGTGTGGTGAAGCGTTGAAACGGGTCATTGGATCCTGTGGGGCTTGTTATTGAATCTTCTCACTGGGTTTTGGCTAGCCTCAGCGAATTGCATTACTCCATTCAAAATATATTCCTGTATTTGGGTCTGGAATAACCGTTCAAAATGTGTCTCGATATATTTGGCCCTGTGTAAAAAATGTGGCAATATCGAATTGCAATTTCGAGCCAAGCAAGATACGATGTGCTACGAAAAAGCAATCATAAAGCAAGAATAGGTCATAGTATCGTTCATGGGCGGGCCCTTTTTTCCGCCTATCTCTGTAGATGGACGCTTGCCTATTCCACTCAAACTCTAGTTCATCGAGCCGATTATTAAGATTCGATGAATAGCGCCGTTTTGTTTCAAATTAAATAGCTTGGCCTCTGGCCTGCGCGAGGTTCTCATGAGATTCTTCAGGATTTTTGTCCGGCTCTACCTTTTACTGTCCCTTTCCCTCATCGCCGCCGGCCAAGCCGATCAGTCTATGAATTTTACGCAGCCTTCCTCCATCTACCATGGATCGGATTTCGACAACGTCAGCGTTCCAGCCGGAAATTTGCACCAGGCTTTGACTCTACTGGACTTGGCGGGTAGAGGTGGATTGGATCTCCAAGTGTTGGCGAGCTATAACTCGCAAATTTGGCAGACCACAGAGATACCGGACAACACCGGAGGGGGAGGCGCGTCGTATTTCTTAACAACTCCGACTACAGGTGGGTGGAACCTCGGCATTCCAAGAATGGGCGGCACAGGCGCCGTGCTCGATCATTGCGGCCCCGGCGCCATGGATTCCAGCGGAAATTGTACCCTGCACACGTTTTATCTCCAGTATGGCTCGCCGGAAGGGGGCGTTGTGGAACTGCCTCAAGAGGGGAGTTCCCAGAACACGCTCATTCCGGTGGTTCCCACGCTTTACTGGAGCGGCGGAGACGGAACGTACATGCGGGTCCAGAACGCCACATACGACACGCGCACGGAGATCTTGCAAGTTACGAAGCTGCTATTTAAGGACGGCTCCTCCCTCAATCAACATTACACAGCACAAGAGGCTGTTGACTACTCGACGGTTGAGGACACGAACGGAAATTTCATTAAGTGCACATGGCATGTGTTTAGCGGCACTCCAGCCAATGGGTGGCCGGACACATGCACCGATACGCTTGGCCGATCGGTCTCTTTTACGTATGGGCAGGTTGGTTCCAACGCGGCCAATATCCTTCCGTTAAGCATCCACTATCTAGATTCATCCGGAAATTCACAATCGATCTCCCTTACATGGCAGATGTTCTCGCTTGCGGCTCCGTGGGCCGTGGGGGACCCGAATTGCCAGCTTTTCAATCATGTCAACCAGCACTGCAGTACTGTGGAGGCCCAACAGCCCTGGCCGTTCATCACCCAAATTGCACTGGCAAATGGAAAAACATACTCGTTCCAATATGTGACCGTGACCGGCGGGGCTATTACGGGCGAAATTTCCCAGGTCACGCTTCCAACCGGCGGCTATATCAAATACCAGTATGGCTCGCCTGCCAATGCCATTTCCGGATCAGGCGTTTTTGGCTCGGGGAACAATTCAAGGCAGATCATTGCGCGAACCGTGAGTAGCGACGGTACTTCTGCAAGCGAGAAAACCTGGGTCTATGGCCACAACGTCGCGTTTGACAATACTCTTGGAGACGAAGAGACCATTACCGATCCTGTGGGCAATGTTCAGGCGTCCTGGTGGCCGATGTACCTAATTTGCTCCACCCCCGCCGCCAGGCTCGATTTCAAGGATTCCTCGGGTAACCTCGTAAAGCAGGTGCTGCAGACGCTAGGCAGCGACAATACTTCCTATTTCGACGGGCAAGTTCCTTTTCCCTCCTGCAATAACCCCCGAATCAGCGCTTCCACCACGATTCTCTCCGATACGAACCAGCAATCCAGCGTTACTTACAGTTACGGAACTTTCGGGAACGTCTCCGATGTGTATGAAACGGACTGGGGCAGCGGCGCTCCCGGACCGCGCCTTCGCCATACCCAATATCAATATCTGCACGATGCCAATTCGGCCTATGGCGACCTTCAGGCCCACATCCTTGACCGCGCCATCAGCAAGATTGTACGGGATGGCTTCGACAACCAGTTGAGCAAGACTACCACGGTCTACGATGGAGCGGCAGTTACGGCAACGTCCAATGTCGCGCAGCACGATACCGCAAATTTTTCCACCGCCAACAACGTACGGGGCAATGCCACCTCGGTGCAGAAGTGGCTCAATACGACCGGCGGCACCCTGACGGCTTCCAGCACGTACAACGATGTCGGGAATGTTCTTTCCACAACCGACGACAATGGTAACGTCACGAATTTCAGTTATGCCGACAACTATTACAACGCCACTCCGCCACAAGCCACCTCCGCCTTCCCAACGCAGGTGACCGCGCCCGCCACTTCCGGAACGGCGCATGTGAAGCGGACGCAATATTATTTCAATAGCGGCCTTGCGGCGGCGGCTTGTGGAGAGAATTTCCCGTCA
>DATGIO010000172.1:0-13366 GCA_035295685.1 Candidatus Angelobacter sp.
TCGCCGTATACTGCACCGCCTGCATCACGAGCTGAAACTGCCGGTGTATTGCCTGCTGGATAACGACCCTTGGGGGTATTACATCTACAGCGTGATCAAACAGGGATCGATCAATCTTGCCTACGAATCGCGTCGCATGGCCATCCCCGATGCGCGTTTCCTGGGATTGCGCAGCCTGGATTATGGCCGCTGCCAGCTGAGCCCCAGCGTGCAAATCAAATTGAACGAGCAAGACATCAAACGCGCTCGGCAGATCGCGCAGTATCCCTGGTTCGTCAACAAAAAGCCCTGGCAAAAGGAAATCGAGCTAATGTTGAAGAACGGCTTCAAGCTCGAAGTCGAAGCCCTGATAAGCAAAAACATCAGCTATGTTACGGAAGAATACGTGCCGGCGCGGCTGAAGGAAAGGGAGTTCCTCGACTAGCTGGTGGGGTTAGGGATTCAAAACCAAGAAGCTACGGTGAGCGACGGTGCGCCATGATTTTTGCTGTCAATTCTCCGGGGATAACGGTGGCGTGTCAGCGCCCCCGGGTTAGCGACGCCGATTTTCGTCTTATCATCCCTTGACGCCGGCTTCGCGAATGAATGTACGTTCCATTGCTCCGTTGACCGGACTCGTCCCTTTGACAGCGGCGGTCGCGAGGTCCGGATAAGCTGTGGTATCCATTCCTGAACTTCCCCTACGCTCAGATTCTTTGGACCCGGAGGCCGCGTGAATTGCTAAAACATTTGAGCAGAACACCAATCGCCCCCTCAGTCTTCGTCGGGAAGCATGAAGGTGATGCATGGCTCCATGCGGTCTCCTGGATGGCTGATCGCTTTCAAGCGCACGGTTACGTGCGGCGATCCGCCTATCGGTTTCTCGTTAGCCCAGGCAATCGCGGCTATTTGGGATACAGATGAACTTGAAGATTAATTGCTGACTCCCCTGGCCTTTCGCGCCGGAAGCCGGAGGCATGTACGCAACATTCAACCAATCAAATAGGATACAATCCCGCTTTTCCGGAGGAATTTGTGGCGAGCAAACAAGAATTGGAGGACCAGCTTAAGAAAACGCAAGACACAATTTTTCAGGAACGCGTCGAAATTGAGCGCCTGAAAATGGCGTTGCAAAAATCTCATCACGCAGTCAGCCGCGACATCATTTTAGCTGCTGTAAGCTTGGTGCTTGGAGTTATTGCAACCCTAGCGATCGATTCATATTTTCACGAAAGCACGATCCGCAATCTGCACGAGAGGATTAACAAATTAGAAGGAAAAATTGTGTTTCCCGGTGTCGGTCCGCGGCCTGAAGAAACGTCCCCTAACCGCACAAAAGGCGTCTTAGAGAAACTTCTTCCAGATCTCAAGGATTCCGATCATTTGATGATTTTGAATGATTTTCTCGGCTACGAGCACTACTCAAAGCCGGAAACGTTCGCACAGTACATAGCAAAGTTACGCGATGCTCACCAGAATCATAACGTGAATATTGATGTGATAGTAGCTGGACCTAGAGCGGCCAGAGAGATGATTTCAGACGAGTTTAGAGAAGAATATTGGATGGAACAAGGTCCGGATGACAAGCCTGGAAATAGCGGCACGTTCGGCTACTATGATCTAATTGATCCTGATCACCCAGCAAGCTCGAAACGGTCCTTCAAGCAATACAACAACTATATCAATTACTATAAGCTCGTTCGAAATGTGATAGATGAACAAAAGATTAAGACCCCAGTGACATATGTTGGATTCCTAAATCTTTTGACCACAACACAAAAAGCTTGGTGCGAAGATTTGAAAGGATATGCAAGCGTGAAAACAATGCCTTATGAAGTGGCCAAGCAACCCGTTCATTTCTGGATGATAGAAGGGAGAAAAGTCCTTTTTACGTTCAGTGAGTTTTCCACTGTCGGCGTCGGAGAGGGGCGTTCTTTCACAGCCGAGAGTTCCGTCAGTGAACCTTTCTTGGAGATGCTGCAACATCGATTCCAGGCCCTCTGGGAACCGACAAAACCGGAATATCTGGCGCTATTTCGTCAGCAACTCAACAAGGCATCCTGGAACCCCACGAAAGATTCGGATTTTAGATATATCTCTGAGAATAGTGGTCCATGCTATGAGAACTTGTTCAATGGGAGAACCCCAAGATAAAGGCAACGCAATGCGCATAGGCGAATGACTCTCGAGTCTAATGCTGCGTTGTGCTTTATATAGTCCGTACTAATATCTCCAAGATAATTCATCACAAGCCGCGTCGAGCATCTAAAAAATAGTCTTAGCCTTGTGGCAATTTCATTCGGATGCCTGATTCCTCGTGTAAGTGTTGCTGACAGATATTTACGGGCCGAAGACGGATCTTCAACAACGTCATGCGTTTCCAGGGCCTCTGAAATGGTGTGAAAATACGAGCACCATGTACGATGGTTGTCCCGTAAGCGCCTGCAATTGGGGTATATTTCGGGTGCGGAAACAGTACTAGTCATAGTGCCCTCCAAAATCATGTTGGGGAGAAAGATGCGGTCATTGAGCGCCGCACCCCCGGTGGGAAAGGATTCAGTTCCAGGTGAACAGGAAAGCCTGTTGCGGAACTCCATGCTGTGGGCGATTTCTACTTTTTCGCTTGCCCGAAGGAATAGGCTGCCCAAACAGGACGGGTGCTGGCTGCTCGGCGGCAGCCAGCAGCTCATTTTGAACATGAACGATTGAAATTGGAGCCTCGGGAATGGCCGCAACCGGTTCCGGTTCTGCAAACGGAACCTGCTCATCCTCAATTACAGGTGAGTTGGCGGCCGTGGGCAGCTTGTCGTAGACATCGCGAAGCTGGCTCCATATCTGATCGGCCGTCTCGCCAATGCCGTTTTCCTGAACCAATTCCCGCGCCATGGCCGAGAGCATGTCGTCATCGTCCTCCATGTCATGCAGCCCCTCGGACGCAAACTTGCCCTCCAGCGTCAACGCAACCAGAAGCTTCTTTCCCATCAGTCTGAGGCACTTGGTCTGCATGGTGCCCTCTTGGCAGAAAAAGAAAACCTTAACTGGGCGGCCCTGCCCGATCCTCCACGATCTCCTGCTCGCCTGCCGCAAAGTGTGCAGCGAGTATCCGGTTTCATAGAAAATCAGCGTTGGAAATTCGAGCAGGTCAAGTCCCGTCTCGACCAGTTTTGGATGACAGATAACGACCTGGACGCCCTCGGCCACTTTCTTTGCATACCAGGCCTCCCGCTGGGTCGTAGGAATCGTCGATTTCAGAACTGCTGTGCGTATACCCGCTCGGGAGAGTATCTCGTTGATACGCGCCGTTACATCGTGTTTTTTTGTATAAACCGCGAACACATGGCATAGGCGTCCCTCAGCCAATTCGGCCTTCACTCTCTCGATCAGCTTTCGCTCTTTGGAATACAGGCGGTCCTGTGGCAGTTCTTTAGGCCGAGCAATCACGAACGTTTCCGAGCCCCTGTCCGTGCGCCTCTTGCCATGGAGCGTCCCGATTCCAAACGGGTGATCGGGATATAGAAGCAACGTGTTCAGCATCTGACTCAAGACGGAACGATTCTTCCTGTTTTGCTTCAGGCACTCCTTAATCTCGATTTCGAGTGCACTGTAAGCTGCAAACATCTCCGGGTCCATCGGGACGCTGACCAGGTTCTCTTCGTAAGAAGGAAGGCGGTCCGCGATGTCTTCAAGGAAAACAAAGGCGCACAGCCCCATCAGGAATTCGCCAAACAGGAGCGGCGATGCTCCTGGTCGCTGCTTGACCGTGGTTGTGACTCGCGCCTCGGAGCATGCGTTGTCGGCTGGACGAATCGTTTCGATGGTTTCAAGAACGCCATACTCGGAGACGAAAGCCGACGATCCATTCGCTCCCCAGATGAAACCTTTCTGTTTCATCTTTGCCGCCTCGAACCGCCACAACAGGTTGTTCAGATCTTTGGCATAACCGCCGCTCAGGGTGCCTGTCAATCCAACTAGGCGTCCGGCACACGACGCCAAAGTTCCCAGCGCATTGCCCTGCGCCGTGTCCCCGGCCAACTGGTGCATCTCGTCGCAGATTGCATAGTCAAAGAATCCATGCATGTAACGTCCAATGAAGTCGATTGGCGCTTCGCGGGGAATCTTCTGATTGTCGGCCTGCCACAACGGGCTGAAGAGCTTCTTGCAGGAATGCCCTGCCCGTTCTTCAATGACCTCGGCGATCTTCACGGTGTCGAAATCGGATGCCAGCAGCCTTTGCTCATTGGTCACAATGGGTTGTCCAGATTCAGGATTCACCACCGATCCCAGGTAGTTGCCAGACGCCGCAACTTCATAGGCATGTCTCCAGAAATAACCAAGTTTGGCCCGCTCACGCCCCACAATGAACAATGATGGCTGTGAACAGATAGAACGCCACCTTTCACGGGCAGTACGGTGCGACTTCGAGAGCCGCAAATCCGTGAGTGAGGTGTGCAGCCCCTTGCGCACGATCCGTTTGCCCTGCAGTCGGACCTCATTGACGCCGTGGGGAGCCTTGGGATCGCCTTCATTCCGGAGATCGTCGACAATAAAAACGCGAATCCCCGGAATGGTCTGGATCGCCTCTCTCGCCCATTTCTCCACGAGATGCGGTGGGACCATGGCAATCGCTGTGAACGGCTGGCCTTCGGCATGAACGTGAACCGCACCCAGGGACATGAGAGTCTTTCCCGTGCCGCACTCAGCCACGATGGCAGCCGATCTCCGCTGCTCCCATCGCTTCGCCACTCCCATCATGGCGATCGCCTGCGCCGGAAACGGCCGTCGCAACAACTTCTTGATGAGCGGCGAAATCGGATCTTCAAATCGCTGCAGGGCTGGGAAGTCGGCCAGAATTCTTTGGCCGAGCTCTGCCGAGAAGCACTTCATGTACGAGTAGATATCAAGGATGTTGGAGCGATCCATGTAAGCCCTCCGAATGAGGAGACGGGAAAATGTCGCTGGAATTTGGGAAAGCGTTCTTTCACAAACTTTCCTCACGTGGTTCTTCTGTTGCCGGAACCTCGGCACTGGATCAGTGCCGGATGCAAAGCATAATTCGTACTCAATTTCTCATGCTTTGGCCCCATTTTTGTTCTAACATTGGCTGAAGGAAAAGAAAGGAAGAGATGAGCACTGAGTCAAGCGAATCCCGACTTCAAATGAGCTCAATAGAATCTGATAATAGCAACAAACCCTCTACCAATATCGAATGGGCAAAGCACCTATTCGATGAGTGGAAATATCGGCACGATCTATTTTGCCAATATCTATTCCGCTATCTGCTGGCGATAGGTATCCTCGCAATCCTTCCGATGACGTCCCTTCTGCAAGGAATGCATAGAGGTGGAATTGCGCTCTTCGCGTACTGGTGCCTTATCTGCCTATTTTTGATTGGATCAAGTATATCTCTTCTAGTCCAATTTATATCCTGCCGCAAATTATTTGATAGAGTACAACGGCTTAGAGGGTCACAAGAGACACTAACTCTGCGTGACTTTTGGCCCTATTCTCCCTCTAAAGCGACGCTTTATATTCTTGGATTTGTGTTGATCGTTGTCATCTGTGTCGTTGCACCATTCATCATGCGTCAATCTGGAAGTCCAGCAAGAGCAGATGCGGATGAAGGAATCGACGTATCGTCATTGGTAGATCAGCTTAGGCGGGAGTTGATCGCTTCTGATCTAGAAAGGACGGAGAAGCACATGCCGTCCCTCCTTACAGCCAAGAGCGTCGACTTGGAAGTCTCATTTGTTGCAAGAAGGAGCGACAATACAGGTTCAAAAGTGTCCATCCAAGTCATCGATGCAGATTCCAAGCAGGAAATCACATCTGAAAGAACTCAAAAAATGATTCTTCACCTTGATATTGAGCAGCCTAAACAACTTGTTATTTCGCCTAAAGGAGTGAACCAATGATCGTTCGAGCTGCAGTTGTGCTTCTCTTTCTGTGCGTTAGCGTTTCTGCCCAACCATCTGGGAACAGGCACACTGGAATCTTCCGTTATGAGCTTAATGGGAAACCCATTTGTGAAGGGCCCGATGGCCGAATTGAATGGAGCGCAAAGGTAATAGGAAACGATACGGTGAGATTTATAGTCGATGGTCATCAGGTTGATACTTGCACGATATACTATGATTTAGAGTTTATAGCTGAGATTTTTGACTCGGGAGGAGTATCTAAAGGTATACATCGATACTCCTTTGCGAATCAATCAATTAGAGGGCCCATGATTCTTTCGAATGATTTTAGCCATCCTGGTCTGAAGATAGCCAAAGTTCGAGGGATCTCATTAATCTGCAAAGTGCGAAATCTTGGTTCCCTACCAGGGCCTGCTGGCCCTGATAGCCCAGCGATGGAACAGGCCAAATGGCTTCAAGCGTCATTTGCAGCCGACAAATTGACATATGAAACGTGGAGTAATGTAAAAGAGGTTGAATATACTGAAGATTATATCGTAGGTACAGATGAAATGGTTTGCAGTTCTGGTTCTCTCCAAGATACGGCACTGCCAAACGACCAACATGCTTGCGCCAGGGAACATCAGGCTACTCAGGCCCTAATAGCCGAACGCGAAAAGAAATTTGGCAAGGTCATATTGCCTAACTAGATAAAACCGATTGTACTTGTCGGCCCGAGCTTATGCCATTTTTCTGGCTTCATTTGGAGTTTTCATAGGAGCTTAGGCCATATTTCTAGCTGGTAATGATTTTAAGATCGACTATTGGTATGTTTCCTATGCAATTTCGCAATTTTGCCGGATCGCTCTAGCTGCCCATTGATTTCACATCATTTTTCAGTAGTGTCCCAACGTTTGTGGTGTTGGGCAGTGTAAGTCATTGATTGGGAAAGAATAAATGTCGAGTCTGTTTGGTCTCGATTTGAACTGTCGAGACGGATTCTGCGACCCTGCCAAGGATAACTTCGTGGGGACAACGAATGAACCAAGGCAAGCTGGTATTTGCGCAGGTGATGGAGCATCTGCCGCTGACCACCTTTCGGCGATGTGTCGCCCGTTATCAGGGCGAGCGCAAGGTCAAGACCTTCTCCTGTCTGGATCAGTTCCTCTGCATGGCCTTTGCGCAGCTAACCTATCGTGAGAGCCTGCGCGATCTCGAGGCTTGTCTGCGAGCACAACGTTCCAAGCTCTATCATCTCGGAATTCGATCGATGGTTGCACGCAATACTCTGGCTAATGCCAACGCCGTGCGCGACTGGCGCATCTACGCCGATTACGCTCAGAGCCTGATGGGCATGGCTCGAACGCTTTACCGGAACGAACCGTTTGGCGTCGATTTGGCAGACTCCGTCTACGCCCTGGATGCAACCACCATCGATCTGTGCCTGTCGGTATTTCCGTGGGCACCGTTCCGTTCCACCAAGGCTGCGGTCAAACTGCACACGCTGCTCGATCTGCGCGGCAATATCCCGTCCTTCCTCCACATCAGCAATGGCAAGATGCACGAGGTTCATATCCTCGATCAACTGATCCCCGAGCCCGGTGCGTTTTACATCATGGATAGGGGCTATCTCGATTTCGAGCGACTCCATCGGATTCATAAGGCCGGCAGCTTCTTCGTGACTCGCGGCAAGTCCAACCTCAAGATCGAGCGTCGCTACTCCAATCCCGTGGATCGATCCACCGGTCTGATCTGCGATCAGACGGTCGTCCTCACCGTCTTTTACTCGCAAAAAGGATTCCCGGCACCACTGCGACGGGTTCGATTCAAAGATCCGGAGAGCGGCAAGACGCTCATCTTTCTCACCAACAACTTTACCCTTCCAGCCCTTACCATCACACAACTCTATCGTTGCCGCTGGCAGGTCGAGCTGTTCTTCAAGTGGATCAAGCAGCATCTGCGCATCAAAGCCTTTTTCGGTACTTCCGAGAACGCGGTCAAATCTCAAATATGGATCGCGGTCTCGGTCTACATGTTGGTTGCCATCGTCAAAAAGCGTCTGCAGATCGCAGCCAGCCTGTACGAAATCCTACAGATCCTGAGCCTGACTATGTTCGAAAAGACCCCATTGGATCAATTACTTAACCGCTCAGTCCAGGACGCAATCTTTACCGATGCACCTAATCAATTGATTCTGTTCGATTAACGTTGGGACACTACTGATCATTTTTCGCTAATCAGTGTTTTCGTCCTTCGATAGGCATACCGTTTATATAGGACGGCAGCCTCACTTCATAAACAGGAAGCGGACTGAGTCAAGCGCAGGCCATGCTACCGGCCCGTTAACTTCAGGCATAGTGATTTCGCCCTTCTGAATCCCTTTGCTCATCCAATCGAGGAACTCCTTCTTAGTGCCCGTAATCAGCACAGGTCGAAGCCCGAATCCCTGCAACGGCACAATGGCGAAGTTGTCTTCGAGCTTCGAATAAAACCAACTCGCCCACTCGGGGACGCATGGAAGACCAAAGGTTTGAGCCATCGAAGCCCAAATGAAATTTACCTCCGAGTCGGCTAGCAGAGTCCTGCCTTTCGATTCCGAGATGGCAGTTGCGCCGAACTCTTCCGACACCGCCACCAAATGCCGGAGGGGCCGTTTCCTGCTCGAAAGCTGAATGGAAGCCCGATAGCACCCCGCGTCTTTGCCCATCCTGACATTAATGGTCGGAACTCCGGGACCTTCTATAGAAAAGGGATGGTTTTCCGAGAGGATGGCACCGGCGGCCGCGATCTGCGCATCTCCGCCAATCACTGACAGGAAATGAACCTTTGCCCCTCCGTCGACTTCCCGCTCTGCAATCAATCTGTCGGCACGGAGGCTGAAGCTGTTCTGAGAATTGCCCACAGTCCTATGAAAGCGCATCGAGCCGAATCGCAAATGTGCATTTTTCACCGGGCTCCTCCTTCAATTGATACGTCCTGGCATGACGATTACTTTGGAACTGCTACACGACGGCTCGGGCACACCGGTTTGCGGCGATGCCGATTCATCGACGAGAATATCTTCTTGCTGAGGCTCGTGAGTCAGAATTTGCGTGTGCCCATCCGCCCAGAGGAGCGTGCATTCGTGGGTGAAATGCTCACGAGTGTGATTCACGATGTTTCCGTCTTCGATCTCGCTCCACGTCTTGGTAAACTTCCGTGACTGCCAATTGGCGACATGACGTAGATCTCCCTCGCCAAAGACGCCGTTTAGAAGACCCGCGGTGCAAAGGAGACCTACGTGACCGCCATGCAGCGGAGTAAGTGGACGGGCACGAACCGTCTCTGTTTCCCTGAGAAGCACCCGCCTGACTTGCCGGTACGCCGCCGAATCCTTTAGCTTGTCCTCAATTTCATCCAGGGGAAGGCCATTGTGAACCAGAGTTATCGGCCCGGAAGGCGGCGGGCAGTACCGCGCTTCCGCGACATCCGGAAGCAGATCCAGGTCCGCTCTTCGTGAAAGCCGTTCTATCTGCTCCATCTGCAGGGCCAGTGCATCGTCCCTCAAGCGCCGGTTCCTGCCCCTGCGTATTGCCAGAACAGCTACCTGGTTGTACTTAACCGATTCTGGGGCGGTAAGACGATAGACGCGGATCATCTCGAAATGTTCTGCGAGAGTCCTGGAGCAAGCCGAAATTTGTTGCTGTGGAATGATCAGGAACAGAACACCACCGGGCATCAGCCAGCGTCCCGTATGACGAAGGAAAATGCTCTCCATTCTCTGGTTGCCGGTTTGGCCGGCTTCAAAGTCGTAGGGTGGGTTCAGGTACAGAAATGAAAGGGTATCGACCTTGCATTCAGTGTCGAGAGTATTGCCGTGCACTACTTCGATTCCAAGCTTACGGGCCTGCTCGACCCGGTAGGCATCGAGTTCAACGCCGTAGCGTAAAGCCGGCGTCGAATCGAGAATTATGTGAAAGGCAGCACCATCGCCAACGCAAGGATCAAGAGCGGGGAATGATTGATCCGGGAAGGCGAGGTGCTTTCTGAGGCGCTCAGCCTCGCGATGCGGAAGCGGAAAAAAACCTAGCTTAAGGCGGCCATAGTTTCTCATGGATCCTCTCTTTGACTTAACTTGGGCTGTGTGTTTTGAACCATCCGTGGCGACGGTTTGACCTATGCCTTGGCCACGGCCTCTTGGACATGATCCGCTGCCCCCAGTATTCGCGGGAACTGTGCTGCTTGCGCCCGAGGCGAAGGATATATTGTTATACGTTGTGCGGCCGTAATGGCCGTAAGGCCCCATTGGGACTTGCTCCAGAGAAGTCGATGCCGATTTTGCGCAACACGCCGACGCTACGTGTACACATGTGCCGGTATAGCAGAAGTCTCCGCTCTTCAGAATCGGAAAACATCGCCGAACGAGCTGATTTTAGTCTCTCAATCTTCGACCGGACTGACGTCTTCCAGTGGCATCTCGTTAAATGAGCCGTCGGGCCTCAGCAGTACGGTTCGCGAGACGCGCGTTTGAAGGGTTCCAAAACATCTCAGGCTCGCCACCAGCGACTTGCGCAATCCAGAACGCTTCTTCTGCTTGGTCTGCCTGAGGTCCTTTTGTTGGGCGCGGCGCAAGACTCATCGTGACATCGTGAGGTCCTTCGATTACAGGCAACGATGTCTCGAGTGGTGTGACATATGCGTGGTAAAACATACGGCCCGCCAGTTCCCAGAACTGGGCCGGATGGAGCAATCTGCCTTTTGAGGGCAGACGCGACCTTTCGTTTGTAGTACGCTTCGGCCTCTCCGAAATCATCAAAGATGCTGATGATGCCAATCGCTCCCAGTTGCATAGCGACGGCCCCGAACAGCGTTGCATGTCGAAGGCGGAAGGAGTACGAAGGATCGCGTCCTATAAGGAGCGGAAATACGAGGACTGAAAAAGGAGGATGCGGATAGCCAAAAAGCATGACGCGCGTGCGAAAGCCCTGCAAAAGTCGAAGCAGGAATCTCAAGTCTGCCAGAAGGCTTGGAGATGAGATCGGTTTCAAGCGCTTCTTTGGTCAGCACATCGCGCGGATTGACCTCGAGATGAACAATTCCGTAATAGATTTTGGCGCACCAGAGAAAGATGTCAGCTTTGCGCAACTGAGAGAATCGCTGAAATCCGCCCTCGCGTGTTCTCAATTCGATTTTCAAAACGCGACAGAAACTCGTTATTGCAGCGGGCGCAACTCGGCATGAAAAGCTCGCTGTATTTGCGTTGACTGCCGTCGCTCAGTGTAACCTTGAGTTCCGCAAGATCGAAAACCGCCTGCATCCATTGCGGGAAAACGTGCTCCACGGTATCTTGCTGCTTCGATTCCCGTTTCCTTGTCAGCCGACGCCCGCATAGAAAACAGTTGAAGGCTACCAGCTGTGCTAGTCCCCCTGCGTCGAATTCGGCGTGCGGAAGCTGTGTACTCTAGGGGATTTCTTGCAATCCTACCTCGCGTGCCTGGAAGATTCCGCATCTCGTCAGATTGACGGGCTGCCTTTTCGATTCTCTTTGGCCTTTCTGCGGCTGCATGCACTTTTCTAACTGCTCAACGACAGTTTACGAGCGCTGCGGCCACGCGGAAAAGAGAACAAACAGTGACTTGAGTCGCGAATGAGTGACGCAAATTCACGCGTTCAGCTTTGGGGTGCTGTTGCGATGCCCGGTCTACAGTCGGTGTCTAAATGCCAGGAAACGACTCTCCAATCTCAAGCCCAAGAAGCATACCGCTGACCTCAAAAAAGGGCTCTGCGCAAGAATCTGTAAAAGCATGCATCTGGCGTGGCTTTCGCGAAAAGCCCTTTAAGTCGAAAACATGGATAAAAACCGAGATTCTGCCCAAATTTGCTTTGCTTGCTGTGGAAATGACGCACCAAGGCACAAGAAAGGCTCAATCGCCCGATACATTCTGGATTGCCTTGGTGCTTGGAACCCGCATAAAAGCACGGGTTTCCACATTCCCCACAGCAACCACCACGGCTGCTGTTTTTTACCTAAAAGCCAAATACGCGCCAGATGCATGCTTTTACAGATTCCTGCGCAGAACCCAAAAAAGTAACTCTATCTGGGAGTGGGACTCGGCGGTGGATGCGGGGATGACTCATTATATTTCCGTGCACGATCCCTTTCTCTGTCCTGCTCCTTCCTATTTTCTGTGTCAGCAATACTCTTGGCGGTATCGCTGGAGGTCTTAACGGTTGACGTTGATTCCTGGGGAAGGTCGGGTTGCCTAATATGATCAGCAGTATCCTTTGCCCTAGTGAGGTCAGTTTTGTGCTCCTGCTTCTGTTCATTCTGGTTATTGTTCGTGGTCTGATTGTTGTTTGGAGTCTGATTGTTGTTTGGAGCCTGATTATTGTTTGGAGTCTGGTTGTTATTCTGAGTCTGGTTGGTATTCTGAGTCTGGTTGTTATTCTGGGTCCGAGAATATGTCGAACTCGCAGAAAACGCTAGAACTCCGGTGAGAACAGTCGCCGGAACACTCCTGAGAAATTTCATGGAGATTCACCTCATTCCGCTACTTGAAATTCCGCCACGACCACGGCCTTCCTATTGGATTTGAGGGAAATTATTAGGAATAGCCCTCAGTGGAAGAATCTGTGGCAAGCGCAACTCCTCTACCCAATTTTATGCTCGCAGGCGGAACGCGTTTAGCAAATTCAACCTTACAGTAGTTTTACGGTATTGAGGCAGACAAGGTCTTAGACACAGACCGATCATCCAACAGCACGGAGCATGTTTCGGGGGTAGTGATGCAAGTCACCTCTGCAGGCGCTTCAATGCCTCACCCAACAATAAGACCTCTCTTTCCGTAAAAGAAAAGCCAATCTCGCGATCCTCACAAGTAACGCGATACCTGCCAGGAGAAATCTTGCTGGCCAGTAACTATCAGTTATCGAAGCTGATCGTCCACAATTGCCAATTTCTGCCACTAGGCCCCAGATCACACAACTGGTATCATCATGATGAATCTTTGAAAATTCCAATTAATTTGCTGGGGTTGATTTGCACTAATTTCTCTTCGTATATCTTTGCTACCTCAAGAATGGTCATCATTAGTGTCGATTTCAACAACGAGCGAACCATTTAAGCTTGAATTTCGATTCCTTGTGAATAAAAGAGTCCTTCTGATTTCCCCAAAATAGCCGATCAGTACCCCGATCGGCTTGAAGTGCCGCACTCGCGTCGCACCATCGGATCAAACGCCATTGCCGCCCCAAGGGATCTTTCTCTGACCTTCCGCATCAATAGCTGCAGAGGAGCTGCTGAGCCGATAAATCTCGTGAAATGGCAAAATCCTGTTTGTCATGCCAGGGCATAGAACGGTGAACGGACGCCGCTTCCTACAAACCGGACAGAGCACCGTCGCCGTCTTTGGAAGAGATGAGATCGCTTCGCGCAGTTCAAAGCCCGGCGCGGCGCACGGGCAATTGATCACGATGTAGTGGCATTTATGTAGCATTGTCAGTTTCACCTCTTT
>DATGIO010000173.1:0-110931 GCA_035295685.1 Candidatus Angelobacter sp.
AAACTTGAATGTAGGACGCGAGATTCACAGCGCGACTCTGCTTCCGAATGGTATGGTCCTGATCGCCGGAGGAGTCGGTGCCAATGGGCCTCTCGATAGCGCAGAACTTTATAACCCCGCCACCGGAACCTTTTCGCTTACCGGAACCCTCAACTCCGAGCGCTATGCCCACACCGCCACGCTGCTCAATAACGGCGCGGTCCTGGTAGTGGGCGGGCAGGATTATTTCCAAACATCCTCGGGCCTTACGGTGGAGCTCCTTCGCAGCGCCGAAACCTTCGTCCCGCAATTGAGGGTGTTGACCTCCCACAACGATCACAAACGAACCGGGCAAAACACGCTGGAGACGGCTCTTACTCCTGGTAATATTCGAGGCCTTGGAAATTTCGGCAAGCTATTCTCACAGCCCGTCGACGGATATATCTACGCGCAGCCCCTTTACGTATCGAACCTGGCGATTCCCGGCAACGGAACACACAATGTCGTTTTCGTAGCAACCGAGGGCGACAGTGTCTATGCGTTCGATGCGGATGGCAATTCAGGCGCGAACGCCAGTCCCCTTTGGCACGCCAGCCTTCTTGACGCAGCGCATGGGGCCACGGCTGGAGAGACAACCGTGGACGCCAACAACGACGATCATTGCGGCAACATCTTGCCGCAAATCGGGATCACCAGCACGCCCGTGATCGATCCGAACACCAATACGATCTACGTAGTCGCAAAATCGAAGCAGCCGGGTCCGCCGGTCAAGTTCGTTTATCGCCTGCACGCCCTCGATTTGACGACCGGAGCGGAAAAGTTCCAAGGCCCCGTTGTCATTCAAGCCAGCATACCCGGCAACGGCGCAGGAAGCGTGAACGGAACCGTTACGTTTAATCCACCGACGCAGACCAACCGCGCAGGCCTTCTCTTCCTCGATGGAACGATCTACATTGGATTCGCTTCAACCTGCGACATTTCACCCTATCATGGGTGGCTCTATAGCTACGATGCGACAACACTCGCACAACAGGGAGTATTCAATACCACGCCGAACACCACGAGCGGCTCGTCCCCCAGTGGCTACGGAGCGGGTGGCATTTGGATGGCAGGCTCCGGATTGACTGCCGACTCCGAGGGAAATATCTTCCTCGCAACCGGCAACGGCGATTTCGACGCCACAGTCGGGGACTACGGAGATAGCATCCTGAAATTCAGCACCACAGGAAACCTGCCGACTCTAACTGACTACTTCACGCCAACCGACGAATTCGCTTTGTTTAAGGGAGATGTCGATCTGGGATCGGGAGGAGTTGTCCTGATTCCCAATCAGCCCGGAAACATGCATCTGCTGGTGCAAGCCGGGAAGGAAGGAATTGTCTACGTGGTCAACCGCGATCAAATGACCAGCAACAATCTGCATTTCTGCAGCGGATGTGCCACGGAATCGATGATCGTGCAGGAACTGGGCCAAGAGCAAACGAGCGGAAAGAGTGCCGTCGGCGGTATGTGGGGTAAGCCCGTGTATTGGAACAATACCGTCTATTTCTGGGGCAATGGAGATCAGCTCAAGGCATTTCCAATGAGCAATGGCCTTCTGGGCTCTCCCCTGACCACCAATGAAGCCATCCACGGCTATCCTGGCGAAAGCTTGTGGGTTTCTTCGAATGGAACAGCGAATGGGATTTTGTGGTCAATTGAGACAGATAGCGGAGTGGAGGTTCTGAAAGCCTACGACGCAGTCAATCTCACGCCGCTCTACTCGAGCGCCAATAGCAGCACTGACAACCCGGGAGGGCCAGTCAAGTTTGCCATTCCTGTAGTCGTGAATGGGAAGGTCTACGTCGGCGCTCAAAATCAATTGAGCATCTTTGGTTCGACCCTATAATTGCAATCCAATGCGTGAGGGGGCAATAGCCTCTTCACGCATCTCCACTTCGCTCGTCTGTTAGTCGCAAGCGGTAAAGCTCTATCCCTGATAGCAATCTATCCTTCGCCGGATTGCCTTGAATAAGCGAGCAGTTCATTTGCGCGCCGGATCAACTCGTTACGATCGGCGTCGCGATATTGTTTTGGAAGGAGACTCTTACTGGTGCATTCGAGAACCGCCACCAGATTTTGCAAGTCGATTTCGGTGGGATAGGACGGAGGAATAAAATCTTCGAGCGCGGCCTTGAGATCGTCTTTGTCAACGGACGGCTTGTTCTGAAGAGCACTCCTCATGCGTCCGCGAATCAGGACTGCTTCTATGTCGGCCCCGGAGAGAGAACCCGAGTTCTCCAGGAAAAACGTCTCCAGGTCTTCGGGAAAGCGATCCAAGCCGGCTTTCTTTTGCATGGCGCGGAGCAGCGCTCGGCGCTCCTCCAGCGTCTCGGGATAAAACAGAGCGATGTGTTCTTCAGCGCGGCCCTGCCGCTTCAGATCAACCGGAAGAAGATCCGGGCGGCAAGTAAGTAAGAACCAAATCACCTTGCCCCGATACTCGGTATTCCCCATGAATTGCGCAATCTGGGCAAAAACGCGATTGGAAACACCGCTATCGCCGGAACTGGAACGGTCACCCAACTGTGCGTCCGCCTCATCCACAATCACGGCGATAGGGCTCATGGCTTTTAGCAGGTTCAAGACCCGCTCCAGGTTGCCTTCGGTCGCTCCCTGCCACATGCTGCGAAAATTCTTGAGCGTAACGGCGGGTATGCCCACCTCTCCGGCAAAACAGGTGGTAATGAACGTCTTGCCCGTTCCCACCGGACCGCAGATGACGTACCCCATGGGCAGAACTCCAGTGTTTCCAGAACGGATCGCGGAAGCCGCATCCTGAAGCTTCTTTTTCGCCTGATCGTTCCCGGCCACATACGAGAGATCAAAACGGCTCTGCACAAATTCCAGCAGTCCGCCGGACTCCGCTTCGATCAGCTCTTTTTTGCGCTCCGCCAAGATCTTGTGCGTAAGAGGCTGTCGATTTTGAACCGAGTGCGAGATGAGACTCTGCAATTGCACGCGCTTAAGTCCCGCTCCCAACTTGGCAAGCGTGGCATCCGTTACCTCGGAAGCGGAAGGCAATGCCTGAGATTGCAACTGCCGGCGTACAAACTCCAGGCGCTCTGCCTCATCGGGCAGCGGAACGGCAATCGAAGAGACCCCAGGATTCTGGACAATCCCCTGGTTCAACTCGATGAGATTTTCCGCAATCAGGCAGATCGTAACATCGGCGTTCAGTAAATCGGGATTGCGCGCCCAGCGTTTGAGAATGACCAGCGCGTTTCGGTCCTCGGCGGCCATACCCAGCACGTCTCCCGCGGGGGCGATGGTCTCGGCAAAATCGATGACCACGGCGATCTTTCGGCCATCGGCAATCCGCAGCCGCAGGTAGTTATCCAATAGGTTTAAAACGCCATCGGGATTGCGAGGCAAACCCTGCTGCGCGTAGCTGCTGCCGTGAAATGCGTCATAGCCCTCGAGCGCGCGGCGAAAATCTGCCTGAGTCTCGGCTGTAGCAAAACTCAATCCACCCCGGTCGTAGTGAAGCACAAGATCGCGTTGCCCAAAGAGAGCCTGCGTGAGAAATTGGTGAAGCGGAAGGTGGCCGGCCTGACCTTTCCCGCCCACGGAGACAAGATCGCGCACATTGCCATACAGCACGAACATGGCGAAAGAACGCGAGTAATATTTTTCAGAGAGTTCGCGCGCCCACTCCGGAAGAGCTTCCAGATACGCGCCTGAATTGGAAGATGAGGATGCCATCTAGTTCCTGACACGGCTCCGAGGTTCCACGGTCGAGCCTGAATGCGCACCATCCGGCATAATCGACATAAAACTATCCAGCTCCTGGGTACTTCCGTTGAAGATCGTTTCCATTTGACGAATCGTATCTTCCGTCTGCTCCACGTCGTGAACAAGGCTCTCAAGCTGGTCGCTCACTTGTTGCGGGTCGCGCATGGTCACTGACTGGTCGCGCACAAGCTGCAGCACATCTTCCATGGCGGCAATCTGCGCATCGACCACCTGGCGGTTTTCGACGATCTTCTGGTATTTCTCCAGGCGCTTGCTGAGAATTTCGATGCGCTTCTTGTTGATCTCCTGCACCTTGGGTGGCTCGGTCGCCAAACGCTTTTGCAACCCGTCCATCTCGCTCTTGATCTGGCCAGGATCCACGGTTTTTACGTACTGGCGCTGCTGCTGGCATGCCGACAACAGGCGGGCATAGCCGTGAAGCAATCCTTCCAGGCGAGAATCCATTTGCTGCACAAAAATTTGGGAGGTCGAAGAGAGCTGGGCGAAGTTGTTGCGAATGCCGCCGCATGTCTCAGCCAGCTTGATGTACCTGGATTGCAGATCGCCAGGAAGCTGCTTAAGGAGTTCGCTCAGATCGCGCTGCTTTAGTTGCTTTTCTTCAGCCAGCCATCGCGAACGGATGAGGCGCTGAAAACGCTTGTTCTGCGGAACGATAGAGAGATACATGCACTCCAGGCCTCCAGCGAGAATAAGCGGTAGCAAACTCTGGTCAATGAGAGCAAACAATCCTGCGGCAGCAAGAGCAATCCAGTTGTACTGGTTGTGGAAGGCTTCCCGGACAAAGCTCGATTTTTTTTGCGCCTCGGGTGTCTCGGACACCTGATTTTGAAACCCGCTGCCTGAATCCATCAGACACTCACTCTCACGTTACCGCCCGCTCCAGGCGCGCGCCTCAAGCTGCCAAGCACGTAGTGCTGGAGATCGTGAAACTCCTTGGTCTCCTTCAAGGCGAGCTGGCGCGGGCGATCAAAAGGCACCTGCACGTCTTCCACGATCGTTCCAGGATGAGAACTCATCACAAAGATTCTGTCAGCCAGAAAGATCGCCTCTTCGACATCATGCGTCACAAAGAGAATCGTGCATGCCGTCTCATCCCAGATTTTCAGGAGGAGCTGCTGCATCTCGCTGCGCGTCTGCGCATCGAGTGCGCCGAAGGGCTCATCCATCAAAATGACCGATGGACGCAACGCCAACGTCCGGGCAATGGCAACCCGCTGCTGCATACCGCCTGAAAGCGTTTCTGGATAGACCTTGGCAAACTCCGAAAGACCCACTGCCTGAAGCAACCGGGCAACGGTCTCTTTCCGCTCCCCCTCGGGAACGCCGTTGATCTTCAAGCCATAGCCAATATTATCAGCCACCGTAAGCCACGGGAACGAGGTGTATTTTTGGAACACCATGCCCCTGTCTTTTCCTGGGCCATGCACCTGGCGTCCGCTCACAAAGATTTCTCCCGCGTCGGGCTTATCGAGACCGGCAACCATGCGCAGCAAGGTAGATTTGCCGCAGCCGGAAGGACCGAGCAACACTCGAAACTCCCCGATATCGCGGCCGGCGGGCGAGAAGGCGTCTTCAATCTCCAGGCTAACGTCTTTCAGAGCTTCAATCTTTTTGCCCTGTGGAGACACAAAGCTCCGGCTCACGCTGCGAATGGCAATCTTAGCTTTGTTAGCTTCCATGACTTGTCACTACTGCCTTGTTAGGTGCGCCGGTTCCTACAGCAGCCGGCGCGGCGGAAGAGGAGGCAGCCGCTCGCCGCCAGGGAAATAGCCAGCGTTCCAAATAGGTCAATAAGGCGCGAAAAAGAAAGGCAGCTACTCCAATCGCGATAATGCCAGCATAGACGCGGTCGAAATCGAGGTACTTGCGCGCCGCATCGATCATGTAGCCGACGCCTTTGCGCGCGTTCACAATCTCCGCAAGGATCACGTAGGTCCAGCCGATGTCGTAGAGAATGCGAAACGAGGAAAAGATTGCCGGGAACGAGGCCCTGAACATCAGCCAGAGCGCATTGCGGCGGCCCGCACCCAACGTATAGGCCGTCTCCAGCAGAGAGTTGTCGACACGATTAACTTCTTCGACAACAACCGCCAGCAAATAGAAAAACATGCCGAACCAGAGAAAGGCCACTTTCATGGTCTCTTCAATACCAAAGAGTGCCATGAACGCGGGCAAGAAGGCCGTAAGAGGCATCGAGCGCATGGGAGCGGCAATCGGATTCACCAGATCGAACACCCATCGAAAGCTACCCATCAAGATCCCCAGCGGAACGGCGATCACGGTACACCATACAAATGCCTGGGCAATTCTCCACCAGCTTGCTGCGACATTTGCGAGAAGATCGTTCTCCGTCCAGAGCTTGCCAAATGCCTGCAACACGGCCAAGGGCCGGGGCAGCGCAAACGGGGGCAGGATCTCCCAATGCGTCAGCGCAAACCAGAGCAGCACGATCGTGCTCCAGCTTACGATCCCCAAGATTAGCCTGGTCCGAGGCGAGACATCTTTGCGGATTGTAAAGAGATCGGACATAAACCTTAAAGGCCGGGATTCGCGTAAAGCTTGATGTCGGTGCGACGGTTCTTCTCCCGGCCTTCAGCGGTCGTATTGTTATCAATTGGACGGTCCGGGCCATTGCCCGCAGTCCTCATGCGAGCCGGTGGGAAACCGTATTTTTCTGACAGATATTGCTTCACAGAGTCAGCGCGCTCGCGCGAGAGCTGCATATTGTAGGTTCGTGAGCCGGTGGAATCGGTGTTCCCTTCGATATCCACAACCGTGTTCTCATAAGCCCGCATCTGGCTCCCGATTTCATCCACCACTGCGCGGGAATCCAGGCTCATACGCGATGAGTTCGGATCGAAGTAGATCGACCGATGTTGCGTCGCCAACGGAACCGCACCTTTGGCGGGAGCCTTATATTCGATCGGCGCCTCAGTGGAAGCAGTGGAGAAGCTGCCGCTTAACTGATCGATGTACCGGCGATCCACGCTGTCTTCAGGATTATTGGTGTGCTTGATGAGCCGCAACTCCCGATACATATCCTGGGCCATGCCAAATACGTTGTCATAGTCTGAGCTCGTGCCGGATGTCCCCAAGAACGAGCGGTTGTCGGCATAGTCGGCCAGCTTCACGCCTTGCAGCATGGTCTTGGCAAGGTCAGCCGGGATATTGAAATCTTTGATCGTGCCGATGAGATTGTAAGCGCGCGCCGGTTGGTTCTTGATGAACTCCACGCCTTCGATCCAGCCCTGAGCAAACTTTACGAGCGCCTGAGGATGCTTGGCGGCAAATCGATCGCTGACTACGAGAATATCCGCAATCAAGCGATTAGCCACGCGTGTGTCATAAATCTTCTTCGCACCGGGCCGCTTACCCACCGCGTCGCTCATATCCGGGTCCCAGGCCACCGCCGCGTCAACTTTCTGCTGGGCAAACATGGTGGCCGGTTCGATGCCATCTTTGGTGTGTACGGCCTTGGCAAAAATCTCATTCCGCTGATCGGTGCTCAGACCGGAAGCTTTCAATCCGTTCCACAATAAGAAGTGCGACGGAGTGTAGGGAGCAAAAGAGACCGTCTTGCCCGCGAGGTCCTCAATGCTGTTGATTCCCTGCTTGCCGATTACGCCGTCCGCTCCGCGGGACCAATCGACCATGAGAAAGGCATGCGTGCCAACGCCCTTTTCCTGAAATTGAGCGTAGTCTTTGGCGTAAACGTCGGCAGTGGTCAGCATGACATCAACGTTGTTGGTTGCCAACGCCGAAGCTCCTTCCGTCCAGTCGTCGATCACTTTGAACGAAACTTTCAATCCTTTATTGGCAAAGATGGAATCCTGCGCGGTCTCAAGACCACCGTTAGCCACCAGGCCGCCAACACAGCCCACCCATACGTTCACGCGCACGCGAATCTCCGGATTGTCGCTGGAGGAGGAGACCGGCAGCGGCTTGGACGCATCAATGGCCTCGCCATCGCCACGACTGCTGGTGCTCGCTCCAGAATCCCTATTTCCAGGCATCCATCGGCTGAAATCGACGATCTTGTACTTATTCAGCGCAAATCCGATTGCAACGAGACCAATCAAAAAAATGAGAATCCGGCCGCCCCGTTCAATTCTTACCGCCATTGTCGTTTTATCCTCTTCTTGAGAATGTGGGCTTTTCTCGCCCTCTCACTCGAAATAGAACGATCCGTGTTCCTACGGCAACCCTAGACTTTTGCAAAAAAGACTCTTGCAAGAGCAGCTTAAGCTAGGAAGTCCGCTGCGGCTCTTTTCCGCCGATGGTCTTCTCCGCCACCGCGCCCGCGGGTTGTGGGGACGCCAGACCCATCTCGATCTTGAATTGCTTGACCAGTTCATTCGCCTGGAGCTTTTGCGCTTCCTCTTCAATTTTGACCTTTTGCTGATCGACGTTTCCCAGCGCCATATCCATGCGGGCCTCATTGACCGCCGTCATTTCCTCGATCTTGCGCACCATCTCATCGTGGGTCTGGCTGATGCCTGCAACGTCGAACTGCTCCATCACATCCGCAACCTTCCGCTGCCATTGGGCGCGGCGGTACTCGGCGATCGCATTCATCGCTTCATGGGTCTTGCGTTCTTTTTCCCGCATGAAAGCCTGCTTCACGGTCAAAGCCTTCTCGAAGGCCGTGCGAGCCGTTGTAAGTTGGCCCTGCGTCCTTGCCTGGGCGCTCCTGACTTGTTCCAGTTGCGTCGCAAAACTGCCCGCAAGATCGTCGCGATTGGCTTGTATGGCCGCCTTCACCTTGGCTGTGAGGTTGGCAACGTCGTCTTTATATTTCGCGTCTTCGCGCTCAAGCAGCGTTACGTTCGCCTTGACCATGGCGATGCTCTCGTTCATCCGGGGCACCTGGTCGTTCATATCGCGAATATTTTGCTCAAGAATCAGTTCCGGATCTTCAGCCACCGAGACAAAAAAACCAACGAACGAGCGGAATACCCTTGAAATGCGTCTCCACATAAAAAGCTCCTTTTACCAATTCCTACGCCTTGCTAATTCCTAAGACCGCGCGGGTGGTTTGGAAGGCGGCGCCGCGGGACCGCCGCTTCCAGTCGTGATGGGATTCTCCGTCACAAAATAGGAAACCGCGTCTGAAATCCGCTTTTCCTCCTGCTGCTTCTTCAACCGCCAGCCAAACAATCGTTCCTTTTCTTGGCTTACCTGATCGGTGTTCTTCTGAATCTTGGCTTTCTGCTCCGCCACCAATCGGTCGATCTCCGCCTGAATCTGGCTGTTTTCTTTGGTGATGCGGGTTTCCATCTCTTCAAGAGCGCGCTGCTGTACGCTTTCAAACGTGTCGAGTGCGTGGTCGCGGCGGACAGCATCCTGAATTACGTCCTTGATGTTGACTCCGGCAGCATCAAGGGCAACTAGAATGGATGAGCGTTTTACGTCGGCGGGAAGGCTGCGGATGTGCTCGCTCTGAAGCATCTCGGCAACCTTAAAAATGGAGTAGCCTTGGGGAGCGGCAGGAATCTCCGCCGCTTTATAAATCTCCTCGAATGAAGCTGCGTTTGAAATGGGCGCCGTAAACGTAGGCTGCTCGGCCACAACGCTCTTGGCAATGTCCGCTATGCTTTGAGCGGCGCTTTTCGCGTCGGATTCGGAATCCGGAGACGTGGAATCGTCTGGGGCTGGATTCTTATCGCCATCGTCCACAGAGACGAAAAGGTTATACCACTTCTTTGACATCCAACCCTCCCCAACGGCACATTATCGCCGATGCCAATCGCTTGATACAGAAAAATGCGTCACCTGGGCTATGTAGCTGAAAAATAACCGGAGGTGACGAGCTTTGTCAAAATATTTGAGCTATCGTAAAGCTACCATTAACAAGCGATAACGAACGGGCAATATTGCTCAGGAACCAACGGGCATTAAAACCAAAGACTTACTTCTTGTCTAAGAAGAGGGCCGGTTTCAGGTATTGCAGAACGCTAATAATGCGGAAGCGCCAATAATATCGACGCTTTTTAAATTCCATGCTCTATGCCTTTGAGGAAAAACCCGCTCATCTGGCGTGACTTCCTAAAGCGCCTTCAGCCTGCAGGAATATTGAAAACGGCATAAGAGACCCCATTACGAACAAGCACACGGTTCCAGTTACAATAAAAATATGAAATTTGGCGTTGTCGTCTTCCCCGGCTCCAATTGCGATCACGATAGCTACCATGCAGCCGTCACCGCAACCGGCTCGGAAGCCACATTTTTGTGGCACGAATCGCACGATCTGCAGAATTGCGACGCAATCGTCGTACCGGGCGGCTTTGCCTACGGAGACTATCTTCGTACCGGCGCAATTGCCAAATTCGCTCCCATCATGCAGGAAATCGCGCGTTTCAGCGCGTCCGGAGGATTGGTCATCGGCATCTGCAATGGGTTTCAGATCTTGTGTGAAGCTGGCCTGCTGCCCGGCGCTCTCATGCGCAACGCAGGCTTGAAATATATCTGCCGGCAAGTGCATTTGCGGGTGGAGAGCACGGACACGCCTTATACCGGCGCGATGAAGCCCGGTGTCGTGCTCCAGATGCCCATTGGACACATGGACGGAAACTTCTATTGCGACCCCAAGACTCTGGCAGAGCTGAAGAACAAGCAGCGGATCGTTTTCCGCTATTCCACTCCAACCGGTGAGATCACCCCTGAAGCAAACCCGAATGGCTCCCTGGAAAATATTGCTGGAATCTGCAACGAGGGGCGGAATGTACTCGGCATGATGCCGCACCCCGACCGGGCGAGCGAATCTCTGCTCGGTTCTTCCGATGGCGCAGCTATTTTCCGGTCGATGGCCTCTGCCCTGGCGGGCGCTAGCCGGTAGTTGAGGGCAGGCTTCTAACTGAATGCCTCTTTGTTCACCACATACGGCATTTTTGCGATGTCGCCGCCGTAATTTTTTTCCAGAACATCAATCATTCCCTGAACGCATCTCCCGGCCATGCCCTTTTCAGGATCTGGCGATAGCCGCGTGATTCTGGCTCCGCTGGCAAAGTGGTGAAATAGGCGGCATCGGTCCTCAATCTCAGGGTCGCGCAGAGGCGACTCAGGCGACAGCGGCTCCTTTTCAAATACATCAAGGGCCGCTCCCGCAATCCATCTCTCTTTGAGAGCGCGATAGAGCGCGGCTTCGTCCACCACCGGGCCGCGCGAGGTATTGATCAGGTAGGCGAAAGGCCGCATCAGCTTCAGCGTCCTCTCGTTGATGAGATGGTAGGTCGGCTCTCCCTGCTCACCCTGCCGGATAAGGGGCACATGCAGGGAAACATAGTCGGCCTGAGGTAGAGCTTCCTCGAGTGCGACGTATCGGATCCAGGTTTTAGTGGTCTGCAAGGCCGCTCGCAGGCGAACATCCATGACTTCCTGAATCTTCGCGGCAAATTCCAGATTCTTATAGACGGGGTCATAGCACAGCACGTTCATGTCGAAGCCGGTGCACTTCTTGATCATTGCCTGGCCGATACGCCCGGTGCCGATCACGGCGATGGTCTTGCCGGATATTTCGTCTCCTAGAAACGGCAGGAATGGATGCCATGAGCCCCATTGGTTCTCGCGCACGATCTTCTCGCTGCTCCACGTTCGACGGGCAACTGCTCCCATCATGAAGAAGGCGAATTCAGCGGTTGCGTCGGTCAAAACATCGGCTGTATTGGTAAAAGGCACCTTGTAACGGTTGGCATCCGCACGGCTTATATTGTCGAAGCCGACCGCAATCTGCGAGACAACCTTCAGAGTCCCCTGGCCCGCCGCAAAAATCTCGCCATCGATGGGATCGCGCAAAGTGGTAATCAGTCCGGCGACGCCTTCTCGAACCTTCTCGAGAATGCGAGCTTTTGGTGGCGCCTCCGGGCCGGGAAAGACTTCGACTTGATAGCCAAGGCCCCGCAGCCGATCCAATGCGGCGTCTCCGATGTCACACGTGGCGAAAATACGGATGCTTTGATTGTTCATGGAAGATTCAATTCCCTGGGAAGCCCAACGGCAAGTTTTTCCAACAGAACAAGCGATCATAAACAAAAAGAGGAGCCTGTCTGGCTCCTCTTTTTATTTAATTTCCCAGTCTTCGATCTTTGATTTTTGGATTCGCCAATCCTATGTAATTGGTCGCGCCCAGGAAACAGGAAAAGTTCTACAAATTCTTCTTTGCCCACTTCTCGATGGAATCGAGCGCTTTCTCAAGATTCTCCATGGAGTTCGCGATGCTGAAGCGAACATAGCCTTCTCCAAATTGGCCAAAAGCAGTTCCCGGTAAACATGCCACTCCGGCTTCTTCCAGCAGTCGGTCGGCAAGTTTGCCGGAAGTAATGCCGGTCTCCCGAATATTGGGAAATGCGTAGAAGGCGCCTGACGGAACACGGCAACTGAAGCCCTTGATCGTATTGATGTGACTGATGAAACGATCGCGGCGAACCTTGAACTCGGCGCACATCTTATCCACAGACGCCTGATCTCCCCGCAACGCTTCAACACCAGCCATCTGCGTGAAGGCGGCCGTGCAGGAGTTTGAATTCGTCATTAGCTTGCCGAAATGCTTTGCCAAGTCAGGCCGCATGACTCCGTAACCAAGACGCCATCCGGTCATGGCATAGCTCTTGGAGAACCCATCCAACAGGACAGTGCGTTCCTTCCATCCGTCGATGGACATGATGGAGAAATGGCTTCCTTCATAGATCAGGCGGCTATAGATTTCGTCCGAAAACACCATGATGTCGCGGTCGCCAATGGCTGCCGCCACGTCCCGCATATCCCGCTCGCTGAGAACGCCGCCGGTAGGATTGTGCGGCGAATTGAGAATCACCAGCCTGGTGCGGTCGGTGATGAGATCGGCAAACTCATTGACATCAAAACGAAAATCGTTCTCTTCCCGCAACGGAATCGGCACCGCCTTGGCTCCGGTGAAATTGATCACCGATTCATAAGCGGGAAAGCCCGGATTGGGATAGATGGCTTCATCGCCCTCTTCCAGCAGTGCCATGATCGTGTAAAACACAATCGGCTTGGCTCCGGGGACGATAACCACTTCGTCGGCGGAACACTTCACGCCGCGCGAACGGCTCACATCTTCGGCAACAGCTTCGCGCAGGAGAGGCAATCCGGCAGAGGGCGTATAGTGGGTCCATCCACTCTGCAGCGCATGGACGCCGGCCTCAATGACGTTTGCGGGTGTGTCAAAATCGGGTTCACCAATTTCCAGGTGAACAATTTCCCGGCCTTGCGCTTCGAGTACCCGTGCTCTTGCTAGCACCTCAAAAGCGCTCTCCGTTCCCAAGCGCCCCATACGACTGGCAAGGCGCAACTCTCCTGTAGGCATAGTAACTTGGCTCATTTTCTATTCTTTACTCGTTGACGGCCTGTTCCTGGCTCTGCGATCTCAACACTTGCGCGACCGTATAGGGTACACGTCGCGTTGGTTCCTGGAAATTACGCACTTGGAGATCCCCTAAGAGTCCCAGAGCCAGCAATTGCACTCCGGAAACAATCAACACCGCCCCAAACACCAGCAATGGCCCATGCTCGCCCATGATGTTGAGATGCCAGAGGACCTTGGACAGCATCAGCCAGAGCGCAATCGCCAGTCCAACGGTCATGGAGAACATCCCAACGGTCCCAAATAGGTGCAGCGGACGATACATATACTTCAACAAAAAGCGGATCGTAATGAGGTCGAAAAACACGCGAAAGGTGCGGGAGATTCCATAGTGCGACGTGCCTTTCGGACGCACGATATTCTTGATGGGAATCTCGCAAATGGATGCCCCATACCACGAGGCAAGGGCGGGGATAAACCTGTGCAGCTCGCCATACAACGGAAGCTGCTGGATGATCTCGCGACGGTATCCTTTGAAGGTGGTTCCGAAATCGTGAATTGGAACGCCGCTCAGCTTCGACATCGCCCAATTGGCAATTCTCGATGGAATGCGGCGCATCACAAAATTGTCGACGCGATCTTTCCGCCAACCGCTGACCAGATCGTAGCCTTGCTCAAGCTTTTCTAGAAATTTTGGAATGTCTTCGGGAGCGTGTTGCAAATCGCCGTCCATGGCGATGATGTATTCACCTTGGGCATTCGCGAAGCCGGCCGCCAGAGCTGAAGTCTGTCCGAAGTTCCGGCGCAACTTGACCACGACCACGCGGCTGTCGATGGTCACGATCTCCCTCAACATTCTGTAGGTGCGATCAATGCTGCCGTCGTCCACAAAAACCAGTTCAAAAGACTCTCCGGACGCCTCCATGACCGCTTTGAGCCGATCATAGAGCGTCGTCACGCTCTCCTGCTCGTTATGGAACGGAACGACAATTGAATACTTCGGCATCTCAGGAAATTATACAACCCTTTGCGGTGCTGATGAGAATCCAGATGTTGGGTCCTGACTCAGGAAGGCCTGCACATAGCATGCAACAAATGACGCGAATTAGAAGTACTGTTATCTCCCTCGAATATCACTTCAGGATCTCAGCCGGCATCCTGTGCCCGAGCGTTCTCGGAGATGCGCGGTTCCGACGGACGCATCATACGGGTTTGTGGCAGTTCCAATCGCCCGAGTACGGAATGGGCAGAGGGCACTTCTACAATTGGCTCTCTTCGGAATATGCGATTGAAAATCTGATCGGAAGCACGGCACAGCCAAAGCAGCAAGAAAGAAAAAATGGCGTCGAGCAGGATCACCGATGGTTCGATTTTTGGAGGATTAGTCAACAGCGCAGGTGCCGCGACCAACAGAAACGGCGCCAACAATGCACAAACAAGAAGCGGATAGATATCTCGCCTGGAGTGAATGCTCCAACTCCAGTTAGCTGCCCTAAAGACGACCAATACCAACATCTTGCAGACAAGGATCATTCCACCGACAAAAATGGCGCCGTCTGATACCCCTCCGGAGAGCCTGCCAAGTTCAGCCAGGCAAGCAAAAGTGAACGCCAATGAGATGGCCGCCACATCGATCAAGCTCAGGAAGATCTCCACCACGATCCGCTGCCACTGCCTGGGAATCGGTGCAACGCGCCCTGACACCTCTGACATCCAACTTGCCGGAAGATCCAGCCGCACGTGATAGAGCCAGAACACGCTGCCTCCCAGCAGGAACAAACCTGCTATACCTAGCGTGCCCCTTCCCCATCGGTAGCGTGCCAGGATCGCTGCTAATCCAGCAAACGCACTCATGGACCACAGGAAAGCCGCGGCTTGTCGCTCACTCAATCCCATGAAAACGAGACGGTGAGAGCTATGATCGCGCGCCCCCTGCGATATGGCGCGTTCTTTCGACCGCCGAGTCACACTAACCAAAAGAGTGTCGAAGATAGGTACGAAGAAGATCAGGCAAGATAGAAGAAGGCTCCCGCTCGGGACGGAGTGGGGCGTCACAGCTCCGATACAAGCACACGCCAGGAAAAACCCAATGGGAAGCGCTCCTACATCCCCCATAAAGACCTTTGCGGGATTTACGTTGAAGATTAGGAATCCGGCCATCGCACCCAGCAGGCACAACGCCGGTCCGCGAACAAAATCAGCCGGACCAGCGATAAGAACCAACGAGGCAGCGGCAACGATGGCAATTCCAACCGCTACGCCATCCATGTTGTCCAATAGATTGAGAGCGTTCGTGATGCCCACAATCCAAAACATGGTGACCGCCGCATTAATCCACGAGTAGGAAGTGAGCGAAAAGACGATTCCTGCATGCACCGCAAGTGCGGCTATAACTGCCTGCCCCAGCAGCTTAGGCTTAGGGGGGAGTTTCAAAATGTCGTCGGTCATCCCGATCATAGCCATGCCCAAGGTTAGTAGCCATAGCTCTAGAACCCGACGAGAGAGGAAAAAAGAAAATACCGCAACCGAAAATGCCAGGAAGATCGGAATCCCACCATATTGGGCGACCACGCGCACATTCCACCGGTCTTTGCTGGGTAGTGAAACCCATCCCTTCTTTGGAGCAACTCGCACTAGCACCGCAGTCAAGCCCATAGCAAACAAAAAGCTAATGGCAAAAGGGAAAGCCCACGCCTGCAATGGCCACATCAGCAAATCAACCTCATTCCAGATTTCTGCTGCCCATGGGGGTCAGAAGTCCTGTTTATCTAAGCTTTGTATTAATATTAAGCGGATCCGAGGCCAAGAACCCGCCACAGTTGAGTAGAAACCGTATCCCGCTCCCTCTCTCCTTATACCCATTCGCTATAACGAGAGAAGGCTTCCGCATCTTGGTCTTCACAAATATGAAAGTGCAACGCTTCTGCGCAAACGGCGGCACTGGCTTATCGCTAATTGGCGCAACGAAGAAAACTGCGTAATGTAACGCTGCTTACAGCATAAAATTCTTTGGAATGCATCGTTGCGTTCTTCCGGGACAATGCCGTCTGGCGTCATCATTACCCTCGGCGTAACTTCATTACTATCAACTCATTACTGTGCCACAAGGAAGAAAACGGCGCAACTTAATACTAGTTACCCCGGTGACACCAAGCATTCAAATCTTTGGTAATCGCCTATGAGATTCTTATTGGACGCCCATCTCTGTAGCCTTCATCTCCGGATGCCTTTTGGGAAGATTCGTAAACTTTCTTGCCGCTCTGCTCTAACAGAGTGTGATACAGGGCCTTCATCTCATGCACAAGACGCTGTTGGGTAAACGTACTCAACACAAACGCTCGGCCCAAAGCAGCCATCTTGCGAACTACCGCTGGATCCTTTTCGGCTTGTTCCAGGCAATAAAGAATGGCTTCCGGAGTTCGAGCGGTTAAGAAACCGTTTGCGGCCTGAAAGCCCACGCCACCCGGGAGTTCACGCAAAGGGGGCACCGTGAGGTCGCGGATCGCTCCGACATCTGTTGAAACAAAAGGTATTCCCGAGGACATCGCCTCAATCAGAGATGTGGGCGTTCCCTCATTTCGCGACGTAAGGAGCGCCACATCGGCCGTCGACCAAATGGTCGCCATGTCATCCTGCCAGCCAAGCAGGACAACGTTCTCGCAGCCCCGAATGCCCGCCTCGAACAACGCTCTTTCAGTACCATCCCCTACAACTAGAAAGTAGGCCCGAACCAACCTCTCAGCCGCAAGGCGAATGACACGAGCGAGAAGCTGCATGTCCTTTACCGGAGCCATCCTCGCAGCCCATACAACAACAAAAGCATCCTGCGCCAGACCTAAGGCTTTGCGAGCTTCCTGGCGGCCTTTCTGTCCAAAATGCCCAAGTTCAAATCCGTCTTTAATGACAGAAGCCTTGCTCAACGGCACAATTCGATATTTCGAGCAAATCTCCCGTACTTGCGATTCGGAGATAGTAATGACCCGCGTAGAAAGCCGCCCGAGAATGCGCTCGATCGCTAAATAGATTCTCGTTTTCAGAGGGCTGAAATATCCTTGAAAAACATGTCCATGGAATGTATGGACGATCACCGGAACACCAGCAATCCAGGATGCAAACCTCCCCAGTGCACCTGCTTTCGCCTGGTGAGTATGCACAATGTCCGGACGCTCTCTTCGCAATACCTTCAAAATTGCCCAAAACGATAGGGCGTCTTCCCACAGAGAGATCTCTCGCGACATTTTCGGCAGGCGAAGAACATTGTGTTCAGAGGACAATAGATAGCTCATGTCCTTTTCGCCGGCTGCCAGGCGGCCCACGATCAAGAGCGTGTCAAAAGAGGAAGCTAACTCTTCATGAAGCGCGCAGGCTTGCAGCCCCACACCACCGATGCAAAGACGTGACACGATCCGAACCAGCTTCGGTCGTGGGTATTTCGCATCCTCGAGCGGCATCTGCGAAGTGTTGGTTAGATCGTCCAATGCTGCGATTGGCTTTCTTGCTACTGTCGAGTTCCTACGTTCCAGCTGAATATTTTACGTATAGCTTTAAATCTTCTGCCAGGTAACTTCCGCTTAGGGTTTGGCAGAAACCTCCCGTCTAGGGTTCCGGGGCGCCAAAGATGCGGAGTCACCAGGCTCAATCGCCTCCCGGCCAATGCTGTAGTAATTCAACCCGGCTTTGGCCATAAGTTGTGGATCAAAAAGATTACGGCCATCGAGAACAATCGGGTAATTGAGAAGTTTCTTGATCCGCCCAAGATCGAGGGTGGCGAATTCCTTCCACTCTGTCAAAATGATCAGGGCATCGGCATCCTGCACAGCCGTGTAAGCGTCTGGAGCGTACGAAATGATGTCGCCCAAAACGGCTCGCGCTCTTTCCGTAGCCGCTGGATCGAAGGCCGTAATGGTGCAGCCTTCGTCGAGCAAGCGCCGGACAATCTCGATTGCGGGAGACTCACGCACATCGTCTGTCCCGTCTTTATACGCAAGGCCCAAGACTCCGAGACGCTTGCCCTTAAGGGTCCACAAGGCGGTCCGCACTTTCTTGATAAACCGCTGCCGCTGCTCCTCATTGATACGGTGAATCTCGTCCAGCAACCCAAACTGGCATCCATTTTCCTTGGCTACCGATCGAAACGCGGCTACGTCTTTAGGAAAGCACGATCCGCCATAGCCGATTCCAGCCTGCAAGAACCGTGAACCAATCCGCGTATCGCTGCCAATTCCTTTGCGAACATCTTCGATATTGGCCCCTACCGCTTCGCAGACTGCGGCAACGGCATTGATAAACGAAATCTTCATGGCCAAGAAGGCGTTTGAGGCGTGCTTAATCAGCTCCGCGCTCTGGGCCGAAGTCTCGATGTAGACGGCCATGTCCTGGTTTCCTTGCGGTTTCGACACGGCATCCGATCGCCGCGCATAGCTCCCATCCAAGAGGGGCTTATAGATTTCCCGTACTGTCGCGCCTGCCCGCTCTGTATCGGCGCCCGCTACAATCCTGTCCGGATAGAGGAAATCCGTAACAGCCGTTCCCTCACGCAGAAACTCCGGATTGGAAACCACGTCAAATGCATCGCTAGAACAACCATTCAGGATCATGACACGGCGTATCCACGCGCTTGTGTACACCGGCACGGTACTCTTCTCGATAATAAGCTTGTACCCTTCGGCCGAGCGCGCAATGGCGCGTGTCACGGATTCGACATAAGAAAGATCGGCGTCCCCACTCGCCGTGGGCGGAGTGCCCACGGCAATCACAATCACGAGGGATTCTTTGACGGCTTCGGTCAACGATGTGGAAAAACTAAGCCCCACGCCCCGGTGACGGTCGAGCAAACCCTGCAAGTGATCTTCGTGGATGATCGAGCGACCAGCCTTCAAAGCGGCGATCTTGCCCGCATCGCTGTCAATGCAGACAACGGTGTGCCCCAGCTCCGCGAAGCAAGCGGCAGCTACCAACCCTACGTAACCAGAGCCAACTACAGCAATTCGCATTTTGGGTCCTTAGAGCGTGTCGTTGGAACGGTTTCAGCGCACCGCGTCATTCGATGCCGGATCGTTTGCGCTGCTTACCAGGCTCGCTTGAAACTTGGGGGCGCCGGGACCCTTGATGACCCGCTTGTCTCTGCCAAAATGATATTCGGCCAGCTTGATCCAGCATCGCACGTGAACCGCCCCACGCACGAAAAGCTTCAACAGACGATTTTTTCCGAAATAATCATAGAGTTCACTAAAGTCAATCATGGCGCGATGATGTTCTATGATTTGCTTTCTTGCCATCTGATTGATGCTCTGGCTTCCGTAGTGAATGACCTCCGCGCAAGGCGTGTAATAGACCTTATATCCCTTCCGCTTGAGCATCAGGTTGTAAGCGAGGTCAACCTCAAAATGGGGAAAACGCTCGTCCAGCATCCCAGCCGTCTCCCATGTGGAACGCCGAACGACAAAAGCGGTTGTGCCAACGCTATCGACAACCTGCTCCTTGTCGTAATTGCAATCGCTGGCATAGTATCTGCGAGAGACGCTGCCGTTGGGAAAAAAACGATGCCAGTTCAATCCCTGCAGGATCATGGTGCCCAGTCCGGCAAAGCGCCGCACGCAGCTCTGCACCGTCATATCGGGATTCAAAAGCTTTGGGCCGCAGGCAGCCGCATCAGCATGCTCGTCCATGAACTTGATGAGAGCTTCGAACGCATTGCCAAGGAGCTTTGTGTCGCTGTTCAGCAAACATGCGTAGCGCGCCTTCGACAGCTTCATGCCGAGATTGTTGTTCTTCGCATACAGTAATCCCACCTGGTTCCGGATCAAAATAACGTCCGGAAAAGACTCGGCGACCATGTCCGCGCTGCCATCCTTTGAATTGTCGTCAACGCAGATGATTTCAAAAGAGATGCCTTGGGTGTGCTCATAGATGGATGCAATACACTGGTGCAGCAATTGCCGCGTGTTATAGTTCGGAATAATAATAGTGAGATCGAGCACTAAACCTCCAATTCTCCAGCCAACATGAAGCCTGTCGAGGCTTCCAATGAAGATGAAAACACCTGAACTGCGGCAACACCACGCATCCCTACCCTCTCGTGAAACACTATAGCATTTGCTCATGACCCGGTTTTTGAAACCAGGCTGCGAGACTGTGCTATCCCATTAAGCCCCTGCTCACAAGTGCCGAAGTCGCCTGCTGAAGACGGTCCGGTTCGTGGGGCTGCGTTCTCACCCAGTCGACAAACCGCTCAATCCCGGAAGCAAGATCCACTTGGGGTTCAAACCCAAGGCCTGTTCGGATGGCAGTCAAATCCGCATAGCAGTGGCGAATGTCGCCCAAGCGATATTCGCCGGAGACTTCCGTTGAGGAGGAGATGCCAAAACATCGCTTTAACTGCCATGCGATATCGGCAACACTGCTCGGAACACCGCTGCCCACGTTCAACGTCTTGCCATCGCCGCCGCTTAAGGTTGCAGCCAGATAAACTGCTCGGACCACGTCCGTGACATGAACAAAATCCCTGGTTTGCCTGCCGTCCTCGTAAAGGCTGATTGGCTTTTTCTGATTCAGCTTGTTGGAGAATATGGAAAGAATGCCCGTATAAGGATTTTTCAACGATTGCCATTCGCCATAAACGTTCTGAAATCTTAGAATGACAGTCGCAATACCCAAGGCAATGCCCGCCACCCGTACCAGATTCTCCTGGGCAAGCTTGGTCACCGCATAGATCGACGCAGGGTTTAGCTTTGCCTCCTCGCTGGTGGGAACGGCCAAGACAGAATCCCCGCACCAAGGACACGCAGGTTCCCACTGCCCCACACGCAACGTCTTGCCCCCGCGCTCGTGGGGATAAACCCTTCCGCATTTGGAGCAATCATAGGAGCCTTCTCCATAAACAGAGCGCGATGACGCAAGCAATATTTTCTCCACCGAATGCTTTTCGTTGGCGAGGATATCCAGCAACACTGCTGTCCCATCGACATTGATTTCGGTATACCTGCCTATTTCATACATCGATTGGGCAGTGCCGGTCTCGGCCGCGAGATGGACGACAATCGCAACTCCCTCAAGGGCTGCTCGCCAATCGTTCCGGCGGCGAACGTCTCCGCGCACACAATCGACGCCCCTTTCCTGAAGGATTGGATTGTTGAGCGAAGGTAATACACCATGGATTTGTTCGCTCAGATTGTCCATAAGAACCACAGGAAATCCGTTGTCTTTAAAAACTTTGGCTAGATGGAGGCCGATGAAGCCAAGTCCACCCGAAATGAGCACTTTTTTCATAGAAATCAAAAACTCAATCCGGCAGTGCGGGCAATTCTGCGCGCAGCTCCCCGCAGCTTCACGAATGCAAGGCCGGCATCCCTGGTCTTCCAAGCCTTGATCAACTGCGACGCTCCCGCTTCCCAATCCGAGCTCAATTGCGGCGAAAGAGCGCGAATCTCCCCCTGCAGCAAAGAAGTGCGCAGGTCGCCCAGATCCTCAACTTCGATCAATGCTTTGCTTAGGCTGCGCAGAAAATGCGAGTCCGGGCCGGCGTACGTGGGTTTCTTCAGGAGGTTTGCCAAGTCCTGCGCCTTGCCATTCGCTCTTCTCGACGCCCGTGCATTGAAAACCTCTATCAAATCGCAGTGAGGGGCCAGTTTCTCGGGCTCCGGATGACCCACGTAGGGATGAGGCAAAAGCAAGAGTGCTCCCTGAGAGCGCACCTCGGCGACAAAATCGTCGAACTGCCGGGCAGCTACTTCGGTCTTCAAGAACGCGGCAATCACATCTCCCTGGTCGGTCTTGTATTCCGCCGCGACTGGCACCTGTAAAGCGGGCATGGCCTTCGCGGCGGCCTCTCGCAGCGCAATCGATCCTCGCACGGTGTCATGATCGGTCAGGAGAACAAAATCGAGCTTAAGCTTTTTTGCTTCGCGCAAGTACGCGCGAATAGGCGTCATGGAATCGAAGGAATAACGGGAATGGCAGTGGATTGCGCCGCGCAGATACGGTTTCATAAGCGTCACCGAGCCAGCAGATGCTTGACCAGAGCGGCCGTCTTGAACAGATCCGCCCGCAAGCTTTGGCCCACGCAACATTCGGCGCCCCGCTGCCAGTAATCGCGAATGCTTCCCAGCGACCGGGTCCGAATGAGCGTCTCCAAATCCCCATCCAGCGGCCAATAAAACTGAAGCTCGCGCCTATACTCGTTGCTATACTGCAAATTCTCCCCCCGGTAGAGCCTTACCAAGTCCGCTCCGAAATTGACTCCCGCCGATAATGCCAACTCCAGCGAACCCCAGAATTTTCCATTGATCTCCATCAGGACAAAATCTCCCGTCCTTGGATCGAGTTTGAACTCCACCATGGCGACTCCGGTCCATTTCAATGCGGACAAGAGCTTCAGGCCAAGCTCTTCCATCCGAGCGGAGTAGTGCGACCGCGCCGCACAGCTCACGCCGCCGGTCGGCGGATTCTCCCGCAATCGTTCATGCATGAAAACCCGCAGCGGAACACCACGATCCATGAGCGCGAAAAATCCATGGCCTTTGCCCGGTATATATTCCTGTATCAACACTCCCGCGCCGGGATCGTTGCGCAAATGGTGAAGCTGATTCGGGACAGCTCGCTTCAGTTCCTCATAGGTATTGCAATAGTCGACGGACTTCCAACTTGTGGCTTCACGAGAGGGCTTCACAACACACGGGAAAGAAGTTGGCTCCGGAATCTCGGCTTCCGGCGAGGCAATAAAAAAACTCTCAGGGGCAGGTACAGATAGCTGCTTGGCGAGCGCCAGAGTCCTCGGCTTGTCGTAACAAATCTCAATCTGCTCCAGACTAGGAAGAACCGCCAGTTCGGGACAGAGACGAGCAACCGCAAGCACTCCGAGGCCGCCAACGGGAATGACCATATCGAATGATTGCTTGGCAAGCACCTCTTCGACAGATGTCCTTCGAATGGTTTCATCAAAGCATCCGTACCAATCGGGCACCGGTCTACCCTGGATACTGCAACCTACCAAATGCAGATCGGGCATCTCCCGCTTTAAGTAACGCGCTAACGCAATGGAATGCTTGTAGGTCGAATCCGTAATCAGAACTCGTGAAACATTGGCGCGCCGGGCCACACTTGGGACCGGCAACTCCGAATTGTCTATAGATAACGCCAGAAAATCATTCCTCTCTCAGTCAAGGCCCATCCGCTCTAAGTGCATAGCGATTTCGCAATTCTCTCCGCCGCATGCCCATCCCAAAGTGGCGGAATCGCCCCTTTTTTTCCTTGGCCCGAGAGAATCTTCCGTATTTCCTCCGAGAGACGCTCCATGTCCCGGCCAATCAGGGTGTTGCTTCCAACCGTTATGGTCGTGGGTCTCTCTGTATTCTCGCGCATCGTGAGGCATGGAACTCCAAGATAGGTAGTTTCTTCCTGCACGCCGCCTGAATCGGTGATCACCAGTGCAGCACTCTGTTGCAGCGCGAGGAATGGAAGATAGGGCAATGGTTCAAGCAAATGAAAATTTCCATTCATGCCCTCCGCCAGGCCCATCTCCTGGAACCGTTGGCGTGTGCGAGGGTGCACCGGAAATACGATTGCGATTTCTTTGCTCCAAAGGCCCAAGGTTCGAACTACATTGCCAATAAAATCCGTATCGTCCACATTGGCTGGCCTATGCAAAGTTACAAGAGCGTATCTATCGGGAAGATCGGGCGGCCTATGAGCTTGAGCCTGGGGAAGGAGCTTCCAGAGCGTATCTATCATGACGTTGCCGACCAAAAAAATCTTCTCTTGCGAGACGCCTTCCCTCAATAAATTCTCATTGGCATCGCCGGACGGTGTGAAAAGCATATCGGAAACCTGATCCGTCAGCAAGCGATTGATCTCTTCGGGCATACTACGATCGAACGATCGCAAACCGGCTTCCACGTGAGCCAGCGGAATTCGCAGCTTGGCGCAAACCAGGGAGGAAGCCAGCGTAGAATTGACATCCCCATAAACAAAAACCATATCCGGCTTGCGCTCCAGCAATACAGGCTCGAGCCTGGTCATGATGTCGGCAGTTTGCCGCGCGTGGCTTCCCGAACCAACTGCAAGATTGACGTCCGGTTGGGGTATGTTGAGCTGCTGAAAGAAAACGTCCGACATATTGGAAGCATAGTGCTGCCCAGTATGCACTATCGTCTGAACATGGCCGCGCATCCCCAGAGCTTCTATCACCGGCGCAGCCTTCATGAAATTCGGGCGCGCGCCTACGGTATGCAAAATTCGCATTTATGTTCCAACTCCAACCATCGCCTCACGCCTCTTAAAATCTTCGTCATCCGCACTCATTCTTAAAACCTGCCTTGAGCGACCCATTCGCGCCACCTAGCTTGCCGATACGATCATTTACGGTCTAACACCGGTAGCCGTAATCGTCCAAGATACTCCGGTTCTTTCCGAGCATCTGCCCGGCAAGTGAACGTGAACTCTGTTCCCCGGAAAAGGAATCCATAGTCCGCGAGAAACCATGCTTTCAATGGCGTTTTCAGCAGGAAGGCTCGTTTGCATGGTTTCCGCGTAAAGCGGCCTGATAGTCGTTCAGCCGGCGCCTGGCCACCGAGTCCCAACTGAAATCTCTCGCCATCTTCGAAGCTCCGGCTGAACCAAGCCGCCTCCGCACCCCCGGATCCCGAAGTTCAAGTAGTACTCGGACAAGATCCTGCAAATCATTCAATTTATACAGGAGGCCGTTGCCCTCCGTCCTTTCAGCCACGGAAATAGTGTCGTTCACAACAATCGGAAGGCCACAGGCTGCGGCGTCGAGCATCGACATGGACTCCTGGGCCGGCCATACTCCTATTTCAGTAGCGCGGTAGAAGCCCGCAAGTTCCTGGACCGGAACGAAAGGATGCGTTACACATCCAGCCTGGGCGCGAATTGCATCCAGTTGAGTCCCGTCGCCGAGAAAGAGCCCCCGGAAACGCTCGCCTCTGCGTTGAAGCTCCGCGATCGCCTGGGCCAGAAGCAACGGATTCTTATCGTCATTCAATCGTCCAGTGTAGATGCAAACGATGTCGGACTCTAAAAATCCCAGCTTTTCCCGCAGTCCGTCCCGTTCTAGCCTCTCGCCCTCCCCGCTTGCCGGACGAAAAAGTTCCGTGTCGACGCCCAGGGGACAAATAACAGTCTTCTTCTCAGGCACGCCAAAAAATCGAACCGCAATATCGGCGCAATCTTCCGCGATTGTGTAGCACTTCTCCGTGACCAATCCAACAAGCCTGCCCGGAGTGGCTCGAGTCAGAGTGCAAACCAACCGTTCATGGTTCCACCACGACAGGTCTTTGTTCGCCAATGGAAATATCGACGCATGGAAATGACTCCCGGTAAAAAGCTTGTATCCGCGAAGCAGCTTTATATAGGCCGCATCCAGGGGAACCCATCCGATCGCCTCGATCGTCTGGACGATATCCGGGCGAATCGCGGACAATTTTTCTTCCAGCCCCTTCATTCGCATGTATCCAGCCACTTTTCTGTGGCCGAGAATATGCAACGTATATCCCTCGGTTTCTTGCACCGTTCCAGCGGGCAGGCCCTCTCCGCCCTTCGAACGATATTGTGTCGGGAGGTCCATCGCCACGACGTGAACTTCCACACCCAGCCTGGCTAGATATTTAGGGAAAATGTTCTCCAAATATCCCATGTTTGGAGAGAACATTTCAGAAAGTAGCGCCACTCGCATCTCAGATGCCCAAGGTCAATTGTTGAAATTGAAATGATAAAAGTATGCGGCTCATCGGGCTAGATCAATCGGCTCTGCGCGCAATCGCTTGTTTGTAGATAGTAATGAGACGCTCGTAGCCTAGCTGTTCCGTGTAATCCGCAAGGTACTTCGTTCGCGCAGCTTCGGACCAATCCAGCCAGGTATTCTCCTCCGCACTCATGCCGATGGCGAGCGCATCGGCCAGCGTCGGGATATCTCCCGGAGTGAACAACAATCCGTTTTTTTGGTGCGATACCATGGCGGGAAATGGACCGTGGTCTGGGGCAATCACCGGGGTTCCCGCCGAAAAGGCCTCCAACACCACCATCGGGCAATTCTCATAACAAAGCGACGGAATCGCCAGCATACGACTCGTGGCAACAGCTTCCATCACCCGATCAGGGGGTTGAACGCCGCACCACACAATGCCGGAATCCGATCGATATTGCTGCTCCAGGGAGGACCTCTCAGGACCGTCACCCATGACGATCAGGCGGCCGTCGGCAGGAATCCTGCCCGCGCTCTGTGCCATCTTCCATGCGTCCAGGAGCAAATGGACGCCTTTTTCGCGATAAAGCCGCCCAACAAAGATGGCCTGGGGCTTCCGTTGCCGCGATATCTCCGCTTGCTTTACGACAAAGTTCGGCTTAACAAAAACCTTCTCTTCTGGGAGCCCGGAGCGAAGCGCAATTTCTTTGCTGAATTCTGCCAGCACAATATAGGCGTCCACTCGGCTCGTAAACGTCCCTATCCAGCGGTGAACGACGTTCATACACGCTACGATTGCAGTCTGCGCCATCGATCCTCGATAGCAGCGATGTTGCAGAGCCGGCCATGGGAAGCGCCCGACACATTGCTGGCACGATTTGCCGTCTCGAAACAGCAGCGCGTTTGCGCAGGTGATCCGAAAATTGTGTAAGGTTTGAACTATCGGGACGCCGGCATCCTTTGCCGCCCAAAAGATGCTCGGGCTCAAGAGAGGGAATGGGTTATGCACATGGATGACATCGGGCGAAAAAGCCGCAACCGCTTTTTTCAAAACGGAATAGCCGCGAACGGACCAAACTGCCCCAAGAGCGGCGCTAGCCATCCGCAGCGGACCCGCCCCCTTCAATTCGGTGGTAGAAACAATCAATCGCTCAACATCATGGCCATTCCGGCGAAGCAAATCCGCTTCCAGCCCGGCAACGGTATCCTCACCGCCAAAGCCCGAGTAGTACTCGTTATGCACCTGCAGTACTCGTAATGCGCTAGACAAGGTTAGGCTGAATCCTTTCCGAATCACGTCGCCTTAACCTCGATCGAGTAATCATGCGCCGGAGAGAGAAGCTCGACCGAAAAGCCCTGCATTGGCAGTCCACATCTTGATCGCCCCAAAGGATGAAGCGATTCAGTTTCATGGCTGCCGGGCCCGATCGAATCGGAACACGATTCTTGCCCGGCTCTACGGTCACGCCGAGAAGTAGACCTGCCTCTAGAGCCGCCTCGACAATCTCCTCCGAATAGTTGCCATTAGGATACGCAATGATGTTCGGAGCTCGCCCTGCCATGGATACTATGTCTTCCTGAGAACAACGAATCTCTTCTCGAATCTCACTTAATGAGTAATGAGTCAGGATTGCATGATTGCGAGTATGGTTGCCGAGGTAAACAAGGGGATGCCCGGCGAAGTCGCGAAGTTCCGCTGGCGTAAGTGGCCGGTCGAGGTCTCCCGCCGGCTGCAAAGCGTTTGGCCCTAGATCCCTGACTAGATCGCGCTCAACGTCTTCGGTCTTCAAATACTTAAGACGGCTCACCGCTTGGTGAATCTCGCTCTCTGGCATGCGTCGTTTCTTGAACTCTCGGAATACGACATCCCACCAGTAGGCTCTACCTTGTCGGATATGCCCTGTAGACAGGAAAAAGACCGCGGGAGCATCAAACTCCTCCAACACCGGAAGAGCATTGAAATTGTTGAAGTAGCCGTCGTCGAAGGTAATTAAGACATACCGTTCTTCGGGATCGAGTCCTCTCAGGATATCGTCCGGAGAGATAAACCTGTACCCATGGACTTTAAAGTGGTTCAGCAAGGTTCTTAGCATTGCCTGAGTAACGCCCTGCTGAGGATCGAAACTCCCGGCATGCAACTCATCCGCATTGCGGTAGATCCCGTGAAAGAGAAAACTCAGCAGTCTTCCCCGCTCCCGCATGAACGGCAAGCAAGCCCGCGCCATAGTATCGTCCAGGGAGAGCGTGATTGCTTTCGCATGTTCCCGCGGATTCACCACGACAATATCTCTTCTTTGAAGCGATTCATGCTACTGATGGTGTTCTTCCCGAAAGCCTTGGCTCGACGTGGCGTTCTCGCCGCTAACAACGGAAAGAAAGCTGTACTCTGCTCCGGAAGGCGCGACGTCGAAAATCTGATACCCGGCTTCATTCAATATGCGAATGGCCTCTTTCGTCTTGGCGATTCCGATTTCAGGCCAACGATGATGGAACTCGACCAGCAATTGTTTTACGGGCAGCCTTTGCTGAACGATATCCCGGAGCGCGCCATACTCCGACCCTTCAATATCCATTTTTAGCAAGTCGACCTGCCGATGGCCAAGAGTGCTCATGATCGTTCGAAGGGTGCGAACGGGCGCGTCCACGGCGCTCGCGTGATTGCCGCCTGGCCTGGCTACGACCGCATAAGAAACATGTTTTGGATTGAGTGGCGGATTGAAGGTGGCCGATCCGTCGAATTCCGCAATCCCCAACTCGTGAAAGATAAACTGCGGAGGCAATTTTTGCGACTTTAGCCAGTCTACGGCCCTTGGCGTGGGATCGAATGCGTGTACCACCACGCCAAACCGGGAAATCAGTTCCAGGTCAAAAGAAATATCCTCCCCGACTCCAAATGAGTAAACCACGCTTTGGCAAGTTAGTTCGTCGGGACAAATACACCACTCTGCGGATTCATTTCCAAGCAAGAGTTTTCTGCGGCTGGTCTGCGGCAGCACAAGAACGTCGCGACCTCTCATGGCCCTCCAGGCGCGCAGGGTGAACTGCAAGGATCGTTTTAGGCGCATAGGAAACATATCGATCAATCGTCACACAGGCTCATCGATGCGTTTTGCCGGAAATTCAAATTCACCGCCCCAGAATGGAAGAGATTTCGTTGCACAGCTTTCGTTGCACCATGATAAAAAAGGCTATAAACCATGAAGATAAAAGCTAGGAAGCTTCCCAGATATTTGACGGGGCCTAGCTGGCAGGAGGCGAAGGGGCAATCGCCGAAACCAGCGGCTTCCTCGAACCTCCCACATCTTCTTCTAAAGGCATTACATACAGGAACAGCATCAGAATCGACAGGCCGCCGGTCAGCAGGCTGGTGAAAATCGACAGGTTCGCAATATTCAATGCTGCAAAGCTGATCAAAGGAACCGTGAACCGCAGCTCATGCCGGATTGCGACCGAATCCAAGAGCCAAAACACCAGTGCGGCGAATGCGGAGATCAGTAGTATTCCGGGCAGTCCGAGAGCCGCGATTCCATCCGTGGCCCAGAAATGGGCATTGGGATCGTAGGTTGGATCTCCAGTGTAGTAAAACCCGATCTGCTGAGCCACCGTGCTGGAATAGGGGTAGTGGACAAACCAGTTTACGCCCTTGACATGCGAATAGTAGGTGAGTGGATTGTTTTGAAAGAAATAGTAGTACTGACCGGTCATAAGGCCGGAATTTCCGTAGATCCGCAAAAAGACCAACGCCAGTGCAATATTGATAAGCGGATTTTCCGGAATGATCCCCAGCAGGCAAAGGCCAATCAACAATGCGGTGTTGGCCCAGCCAAATTTCAAACCGAAATTCTCGCCTCCTTTCTTCATGACCCAGTAAAAGAAAGGGATGACCACAAGAGAAAGCGCCGCGGATTTGGCGGCCGAAGCGCTATAAACAAGCACTTGGAGCAAGGCGCCGCTTAGAACGATCGTCCGTTTTTTTCGCACAAGCCCGATTGCCAGAAGAAATGGCCCAAGTGCTCCGGACAACCATGTCAGGGCGTAGTTCACCGAACTCCCCTTGGCGACAACCATCTCGCTATTCGCAAACCGGAGATCGTAAACCTGCGAAAACGACACGATGTGAAGATTGCCTCGGAAGAACACAAGAACCCACAGGCTTAGCGCAATGGCTAGGGCCGTTACGCCGGTCCAAAATCCACTTCGAGAAAGAATAACGGGAGCGAATTTTTTTAACGGGAACAGATAACCGAGGCCAAGAAGTACCAATCCCGCGAACACCGTCATCATCAATAGGAAGATTTCATCCAGCCGGTTCGATCTCATGTAGAGCGGTATAAACATGGAAGGAACGTAGACCGTGGTGTACATGACCCAGTAGATGAGCTGAGAGGGCCGGGTAAGTCGGATCGGCATCCAGAATCCCGGAAGCACGCTCAACACCCAAGCCAACGTCAAATATGGCAGTGGGGCTGTATCGTACTCAAACCCAAAATACCCGAAAATCGTGTAGAGCCACTTCAGATAGACGAACTGCACTGCCCCAACAAAGAGCACAATACCGGCCAATAACCATGCGCGCCCCTTCCATCCTGAGAACGCGCCTTTGCCGCCGCTCTTTGATTTGAGCATTGCAGTCATTCTATTTCCTTAAAGGGCTCCTTGGCCTTCTAAGCTGCGGGTGTCATGCGAATCCGCTTCGCAAGAACGGTTGTCTGCCGCTGCCTCCTGTGTCTCCAGCACGCGCGCCCGAAACAATCGGATCTTCCGTACGATGGCAAGATGACAAAGCAACAGATGAACGATGTAAGCCGCCAGAATGGTGCCTCCCAAAGTCGCTATCGCCCATCTCGCCGACAATCCCAATCGATAAACAATCAAGATCGACGTGAGGGTTAAGGCCGTGCGAGAGAGATCCCACGCCAACTGCCAGACTTGCTTCTCAAGAATATTCAGCGTAAGGACAAAAGGCGAAGCCACCAAAGCGACATAGCGCATCGCAGTGAGCAATCGCGCATAGACGCCCGCTTCTCGCCACTGCGCGCCGAACACCAAGGCAAATACCGACGGCGCAAAGGCCAAAAAGAACGCCACCGGAACTACTCCCAGAATCGCAAGACGTTTGATCAATTTGAAGAATAACGCTTGCAACGCTTCCGGGTTCGAATTGCTGAAGTTTGCCGCTTCAACCGAGTAAACCTGCGAGACCGCCTGCCCCACGAGAATGGAAGGCGCTCCAAGCACGCGATCCCCCAAAGCAAACCATCCCAGCGTCTTTGGGCCATAGAACTGCGCCAGCAGCAGGGCGGGCAGCGCATACGCCGCCACAGCAATCAAAGAGGAAAATGTTGAAACCAGCGGAAAGTCGCGATAGCGGGAGGCTGCGGCCCGCATCGCCTTCCAGCCCACGGATCGAAATGCTTCACGGCTCTGCTTCCAGGACAAGCGGGCCAGACTAAGTGAACCGCCTCCGCGGCCGACGGCATCTCCGGCCAGCAATCCAAGTGGACCGGAGTGAACAAGAGCCGTGGCTAGTTGAATGGCCAACATAGAAACTACCTGCGTCACCTTAGTTCCGGTTACACGAGAATACGCTTTCTGGCGCAAGGCCCAGGAACTCAATGCTTGATAGAGGCCCGCCCCTGCAATACTCAACGGAAGTATCCACAGGAAAGGCCGAAGCGGTACTACGGTTCGCGGTAGAGGAAACAGTAGCGGCCCCAGCCCTACCAGCACCGCCGCACAACAACTGACGATGCCTGCGGCGACAAGCGCGACCGCGACTAGGTTGGCTGCCACATCCTCCTGCTCGGGCAAAAAAATCGATTGGTCATAGCGCAAATTGACCATGACAATAGCAAATGTCATGAAGAGCAGATAGACTTGGAAATTCCCAAAATCCTCCGCATGATAGAACCTCGTAAGCAAAGGGGAAACCAGCACCGTTAACGATTGCGTCACGGCGGTGCCTCCCGCCAATACGGTTACGTTTCTCGCAAATTGCCCTTTTGGAAAAAATCTTCGCACAAATTGCATGGGCTTTTTGACAATTTCGTTTTGCATCATCTGGTTTTGCGAGCCGCGGACCCTGAAGACACGCTGTAACGTTCTTGCCGGGATGGCTTCGAAACAACGAGGCGGGAAACAGGCCAGCGCGGAAACAGGGTCAAAATCTTATACGTGGACGCAGGCCTAAGACTTATGCGTGCTGAAAAGATAGAACTTAAATGTCTCCCAGCGGGAGAGGAACTGTGGATCGTTCCTGGCCTCCTCCACCTTCTCCATCAGCAGCACGATGAGAATCGCCAAAGCCAGCGCCAGAAACGTGCCAATCATCACAATTACTCCCCGTTTCGGGCTTGTTCTCAGGTCCGGCGGTATCGCGGAATCCAGTTGCTGCACGATGAGCGAGTCCTTGGCCTCGTCAATCTTGGCAATCTCGTATTGCTTGGCCAGAAGCTCGAAGAGCGCCTCGCGATATTTTACGTCGCGCAACTTGCGGACATATTCGAGGCCTTCGGTCGGTACCTTTTCCACGGGTATCTCGGTGAAAGACCGATTGCCGCCACCGCCACCTTCCAGCCGAGATAATTGTTTGTGAAGAGCATCTAACTCGCCCACAGCCCGAACCAATTCCGGATTGTCATCGGTTGCAAAGGAACGCATCGACTGCACCATGACCTCTTGCGAGGCAATGCGCGCTCGCACGCCGGCCACCGCGTCAATCATCGCCCGGGACTGGCTGTCGAGCAAGATAAGACCAGTTTTCAATTGAGTCTGCTTAAGAGCGACTTCCGCCGCGGCCAAATCGTCCGAAGCCAGCTTTACTTCACGCTCAAAAAAAATTCGGCGCTTTCCCGCTTCACTCACAGCCAATGTCTTGGTCAGCTTGGTAAGTTCATCGACGTACGCATTGGCGATGTCTGCCGCCCGTTGCGGGTCCCGGTCCTCCACTGAGATCGTGATCGTGCCGTCCTTCGACAAAATGACCTCGGTGCGCGATTCCAGTTTCTGCCGTGTTGAGGAGCGCAATTTCTGGCCGTACAAGCTCATCAAAGAAAACCGATCGATCATCGCATCGGCAATAGCCCGGCTATGCAGCATCGACACATAAATTTCTCCGGTGCTGTGTAATCCCAAGCCCTGCCCGGCAATTGCGCCCAGCGCGCCTCCCAATTGATTCAGCATCGAAGCTGCCGATAAGGATTGGTTTTGCTGAGGAGGCATCAGCCTGGTACTTGCCGTAAATGTCTTGGGCAACAGGAGCGATACAACGATCGAAGAGACAGCGGCCAGGCCGACGAAAACCAGAACGAAGACTTTTCGCTTCGCCAACAGAATAAGGAGTTTGGGAAACGGGGTTCGACTCTCTTCCTCCGAACCGAGAGGTCGCAGCGGAGCTTCTAGCTCGAAATTCGTATTTTGCAGTTGCGCCATCTTTTGTTTCTAGACTTCCGATCTCACAGCTATGCCGGAAATCGCGCTCCGATCTCTCGCGGTAAGTTGCTTTCCGGCAAATTGAATCATTTCACGCACTGCTCTTTTGAGTCCGCTCAGAGTTGAAGGAAGCCAGTCCTATTGTAAACTGAGCTGCTGGCGCCTTGACACAAAGAATCGCTACGCTCATGTCGCCTTTGGGACATTGGCCCCCGATGCTTTTGTCGACGGAATACGAACGTTCCCTATGCACTCTTCCCCATCGCCCTTTCATTGCCCCGGAAGCGGCCTTCGAACACCGCCTGCCAAAGCAAATGATATTGGTGGGCAACCGCCGAAAGCGAGAACTCATTTTCAACCCGTTCTCTAGCTGCTGCGCCTAATCGACGACGATACTCGGCGCCGCCCTCAATCATTTGGCAAAGAGCGCGGGAAAACGCTTCGGGATCGCCAGGTGGAACGGCTATGCCAGTGCTTCCGATCGCAAAAGCGCTATCCCCTACATCTGTTACGACGCAGGGAACGCCACAGGCCATCGCCTCGCCAATCGAGTTTGAAAATCCTTCACCCCACGATGCCGAACACGCGATATCCAACGCCGCGGTAAGGCGCGGAATATCGGATCGCTCCCCTAAGAGAAGAACGTTTTCGTGGAGCCGATATTCTTCAAGCAGTCGCGCAATCTCCGGCTGGTCTACGCTGATACCCCTGCCAACCAACAAAAATCGAGTTCGGGGATGTGCCCGCGCCACAAGCCCCGCCGCCCGCAAGAAGCCGGCGTGATTTTTCACGGGATGATAGCGAGCCACCAAACCAATGAGAACTGCATCTGGATCAACCGCTAACTCCCGTCGAACCTGCCGACGAGCCTCGCTGTTGGGACGAAACGCCTGACAATCAAAACCGCCTGGAATCACCATTCCGCAAGCCGAGTCGTAGCCAAACGCCCGATGTTGGTCTGCGGAAACACGGCTGTCATAAAGAATCGCCGCAACATGCCGGGACCGCCAGGCTCCAAGTCGAATCGTCAGCGCCGTAAGCGCTCGCTCCGACCGAATATCGTAGAGGGATTGCAGGACGTTCCACAGCACCGGTGCCTTATCTGGAGCAAAGATCGTTGCAATGCTGGCAGCTAAATTGCCGTGATACATCCATCCATGCAGCAGATGAGGCCGCCACTGCCGGACCAGACGAATAAACGGCAGCATTTTGAGTGGATTCGGTACATTCGAGCGAAAACCTAGAGCAAAGACCGGAACGCCAAGCTCTCGAATTCGGGAGCCGATCGCACCTTCATGCTTGAGGCAAACAACCATGGGCTCCCAATTTTTTTGAGGAACCGTGAGGAGCTTCCACAACATCATTTCGGCGCCACCGACGTCCAGCCCGGTGATCACGTGCATGATGCGCGCCAGGAGCTATCGCCCCCCGCCGACCGAAGCGGCATTGAGCTGCTCCCGGCCGGAATAGTGGCGCTCAAAATACGACTGATATTCGCCGCTACGCGCATCTTCAAGCCAGGAAGTATTGTCCCGATACCAACAAATCGTCTCTTCCAGCCCCTGGTCAAACCGATAACTAGGCTGCCACGCCAACTCCGCCTTGATTTTTTCGCAATCCAAAGCATACCGGCGATCATGAGCGGGACGGTCGGTCACAAATTTCAAAAGACTTTCGGGACGGTTCACGCTTCGCAGAATCGTTCGTGCAACATTGATGTTTTCCATCTCGCACTCCCCGCCAATGTTGTAGACGTTTCCGACCCTTCCCTTGCGCAGGACGGTATCGAGCGCCAGGCAATGGTCAAGCACATGAATCCAATCGCGCACATTGCGCCCGTCACCGTAAACCGGCAGTTCCCGCCCAGAGAGGGCTTGGGCGATCATGAGAGGAATAAACTTCTCCGGAAACTGAAAAGGGCCGTAGTTGTTGGTGCACCGGGTGACAATAGCCGGGAATCCATGCGTCTTGACTGCCGACAATATCAACAGGTCCGATGCGGCCTTGCTCGCGGCATAGGGACTTGTCGGCTCCAGAGGTGAGCTTTCGGTAAACTTTCCGTGATCTCCGAGGCTTCCATACACTTCATCCGTGCTCACATGTACGAAGCGCGCCACGCCTGCGCGGCGGCAAGTTTCAATCATGCGCCACGTACCTTCAACATTCGTTCTCATGAACGGCGCCGCATCTTCAATACTACGATCAACGTGGCTTTCAGCCGCGAAGTGTACGGCTGCGTCGCATCCGTGGGCAACATCGTGGACTGCCGAATCGCAAATATCCATACGCACGAACTGCAGCCGGGGATCGTGAAGGAACCCATCCAGGTTTCTTAAATTCCCTGCATAGGTGAGCTTGTCCACAACCACAAGATGATCCAAAGGATGGTTCTTCAGCAGATACTGGACAAAGTTCGATCCAATGAATCCGGCGCCGCCTGTGACAAGAATTTTCACGATGCTCCCCCGCTGATGGCCGCTCGAACCTTTTCCTCATCGGAGTACTTCTCGCGCACAAGATTACTGGCTCGCCACAGCGATTCAAATGTGCCTGCGTCGGTCCACCAGCCCTCCAAAACGTTATGGGTAAGCCGGCCTTCTCTTAGATAGGAATTGTTTACATCCGTGATTTCGTACTCGCGTCGCTGGGAGGGCTTAAGTGTTCGTATCCGGTCAAAAACGGTCGCGTCGTAGAAATAAATGCCAATCACAGCGTATTGCGATTTAGGCGTCTTCGGCTTCTCCTGGATGTCAATAATCCGGCCGTTTTCAAAGGTTGGAACACCAAAACGCTCGGGATCGGGAACCTCTTTCAACAAGACCTTGGCGCCGGCCTCCTGCCGGTCGAATTCTTGCTTCGCCGCCCGGATGTTCCCTTCGATAATGTTGTCGCCGAGAACTACGCAAACCTTCTCGCCGCGAACAAAATATTCCGCAAGGCGAAGCGCATCTGCGATTCCTCCCTCGCCCTCCTGATAGGCGAAGTTAAGTTGCTGAAGCCCGAAATCGTTGCCGTTTTTCAATAGTCGAAGGAAGTCGCCAGCACTATTTCCACCGGTCACAATCACGATGTCTTCCACCCCGGCATCGACCAGCGTTTGCAAAGGGTAATAGATCATGGGCTTGTTGTAGACAGGCAGCAAGTGCTTGTTGGTAACGCGCGTCAGCGGATGGAGGCGGGACCCGGTGCCGCCCGCCAATACTACACCTTTCATCGATCTCCTTTTATTGTTGGGCGCCAAGAGCTGCCATGCTCCCAAGCTTGAGAAACTCTCGCCGGTCAGACAAAAATTCAGCGAGCGTTTCTTTCCAGGGACGCATGCTCAACCCATGCTGTCTAAGGGATGTTGCGGACAATGCGGAATGCTTTGGACGCTTGGCCGGGCGCAATACATCCTCGGTGGATGCCGGTTTCACTGTAACGTGGTCCAGACCTGCAATATGCACGATCTCAGATGCAAATTCAAACCAGCTGCACACTCCTGAATTGGTGGCGTGGATAATTCCGGTTGCCCCCATCTGCGCCAGACGCACAATTGTTCCCGCCAGATCCCGTGTAAATGTTGGACATCCGAATTGATCGTCCACTACTGAAATAGTACTGCGAGATTGAGCGATTTCAAGAATCGTATTGGGAAAGCACCTGCCGGGCGATCCAAAGAGCCACGACGTCCGAACGATGCAAGTCAGAGGGAGCGCCGCCTCCACCTGTTTTTCAGCCTCTGCCTTAGCCCGCCCATAGACGTTAATAGGGCATATGGCATCGTATGCTTCGTAGGGTGCGTTCTTGAGTCCGTCAAATACATAATCCGTGCTCAGGAAAAGTAGCCGCGAACCCCCTTCGCGCGCCGCGATAGCAACGTTCACAGCCCCTGCGCAATTTACCGCGTAAGCTTTCTGCGGATTTTGCTCGCATCCATCCACGTCGGTATAGGCTGCGCTCAAGATGGTTATGTCGGGCCGGACAGCTGTGAAAAGCCTTTGAACTTCAGACGAATTCGCAATATCACCATCGCGCGAGCCCACCCCAATCACTTGGGCGTTCCCCCATTGCTCATGGCTCACGAGAACCCGTCCTAGCAATCCAGTCGCGCCGAGAATCAATACTCTCATCTCGTCCCTACTTGTGCTGGGTTTCCCAATCGTATGCGACGTCCGGATGGTCATAGGGTAGGCGGCACTCATCCTCCGGGTTATAAAAACGATCGGTTAAGTAAACCAATTGTGCAGGCTCGGTTCCAAGTACTTTGTAACCATGGGCCACTCCCGGTGGAATCAAAATCTCCCAAGGCCGCAGCATGCCAACATAAAGGGTATTAATTTGTCCAAAAGTTGGGGATGCCCGTCGCATATCGTAGAGGAACACCTGCAGCATTCCGGAGATGGGCGCCCACAAGTCAGTCTGCTGGTAGTGATAGTGAATCGCTTTGATAGTTCCTGGATAGGTAAGTGTCGTAGAAATCTGGACCTGGCGCTCACCACCGGGAATCATAGAAGTCGCAATGCCTTTCGATCCTAGACGCGCAAGTTCGGCGAAGAAACCGCGGTCGTCCGCATACATTCGCAGCGGCTCAATGGCGACCCCCTTAATCAGATCGGCAGAGTCCGGCTGAGCGATTACCTTTCCCAGGGTTTTTGCGGTGCGCGGCTTCACCGCTAACTCCAGTCCGTAACGTGCGCCCAACATAATGCTCTCGTCTTGTGCCACGATCGAATTTGTCTCTAGCACTTGTTCTCCCTTACCGCTCATTTAGCTGAAACTACAATCGATGAGCCAAACAAGTTCTGTTCTTGTGCTCTGAAAATGGAACGATTCGGATTCTTGATTGCTGTCTTTGTACGGATCGGCTGGATCATATCGATGTCGACTTCAATACAAATCGATCGTTGAATTAACTCGATCGAAAGGACAACCCTTGGAGTGGCTCTCCGCCTCAGAAGAATGCCATCGAACCCCTCAAAAGGGCCCCGCACGATGCGCACTTTGCGGCCAACAGTAAGAAATGGGTGGGGTTCCGCCAGCAGCGCGGCGCCCAGTCCGCGTTGGAGCTTCTCCATCTCTCCGTCGGGAAGAGCTACCGGCTTTCCTTTAAATCCAACCAGACGAACTATTCCTGGCACATCGAGAACTCTTAGCCGCTCCTGGATATCGATCTTGACAAAGACATAGCTAGAAAAAAGGGGTAAGCTCAACCTCATTTTCCGGTCTTTCCATCGGCTGACGGTCTCGTACAAAGGAAGATAAAACTCAACGTCCCGCCGCAACAGATCATCGGCAACACGCTTTTCATGCCGGCTGCGGGTATAAGCCGCATACCAGGAAAGTCCATCGCGTTGCAATGACTCTTGCATCTTTAGTCTCGATTGCCTGGTTTCAGCAACTCTTAGCTTACAGCTTCGCCCCGTCACTTACAGAGGCTGTTGCGACATAACCTATTTTAATTCAATTAGTTAACACAAAATTCTGGCTTTCTCAATCTCCACTTTCGACATATCTCCAACTGGAGACCGAAGACCGGAGATCGCGTGGAAAGCAAGCCCCTTCGGCATAACTACATTCCACCGGCCTAAAAAAAGCGACATGTCAAAGGGCTCCATAAAAACCCGTAGATCGCCTTTCCCTCAAGCTCTACCTATCATCCCATCATCATGGGAATACGGCCCTGATTCCCGCCGCGCCGACTCCGACTTGCGCCAATATCGCTGTGAAATCCTTCAAGAAACGCAAGGTGGCGCCCCGATCCAGTTTTTCGGGAACGATGATCGTGTCGCCTGGCATCACCCGGAGAGCATTGAAGCTTCTGCTAATCAGAACTGAGTGCTGCTGACGGCTCACGGTCGATCCGTCCGCCCGAATCACAAACTCCCTGCCTTTATCTCCGCTCTTGGTAGGCCCGCCCGCCAAGCGAAGATAGTCGGATACGTTCTTCTCTGGTTTGTAGATAAAGGCGCTGCTATTGTAGACCGCTCCGATGACGTTCACTGTTGCCGGCCGAAATGGCACCAACAGCCGGTCTCCATCTTCCAGGGGCAGATCGGGAAGCACGTCCACTCCCTTGGCGCTCGGCTTCAGTTCCAGAACGATGCGCCCGGTGGCCTGCAACCCTTTTACTTTATCGACTGTATTTTTGGCCTCGGCCAGGTTTGCCTTTTCGTCCTCCGCGCTTGTGGCATCGGAGATAAAGCTCGCTGCCGCCGTGCTCCGGGCAAGGGACTGGTCTAGATTGTTCGCATACTGATTCAGCCTTGTCTGCTGGTCGACCCTCGTCGATTCACGCGTAAACTCCGAACCGAAAAGATAAGCTTGGGGTGTAAACCCTCCGATCCGGTTCACCAACTGCCGCAAGGTTTCCCCAGGCAGCACCTGATAGACTCCGGCTTTTTTCAGCTCGCCTTCAAGGTGAACAAATTTAGCTCGTTCGGCAGTCGGGCCCTGGATGTCGTTTTGCGCGAAAATCGTAACTACATCGTTGGGTTGCAATTCCAGGTTCTGTTCCGAATCGCCCTCGATCGCTTTCCCCAGGTTAAACACTACAAGACTAGGCGTCAGATCTTGAGCATTAAACCGCTGGATATCCGCGTACTCCCAATTGATCTCGGAAGAAAGCCGCTTTACATCGTTCTTTAGCTGTGCCTGCTTCACACCCAAGCCCGTGGACTGGGCGTTGACCGCGAGCTTGTTTTGCATGTTCCAGTATTGGTCTGTCACCAGAAACGCACGGCTCGGAATCAAATCGCTCACGTGCATTCCCTGATGCCAGGGATAGCGGCCGGGCACCGCTACGTTGCCTCGTAGAGTAACCGCGTTCTCAAATTTGGGAGAGATATGGAGAAAACGAATCACATCCCCATCGTGCAATTCCCGCACCAATCCTTGCTCGGTGAGATCAAATTCATCCGCTTTGCGGATCCGATGATCTTCGATTCGCTCCACGAGCACTCGCTCACCGGCAGCGGTGCTTGCGAGGCCTCCGGCCAATGCGATCATCTCCCCTAGCGTGGTGCGGTCTTTCAACTCAAAAATTGCCGGGGTATTGACGCTGCCAGCCATGGCAACCTGCGGACCCATGGGCGGTATGTAAATGACATCGCCCGATGCCAGCTTTGCGTCCTTAGTCTTATCGCCGTTGGCGATCAGGTCGTATAAATCGAAGGTGGTAATCACCTTGCCGTCTCGCTTGAGCTGGATCGTCCGCATCGATCCGTGCTTCGATGGGCCGCCCGATGCGAAGAGAGCATCCACAAGAGTACTTAGGGAACTAATAGTATAAGAGCCTTGACGCCTTGCCTGGCCCACAACGAAAACCTGAATGGAACGCAACCGGCCCAAATTTACACTTAGCTGGAAGTTCTTATAGGTCTTCCCAAATTCGGATTGCAAATAGTCATGAAGTTCGCTGTATCTAACACCCGCAACGTTGATCGATCCAACTGTAGGAATATAGATCGCTCCCGATCTATCCACTACCGCGCGATAGTTAACGTTGATCTGACCCCATCCATGGATTACAAGATCGTCCTGTGGTCCAATCACGTAGTCGGAAGGCACCTCCACCCGATCAAGGGGTGCAAAGGTGGTTGGCACGTTCTGAAACAGATCGTAACCAAAAAAAGGAAGCGACTTCCCTAACGCCGTGGAGACAAACTCCTGAAACTCCGTTTCCAGTTCTGGTGAGGGAGTGGGCTGAGCTGCCCCTTGCGAGCGTAGTACGTCCAATTGCTGTTGCTCTTGTTGCCGTTCCTGAATGTCGGCGCCGGGCGCCACATTGGTAATGGTGGGTGGACCGAAACGAACCTCCGGTGTACTCGGTAAACTTGTTCCTCCGCCTCCCCCTCCGGAAGATGTGTTCCCCGAAGGTGTCGCTGTCGCCATAGGCAATAGAGGATTGTCGCCTGTCTGCGCAAACGCAGCGACATGAAGAACAAAGAAAAACCAGATAACACGGGCGAATTTTGGCAAGATTTATCTCATCCCTGACGAAGCTACAACAGCATAGCAGACGCTTTTTGCGCTTGTGTCGGATTGCGGGGTTGTTTCGTGCCTGTTTAGGAGTTTCTCGCGATCCCAACTAGGGGGAAAGACGGACCAGTCCTATTTGGCGAACGCATGAGGGACCGTCTCCGTCTTGTACCACTCGACAGTCCGCCGTAGCCCATCCTCAAATGTCACGTCCGGCGAATATTGCAGGAACTTGCCCGCGCGCGAAATGTCCGCCTGCGAATGCTTCACATCGCCAACGCGAACGGTCGCATATTTTACCTGTCCCGCAAACCCCATGATGTCCCGTAATACTTCAAATGCCAGATTCAGAGATATCTGGCGGCCGGTGCCGATATTAAAGCAAGCTCCCGCCACTTCCGGTGCGTGCGCGGCAAGCAGATTCGCCTTCACAGCGTTATCTACATAGGTGAAATCGCGGCTCTGCTCTCCGTCGCCAAAAATCGTGGGTGCCTCGCCTTCAAGCATCTGCGTAATGAACTTGGCGATAACTCCGGAATAAGGGGAAGTCGGGTCCTGGCGCGGACCAAAGATATTGAAATAGCGCAGGCAAACGGTCTCAAGCCCGTACACTCTGGTAAAGCATCGCATGTAAGCTTCCCCGGTCAGCTTCTGCACAGCATACGGGGAAACCGGGTCGGGAAGCATTTCTTCGTGCTTGGGAAGCGAGAGCGTCTCTCCATACGCCGAACTTGAGGCGGCATAGACAACCCGCTTCACCTTGGCATCTCTGGCGGCCACCAGAACGTTGAGCGTTCCATTGATATTAATGTTGTGGCTTCTGACCGGCTGCGCCACCGAAAGCGGAACGGAAGGCAGGGCAGCCTGGTGAAGAACGTAGTCGATCCCTTCAAACGCTTTAGCCAGGTTTGCGGTATCCAATATGTCGATCTCGGCAAACTCAATCGAATTAAGGACTTCCGCTATATTTTCCCTCTTGCCAGTCTCAAAATTGTCAATCGCCCTTACACGCTCGCCCCGCCGAACCAACTCCCGGACGATCGCCGAACCGATAAAGCCGGCGGCGCCTGTTACCAGATACGATGCCATTTGCTTCCCTTCTTATAGAGATACGCGCCCGATCAATCGCCTGTCGTCGCCCGGCTGAGCCGACGCAAAGTCTTCGGGTGACCATTATTCCTTGCCACGGCGAGCCTTTCAATATGATATTTGATCGTATCGAGCAGGATCTCTTCCAAATTCATCGAAGGACGATAGCCAATCAGCCCTGCAACCTTTGTCAGATCTGGAACACGCCGCATCATGTCCTCAAATCCCTGATTGTAGGCGCAATCGTACGGAATCATCACAATCCGTGATTCCGATGCCACCATGTCTTTTATGGTGTGCGCAAGCTGGAGAATGGATATCTCTTCGTCTGAGCCGATATTATAAACCTCGCCATTCGCATCCGGGTGTTCCGCAACCGCTATAAGGGCTTTCACCGCATCGTTCACATGAGTGAAACACCGGGTCTGAGATCCGTCACCGAACACGGTCATGTCGATTCCCGCCAACGCCTGCTTGACTAGGTTGGGAATCACCATTCCATAGCGGTCCGTCTGTCTCGGCCCGACGACATTAAATAGCCTTGCCACCACCGTCGGAACCTGCTTCTCTTTCCAATAGCCGACCGCCAAAAATTCGTCGATCAACTTGGAGCAGGCATAGCTCCAACGCCCCTTGTCGGGTGGTCCCATCACAAGATCGTCATCTTCGCAAAAAGGAACATGGTCTCGCTTTCCATAAACTTCCGATGTCGAAGTAATCAGAACTCTTTTTCTCTTCTTAGCCGCTAGCGCTAACACTACTTCGGTCCCACGGATATTGGTCTCCATGGTCTGTACCGGATTTTCTACAATAAGGCGAACGCCCACGGCCGCAGCCAGGTGATAGATAACATCGGCCGCATCTACCAATTCAGCCATTAGTTGCTGGTTGGTTACGCTCTCAAGGTAATACTCGAAATTCTTCGCCGCCTTAAGATGCTGAATGTTCTGAACAGAGCCGGTGGAAAGATCGTCGACGATAGCTACGTGCTCACCACGATCCACCAGGCGTTCTGCCAAATGCGAGCCGATAAATCCTGCACCACCAGTAATAAGGACGTTCATTCCCTCTCCTGACCGCAAATTTGAATTCTTTCCGAAGATGTCTATCGCCGCTAATTATATGTGGAACATAAGGTCATTTTCTTCGAACGCACGAAATAATTGCACCAATCTAACATCACAAGGTATCAGCGATACCACTACCTTGAGGTGCCATATCGGAAGTAACCCCGCTCGAACTCATCGAACGGATGAAGCTTTGCCGTTCATGCCAAGCGGTGCATGACGACAAAGCTCACACACCAACCGGAAATAAAATTCTACTTGCTGATTGAAACGATTTAGTTGAAGACGGCCGCTCAATCAGCCTATCTTGGACGAAAAGCGCAGGAGAAGTGGAACGCGATCGATTTCAAATTCATTCCAGGTTCACTTTTTACAATCCTTGCGATCCTTGAGATGAACCGGTTTGTCGTACCCCTAAAGCTTTGCACTCCACCTCAATCATTGGAGTATGAAATTACAATTGAGAACCCTTGAGCCCAGAGAAAGTCGCTCTCCACGTGTCGCAAATTTTTCGCACTAACACAGAGTTCGGCCAAACACATCATCCTCAGTTTGACAACAGCCCCTCGGGTTTATCGGCCCACATACTTCCTTGAATCTTTATCGAGCATTCTTATTGGAGTCCAAACGTCGTTTCGTACAAATTTTCTGCACCGGAATCAGGTATCTTAAGAAGCTAAGTCTAATGATCGCTTAAGTTTCTTGTCCAGCAATTTTATTTCCTTCAGCGTTTTCCAAGTTCCATTTTCGATTGGAAAGCCAACGCGGGCGAACACCCACCATGCATCCTTGCGGCCTAAAGATTCCCAATATTCAGACGAAAGACGCCGGTCTCTTATTCCCTCTAGATGGCTTTGCGTGGCGAGATATATTTTTTGTCTTCTGTTTACTCTTCTCACTCTGCAGAACGCAGCCCTTCGAATTTCTTGCAGCTTGAGTCTTTTACGCTCAACCTCTTGACACTTGGCAGACGCGATTTCTATAATTGGCACTCGCTGGGCAGGAGTGCTAGCAAACACATTTCTTCAGCAGTACGCATTTGTAAACCACCAAATTTAAAGACAATTGTTTGAAAGGAGCGAGTGAAAAAATGTCACAGAAGTTCACCCCGTTGCACGATCGAGTCCTGATTCGCCGGGTAGAGGAGACTGAGACCGCACGCGGCGGAATCATCATCCCCGACACTGCCAAGGAAAAGCCGCAGGAGGGCGTTATTCTCGCCGTTGGCGCCGGAAAATTCGACAAAGGCCAGACCATTCCTCTGGCGGTGAAAGAAGGCGATCACGTGTTGTTCGGAAAGTACGCCGGCACCGAGATCAAGCTGGATGGCGAAGAAGTTTTGATCCTTCGCGAAGAAGAAATCCTGGGAATCCTGACCGGAGCAGCTAAGTCCGCCGAAAAAGTAGGCGCCAAGAAGTAACTGTCGGTGACCCCTCTTCGGCGTGCTGCGGCTGATAGATTCACCCACCGCAAGCGCCGGGCGCAACCAAATAGTTCTTGAGCAGGAAATGAACCGCAATCCGCGGAAAAGTTCGCATAGGAGAAATTGAAAATGGCAAAACAGATTGTTCACGGTGAAGAGTCACGCCAGGCGATCCTGCGCGGTGTGAACACCCTGGCCAACGCAGTCAAAGTGACGTTGGGCCCCAAGGGTCGCAACGTCGTTATCGAGAAGAAGTTCGGCTCCCCCACCATCACCAAGGACGGCGTGACGGTGGCCAAGGAAATCGAACTGAAGGATCAGCTCGAAAACATGGGCGCACAGATGGTGCGCGAAGTTGCCAGCAAGACCAGCGACGTTGCCGGAGACGGCACTACCACCGCTACCGTACTGGCCCAGGCCATCTTCCGCGAAGGTGTAAAGACCGTTGCCGCCGGCGCAAATCCGATGGCCCTGAAACGTGGAATCGAAAAGGCTGTTGCCGCTGTCTGCGGCGCACTCGACAAGGACGGAGAGCGCACGAAAGGCTTCCTCGACGGCTTGTCCAAGCCCGTAACCGGCGACATGATCGCTCAAGTGGGCACGATCTCCGCCAATAATGACGAGACCATCGGCCGCATCATTGCCGAAGCGATGAAGAAGGTTGGCAAGGATGGAGTCATCACCGTCGAAGAATCCAAGACGATGGAGACCCAGCTTGACGTGGTTGAGGGCATGCAGTTCGACCGCGGCTACCTCTCTCCTTATTTCGTTACCGATCCGGAGCGCATGGAATCGGTCCTCGAAAATCCCTACATCCTGATCTATGAAAAGAAGATCAGCTCCATGAAAGACCTGCTCCCGTTGCTCGAGAACATCGCCAAGAGCGGCACTCCCCTCCTGATCATTGCTGAAGACGTTGAAGGCGAAGCTTTGGCCACGCTGGTTGTTAACAAGCTGCGCGGCACCCTCAATGTGGCAGCGGTGAAGGCGCCTGGATTCGGCGACCGCCGCAAGGCCATGTTGGGCGACATCGCCATCCTGACCGGCGGCAAGGCCATTACCGAAGATCTGGGAATCAAGCTGGAGAACGTGCAGATTCAGGATCTCGGCCGTGCCAAGAAAGTAACCATCGACAAGGACAACACCACGATCGTCGAGGGCAAGGGCAAGAACTCTGAGATCGAAGGCCGCGTGAAGGAAATTCGCAGCCAGGTTGAGAAGACCACCAGCGACTACGACCGCGAGAAGCTGCAGGAGCGGTTGGCAAAGCTGGTCGGCGGCGTTGCCGTAATCAAAGTTGGAGCCGCCACCGAAACCGAAATGAAGGAAAAGAAAGCCCGCGTAGAAGACGCGATGCACGCCACCCGCGCTGCCGTGGAAGAAGGCATCGTCCCGGGCGGCGGCGTAGCGCTTGTGCGTTGCGCGGCCGAACTCGAAGAGCTGAAGCTGAAGGGCGATGAAGCCACCGGAGCGGAAATCGTTCGCCGCGCCCTGGAAGAGCCGCTGCGTCAGATTGTCAGCAATGCCGGAGAAGAAGGCGCGATCGTTGTAGGCAAGATCCGCGAAGCCAAGGAAAGCAGCTTCGGCTACAACGCCCAGACTGGCAAGTTTGAAGACCTGGTGAAAGCCGGCGTCATCGATCCCACCAAAGTCGCTCGCACCGCTCTTCAGAACGCCGGTTCGATCTCGGCTCTCATGCTCACCACTGAAGCACTGGTAGCTGAGATTCCCGAAGACAAGAAGGAAGCCCCCATGCCCGGTGGTCACGGCGGTGGAATGGGCGGATTCTAAGGTAGGAACAAAGGAACAATCCTTAAAGGCCCCGCGGCATCGCGGGGCTTTTTTCTTGGCCGGCAGCCAAGCTTTACGGACACTAAGCTTTCTTAAGTCGAAACTTGCGTGTAGCGGATTTTGACCCAAGAACAGCTTGCACAATCACGGCCGCTTCCTGGCGGACCTCCTCGCTCAACGGGATTTCCATCTGCGTGTTGCCGATGGAATCGGTCACGCCCCGAGCGATCACCGGAGCGCTGCTTGCACTTCCCGCGCGAGTCGACACGACCGCTCCCGGAACAGCGCGCCCCCAATCCGATACATGAAAGCGCATCGTCAGACGGGGAGAGCTGCCCAGCAACTCCGAGCTCTCGCACTTCAAAGACAGGCCCGAGCCGCCGACATCCTGAATCTCCGCTTCCGGCCCAACCACGGACTCAACCCGATTCTGCTGTAGCGCCTCCACCACCAGTCTGTGCTGCTCTTTGAGAAGTTCATGGACGGCCTCGTGTGAAAACCCCGGCTCAGATATCTTTTGAGCAAAGGAAACCGTGTGCTTCCCAACGCACTGGCCCTTAACAAACACCAGGGTCTGCAAAAGCAGATCGCTCTGCCTCGCCTCGCTCTGTATGTGATATACGGTCTCTTCCAGCCTTACATCCGTGTTAAATCCGAAGATGGTCATAGCCCTTCTAGCCGCTGCGTTCTTTCTGTCTGTCTTTTTTCTTGTTCTTCTCGATCTGCTTCTTCTTGATTGTCCGCTCGATTTGTCTCGCTTCTTGATTTCTTGTGTCTCGCTAATCTTCGTCCGCAGGCATTCTTCGTTTCCCTTATCTTCGTTTTCTGGATTTTCGTTTTTTAGACCTTCGTTTCCTAGACCTTCTCCAGAGACTTCGTCCAGCAGCGTCTCAAGTCATGAGCCGCCACAATCGACAATGCGGCATGAAGAGGAAGAAGAAAGAAGAGAAATGCAGAATAAAAATCCTGTTCCGCACTCCCGCTCTGCATACGAATTAAGGCAGTTTCTCATGATGCTTTCGCCTCGTCCTGCTCTGCTTGGGGGAGGAAGGAACCAAGGAACCAATAATGATGTGGACGATTTCTTATGAAACAACACTTTACCGCCGATGAGGCCTTGACACCCTTGGAATGCGCAATTAAATTCGAGTGTTTAGCCTATGGCCGACGCGCATTATATATAGGCTCCATGATGCTGGACAACTACTTCGTTCGCTACATACCGTTGCTCATTCAGGTGCTGGTCGCCATTGTTCTGGCGACCGTCATGATCGTTCTTTCCCATTTGCTCGGCAAGCATCGATGGACTGCCGCCAAGCACACCCCTTACGAGTGTGGCATCAACCCAACCGGAGACGCTCAGCAGAGATTCAGCGTAAAGTTCTACCTGGTTGCGATGCTGTTCATCCTTTTCGATATCGAGGCCGTATTCCTTTATCCATGGGCAGTCGTCGCGCGCAAGCTCGCCATGTTCGGGTTTTGGGAGATGCTGGTCTACATCGGTTTGGTCCTGGTGGGCTTCTTCTATATATGGAAGAAGGGCATTCTGGATTGGAACAAGCCGGAACGGAGCGAGGGATAACATGGTGCCGGCAATTACCAATCTTGATGAGTTGAAGGGACGCCCGGCCATAGATGCGTTGCTGGCCTGGAACCAAAACGCCGTTGAAGGCGCAAAGTTGGATCGCGACGAGCTGTCCGTCTACATTGCTCGTGAATCGATACGCGAAGCATGCAATATTCTCAAGGCCCAGGGTCTTTTTAATTTCCTTTCAGATCTGACCTGCGCCGATTTCTATCCTCGCGAGCCGCGCTTTGAAATGGCCTATCATCTCCTCTCGCATCGGCGTAAAGAGCGCGTTCGAGTGAAGGTCAGGCTCGAAGGGGCCGACCCGGTATTGGAGTCGATCACATCGTTGTGGCCCGCGGCCAACTTCTTTGAGCGCGAAATCTTCGACCTGTTCGGAATTCGTTTCCTGGGACATCCCGACCTGCGGCGGATCATGATGCCTGAAGATTGGGAGGGGCATCCGCTCCGTAGGGATTATCCCGTGGAGGGCTATCGGTAATGGGCAACGTGATAACGCCGGCGGCTGTTCTCGATCCAGCACAAGATAAAACCATGGTCCTGAACATGGGACCGCAGCACCCTTCGACTCACGGCGTTTTGAGGCTGGTGCTGGAGATCGACGGCGAGCAGGTAGTCCGGATGGTGCCGGACATCGGCTTTCTGCATACGGGAATCGAAAAGACCTGCGAAGCGAAGTTCTACCAGCAGGTCGTGCCTCTTACCGACCGAATCGATTATCTCTGCCCCATGGTCAACAATCTCTGCTACGTGCTAGCGGCAGAGAAGCTGCTTGGGCTGGAGATTCCTCCACGCGCCCAATGGATTCGAGTGATGCTCGCCGAACTCCAGCGCATCAGCTCCCATCTGGTCTGGCTGGGAACGCATGCACTGGATATCGGTGCAATGTCGGTGTTCCTGTATTGCTTCCGCGAGCGCGAAGACCTTCTGCGCATCTATGAAATGGTCAGCGGCCAGCGGATGATGACATCCTATTTCCGTATTGGCGGGCTTGCCCTGGAGCCTCCTCTTGGTTTCTTCGAGCGGGTGAAGACGTTTCTCACCAATTTCGTGGAAAAAATCGACGAATATGAGAACCTGCTGACCGGCAATTTTATCTGGGTCAATCGCCTGAAAGGCGTGGCTCATCTCAGCGCCGAAGATGCGATTGCCATGGGGGTCACCGGCCCCGCGTTGCGCGCCAGCGGCATTGACTGGGATCTTCGCCGCGACATGCCCTATTCGGGATACGAAAATTTCAAGTTCAAAGTGCCGGTCGCTCAAGATGGCGACGTATGGTCACGCTACGTTTGCAGGATTCAGGAGCTGCGTGAATCGCGGCAGATCGCATTGCAGGCGTTGGAAGGGCTCCCGAGTGGTCCGATTAAGTCGGAAGCGCCTAAGGTGATCCTGCCGGAACGCGAAAAAATGAAGACCGAGATGGAAGCCCTTATCTATCACTTCAAGATCGTGACGGAAGGGTTTACGGCTCCGGTGGGTGAGGTTTATCAGGCGATTGAATCTCCGCGCGGCGAAATGGGCTATTACATCGTCAGCGATGGGACCGCCAAGCCGATGCGCGTACACATGCGCTCGCCTTCCTATGCCAATCTCCAGGCGCTTGCCACCATGTGCGAAGGAAAACTGATCGCCGATGTGGTTGCCGCCATTGGAAGCATCGATATCGTGCTGGGAGAGATCGATCGGTAGAGAGGCATCCGGCCAAATAGGTCTTACCTCCTTCCGGTTTTCGAGTCTCTTCAAAAAATTTGATGGATCCCGGTGGGTCGCACCCGGGTAACAGAGCGGAGTCTGATTCAGAACATGCCGGCTATTTCAGCGCAGCTTGACCATTTCTTCGACGAGAAGATGAAGGAGTACCCGACGAAGCGGTCGTTCCTCGTCCCCATGCTCCTTTATACCCAGGATGAGCTGGGATATATCTCCGACGAAGCCATTGAGCACCTTGCCCACAAGACGGAGCTAACGGCGCTTGAGGTGCGCAACGTCATCAGTTATTACTCCATGCTGCGTACGAAGCCTCTTGGCAAATATCACGTCCAGGTGTGCACCAACATCTCCTGCATGTTGCGCGGCGGAGAAGAGCTGTTCGAGCATTGCAAGGATCGCCTCGGAATCGGCCATAAAATGACGACCCATGACGGTCTTTTTTCGCTCGAAGAAGTGGAATGCATCGGTGCATGCAGCTGGGCTCCGGCAGTGCAGGTGAATTACGACTTTCATGAGAACCTCACACCCGAAAAGATGGACGGCGTGATCGACCGCTATCGGAAAAGCTCACAGCAGTAAGTAAAAGCAAGGCGTGTGGACCTTTCATGTTTCGGTCCCGCGCAAACAAAGCGTTCATACAAGCAAGATTTTCACTTTTGGAAGCTGAGGCGAGCAGCGAACGGCTGAGATATGGCTGATTTGGTTTCACATCCCGATGAAGTAAGAGTTGTCTCCCAAAGGTTCGGCAAGGGAGCCACGAATATCAATCGCTATCTGGAACTGGACGGCTACCAGGCTGTCCGCAAAGCTCTCCAGATGCAACCGGATGAAATCATCAATGAGGTAAAGGCGTCGAACCTTCGAGGTCGAGGTGGTGCGGGCTTCCCTACCGGCATGAAATGGTCGTTTGTGCCGAAAGAATCGGCTAAGCCTAAATACATCCTGGTCAATGGCGACGAGAGCGAACCCGGCACTTGCAAGGACCGCCTGATTTTGGAGCACGATCCCCACTCGGTAATCGAAGGCGTAATGATCGCGGGACTGGCGGTCGGAGCGAAGATCGGCTTCGTCTACATCCGCGGCGAGTATCGTTACCTCGTCAACATCATGCGCCAGGCCATCGATGAGGCATACGAAAAGGGCTTCCTGGGAAAAAATATCTTCGGCAGCGGAAAAGATTTTGATGTCCGCTGGCACACCGGTGCAGGCGCTTACGAGGTTGGCGAAGAGTCGGCGCTCATGGAATCCCTAGAAGGCAAGCGCGGCATACCTCGCATCCGTCCGCCATTCCCGGCGGTGGTGGGACTGTGGGGCGGCCCAACCGTCATTAATAATGTGGAAACCCTTGCTTCCGTGCCCCATATCCTCCTGATGGGCGGACAGAAATTCGCGGACATGGGGACGCCCAAGAACGGCGGCACCCGGCTATTCTGCCTTAGCGGCCACATCAACAAGCCGGGAGTTTATGAATTTCCCCTCGGCTACCCGCTGAAGAAGATGATCTACGAAGTAGGCGGCGGCATCCCCAACGGACGGTCTCTGAAAGCTGTGGTTCCCGGCGGCTCCTCCACCTTTGTTCTCACCGCCGAAGAGGCGGAGCAGATGAACATGGACTTCGACTCGTTCGGCAAGCGTGGTGAGTTCCTTGGTTCCGGCGGCGTTGTAGTGCTGGACGACCAGACCTGCATGGTAAAGTTCGCCCTCCGCGTGATGAAGTTCTATCAACATGAAAGCTGTGGATGGTGCATCCCCTGCCGCGAAGGTACCGACTGGCTGAAGAAGACGCTGAGCCGCTTCCATGCCGGTGCTGGCCTGAAAAAGGATATCGACAACATCAAGTATCTGGCGCAGAACATGCTTGGCCGGACTTTCTGCCCTCTCGGCGACGCGGCTGCAATCCCCACCATGTCCATTGTGGACAAATGGAGGAGCGAGTTTGAAGCTCACCTCGGTGGGAAACCCTGTCCGTTTGAGCCTGCGGGAGCGATCTCGGAACTGCCTGTGATTGCCTAGCTTGTCCGCCTCCGGTATTGAGAGAATGGCCGGCCGAAATGCGGAAACGCTTGTGGGCAAAACTGGAAATCAAGTGAAGTCGGTGGGCATTTAGAATTGCCTGCCGGATCTTCAACAAGAAACGAAGTGCTGAGTCTTTTTTGAAACGCTTATGGCCGAAAACAAGAATGTAACGATCACGGTGGACGGAAAGCAGATCACAGCTCCTGCGGGAATGCTGCTGATCGAAGCCTGTAAGGCGGTAGGCATTGAAGTACCGTCTTTTTGTTACTATCCCGGCCTGTCGCTTCAGGCCGCCTGCCGTATGTGCCTGGTGCGTATTGAGAAGATGCCGAAGCTGCAAACGGCCTGCACCGTACCCATCACCGATGGAATGGTGGTAGCCACAGACACGGATGAAGTCCGGCAGGCGCGCAAGTCGATGATCGAGTTGCTTCTCGGGAACCATCCGTTGGACTGCCCCGTTTGCGACGCCGGTGGCGAGTGCGAATTACAGGACATGACGTTCAAGTATGGCGCGGCCGAGTCGCGCTATATGGAAGGCAAGCTTCACAAGGAAGAACAGCAGTGGTCGCCCGTCGTTTTCTTCGATCGTCCCCGGTGCATCCTGTGCTACCGCTGTGTGCGCGCTTGCGGCGAAGGCATGGACGTTTGGGCTCTCGGCGTGCAAAACCGCGGCTCTGGATCGGTGATCGCGCCCAACGAAGGCGACCACCTGGACTGCGAAGAGTGCGGCATGTGCATCGACATCTGCCCCGTCGGAGCCTTGACCTCCGGCGCATACCGCTACAAGACTCGTCCCTGGGAGATGAAGCACGTAGGCACCATCTGCACTCATTGCGGCGATGGCTGCAAGACGACTCTGGGTGTGCGCACCTCATCCACCGGAATGGACATTATTCGCGGTGACAATCGCGATAAGAACGGCATCAACGGCGACTTCCTCTGCGTAAAAGGCCGCTATGCCTTCGATTTCTTTGAACACCCGGACCGGCTGCGTCAACCCCTGGTCCGCAAGGACGGCAAACTTACCCCGGTTTCGTGGGAAGAAGCCCTTGCCTACGTTGGCAAGCGCCTGACTGAGATTCGAGACACACAGGGTGGCAAAACCATCGGTGTAATCGGCTCCAACCGTACCACGAACGAAGAGAATTACCTTCTCCAGAAGTTTGCACGCACCGTTCTTCGTACAAACAATATCGATCATCGCCGCACCGCTGATTTTTCCGCCTTCGCCCGCGCCCTCTCCGGTTCGCAGCACTCAACTGCAACCATGCGTGAGGTGGCCGTGGCCCCGGCGATCCTTCTGATCGGCAACAATCCGACGGAACAGCATCCGCTCCTGGCCTGGAATATTCGCTCCAACGTCCGCCAGCATCACGCCAAGCTGTTTGTCGTAAACTCGCAACCGATCAAGCTGCGCCGCCAGGCAAGCGCCTTCCTGCAGATTCCCGAGGGGCGTGAAGGCAAACTCGTAGCCTTCTTGAATGGAGACGACAGCGCCGCCGCTGCGTTGACTGGCCCGGGCATCTCCGATCAAGCCTTGAAGCAGGTCCGGCAAGATCTGCAAGCCCAGAAAGACCTGATCATTATCTTTGGTTCGGAGCTTAACGGATCCGACATCAAGGCTCTGGCAAAGTTCGGCACAGGCATCGGCGCCAGATTCATCTGCCTGGGAGACTATGCCAATTCTCGTGGCGCGGCGGACATGGGTTTGTTGCCCGATTCACTTCCCGGATATACACCCCTCTCTTCGCCCGGCAAATTTGCCGAGGAATGGGGATCGCTGCCCTCTGAAAAAGGCCTCAATCTCACGGAGATGATGCAGGCGGCGAAAGACAAGCGGCTATCCGCGCTCTACATCGTAGGATGCAATCCCGTCGCAGACTATAACTTCGATCCGGCGGCCCTGCAGAATGCCTTCGTCGTAGTTCAGGATCTGTTCCTCACGGAGACGGCGATTTTCGCCGAAGTGGTGCTTCCCGCAGCCTCCGCTTATGAAAAATCGGGTACGTTCACCAACACATGCGGCGACCTGCAAATGGTGCAGAAGGCCGGTGATTTGGCGGGCGTACGCAGCGACTTTGAGATCATCGTCCACATCGCCGGGCGCATGGGTGCGGATGTGCCCAAACTCGTTCCGTTCGGCGGCGGTCTGTACGCCGACATGGGGCAGGCGCGAGGAGTGCAATCGGGTGAAGCCGATCGGCATGGAGTATGGCTTGCCGCCAACAATCTCGAGCCGCGTCTCAGTCCTCTTGATCCCATGGCCATCTTGGACGAGATTCAGCGCCTGGTTCCTGGATATGCTTTCTCGCGGTTGAACCTGATCTCCGGCAACGATGAGCATGTGACCTCTCCTGAAGCGAGCAGCGCAGGCTCGGAAAACGGCTTGGTTCAGATCGCTCCCGCGCACGATACCCTGTTTACCTCTGGAACGCTGGGACGTTATTCAAAGACGCTGAGCTCCCTGCTGGAAAACCGGCGCGAGCGCCCGGCTGAAGAAGAGGTTGTGAAGACATTAGCAAATGGCAAATAGCCGCGATTGCTTCCACCGCCGGCTTGGGGACAAGAGTTTTCGTTACAGTTCAGGCTGCTGGAGAGTTTTGCCGTTAAAACGCCGCAAGGGCCAAGCGGCAGTGTGTAAATAACGTGAACAATACAACAATATTCATTATCGTCGCCGTTGTTAAGATTGCGTTGGTCGCGTTCATCCTGCTGACCGGCGTGGCCTACATGACCTGGCTCGAGCGCAAAGTAGTGGGCCACATTCAGAACCGCTGGGGACCCACTCGTGTCGGACCATTCGGTCTTCTTCAGCCTCTCGCCGATGGCGTCAAGTTCATCCTGAAAGAAGATCTCGTGCCCGACCGGGTCCACAAGGGACTCTACATCCTGGCGCCGGGACTGGCGCTTACGATGTCGCTGGTTGCCATTGCCGTCATTCCGTTTGGAAATGCGGTTCACGGAATCCCCGGTGAGGGAGCGGCTGGATCTGCCCTGCAGATTACCGGCATGGTGCAGGATGGCTCGATTGGCGATATCAACATCGGCCTTCTCATTATCTTGGGCGCAACATCGATCGGCGTCTACGGCGTGGCCTTGGCGGGTTGGTCTTCCAACAGCAAATACGCCCTGCTGGGCTCTTTGCGCGCCAGCGCGCAGATGATCAGCTATGAATTGGCGCTTGGGCTTTCGCTCGTTGGCGTTTTGATCCTTTCCGGAACCTTGAGCCTTCGCGGTATCGTCGATGGGCAGATTAGCGGGCATCCATGGCTGGGCTTCCTGCCTCATTGGTATATATTTCCGCAGCTTATTGCCTTCTTTATCTACTTGATGTCGGCCTATGCGGAAACGAATCGCATTCCTTTTGACTTGCCGGAAGCGGAAACCGAATTGGTGGCGGGCTATCACACGGAGTACAGCGCGATGAAATTCGCCATGTTTTTCATGGCGGAATACATCAACATGATTACGGTCGGCTGCATCGCCACTCTGCTCTTCTTTGGCGGATGGCACGGTCCCGCGCTTCCCTTCTTGCCGCCGCTCCTGCAATCGCTGCTGCCGATCTTCTGGTTCTCGGTCAAAATCTTCGTTTTCATGTTCGTCTATATCTGGATTCGCGGCACGCTGCCGCGCTTCCGCTATGACCAGCTCATGGCCTTTGGCTGGAAATTTCTCCTGCCGCTGGCCATTGCCAACATCATCATCACAGGCTTGATCGTAGCCTTGCGGGGATAACAAGATGCTTCACCATGTGCTGTTCATCATTTTCGGCATGATCTGCGTTGCGGGCGCAATCAACTTGGTCGCGCAGCGGCATCCGATCAACAGCGCCCTTTCGCTGGTAGTGGTGATGGGTTCGCTGGCGATGATCTATCTCCTGCTGGGCGCGGAGTTTCTGGCTGCAATTCAAGTCATCGTGTACGCCGGTGCGATCATGGTGCTCTTCGTCTTTGTCATCATGCTTCTAAATGCCGGAGAGGAAGAACGAACGCAAGGGAACCACTTTGCTCTCTGGCTGGGCGCACCCGCGGTAGCTACGCTGGCCGGAATGCTCATGTGGATTGTCTTCCGCAACGATCCCCATAAGACCGTGGCTCTCGGCAACATGCTCGGCAGCCCCGACAATACGCATGGCTTGGCCAATCTGCTGTTCACAAAATATCTGCTTCCCTTCGAGATAACCTCGGTCCTGATCCTCATTGCCATCATGGGCGCCGTGGTTCTCTCCAAAAAGGAGGGCTGAATGGATTCAGTCGCGCTTTCCGAGTATCTGGTGCTGAGCGCAATCCTGTTTGCGCTGGGAGTCTATGGGTTCATTCTCAAACGCAACATCATCACCATCTTCATGTCGATCGAGCTCATGCTCAACGCGGTGAATTTGAGCTTCGTGGCATTTGCCAACTATTGGAATCTGCTGGAAGGCCAGGTCCTTGTGTTTTTCGTGATGGTGGTCGCCGCAGCTGAAGCCGCGGTGGGCCTGGCCATCATTATCGCCGTGTTCCGCACGCGGCAAACCCTCAACGTGGATCGAGTGAATCTGCTGAAATTATGAGCCCGGATATCAATCTGAACCTCTGGATCATTCCGATCCTGCCTCTGATCGGCGCTGCCATCAATGGCTTTTTCGGACGCCGTTTCAAGAACGGGATGGTGTCGTTTGTCACCCTCCTGTTTACCGCCGCATCCTTCGGCTACGCGCTGTGGGCCGCTACGCAGGTTTGGCACGGATGGTCGGTGAATCCCTCGGCGGTCTACGACAAGGCCCTGCCCTTCAACTGGATCGTGGCCGGCGATTTCACCGCGCCGTTTGGGTTTTATCTGGATCAGCTTTCCATGGTCATGATGCTCGTCGTGACCGGAGTAGGCTTCCTGATTCACATCTACTCCGTGGGATACATGGCGCATGAGGGCGGCTACTATCGTTTCTTCGCCTACCTCAATCTCTTCATGTTCTTCATGCTCACGCTGGTCCTGGCGAACAATTATCTTCTGATGTTCGTCGGCTGGGAAGGTGTGGGACTTGCGTCCTATTTGCTGATCGGCTTTTATTTCAATAAAGACTCGGCGGCCAATGCTGGAAAGAAAGCTTTCATCGTCAACCGCATTGGTGACTTTGCTTTCCTGCTCGGGATGTTCCTGCTGATCCAGCACTTCCATTCGCTGAACTTTTCTGCGGTTTTCGATCAGGTCTCCAAGTTGGGAATCGACAATGGCTGGGGCCTCCTCACCGCCATTGCCCTGCTCTTGATGATCGGCGCCACCGGTAAATCCGCGCAGATTCCCCTCTATGTCTGGCTGCCGGACGCCATGGAAGGTCCTACCCCGGTCTCGGCACTCATTCACGCCGCAACCATGGTCACAGCGGGCATCTATATGATCACCCGCTCCAGCGCGATCTTTAGCCGTTCTCCTCATGCTCTGATGATCGTGGCGATTATTGGCGCTGTTACCGCGCTCTTCGCCGCAACCATGGGCTTGGCCCAAACCGACATCAAGCGCGTCCTGGCCTATTCGACGGTCTCGCAGCTTGGCTACATGTTCATGGCCTGCGGAGTAGCGGCGTTTTCCGCCGGAATCTTCCACCTGATGACTCACGCCTTCTTCAAGGCTCTGCTCTTCCTGGGCGCGGGCTCGGTGATCCACGCGGTCGGCGGTGAACAGGACATGCGCCGTATGGGCGGCCTACGCAAGCTGACACCTTGGACATTTGGCGTCATGGGAATAGCCACGTTGGCGATCTCCGGCATCTTCCCCCTGAGCGGATTCTTCAGCAAAGACGAGATTCTCTGGCAGGCATTCTCCAGCAAACATGGACACCCGATTTTGTGGCTGATTGGCCTGATCACCGCGGGGATGACCTCGTTCTACATGTTCCGGCTTTTCTTCATGACCTTTTTCGGCGATCTGCGGCTTGGCAATTCCACAGGAGAGCACGCCCATGCCGCAGCCGTATCGTCGCACCATAGCTCCACCGGTTCCCACTCCCACGATCACGCAGACGATCATGGACATGGTCACGGCGGAGTGCATGAATCGCCCTGGGTAATGCTCGCTCCCCTGGTGGTGCTTGCCGTGTTGTCTGTGGTAGGTGGATGGGTTGGCATTCCCAAAGCCATGCATGGCGGTGACAACTTCAAAGAGTTCCTGTCTCCGGCCATTAAGATTGCTCAGGAAATTCCGGGTACGACCGTTGCAGGTGCGGAGTCGTCCGAATCCGGCGGGCAGGAACTGCTCTTTGCCGCGATATCGATTGTCGTAGCCCTTACAGGAATCTTCCTGGCTTGGCTCCTGTATCTCAAGCGCCCCGAACTCCCGGGCAGGATCACGGCGCGCGTTCGCGGGCTCTATACGCTGGTTCTCAACAAATATTACGTAGACGAGAGCTATGGCGCGCTGTTCGTGAAGCCCCTGTTGGCCATCTCGACCTACGTGCTCTGGAAAGGCGTGGATCAGGGCGTGATCGATGGCACGGTGAACGGCGCCGGTTCGATCTCGAAAGGGATCGGCGGTGGAATGCGCAAGATGCAGTCGGGCAACATCCGCTCCTACGCCGCCTGGATAGCCATCGGCGGGACCTTCGCGGTTGCCTACATGCTCTGGAAGGCGGTGCAGTAGTGGATGGCATAATTCTGAGTCTTATCACCTTTATTCCCGCTGCGGGCGCCGTGTTGTTGATGCTCACGCCTCGCAACGACAAGGTGATTCGCTGGCTGGCTCTCGGTATCTCCCTGATTGCGTTCGTGGTTTCCTTGCACCTTCCGGCACATCTTGAGAGCAGCCAGGCGGCTGCCGACGGGTTCAAGTTCTCCGTGGATGCTCCATGGATCGGAGCCATTCATTACCACATGGGGGCCGACGGCATCTCGATGTGGCTGGTATTGCTGACGACTCTCCTGGTTCCTCTCGGAGTGATGATCTCCTGGAATTCCATCCATGGCCAGGTAAAGGAGTTCTTTGTCCTCCTTCTGCTGTTGGAAACTGCCATGATTGGCGTCTTCCTGGCGCTGGACATGTTCCTTTTCTATGTGTTCTGGGAAGCGACGCTGATCCCCATGGCCCTGCTGATCGGCATGTACGGGCACGAGCGCAGGATCTACGCATCGGTCAAGTTCTTTCTGTATACGATGGTGGCCTCGGTCTTCATGCTGGCGGCGATCATCTACCTTTATGCCCATACTGGCAGCTTTGACTACGCCACAATTCAGGCGGCCGTCGCCTCAGGCAAGATTGGGGGCGAAGCGCTGCAATGGCTCTTCCTGGGCTTCTTTGTTGCCTTTGCCGTAAAAGTTCCGCTGTTCCCTCTCCATACCTGGCTTCCGGACGCCCACGTGGAAGCTCCCACAGCCGGGTCGGTTTTGCTGGCGGGCGTGCTGCTCAAGATGGGCACCTATGGCTTGCTGCGCTTCAACGTTGGTCTGTTTCCCCAGCAGGCGGCGCATAATGCCTCCTGGATCAACGTGCTGGCCATCATCGGCATCATCTACGGTGCGCTCGTGGCTCTGGTTCAGCCCAATCTTAAGAAACTCATTGCTTACTCCTCGGTCAGCCACCTTGGATTCGTCGTGCTGGGCATCTTTACGTTTACTCAGGCAGGCACGGATGGCGCTGTATACCAGATGCTCAACCACGGTATTTCCACCGGCGCCCTGTTTATGCTGGCGGGCATGATCTATGAGCGAAAGCATACCTATGAACTGGAAGAGTACGGCGGGCTGGCAACGCCCATGCCCGTGTACGCAACCTTCTTCCTGCTTGCGCTTCTTTCTTCCGTGGGGCTGCCGCTGCTCAACGGCTTCGTAGGTGAATTTCTGGTCCTAAGCGGCGCCTTCCAATACAAAGCCATTTACGGAGTTCTGGCGGCAAGCGGCGTTGTCTGGAGCGCGGCCTATCTTCTCTGGATGTACCAGCGCGTATTTTATGGACCGATTCATCACAATGAAAACCGGAGCTTGGCCGATATCGGCGGCAGAGAACGGGTTTCGCTGGTTCCGCTCGTTGTCCTCTCCCTCATCATGGGTTTAGCTTCGCCCTACTGGATGAACTCGATCGATCCCGCGGTAAAGACCATTGTGGGCCGCATACAAGGTGCATCGCCGGCGACGGCGGCTGCTTTGCAAAATAAATGAATACACCAATTTCATCTTCCGACTATATTGCGCTCCTGCCGGAGCTGGTCCTTACAGTATTCGGCATTGCGGTCATGATGCTCGACGCGGTCATGGGTAAGAGCAGCCGAAAGTCCCTTGGTCTCGTTTCTCTGGTGGGAACCCTCGCAGCCATCGGGGCTGCGGTCTACCAGATCCAGTTTCAGGGACGGGATGCCTGGTTTGGTCTTGTGCGGGTGGATAGCTTCAGCATCTTCTTCCACATCCTTATTCCGGCCATCGCCGCCGTCTGCATCCTTGCCTCGACCGAATATCTTGGCAAACAGGAGATCAATAGCGGCGAATACTATGCGCTTATCCTGTTCGGCACCGTCGGCATGGTGCTTATGTCGTGCGCGGTGGAATTGGTGCTGATCTTTATCGCGCTGGAAATCTCCTCGATTTCCACCTATATTTTGGCGGGCTACCGCCGCCGCACCGCTTCCAGTACTGAGTCGGCGGTGAAATACTTCCTGTTAGGCTCATTTGCCACAGCCTTTTTCCTCTATGGGGTCGCATTGCTCTTTGGCGCCACCGGCTCTACGGAAATCGGCCGAATTGCGCACCAGATTGCCGACAAGATTGCCACGCACCAGCCCATGACGCTCGTTTATGCGGCCACGGCCCTTATGCTGATCGGCCTCGGCTTCAAAATTGCCTCCGCTCCCTTCCATGTCTGGACACCGGACGTTTATGAAGGTGCGCCTGCTCCTGTGGTTGCGCTGATGTCCACCGGGCCCAAGGCAGCGGCTTTTGCGGTGTTGCTCCGTATCCTCTTTTCCACCTTCACCGTCGAGACTCCCGGCTGGTTCTGGCTGGTCTGGGTCTCCGCTGCTCTCTCCATGACCATCGGCAATTTCGGAGCTCTGATGCAGAGCAACGTCAAGCGCATGCTTGCCTACTCCTCCATCGCGCATGCGGGATATTTGCTGGTTGCGTTTGCCGCTAGCAATGAAATTGGGTTGACCGCCGCCATCTTTTACACCGCCGCGTACGCCACAATGAACGTAGGGGCCTTTGCCGTTGTCAGCCACTTTGCTGGGAAAGGCGAGCAATTCACGACTGTCGACGACTATGCCGGCCTGGGTAAGCGCTCTCCTCTGCTTGCTTTTACCCTTACGGTTTTCATGCTCTCGCTGATCGGCATCCCTGTAACCGGCGGATTCTTCGCGAAATACTATGTGTTTAATGCCGCTCTTCACTCAACGGCACCAAAAATGGTTGCGTTGACCGTGATTGGACTCATCAACAGCGCGGTGGCCTCGTACTACTACTTGCGTCTTATCGTGGTGATGTATATGCGCGAGCAGACCACGGACAGGGTTCCGGAGCCGGTTTCTCCTGCGATGGGGTTTGCGTTGGTGGTTGCGGCGATTGCTACTATTTATCTGGGAATTGCTCCCGGGCCGGTGCTCGACTATGCGGGTAAAGGCGCACAGAACATTCTGCCCTCTACCCCTCAGGCATCGATGCAATCTACTCCAGGGCAGTAGTGATGTCCCGCCTCGTGAACGCGACGGCGGAGCAAATCAAAAAGAGCACCGCCTGGATCAACGAAGCTACTGCCATCCGGCCCAGGCCATGGGTATGGATTGGATGACGGAAATCGGAGCCTAAGCTCCATTCCAGAACAGCCCGCGCAATCGAGGCCACTGGAAAGAGCGCCCGCGTTACGTGCCAACCGTGAGCCTCAATCGCAAGCGGCAGCAGGAGCACGATGCTTGCTCCCCCGAGGGCGATGAGCGGGTGCAAAAGGATGGAGCAAAACAGCGCCACAGACGCCGTGGCCATGCACCCAAAGAACAGCGCAGCCATAAAGCTCGGCAGCCCTTCCATCGGCATCGCTACCTGCCGTGCAAGAAAGAGCGTAGCCGCTCCAACCGCCAGGCAAAATAGAGCGGAGATCATCGCGCACCCGGAAAGCAGCCCGGCAAGATACTGCCAGCGATAAATCCCCTTCGACAACACAGCGAGAATGCGCCGTGATTTACGCTCATTCTGAATGGCCGGAACCGCAATCAAGGCGCTTAAGATGATTGCGTAATAGGTATGCAACTGAAGGAAGAAGAGCACTTCGGAGGGCTGGCTATGGATTCCGAACACGATGGCAATACCCGTCACATAGGTAAGCATGATCGTGAGCACGATCCATTGGCTGCGGACAAAATTGGCGCCGATAAGCAGGATCGCGCGCATTCAATCGTCCGTCCGTGCGCTAAGTAGGTTGGACCTGCCGGATTTCGTCCCCTGCACATTCAGGGAATAGAGCTTTAATTCTTCGCCTTCCAGCACCGCAAGATCCCCCTTGCTGGACACATCGTAGTAAGCGTTATTGCCTTGGGTTGGTATGGCAAGCAGCGGGGCTCTACCCGAAGGGCTCTTCTTTGAATCTCCGCCATTTTGAGCATCCCCCGATTCCGAAGCGGTATTCGCGGCGAGATCATAGACGTCGATTCCCAACGCCGCCGTACGGAATCCCAGATAGTCGGATTGAAATCGCAGTGAGTTGGCTGCCAGGAAATCTCCCGATGCCGCCACCGAAGCCACATACACTCCGGTGGGTACAGATTTTGAGAGAACGGTTTTTCCCGAAGTTGTGAGCGCAAGCAAACCATGGCACCCAATAGCCGCCACAAGCTGGTCGTTGAGCGCACGCATCGAATAAGGGCAGGCAAAGGGATTGTCGCTCTCCAAAAACGTCTGCACTCTGCGCCACTTACCGCTCAAATCCATCAAACCTAAATTCCTTCCGTAACGGCCGCCCTTGGGGTTTTCCGCGACCACGAAGTCCTCGCCCGCCGACCATCGCTCCAGACGCGGGACTCGAAACGTGCTCTGAACCACAAGGGTATCGGCATTTAGCACCTCGACCTCAACTCTTGAATCAACTTCTTCGCCGGCGCCGTTGCGAACGGACTCTCGATGCGCCAGAAAGATCTTGGCTCCCGAAGGAGAGACCGCGATTTGCCAGTCCTCGGAGGACGCTTTACCGCCTAGAGGCAAATCTTTGGAAGCCAACTCTTTGAAGCTGTCTGAATAGAGAAAAAATACATCTCCAGTGCGAACGATAAATTTTCCACCGTTCGTTGGGAAGACTCCTGACAAACTTGCGTTGGTAGGGAGCCGAAATCGTCCAAGTTCGTGTCCATCGCGGGCATCGAGGATCGCGCCCACAAGAAAGAAGTTGCCGGCGCCGCCGGTGCGTCCCTTCGAAGCAAGTGGAGCATAGGCGCGAGTCTCATTGACCTGGTAGGCAACAATTTCGCTGGAGGTGATAAAACGAACTCCTTGCTGCCGGCTCCACTGCCTCTCATCCATGACGTTGGCGTTGCGATGTCCGTAGCTTTGAGCGAGGTTTACGGTCCATCGCGGCTGAGGAGCCGACTGCTGCAATGCGGCATCTTGGCCGTAAACATTGTGCCCGCAGAAAAAAATCAATGCTCCGAGAATGATCTTCACGAGGATGTCTCTCCTTCGCTTTCGGGCCACTTCCCGTTTTTCGAGCTGCCATATCCTGGTTTCGGCCTTCCCGTGTCGCTTTTCTCTTGAACGGGAATCGGGGACGGAAAAACCGGCGCGATTCAATTCCATGGATACAACTGGATACAGCCAGATCGAAACGAGCTAATGGCTACCGCCATTTTGGCGTGCAAGTTCTACGAACAAGTCTTCCAACGTGCGCTTGATCGGGTTGACCGCGATCACCTCACCGCCTTCCAGCCATATCCTCTCAATCGTTCTACGCTGCTGCAAGGCTGGCACCGTGATCTTGATAAAGCCGTTCTGCTGCGATCCTTCAAAGAGCAGTGCATCAATACCGCGAGCGGTGATCACGAATTTGTCTTGGGACTCCAGCAACTCCGCCACTGTGCCCACCCGCCCTACCCGCCCCCCGATCACAATCGCGATGCGGTCGCAGATTTGCTCGACTTCGGATAGCAAATGAGAACTCAGGAAAATGGTCTTGCCTTGCTTACGGGCTTCGATCAGAATTTCGCGCACGGTGATGCGTCCCAGGGGATCCAACGCCGACGCTGGCTCATCGAGAATCAATAACTCGGGATCGTTAACGAGCGCTTGAGCCAGGCCAACCCGCTGTAACATGCCGCGGGAAAATCTTGCGGCGTTTCGCCCCGCCGCGTTCTCCAGCCCCAGTTGCCTGAGCAGTTCCAAGGCTCGCCGCTGAAGCTGCCCGGAGGGTACTCCGTTCAAAGCCCCATAGAAGCGCACCAGCCGTGCAGCCGGCCGATGATAGAGAGCCACGTTCTCAGCCAGAAACCCAACCCGACGGCGTGTAGGCGCATGGCCGAATGACCGCCCAAGCATTCTGCCCTGCCCGCGTGTCGGAAAGGTGAAACCCAAAGCTACATGGATGGCCGTGGTCTTCCCTGCTCCGTTTGGCCCTAGAAAACCAAAAATCTCTCCTCGCTCCACGCGCAAAGAAAAGGCATCAAGCGCCTTAACGGACTCGCCCCGAAAAAAGCTGCGATATTCCTTATCAATGTCGTTAAACTCGAGCGCAGGAGCGTTCATATCGCAGATATGCTACCGCAGAAGAGGGATTTTGGGCCGTAACAGAACTCGCGCCGTGGCTACAGCGTTTTCAGCGTAAGTGTAGACCAGAAATCGAGGCCACTGCGCGGCTTTTCCATCTGGTTTTCAAATTGGTTTTCGATTAAAGAAAAGCCACACGGCGAGCACGTAAACAGGACTCTGCGACGCTGAAAACGCGATTCCATCCCGATGCCTTCTGGATTGGACCGGCAAATCGCCTTTAAGGGATGCCCCTGCTAGACTGGTTTTATGTCTGAGCCGCCTCCTGACAAAAACGATCGCAAGGAGAGCGTCTGGTTGCAAATAGGCCGTTATAGCCACCTCGGCCTGGTGCTCCCCGCTTCCGTCGTGGTCGGTCTCCTGATCGGTTCGGCTCTCGACCATTGGCTCAAGACTACCTGGATCTCTCTGGCCGGTCTCGTGTTTGGCGCTATCGCAGGCTTCACCGAACTGATACGCATCATTGTTCGGGCCAGTAAAGAGTCCTGATATGCCGCTCCCCTTACCAGATGCCGAACGGACGGAGATTTTCCTATCGGGAGCCTATGAAAGAATCAGGCGCACTACCATGGCGTTAAGTGTCGGAAGCGCGCTGGTCGTGACAGTTCTTATGGGCTGGCACAACGGACTAGGGCTGGCGATCGGCGCAATCGTTGCTTACGTCAACATGATCTGGCTCCATCGCGCTTCGAAAACGATGGTAGAGCGGGCTGTTGCTTCCATCGCCTTGTCCTCGACGGGTACCTCTCTTGCCGCTGCCCATCGAAGCGACGCCGGCTCATCGAAGGATGCACCTGATATTGGCACGGAATCTACCCTTACAGGCTCCCCTGCGACGCCCTCTTCGTCGCCAGCGAAGTTACCTTCTATTCTTGCCTTCACTGGTCGCTACGCTTTCTTGATCGCAATTTCTTCTGTTATACTGACGAGTTTGCCCAGCATGCGTTTTGGCTTTGTAATGGCCCTCTTTGCGCCGATTCTGGCGGCTATGGGCGAGGGAGTTTACGAAGCATGCGCAAGTGGTCGCGCAAATGAAATCTCGCGGGAATAAAGCGGTTTTAAAAAATCCTGAGAAATCGATACACCTGATCTGCCATCAATATGCCTGAACAACTCTGGTTTACTGAGCTACTGAATCGTCTCTTCGGCCCCATGGCGGCATCGCTGCTGAGTCATATTGGAATTAAGGTCGCTAATCCAGCCGCTCCCATCAATAACATAGTCGCAATGGAACTGCTCGTCACGGTGCTGCTGATTGCATTCTTTTTTCTGGTTCGGATGCGCCTGTCGCCTGACAACCCAGGCGCGCTCCAGCACATTGCGGAAATGGCGGAAGAGTTCATCTCCGGACAGGCCCACGAGATCATTGGCCATGATTATCGCCCCCATGTGGCTTATCTGATGACCGTCGGCTTCTTCATTCTCTTTTGCAATCTTCTTGGATTGGTTCCCGGATTTGAATCGCCGACAGCCAGTCCGGCAGTTCCCCTGGGTTGCGCGATTACCACCTTCGTGTATTACAACTTTTATGGAATCCGCCGCCACGGTGCGCATTACATTAAGCAATTTATGGGACCTGTCCTCGGGCTGTCCCCGGTGATGTTTGCCATCGAAGTCATCAGCCACCTTGCCCGCATTCTTTCGCTCACCGTCCGTCTTTATGCGAACATGTTCGCCGGTGACATGGTGACGATCGCCTTCTTTTCACTGGTTCCGATTTTGGTTCCGGTGGCGTTTTTAGGTTTGCACCTATTCGTTTCCCTGGTTCAGACATTCATCTTTGTTGTGCTCACCATGGTTTACGTCGGCTTAGCCGTCAGCGAAGAGCACTAACGGATTTCGGCTTGATTTGCACGGGCTGTCAGCGTGAGGGCGCCGCTTCCCAAAAGCGGAGGTCAACCACCCACTGGCGGCAAACTTCATAAGGAGAGAAACATGCGGAAAATTTTGTTCGTTCTAATGGTCGTGGCGTTGCTGATGCTGGCGGCTCCTGCTTACGCGCAGGAGTCCGGCGGAGCGGCCCACTCCGTAAATTTGAATGTCATCGGAATCGGCATCGGTATGGGTCTTGCGGCAGGTTTGGCAGGACTAGCCCAGGGTAAAGTTGCCGGCTCGGTGGCTGAGGCGCTTGCGCGCAATCCTGGAGCGCGCGCCGGCATTCAGCTTGCGCTCTTCATCGGCTTGGCCTTTATCGAGTCGCTGGTTCTGTTTACGTTTGTGTTGCTCTTTATCCGCACCACCTAAAAACCAACCGAATTCTTTCGATCAAAGCCCTCGCGCAAAGCGGGGGCTTTGTTGTTGCGTATAATCAGATGTTCGGTCTCTATATGACGCAGACTTTGCTTTATTCCCAGCTAGAACCCGCTGCTTCCCGCATAGGACCGTATAACGGCGTGGAGACCTCTCTGGTTTTCCGCGATGCGGCCTCTGAACTTCATGCCCTGCAAGCGTCTTGCGGCATCTTCGATCTTGGCTGGCGCGCAAAAATCTCCGTAGCCGGCAAAGACCGCGTGCGCTGGCTTCACAACATGGTGAGCAACAATGTTCGCGATTTGCCGCTGAATCGCGGGAACTACAATTTTGTCCTCAATGCCCAGGGTCGCATCCTTGCGGATATGTTCATCTTCAACCGGGGCGAATCGCTGTTGATCGATACCGATCGCAGCCAGGTTGAAACCGTGATCAATACCCTGAAGCGGTTCATCATCATGGACAAAGTAGAGCTTGCCGATTGTGGCGAGAGCCTTTCCGCCATTGGGATTTGCGGCCCGCGGGCGCAACAGATACTCGTGGAAGCAGGCTTCAACGCCTCGGGAATGGGACCAATGGAACCGATGGAATCATTGGAGTTGCGCGAGCAAGCCGGGGGAGACGCTCCCATACTGCTTGTTTCCGGCCCATCACAGCAGCCTGGCTGGTATGAACTATGGGCAAACAGCTCCTCGTTGGCCGAAACCTGGAAGAAGCTGGCAAGCGCCGGGGCGCAGCCGGTAGGAGCGGAAGCCGTAGAGATGTGGCGCGTGCTCCACGGAGTGCCCAAGTATGGCCAGGACATCCGCGACCGCGATCTTCCCCAGGAGACCGAGCAGGTTCAGGCGCTGAATTTTACCAAGGGCTGCTACATTGGCCAGGAAATTGTGGAGCGTATCCGCTCCCGTGGCCAGGTGCATCGAAAATTTACCGGCTTTGAATTTCATGGATCCGCCTCAACCCCAACCGGCAGCTTAACAAAAGATTTGCCGCAGCCCGGAAAGTTTGAAGAAAACGGACGTACTGTGGCTGAGATCACGAGCGTTGCCGTCGTTCCAACAGAGTCGGGCGAGAGGCACATTGCCTTGGGCTATGTCCGCCGGGAAGCAGGCTCTCCAGGTTCCCAGATCACCCTCAATGGCAGGGTCGCGACAGTTGTAGATTTACCTTTCGATTTCAAATAACCACCGAGGAAGTATGGCTGAGAATAAATCCGATTTCGTCGTGCATGACCGCAGAAGATTCGCGCCTGAAGGCGAACTTCGTCCGGAAGCACAACAAGAAGAGGCGCAACCAGAAGAAGAAAAGATCCTCGCTCCCCCGCAGGTCGTAAAAACGGCTGCGTCTTCCGATCCTATGGTGATGAGTCCGGCAGGGATAGCAGAAGAGGAAGAAGGCATGATGGTGGAGGAGGAGGAAGACGAAGCCTTGCCTCCGCCGCCCAGCGACGCCGAGCAAAAAGAGCAGCACGAAGCTTACAAGGCTTCCGGCAAGAAGATCGACGACCTGGTCAACAAATCCAGCGGCGCGCGTGGTCTTCCCCCGGAGATGAACTTTGCCCGTCTGGTGGAGTCTTTTTATATGACTGCCCTGATGCAGCTTGGAGCGTATCGGCAAGAGGGTGAACAGCCCCGCGTCGACATTCTAGGTGCAAGGCAGACCATCGACTCCCTCACCGTTCTTCAGGAGAAAACCAAGGGCAATCTCACCGACGAGGAACAAACCCTGCTTCAGAACGTGCTATTCGAACTGCGCATGGCCTGGATAGAAATCACAAACGCCATTGCCAATGCGCCGCCTCCCGGGCAGGGTCCACGGATCGGCGGACCGGGCATCAGCAAACGATGAATGCAGTCCTGACTGTGTTGGGCAGCGGCACATCCATGGGTGTTCCGACCATCGGCTGCCAGTGCCTCGTCTGCACTTCCAGCGATCCGCATGACCGGCGCACACGGCCCTCGATCATGCTGGAATACGGGGGGCGCTGCGTACTGATCGACACAACCCCCGACTTTCGCGCACAGGCCATCCGGGAGCGGATTACCAGGCTGGATGCCGTTCTCTATACGCACGCCCATGCCGACCATATTCTCGGTTTGGATGATGTGCGTCCGTTAAGCTTTAAGAGCGCGGAGAAGATTCCGCTCTACGCGCACCCCGCTACAGCGAGCGCGGTCGAGCGGATTTTCAAGTACATTTTTGACGCCGAATACAAGTATGGTGGAATTGCGCGTGTACAGATGAATCACATCAACGGCGCGCTTGATTTGTTCGGCGCGCACTTTGAGTCGATCCCGATTCTTCATGGCGATGCCGAGATCCATGGCTTTCGCTTCGGAAAGGCAGCGTACCTCACCGACTTCAGCGAGATACCTGCGAGTTCCATGGAACGCCTGCGCGATCTTGATGTCTTATTTCTCGATGCGCTCCGCCATAAGCCGCATCCCACCCACTCCACCGTAGCTAACTCTCTGCGCGTTGTCGCGGAACTTCAGCCCAAGCGGGCCTTCTTCACGCATATTTCCCACGATCTTCCCCACGAAGAAACGAATAACGGCTTTCCGGAAAATGTGAGGCTGGCGCACGACGGATTGAAGCTGGAGTTCGAAATCGCATGAAGATCTTTCGCTCGTTGGAAGAGGTTCCACAGGATTTCGGACCAAGTTTGGTCACGGTCGGCAACTTCGATGGCGTTCACTGCGGCCACCGGGAAGTCCTGCGCGAAGTTGCCGAACGCGCTCGTTCGGTAGGATGCAAGACCATTGCCGTGACCTTCGATCCTCATCCAATTCGGCTTCTACGGCCGGATCTCGCGCCCAAGCTCATTACTCCGCAGCCGATCAAAGAAGCTTTGTTGCAGGAGGCCGGGCTGGATGCGCTTTTGGTGATTCCATTCACGCGTGAGTTTTCCATGATGCCCGCCGTTGATTTCGCCCGAAATATTCTGGCCGGAAAGCTGCGCGCGAAAGAAGTCCACGAAGGCGAGAACTTTCAATTCGGATATAAAGCGGAAGGCAACGTCGAGCGCCTCATTGAATTTGGCCGGGAGATGGGATTCAGCGTCAAGACATGCCATGTGCGGATGGTTCGCGGAGAGACGGTATCGAGCAGCCAGATTCGCAAGCTGATCGCGGCTGGAAAGGTTGCGCGCGCGCGGCGACTGTTGGGCCGCACCTTCAGTCTTACGGCAACTTCCGACCGAGGACGGGGATACGGGAGCAAATACACGGTCCCCACGATCAACCTTGGTCGCTACGATGAACTGGTTCCGGGAAACGGGGTTTATCTAACGCGGACCAGGGTTGGAGCCGAGGTTTTCAACTCGATCACGAATGTTGGCACGCGGCCCACGTTTGGAGACAACCTGTACGCCATCGAAACCCATCTGCTGGACTTTCATCCAATCGAACTCACGCCCGAAACAGAAGTGGAAGTCTCCTTTCTTCTCTTCCGCCGTCCGGAGATCAAGTTCCCCTCCGTGGATGCGTTGCGCGAGCAAATTGGCAAAGATGTGCTCCGGGCGAAACGATACTTTCAGTTAGAACGAGCGGCAGCTGGGGCCTCTTAAGGCTATGGGACTTGAGCCGCGCCCTCTTGCACATTGAACGGGCGGCTTTCTTGCAGTGAGTCTGCGCCAGATTGAGCCTTCGCCTCCTTCTTCAGTACATCGTGCCAGCGCTGCAACCCCTTAAGAGATCCATCTTTCTGCGGCGACGCCGGCTGAACCATGAATATCTTCTCAATTTCATCCACTTTTGATAGTGCAGCTTGGTAATCGCCTTCGGCTTGGAGGATGGCAGCATCGATTCGCAACCGCACCCCAGGAACTGGCGGCATCGCTGAAATGCTACTAAGCCACTCCCGAGCCAAGCGGGCATTCTTCCTTCTCGATCCCTGAAAGACGGCGGCATCCGCAAACAGAGCCTGTCTCATTACCGCCGGAGCGTAACCCGAATATTGAAGAGCAGTCTCAATGTACTTGGCAGTCTCCTCTGTTTCACCGCGCGCCCAACTCGATGCGTAGGCGATTGCGTGGGAAACGATTGTATCCAATGACTCATCGCAAACAGAGATCGCCTGCTCCATCAAATCGCGGCTCAGATCTTCTATTGGCACGCCATTCCTAATGTCGGCGTTCAAACGCATCAATGTCAACCAACGATGCCCATGGGCATCGTTGCGTAGAAGGATGAGCATCCGTTTGCCGTCCGACATGAAGCCGACGTTGATAAACGGAATGAGATTACAGAAACCGATGATCGCTGAGTACAAAGCCAGCATTCCTACAAGGGCAGACTGTGGAGCGGAAACCACAACGACCAGCGTCAGGAGGATATTCGCCAATGGCCCGCCAAAGACAAAAATCAATGCTCTCCATCGAAGGTTATCCATGGTCGAGGGTCTCATCAGAGCCATCGCTGTTGGCCGTCCCCATCGCCACAGAAAAGAAACTTGAAATTGTGGACTGATAACGACCGGACCAATCCTCAAACTTATCAGGCGAAACCCAGCCGCGAATCCTGCCAAGACGTGCCCAAGCTCGTGGATGAAGATTGCTAACACAATAGGCAGGAAAGTCCCCGCGAGCAGTTTCAAAACAAAGGCAATAAATGAGTTCCCTGGAGAACTAAAAAGAAAAACGTCAAAACTCTTAAATGTCCGATTAACCGGGCTGAATAGGAACTCAATCACTCTGTCGAACCCGGGGATCCAGATAATGAGCGCCAGCCATAGGCATACAAAGAAGACGAGCCCGAAACTAATAAGAACTTTTGTCCGGGTTGAGAGCGCCTCCAGAAACGGTTTTGCCACTGGTGGCACGGGTGCCTCCCGATCTAAAATAGGGGTCGAAGCTCGTGGTGTAGCGGAACCAGACGACGTGTTCACGCGGCGCAGTGTAGCATAGACTTTTTGTAAGCCACTGAAAAACAAACTCTTTGCCGTTACTTCGCCGACAAGCTGCACCTTGGTTTTTCTCTCGGACTCCTTAAGTACCAGGCGACGGAATCTGATAGCATTTTCAGCGTTGCTCTTGGGGCGTGCGGCGTTCCCGCGATTCCCATAGAGCTCCAGACATCGGGCAACAAGCATCTATAGCATAATTTACTGATAATAAATAACTTATGCTTTCACTTCATTATTTGGATATTTCAAAGTAGCTTCTTAAATCAAGTAAAAATCAATTAGTTATCAATCAGATCGGCAGGGCGGTTTGCATCAGCTGTTTGCTTCAAAGACAAGTCCGATCTCTGCCATAACCCAACTGCGGTACAAGTCCATCTGGCCCTCCCCGATGCGTACATTTCGGGGCAGATTTCATGTTGGAGGTCTGTTAAACTAGGGTCATGAAACGGCTGCTCTTCAGCGCACTTCTTTGGGGGGCTGCAACTCTGCCCCTTGTCGTCCAGGCCCAATCTCGTGGCGGCATGATGGGTGGCCGTGTTGGTATGGCGCCTCCAGCGCACATAAGTTCCGGAACCATGTCCGCTCGCCCTGCGCCAGCGATGCACTCCATGCCGGTTTCGCGTCCCATGCAGGGAGCCCGTCCTGGTGCAATGCCGTTCACGCCCTCGCAACGCGCTTTCATGAACAGAGGCATGAATAGAGGGGTGACGTCTTCGAGCAGATTCACCTCGAATAACTTCCGCCGGTTTCGCAACGGGCGTTTCTTCCGCTCTCCGTTCTTCTTCAACGGCCAGTGCTTCAACGGTGCCTTTACCGTAACTCCTGGCTTCTGCAACGGATTCTCGAGCACGCTCTTCCCCTTTGGCGGATTTGGTGGCTTCGGTGGCTTTGGATATCCGTACTATGGCTACGGATTCGACTCTCCCTATGACTACTCTTCACAGCAGCAACAGCCACAACAATCCGCGGTAGCCACGGACGACAGTGTCAACCGCGAGCTATCGATGCAGGTGCAGCACCTTTCCGATGAAGTCGAGTTCATGCGGGAAGAAGGCCAGCGCGCAGAAGCGCGGACCGCCCCGGCGCAGCCAACCACCGAGCGCGAGGCCAATACCATCCTGATCTTCCGCGATGGCCAGAGATTCTCCACTCCCAGCTATGCGATCTCCGGCAAGACGATTTGGGTCATGTTCGAGCACACGTCAAGAAAGTTTTCCATCGACGATCTCGACGTGGATGCCACCGTGCAGGCCAACGCAAAGAACGGGGTTGAATTCCACGCCCCTCATACCGAAAATCAGTAGTTCGTTCGCCTCGAATTTACCTCGAATTTAGAAGGATCGAGTTTAGAAAAACTGAGTAAATCGCGACAACGGGTATGCCTTTTTATGAAGGCATACTCAATGTTCGGGCAGTTCGAGGATCGGCTTGCCTTGTTCGTTGACTGAAAAATCCCCTCTCTGTTTTTAACTCCTTGCCCTTCCCTTCACCCAGGGTGCATACTGTTTGGCCTTTACCAATCCCTCTAAAGAAGCGTACTCAATGCCAAAATCGAGGAAGTTCCTGGCCGCTCTCACTGCCGCCATTTTCGTCTTTGCCGTTCTTCCCACAAATTTAGCCGCTCAGAAAAAGAGCGGACACGTCCCCACTCCATCCGAGTTCCTCAAATTTGAAGTAGGAGCAGACCGCCAGCTTGCCGATTACAGCCAAATTTCCTCGTACTTTAAAGCGCTGGCAGCATCTTCAGATCGGGTTGAAGTGCAGGTGCTAGGCAAGACCACGTTGGGCGCAGACATGTTCATGGCCGTAATCTCCAGCGAGGAAAACTTGCGCAACAAGGCGAAGTACAAGGAGATTGCGCACAAATTGGCGGACCCACGTGGGCTTTCGAAGGAGCAGATAGATGCCTTGGCGGCGGAAGGCAAAGCCATCTTCTTGCTGACCTGCAATATCCACTCCGACGAAATTGCGTCGAGCCAGATGGCCATGGAATGGGCTTTCAAGCTCGCCACGACAAAAGATCCTGATATCGTGCGGAGGCTCAACGATGTCATTGTGCTGCTGGTGCCTTCCCTGAATCCGGATGGCGAAACCATGGTGACCGAGTGGTACCGCAAATATGTCGGCACACGGTATGAAGGCGGCCGCATGCCGTATCTTTACCATCACTATGTAGGCCACGATGACAATCGCGACTGGTACATGCTCACTCAGGTCGAAACAAAAAATGTGAATAATGCCGTGTACCACGAGTGGTTTCCTCAGTTCTGGCTCGATGAGCACCAGATGGGCTCCTATGGCCCTCGCATCTACATTCCACCCAATGCCGATCCGGTAGCCAAGCTCGTCAATCCTCTCGTCCACCGGGGTAACAATCTCGTAGGAGCCGCCATGGGCTGGCGTCTGGAAGAGGCAGGCAAGGCCGGGGTGATCTACAACTACGAATACGACGCATACTGGCCGGGAGGAACGCGCAATACAGGATGGTGGAAGAACATGTATGGCGTTCTCACGGAAGCAGCCTCCGCGCGTATTGCATCGCCCCTGCAGATCTCTCCGGGCGAACTGCGGGGCGGAGTGAAGGGCCTGATCCAGTACGAGCAGCAGATCAACTTTCCCAATCCCTGGATGGGCGGAACCTGGCGTCTGCGGGACATTATGGACTATGAGCTTCTGGTCTCCGATGCCGCGCTCGAAACCATGAGCAAGTATCGCCAGGATATGCTGCGCGGGGTTGCCACCATGGCCGACCAGGCCGTCCGTTCGGCCGATCCGAATGAATTTTGGCGCATCCCGATTGAGGGCCAGCGCGATCCTATAACGGCCACGCGCCTCGCCGCGCTTATGATGGAACATGGAGCCGAAGTACGTATTTCAGGCGACAAGAAAGCATTCCTGATTCCCACGGCACAGCCCTATGGGCGATTTGTCGAAGAAATGCTCGGATTGCAGCGCTATCCGGAAGTGCGGCCCGCGCCCAACAGCGGCATTTTGGAACCCTACGACGTTGCCGCATGGAGCCTGCCGCTGATGATGGGCGTCCATGCCGAAAAGGCCCATTTAAGCACCCAGGAGAGACAAGGTTCGTCGGCGCTTACGAGCGTCCCATGGCCCCGCGGGGTAACCGAAGGCAAGGGCGCCTATTATGCGGTTTCTTATCGGCAGAACAATGTTGCGGCCCTGGCCAATGCCATGCAAAAAGCCGGCAGCGAGGTCTTTTTGGCTAAATCTCGGGATCGTGAGCCGGTCATGGTTTTTGCCGCGAATCCGGCGCTCGCGGCCCAGGCTGAAAAGCTTCACCTGCATCTGGAAGGATCGGAGCTGCCGCAGGGCGCCGTGCCGCTGAAATCCATGCGCGTGGCCATCTACAAGCCCTACGTGGCCGCCATCGACGAGGGCTGGACACGTTTCGTACTCGAACAGTATGGCTTCAATGTGCGCAGTATCGAGAATAAAGAGTTGAAGGCTGGAAACCTGAATTCGGCTACCGACGTAATCATCCTTCCGGATACCACCAGAGAAGTGATTGTGGATGGACGCGCGAGCCGTGAAGGATATTTCGAGGATTTCCCTCCCGAATATAGCGGCGGCATTGGGCGTGAGGGTGTACGCGCACTCAAAGATTTCGTGGAAAAAGGCGGCACGCTCATTGCGCTCGCCCACTCGACCGAACTGCTCTCCGACACAGAGTTCAATCTTCCGGTGCGTAATGTCTTAGCCGGCAGAGGCGGACCTGAGGGACGAAATGCAACCTTGGGTGGAGATTTCAATGTACCGGGATCGCTGCTCCGGGTTTACCTCGATACCAATCATCCCGTGGGATACGGAATGCCTGCGGAGATTCCTGCGTTCGTGGACGCTCCCATCGCTTTCCAAACCTCAGCCCCTACTCCGGACATCCAACGTTCGGTTATTGCGTGGTATCCCGATGACGCCAAAGACATCTTGATATCCGGATATGCACATGGCGCTGACCGATTGGAGCGTCAGGCTGCGGCCGTCTCGTTCACCAAAGGCAAAGGAAAGATCGTGATGTTCGGATTCAGGGTGCAACACAGGGCGCAAACGGAGGGGACTTTCCAGATGCTGTTCAATGCGATTTATTGGTGCGGGCTTCAATAGCCCGCACCTGGCTTGCGTGAAAAATGCCGTAGGAACGTAGCCTGCGGGATATCAGAGGGATACGGCTATGCCGGTAAGAATGACGGTTTCGTGGCTTTTATAGAAAATGATGAAAGCGCTTTCTGCGGCGCTGCCGGACACCGCCTCCACGTCTCGATGTCCCGCAGCGTTTACAGCAGACGAACAAGACCTCAGTCTTAGTCGTACAAACTTGCGCTAGAATCCAAGGCCAAAATGGGTTGCGAACGTGACCGGGTTTGTGGCTTGTCCGCCGGTTGGCCGGCTGAATTTGACGGGCAGGTCCGCTTCAACGAAATATGCCTTGAAGAAACCGCTCTGGTCCTTAAACTTCCAGCTCTTGTTGATTAGTGGGATGAACCCAACCTGCGAAGAGTTCACATCAAAGGCAGCTCGCAAGCCCACTCCAACACCGTGCGACAGACTCCATACGATTCCGGGATCGACGGTGAGGGTAACTTCTCTGGGGCTGTCCGAGAAACTGGGGATCATTTCGAGATCCAGGTTCATGTGGCCAGATCCCTTGAAGGTGACTCCAATGGGGAAACCAATGTTAAAGTTGTCTGCAATGCTGGTGGTTTGGCCGCCGGCACGCGTGACCCAGGGGATAACAAAACCAATATGACCGCCCACGTTATCTTGTGCGCTTGCTGATGGTACTGCGGCAGCCAGCGACAAAAGGCCCACAACTACTACCAAAAGAATCCGTGCTGACACTGTTTGTCGTATATTTACTTTCATTGCTGTTTTTGCAATTCTCCTGTTTCGTTGAAAATCAAAGCGCCCGAAAACAGGCGATTCTGCGCGCTGAATCGGGCGACTAAGTGTAATCGACCGCTTGCCTCGGTTACAAATGGGTTCTCGGCTCGTGACGAACTAAGCCCGGCTCGGCATGAACCGGACCAATCGCTAAATCGGCCAAAATAGCCGGATGGATCGGTTCAAAGCCTTTAAATGCAAGCCTTGTGCTGGGCAATTGTCTGCTTGACTCTTCAAAAGGCACCCTCTCTGCAGCGTTTCCAGCGAGGACGTATCCAGGCATCCGTATCGAGGACTCCGTATCTAGGAACTCAAAGATCGGCTGCGCGGCTTTTCTACCGAAGAAAAGCCGCACCCAATACCGCCAACTGGACATAGCAGCGTTGGAAACGCTATAAATTGCATCTTCCGGTAGGCCCGCGAGGCAGCCTGGAAATCTGGAGAACTCATGAAAATCCTATATACAGCCTCTGTAACGTCCGTCGGTGGGCGAAACGGTCACGTACAAAGCTCCGACGGCAAACTTAACCTCGATCTGGCGATGCCTCCGGAGATGGGCGGCAAAGGCGGCGCGTCAAACCCTGAGCAACTCTTTGCAGCGGGTTATGCGGCTTGCTTCACCGGTGCAATGGAATTCATCGCACGCCAAAAGCAGATTTCCGTTGGTGAAATTACAATCGGAGCCAAGGTTGGCATCGGTCCGAATGACGGCGGCGCGGGTTTTGGCTTGGCGGTTGAACTCGATGTTACCGTTCCGGCCCTCGCACAGGCTGACGCCGAAGCCCTGGTGAAGGAAGCCCACCAAGTGTGTCCATATTCAAACGCCACCCGCAACAATATTGACGTGAAACTGACCGCGCACGGCGGCCACCAGCAAGCAGCGGGAAACTAGGGCAACGAGAACGTAGAAAAATCCGGGCGGCGACTGCGCGAATCCGTGACGGTCGTAACCCTGGTGCTGATAACTTCAAAAAAACGGAGACTGCCCATTGTCATCCTCCAGCGGTCTCCGTCTTGCCCTTGTAAATATCGCCGGCTCGTTTTGAAACATCTCGGGAAAATGGGCCTTAACCCCGAATAGCCCTGCGGAGGAAGCGGGTCGTATTGACATCCGCACGCTACACTTCTTACCATTGGTTCGTTAATCTTCAGATTGAGTTCGAATCATGGTGCTGCCCACCAATGGACAGCCCCTTCGCACTGCAATAACAACCCTATGATTACAGTAAAAGAGCTCACCAAGCGCTATGCACGCAATCACGCCGCTGTTGACAGAATTTCATTCGAGGTAGGAAAAGGGCAAATCGTTGGTTTTCTCGGGCCCAATGGCGCCGGAAAAACCACGACCATGCGAATGCTGACCTGCTTCCTCTCGCCCACTTCTGGAACCGCCATTGTTGCGGGCCTGGACATTCTTGAGCAGCCGCTGGAGGTGAAGAAGCGCATCGGATATCTGCCCGAAACTCCGCCGCTCTACCTGGAGATGAATACCGGCGAGTATCTGGATTTTGTAGGCCGCCTCAAGGGGCTCTCCGGAGCGGAACTGACCAGGCGCATCGATTACGTTTGCGAGCGCTGCTCGATTGCCGATGTCAGAAACAAGATCATGGGCAAGCTATCGAAAGGATATCGCCAACGCGTGGGCCTCGCCCAGGCCATCATTCACAATCCCGATGTTCTCATTCTGGATGAGCCCACTTCCGGCCTGGACCCGAAGCAGATCAACGAGACACGCGACCTCATCAAGAGCCTGGCCGGCGACCATACCATCATCCTCAGCACCCACATTCTTCCCGAAGTAGAGCAGACGTGCGAGCAGGTCGTCATCATTAGCAAGGGAAAACTCGTCGCCACAGGATCGGTGCACGAACTGCAGGAACGCGCCCGCAGCGGCGAGTCGGTGCTGGTAGAGGTGGCTGGCCGCAATGGAGAGATTGATGTAGCAGCGGTGCTGCAGAAATTTGAAAAAGTGCCGGGCGTGGCCAAGGCAGTTCTTAAAGAGCAACGGGACTCTGGATCCGTATTTGAGGTCGCAAGTCTTCAGGGCCATTTTTTGCGGGGCGACCTGGCGCGGGCCGTAGTGGAATCGGGCTGGGACCTGAATGAACTTCGGGCCGCTGCGATGAGCCTGGAAGACGTGTTCTTGCACCTGACCGGTGACGATGCCGCCACCGAGGCACAAACAATCGGGGCCGGAGAACCGCAGGTGCCGGTGGAAGATGACCAAGAAGTGGTTGCGAAGGGAGTGCAGCAATGAGAAATGTTTGGATCATGATGCGGAAAGAGATCCGCAGCTATTTCGTGTCGCCGGTAGCCTATCTTCTGCTCACCATGTTCGCTCTGCTTTTCGGCTGGTTTTTCTGGGTTACTTTGCGAGCGTTCGTAGAACACGGTATGGAGATGCAGATGCGCGGACAGGCCATCCCCATGAACATCAACGAAGAGATCATCCGTCCAATGCTCTTCAACGTGGGCATAATCGGTCTGTTCTTTATTCCTTTAATTACCATGCGCCTCTTTGCCGAGGAAAAGCGCACCGGCACCATTGAGTTGCTCGCGACCTCTCCCGTTCACGATATCGAGATCATCCTGGGCAAATGGCTTGCCGCCATGACCCTGTATGCCTGCATGCTGCTGTTTACAGCGCTGAACTTCGCCTTTCTGTTTCGTTATGGCAATCCCGATTGGAAGCCGCTGGCCATCGGATACCTTGGTCTCCTCCTGCTAGCCGGCGGGTTGCTCTCTATTGGCACATTTATCTCGGCCCTTACGAGAAACCAGATCATTGCGGGGGCGGCAACATTTGGAGTCTGCCTTCTGCTGTGGGTGCTCGATTGGGTGGGTGGCTTTGAAACCGCCACCTGGGCGCAGGTGCTCTCGTATATCTGCGTGATTCCCCACTTTGAGTCGTTCTCCAAAGGCGTGCTCGATTCCAAGGATGCGATCTTCTACCTTTCTCTCACATTCCTGGGACTGTTCTTAACCGCGCGTTCCATGGAATCGCTGCGCTGGAGGTCCTAATGAACGCGGACTGGATAAAAGCACGACAGACGAAATATGCAGGCTACGCAACCATGTACGTGCTTGTGGTCCTGGCAGTGCTGGTGATCGCAAATATCCTCGCCAATCGTTACAACAAGTCCTTCGATGCAACCGCGAACAAGCGCTACAGCCTCTCCGACCAAACGGCCAAGATCGTCCAAGGTCTGAAGCAGGAAGCAATCATTACTTATTTCGATCAGACCACCCACTTTCCGCAAGCGAAAGATCTGCTGGACCGATACACAAATCTCACGCCGAAGGTTCGTGTCGAATATGTCGATCCGGACAAAAAGCCCCAGGTGGCCCGTGAAGCCGGCATCAAGGCGTATGGCACGACAATCGTTCAGGTTGGCATGAAGAAGGAAGAAGCCAAGAGTATGACGGAAGAAGGCATCACTGGAGCCCTCATCCGCGACTTGAAGGATTCAACTCGTACAGTGTGCTTTGTTACCGGGAGCGGCGAGCACAGAATCGACGATGGGGATAAAACCGGGTACTCGCGATTCAAAGACCTGCTTGGTAAGGACAGCTACGATGCAAAAGCGATCAACCTGCTGCAGAACGCCGAGGTTCCATCGGATTGCACGGTGGTGACGATTGCCGGCCCAACCGGCGATTACCAGCAACCACAGGTCGATGCCATCAAGAAGTACGTAGAAGGGGGAGGGAGGGCGTTCTTTCTCCTCGATCCACCGCTGAAATTCGGCAAAACGGAAATTGGCGATAATGAGAGTCTGTTAGGCTTGCTTCAATCGTGGGGCGTAACGGTTGATAAAGATCTCATTCTGGACCAGCTTAGCCAGATTATCGGAGCGGGCCCCGAAGTGGCTCTGGTCTCCACCTACGAGTTCCATCCCATCGTCAATGAGATGAAGGGGAATGCGACCGGCTTTCCGCTTTCACGCTCTCTTGAGTTAAAGAACGTGAACAAGTCTACGGTTCAAAAGCTGTTTTCCTCCTCCGAGAGCAGCGTGGCAACCGCAGCACTTGGCTCGCCCTCAGTCGATCCCAGCGACCCAAGGAATAAGAAAGGCCCATTGGTTATCGGCGCCGCGGGAACCTATGAGACCGGCAAGCAAAATTCGCAAGGCCGCTTTGTGGTAATTGGAAGCTCGTTGTGGGCGGCCAATTCCTTTATTCCATTCAACGGGAATCGCAATTTGGCCCTCAATGCCGTGAACTGGCTCGCCTCGGACGAAGATTTGATTTCCATTCGTCCGAAAGAGCAAGAGGATCGCCGCGTGAACATGACCCTCTCGCAATTCGCCATGGTGCGGGCCACCAGCCAGTTTCTTCTGCCGCTCGCCGTGATAATCGCTGGGTTCTCGGTATGGTGGCGGAGAAGATAGCTATGAGAAGCCCGGAAAAAATGAGAGCAACGGGAGGGATGCGATGAAAGGCAACGGGTTGGTCATTGCCGTGTTCCTTCTCGCGGCTTTGGGAGGCGTGCTTTATTGGTCGAGTCGGCATCCGCACGAAGAGAGTCCAAGAGCGTCCGCCGAGTTACCGCCCAAGATCCTTGCCCTGGATGAATCTTCCATCTCCGGACTTGGCATCAAGGCAAAGGGCAATGATGAATTGACCCTTGTTCGAAACGACGCCGGCAAATGGACGATGACAGCGCCTCAGCGGCTCCCAGTGGATCAGACAGCGATGTCCAGCGTGATCTCCACGCTCTCCTCACTTACCTCTGAGCGCCTCGTGGACGATAAAGCGACGGACCTCGGCCAATATGGCTTGGCCCAGCCGAATCTCCAAGTGGCTGTGATCGAAAAAGACGGCAAAACCCGGAAATTGCTGATAGGCGATGAGACTCCCACAGGCAGCAGCGCCTTTGCTGCATTAGAAGGCGATCCAAGGATCTTTACTATTCCGGATTTCCTCAAGACGTCGATTGACAAGACGCCCAACGACCTTCGCGACAAGCGGCTACTGCGATTCGATCTCGATAAGGTAAGTCGCGCAGAACTCCTTACTCCCAAGAACGACATCGAATTGAGTCGCAACAAGGACGCTTGGCAGATTCTCAAGCCACATCCGATGAGAGCCGACGGATTTCAGATCCAGGATTTTCTACGGAAGCTTGGCGATGCCAAAATGGAGCGGTCTGCTTTGAGTGCAGGCGCCAACAGCGCCGAAGCAAAAGCGACGGCTGGCCCGTTTGCGTCAGGCTCTCCGATAGCAACCGTCAGGATTACCGACGAGACCGGCTCGCAGGAATTGCAGGTGCGTAAGAACAAGAACGACTTTTACGCCAAATCCAGCGTCAATGAAGGCATTTTCAAGATCCCCGCAGAGGTCGGCCAATCCCTGTCCAAGGACTTGGACGATTTTCGCAATAAGAAGCTGTTCGATTTCGGGTTGAGCGATCCGAACAGAATCGATCTTCGCGATGGAGACAAAACAATCTCTCTCACGCGAGCCGGGAACGACTGGATACTCGATGGCAAGAAGATGGATAACAGCGGCATGGAGTCGTTCATCGGCCAGGTTCGCGATCTCACGGCAACGAAATTTTCCGATTCGGGTTTTAGCTCTCCCTCTCTCAATCTCACCGTGGTTTCCGATGACGGCAAACGGACGGAAAAAGTGCTGATCGCGAGCAGTGGAGCAAACTATATCGCTCAAAGGGACAATGAACCAGCTCTGTACGAACTGACTTCGAGTATGATTGAAGGGCTGAAGAAGTCCGCGGCTGGCTTGAAAGCCGCTGCCACGCCAAAGAAGTAAATAGCGGACGTAATTTTCAATTTCGAGAGCCGGGCGATGGTCCCAATCTACGGGCTGCCGTCGCATTCTTGCGAAACTCACAGCAGACTTTTACAATACGGGGTTTGTGCAAATCCCTTTAAATTGAAGGAGCTATGATGGAGAGCCGGGTTTTGGAAACAGCCGCGCCCGTAGCGCGGAAATTGCTCCGCGAGGTGCCACCGCAATCGAAATTCGACCCAGTCAAAGGCGCTATTGAGCGGGCAACTCAGCTCGGCGAGAATTCCATCGCAAGTGTGCTCAAGCAGTTTTCGGCGATGCCCCCATCCACCAACATCATCGCCAATCCAGTGCAACACCAGACCAAGGTGGACTGCGACGGCACGGAGATCCTGCTTGAAATACGCGCCTTCACCATTCGCGGGATCGTGGCCGAGTCGGAGATTGTGGCGCAAAAGGTCAGCCCGATCGGCGTCATCTTTGCTGGGCTATTCGGCCGCCAACCGCGCAAATTCGGCGCAATCGACGAAGAAAATCTTCTCGCCGGACTCATCAACCGCAGGTTCTTTCAGTTTTTTGGACTAGCCAGGAAGACACGCCATAAGCCGCATCGCTTCCTGCAGTCACTCGCCGAGTTTTTGCGCGAGTTCCCCACCGTGGAGCCGGAGCTGGTGATCCAGCATTTCTCGGCTCTCCGCAAAGCGTGGAACAAACGCACCCCTTGGAAAACCAGCGTCGTCAACAACCGCCGTCGCGCCGACTTCCTGCTTCTCGAAATGGTCAATACCCATCTCGAGAATGTTGCCTTGGCTGGAGCCAGCGCCTACATGCGCCGCGTGATTCAGAATTCGCCGGGCATCTCTGCCGCCGAGCTTGCGGATCGCACCGTGCGCTTTGTTGAGCAGGAAAAAGAGCAGCTTAAGGATGCCTTCCAGATCTGCTTCAGCTTCCTATTGGGGCGCTCCGCTACCCCTGATGAATGCGCCATTTTGGAGCGCATGGGCGCTATTCAGACTCACCATGGCTCGGCGGGCTCCAATATGGTGGCCCGTTATTTGGCTGCCTTGCATACGCTTTACGTTTCCGATCTATTTGTTGGCTCGCAGTTGGCGCTTGAGAGCGCCCGCCATTTCGGCGCGATTCACGACATGACGATCTTCCTGCATGAGCTTCAGCAGGTGCCTGCCGGCCAGCAAGACGATTTCATCCGCAAGCGCATCCTCACCGGTAGCTTGCCGACGTTTGGCCATCCCGAGATCGCCGCCGCCGGACGCCATCGTGAGATTCAGATGGACCCGCGCCCCGCCGTATATCTTGCCCCTCTCTTCAGCGCCATTGACGCCAATCGGGTCTCCCTTAGCAAGTCCCAGGTGCAACGACTCTCGGTAGTGCAGCGAATTTACCAGCTTGCTTTCGTGGAAGGTGTCAAAAAGCCCGGAAGAGAAAATGAAGATCCCCTTCGCCTCACTCCCAACACCGATTTCGGCGCTTGGTGCGTGCAGGAAGCCATGGGCATCGAAGAGGCCGATCGTACCTTCATCACCTATATCTACCGGGGCTTTGGATGGATGATGGATATTCGCGAGCAGCTGCAGCAGCCGATCATTAGGCCGGTCATTCCGCCAGATCCCGCGATTGTGCCCAAAACAGGGGATCACGATCCGACCATACCGGAGCTGATCCAGAAGGTTCACAAGCGGCTTAGCGTGATGGGAGCCTTCGAGAAGTCAACCGCCAGCGGCGCATAAGGGACTGCGGAAGAACGACGCTGGGATTAGAGCAATAGGTCGCGTAAAGCACGATCTAGAAACCTTAGTCGTTGAAGAATATCTGAAATTCCCGAACAATCCGGGAGGGTAAGTCTTCAACAGCCCTCTCGGTATCCACCTTCTTGATATCTGCCTTCTTGGGTTTCGCCGCTTTGGCAAGAAGATCGTGCCCGCCTCGCTCAACTTCCATCAGGAGATTTCTTCCCGGAATAAGCTTTAGAGCGGCCTTCATTTCCTCCGGCGAGCCAAAGGGATCGCGCGTGCCATGCACGAACAAGGCGGGCGCGTTTAACGAAGCAAAGTGTCCGGTACGAAGCTCCATCGGCTTCTTGGGAGGATGCAAAGGATAGGAAAGCAGCAAGAGTCCGTCCACCAGCGAAGGATTCTCCGCCACAAGCATGGTCGCCTGGCGCCCGCCGTAAGAGTGTCCTCCGAGAAAGACCTTCCCTGCCGCTTTTTTTCGCACAACACTCACGGCCTGCCGCAAGCCTTCACGGTCTTTCGCCGCGCCGGTCGGAAAAGGCGGGCCAAAAGGCCGCGTCTGCCGAAACGGCAAATCGCAGCGCAGAACGAAAAAGCCTGCATCGGCAAATGCGTTGGCAACGGATACCAGTAAATTGGCCTGAGAATTGGCTCCTGCGCCGTGCGTGAGCACCAGCGCATTTCCATTTTCTGTCTCAGGCAGGTGCAGAAAGCCTTTGACTGGCGGATCGAGCGTAGCATCGGTAAAGCTCTGGAACGGCACAGGCCGATTGTAGTGAGGCTCGTACGAATCGCGCAATGCAATGCCGGCGAAACGCTTTAGAATGGACTGCATTCAAATGGAACCAATTTCACACTTCTTCTATTCAGATCGGCTCAAGCTTCAGTTCTGGGATTACGGACAGAATGGCAAACCGTCGCTCGTGCTCGTGCATGGCGGCCTCGACCATGCCCGCAATTGGGATTGGGTGGCTCGCTCCCTGCGCCAGCACTATCACGTCTATGCGCTCGACCTTCGCGGCCATGGAAACAGCGCATGGGCTCCCGGCGCCATGTACAGCATCCCGGAGCACGTCCTCGACTTGTCGGCGCTCCTCGATATCGTCAACGATTTCCCCATCCGTCTTGTGGGACACTCGCTGGGCGGGATTATCGTTCTGCACTATTCAGGCGTCTATCCCGACCGGGTTCGTAAGGCCGTCTCTATCGAAGGTCTGGGCTTTCCCCAAAACCACCGCCTGCATGGTCCGCCATCGCAGCGCATGCGCAATTGGATTGAGGCGGTCCGCGGCCTGGAAAAGCGAACGCCCAAGAACTATCCCAACCTCGAGACTGCGATGGCGCGCATGAAGGAAAAGAACCCACGCCTCTCCGATGAAGTGGCGCAGCACCTCACGCTCCACGGGACCAATTGGGACTCCGATGGATCGTTAATGTGGAAGTTTGATAACTATCTGCGCGCTTTCGCGCCGTATGGACACCGCATCGACGATGCCGCCGAGGTCTACGGCCAGATTACCTGCCCCACGCTGCTGTTCTGGGGACTTGAAAGCTTTGCGCCCGTCCCGGACACCGATCCAAGAGTATTGGCGATGAAAAACTGCCGCCTGATCCGCGTTCCCAAGGCAGGTCACTGGGTGCATCACGACCAGTTGGATCTCTTTTTGGAGGAGACAACTTCGTTCTTAGCTGGCGGCTAACTGTAAATCAGCGAAAGCCAGCCATTCCTCTCCAGGAGCTTTGACCGAACGCATAGGTGCAGAAAACAAGGGGATCGACTGTTCAAAACAAAGAACTTGTTTCGCGATTTACCGCCGATTGAGGTAGAGGTGAGGCCGATTTTATCTCCGGAGTATTGGCAACAGAAGCCCGGTCGGCAATGCTTGGTGCACAAAGGAGAACAAATCTTATGTGCTTCAAAACCAAGCAGTCTCAGTGGTCGTTTTGCCCCTTCGTCGGATCTTTCCTTCTGGCCCTCCTCATTCTTGTCGCACCCAGTTATGGCCAACAGCAGACGGGGATGCCTCTTCAAAAAGGCGAACAGGCGCCTAATCCCAATGCTCCCCCTCAATCCGAAGTGCTGAAGGACGCCAAAGACCAAGACTCGCTCGTGCGCACCTTTAAGACGATGTATGTTGAAACCCACGACGTCTCGGTTTTCGGGCCCGACCAAATTGTAGCCTCGCTGGTCAAAAATCCGGATTTCGCAACACTCAATATTCAGATCGTGAATGATCGCCGGCTTGCTGACACGGTGCTTTCTGTGGGCTATACCTTCGCCTGGGACTTCCCTTTTGTGCTACGCCATCAAAATACGTCGCTGGTGCTGACGGCTGGTAAGGGACAAGGCCCGTTTTCGGGGCCGGCGGGAGCACGCGACGTTGCCAACAAGTTCGTGAGCCTCATGAAGAAATCGAGGACGTCCCTTGGTCCCGCAAGCAAAGATAACGACAAGAACAAAAAAGAGGGATGAATCGATCCAAGACGCGGCCTAGACGATTGGACTCGTGATGCAAGGAACTCTGTCCCGAAATGAAAAAGATCGATTCTCGAAACCCTCCGGTGCGCCAACGGCTCTTGGCCGTTGGCCGCTGTATAGGTCGTCTCGCGCAACTCCTTCGCGTCGGCGAATGCGTGTGGCTATTTATTTCGACGTAAGATCCCGCAACGCAGGATAATTTGGAATCCCTTCCGCACTTGCCACAGCCCTGACTACCGCTTGGGCGAGGACCTCGGCGGCTATCGCGCCGATGTTTCCATGATTTGCCTTCACGGTCAGTGTTCCGGTGGAGAGAGCAAAGATCGTATCTCCATCGGAAGGGGTATGGACGGGATTGATCGTGCGCGCAAGCCCATCGTGGGCCATCTGTGCGATTTTGGTCATTTGAACTTTTTCCAGAGCAACATTGGTCGCTACCACGCCGATGGTGGTGTTTGCTCCTCCTAACGGGGATATCTGGTACCCACGCATGATCTCGGCCATGGTGTCGCGGAATCCGTGCCCTTCCGTCGAGCGAGCACCAGCCACGATCTTTCCTGTTCTTGGATTGAGCACATCGCCAACGGCGTTCACCGCTACCACAGCGCCGACAACGATCCCTGTATTCCCTATCTTTGCGGAAGCGCTCCCGAGACCAGACTTCATCGCGAATTGCGGACCAAATGCCTTGCCGATCGTTGCTCCGGCGCCCGCGCCTACATTCCCTTGCGCCACCGGTTCCGCTGTGGCGGCGACGCACGCCTGATAGCCGAATTCGGCAGTTGGACGGATCTTCGGATCGCCCACCCCAAGATCGAATAGGATGGCCGCCGGCACAATAGGCACTACCCCCAGCGAACCGATCTTGAATCCGAGCCCATGCTCCTCAAGGTACCGCGTAACGCCGGTTGCTGTATCCAGGCCAAAGGCACTGCCGCCCGCAAGGACAATCGCCTGGACCTGCTGCACCGTATTGGTTGGACTCAATAAATCGGTCTCCCGGCTACCCGGAGCCGAGCCGCGCACATCCACCCCGGCGACAGCCCCGGAGCCGCACAGAACCACGGTACAGCCTGTGGGCCGCTGCTTCGATGTGGCGTGGCCGACTTTGATTCCCGGAACGTCGGTCAGCGTTCCTGGGCCAAGCCAATCCAACTCATGATGCACGTTGCGATCCGCACCCTGCTCCAGCCTGTCGTTCGGCATGCTTACTGTCGGCACGCTTGCTGAATCTTGCCCCGTCGGATTTTTTGCGATCGCATCTCTATCCCTGCGCCCCGCAGCCAAGGCCGTCATACCGGCCAGGAGCGAACGGGTAAAGTCTCTGCGGATCATTGAATTGAACCTCCTTGAATGGAACCTCCTTGAATGGAACCTCCTAGAATCGAGCCTCCTGGAATCGGCCTCGTGCGAATTTGCGCGTCAAGATCTCCCGGCTCTCGCCTTTGCGCTAGCGGGAACCAGCCATGTGACCACAACAACCACGATGGCGGCGGTAGCAATGCCGATTGCTTGTGGAGAAAGTATCCACCAGCCTCCCTTCGTGAAACGGGTCGCCAGCAGCGCGGCCACAATCGCTGCGCCAATAGCGGCCAAAGCCGCCGTTGAACTTGCTTTTCGCCAGAATAGCCCGGCAATCACGGGAACAAACAACGATACCGCCAGTAAGCCGTAAAAGATTGTGACAGCGGCAATGATCGACGGCAGAAATCCCGCCAGCAAAATTCCCGCAACGCCCGCAAAGATCGCCGTCATACGGCTGATCGAGAGCAGCCGCCGATCGGAAACTTTCGGGTTCAGGAAAGTCTTGTAGAGGTCGACAACCAGCGACGTCGAGAGCATAAACAGAATTGCATCGGTCGCACTAAGCTCCGCCGAGAAAATCGACGCCAGCGCCCAAACGCCGAGCCATGTCGGCAAGAGCTTCAACATCACCATGGGAAGCGCCAGTTCCGGATTGCTCAAGCGCGGGAACGCCGCCAGGGCGCACAGGCCAAGAATCGCAGGTACGATGGCAAAGGCCGCCTGCGCGAGAGAATTGAGTCCAACTCCAACCTTCACCGCACGGCTGCTTTTCGCGCCATAGAGCTTTTGCGCGAGCCCCGGAGAAACGATGAACGACGGCGTCAGAATCGCTACATACGCAAGGATTCTCTTCAATCCGATTCCGGTCAAACTAAAGAGCACGGCGGAATCCGCATGAGCCGCTGACACTTGCTGCACGATCTGCTGCCATCCGCCCACGGCATGCAACGCCCAGGGCACGGCCAGCAACAGGCCCGACATGGTGATGGCGAGCTCAATCATGTTGACGTAAGCTGCGGCCAAAAGGCCGCCCGCCGCGCAATATGCGATCGCCACGGCCCCGCCCAGAGCGCAACCGATCCATTTCGGCAGGCCGATCACCACGTTGAGGATCCAGGAGATGGCGATCAACTGTCCGGCAAGGATCGCCAGCGTGCCCATCCACAGAAGGACTGCGATCAAGGCTCGCACAGCCTTGTTGTAACGCCATTGGAGGAAGTCCCCCATCGTGTTCAATCGATGCTTACGGGCGATTTCCCATAGCTTTGGTCCCACGAACGCCGCTAAAACAAAGGTTCCGATAGCAGCGGAGCCAACCCACCACCAGGCGGACAATCCAAAGCGGTAGCCAAGGCCCGTCGCTCCCACGGTTGAGCCTGCGCCGATGTTGGCTGCCAGAAAGGTAGTGAAGATCAACCCTGGACCAAGGCTGCGGCCTGCGACAAAGAAGTCAGAGGAAGCCTTGATCCGACGGCCCATATAGAGGCCCACCAGGATCAGGGAGATGGAATAGGCGAGAAGCCCCGCAAGGTAAAGATTCATTCGGGTGAAGGCGGCAAGTCCACCCTCAATTCGCAGCCAAGCTTTATGACTTTTTCAGTCTTAAAATCTTAATCTTCACTTTAGGTGACAATTTTCGAAACATGAAAATAGTGAAGTGTAATCATTTTTCTCTGCCCTTACGCGCGGCGAATTGAGGGCAGCGTCAGGTTCACAAAAACTCTAGCGGCCTTATTTTACCAGTTTAGCTTTTGTGGTTCGCTGAAAAAAGAAACGCCGTGCCGTGCCTCAGCACTCGATCTTTCGCCCAAAAGCCTTCTTGCCGCTAGATGCGAATCGCCTCTAGAATGTACGCTCGTTTGCCCGATCCGCTAAAAGATCTACATTCCCGAAAACGAAAAAGAGAGGCTTATGGCATTCATCGAGAACCAAGGAGCAAAGATCTACTGGGATGAGCAAGGCAGTGGAGATCCTCTCTTGCTGATTATGGGCTTAGGCTATCCGTCAGAGGCCTGGTACCGCACCCGGCCTGTCTTGGCCGAAAGATACCGGACCATTGCTTTGGATAACCGCGGCGTGGGCCGCAGCGACATGCCCCCTGGCCCGTATCCGATCCCCCTCATGGCCTCGGACGCGGCCTGTGTATTGGACGCCGCCGGGGTGCAGAGCGCCCATGTTTTTGGCATCTCCATGGGAGGAATGATTGCCCAAGAATTTGCCCTGCAATATCCAAACCGGGGGCGCTCCCTGATCCTTGGCTGCACCGCCTGTGGAGGACCCCATGCGGTACGGGCGGAAGCGGCCGCAAATGAGATGCTCCTCGCCCGGGGGAATATGACCGGAGAGGAGGCGGCCCAGGCCGCGATTCCCTTCATCTACGATCCGGGAACTCCAAAGAGTCGCATCGAAGAAGATCTCACCGTGCGTCGGCCATGGTATCCACGCTCCGAAGCCTACAAAGCGCAACTGGCGGGAATCTTAGCGTGGGAGTCCTATAGCCGACTCTCGCAGATTTCCGCGCCCACGCTGGTGATTCATGGCGACTCTGACCGATTGGTTCCTTCAGGAAATGGAAAACTCATTGCCGATCATATTCCGGGGGCAAAGTGGGTACTGCTGTCCCACGCTAGCCATATCTTTCCCACGGATCAACCGGAAGCGACGAAGCAAGCGCTCTATCAATTTCTGGGCCAAGGAATTTCTAAAGCAGGAATTCCTCAGCCTGCATAGCTCCAACTCCGGTTCTAAAACACATTCGGCTTCCATTCAAATGAATGGAAGCCGATATAAGAATTCAAAAAGCTGGGATACGGTTTCGCCTAGTCGTGACCGCCTGCAGAGATGGTTTTTGCCGGTTCCTGCTTCAGCGTTCCCGTCGTGCCTTCGGGCAGGGGTGCCAACAAATCCTCTTTGCGATAGACAAGCGTGCTGGCATTGAAGGTGGCCAGTTTGAAGCCGTGGCCGTGGGTAATGGCGTCGGTGGGGCAGGCTTCTACGCAGTAGCCGCAAAAGATGCAGCGGTTGTAGTCGATGTTATAAACCTTGGCGTAACGCTCCGCACCGCTGATGCGGTTCTCTTCTGTATTCTCGGCGGCCTCAATGTAGATACAATTCGAGGGACAGGCGGCGGCACAAAGGAAGCAGGCGACGCACTTCTCCAGGCCGTTCTCGTCGCGCTGCAAAACGTGCAATCCGCGAAAACGCTCCTGAAATACCGCGCCTTCGTTGGGCAAGGACTTATTGGGATAGTCCTCCACCACCGTCTCGGCAAACATCTCCCGAAACGTAACTGACATACCTTTGGCAATGCCTGCCACATCGCGAATGATCGACATGCGGACAGTATAGCATCCGGCCAGAGCGGGTTCACACCTTATAGGCGGTCTCGAAATGCTTTCCTACGACCTGGTTCAAGTGATGCTTCAGGTGATCCACATAGTCCTGCGCGATCCACTCCAGGGTGGCGGGCTTGTGATCGCCAATCGTGCAGGAAACCTTGGCGGCGTCAGCCGGCATCACCGAGAGCACGTGCGCGATCAGGCGGTTATAACTGGCCCATAGATCCACCAGAAACCCCCAGTCCATCTCCCGAAACGTTTGCAGCTCCACCAAGCCTTCCTGATCATAGCCTGGAAAAACCAGACTTCCCTGCAGCGTCGCTCGTACGAAGCGCTGATGATTGTTGGACGCGGAATCCATCAGGTGTCCCAGAATCTCTTTCTTCGCCCATTTCTTGGGGCTGGGGCGCGTTGACGAATCGGCATTGGTCAACTTCGATAAAAGCGGCTTGGCTTCGGCGACTGTCCTTCCCAGATCGGCGGCAATGCCTTTAAACGGATTACTCAATTCCCAACTCCTTCCATTTCTTATCGACGAGCGCCTTGGTTGTTTCGTCCATCAGGATTTCGTCCGGCCACGGCCGCGTGAATCCCTCGGCGGCCCACTTGCGAGTGGCATCAATGCCCATCTTCGAGCCGAAATTCGGCAGGCGCGAGGCGTGATCCAGCGAATCCACCGGCCCCAGCGTGAACTGAATATCACGCTCCGGATCGATATTGTTGAACACCTTCAGCACCACTTCGCCGATGTTCTGCACATCCACATCTTCATCTACCACCACAATGCATTTGGTAAACATGGCCTGACCCAGCGCCCAGATGCCGTTCATCACCTTGCGGGCGTGGCCGGGATAGGACTTGCGGATGGAAACCAGCATCAGGTTGTGAAAAACGCCTTCCACTGGAAGATTCACGTCCACAATCTCCGGCAAGGTCAGCCTCATCAGCGGAAGGAAGATACGCTCCACGGCCTTCCCCATCCAGGCGTCCTCCATCGGAGGCTTGCCTACGATGGTTGTCGCATAGATAGGATTTTTGCGATGGGTAATGCAGGTAACGTGAAAGACCGGGTATTCGTCTTCGAGCGAATAGAAACCGGTATGGTCGCCGAACGGGCCTTCCGTGCGTAGCTCCTCCAGCTTCACATATCCTTCCAATACGATCTCGGCATGTGCCGGAACTTCAAGATCGACCGTCTCGCACTTCACCAACTCCACCGGCTTCTCCCGCAGGAAGCCTGCGATGATGAACTCCTCCACTTCAGGCGGCGCGGGCACAATTGCCGAGAAGGTTAGCGTCGGGTCAGTCCCAATCGCCACCGCCACCTCCAACTTGCCTTTGAGCGGCTCCCCCTCAGCCAAGACGGAGCCTCCTCCGGAGCGCGCCATAATCGATACTCCGGCCTTGATGGCGTCGGGGGTCTTGACTCCGGCAACTTTGGCCCCGGCAGTTACAGACTGCGGTGAAGCGCTGGAGCCTTGTGCGGCGGCCATACGCAGCATGTCCCGGTAGTGTTCGGCTGCCACTTTCTGCCGCTGCCAGTGCATGCCGGCCGTGGTCGCGTCGTAGACCTGCATGCGATACATACCCACATTGCGCTTCCCGGTTTTCGGGTCGCGCGTGATCACGCATGGCAGCGTGATGAATCGTCCCGCGTCCTGGGGCCAGCATTGCAGTACCGGAAAGTCCAGGAGTGAAAAATCGGTCTTCTTGATTACCTCTTTACATGGTCCGGTATTGACCGTCTTCGGAAAAAATTTGCCCATATCGGCAAGCATGGGCAGCATCTTTAGCTTCTCCAGAAAGCCTTCGGGCGACTTCATATTCAGTAACTGGCGGATGCGTTCGGCGATCTCATCGAGCCGCTCCACTCCAAGGGCCAGTTGCATCCGCTTTTCCGAGCCAAACTGGTTGATCAGTACGGGAGTACCATTGGAGCCCTTTACATTCTCAAAGAGCAGCGCCGGGCCGCCAGGCCTTCCATATTTCCTGGCTGCCCCTTTGGAAACACGATCTGCAATTTCGGTAATTTCCAGAATCGGGTCGACTTCCGCGCGAACCCGCTTTAATTCGCCCGCCCGCTCCAGGGCGGCGATCCATTCCCTAAGGTCGTTGTAAGCCAAATAGGCTCTCCTTACATCGCATGGAGTGAAGAATGAAGAACTGGCGATTATAGGCGGAAAGCCGCTCGTGAAGAAAATCTGGCCGCCCGACGCCAGGGCAATCGCATGGAAACTTGGAAATAGCCTCTATAAGGTCAGGAAGAAGGTTAGTTGGAGGCAAGCCTCGTTGGAAAACGCCCGAGGGAGATGCCTTGGCCATGCACGCCACCCGATTCGCCTCTCCATACTTAAGTAACGAGTGGGCAGAGGCATGTACTTACGCCAACCCGAGCACCGCCGGTTCTCATCTAAAAACGGCGAGGAAAAGACTGGAGCCTTTCGTCTCATGGCAACAATCATTGAAGGGGAGCAGCAATACATCGATACATTTCTTAAATTGGCGCTCAAGCCAAACTCGGCTTCTGACGTATTCCCACTTCTGGCTTCCCTGACCCAGCGGCAGCGCGAGGATTTTGTCGAACTTGCCGACTCCAATCACGTCATGGTCCGGGCCTTTGAGGTCATCAATCGCGTCGCCGGCAATCGGGGCGATAACGGCATTCAGGCATGGGCCGTTTCCGTTCTGGCAGGCGAACGTGCACGCATTGCCAATGCGCTGAGCTGCCTGGAAAAAGTATGCAATGCCCTGGAAGAAGCAGACTGCCCAGTCGTGGTGATGAAGTCCCTCGATCACTGGCCCGATTTGGGCAACGATCTTGACTTGGTCTCTACCGGAGACCAAAGAAAGATTGTGCAGGTTCTGACCGAACAATTCCATGGACAGGTCGAGCCTCGAAGCTGGGGTGACCGTCTTGCCAACAAGTGGAACTTTTCCTTGCCCGGGTTGGGGGAGTTCATTGAAGCCCATATTGGGCGTCTAGGCCAGACGGGAGAGCATACGAGGCTTCCGCAGCGATTCATCGACAGGCGCGTCAACGTGGCGATCTGCGGCCATGAGTTCTTCATTCCCGCTCCGGAAGAACGGATCTTTGCGGCAACGCTGCAGCGAATGTATCGCCATTTCTATTTCCGCGTTTGCGACATTCTGAATACAGCCGCGATGATCGATATCGGCAAGCTCAATTTTACGGAGTTGCGGGAGGCCGCCGTACACAATGGCATCTGGACGGGCGTCGCCAGCTTCCTGAATATCGTCTCCCAGTATGTAAAGAGGTTTCGCGGAGAGGGCCTCGCTTTGCCGCCTGACATCGTAGCGGATGCGACCATTGGGGCTGACAGCATGGAAACAAAAGGGAGGTTTCTCCGCCTTCCGCTCATGCCTTGCGCCGCCAGGCTTTACACCCGCCAGCTTGCGGCAACCGCATTCCGTGGCGACGTTACCGCCACCCTTCGCTTGAGCCTGCTGCCGCCATTGGCCTCTGCCGCAGCCGTGGCCTTCAAGATCACGGGGAGCGACAAGGGCGTCTGGTAGAAGGCCTGTCTTCCGAAAAAACCCGAAAAAAGAAAAGGCGGCGAAAACCCCTCAGTTCCGCCGCCCGGTCCCGGTTCTTCGCTGCCATTCGCGAACCGGAATATTGTGACTTTCCCTGCTTGCCTTCCGCCTTCCTATTCTTACTATTTCTTATCTTCCGTGACCCGATGAATGGGAGCCGCCGCCATGGCTGCCGCCACCGCCGGATGAATGCCCTCCGCCGGAAGAACCTCCACGACTGCCACCACCGTACGATCCTCCGCGGCTACCACCCCCACTGTAGGGTCCACCACGGCTGCCGCCATAGGGTCCAGCGCTCGGACCTGACTGACCCCGGCTTGCGCCTGAATCACGCCAGCCACCGTCGGAACCACGAGAAGGTCCCGACGGGGCCGACGTGCTACGAGGAGCCACGATGGGCCGGTTCAGATCGAGCGGAGGCTTTTGCGACACCTGTGAGGACTGCGCAGACCGTGCGCTAGGCGGACGGTCGGACTGCTGCGCGCCAGACGGGAAGCCGCGGCCTCCGGACATACCGTTGTTCTGCCCGCTCATGCTTCCATTTCCAGGACGAGCGGAGCTGCCCTGCTGCCCGGACGACGCCCGCATTGAGCCTTGTCCCGCAGGGGATGAGAATTTCTGCCAACCATCGCGGCTGCTGCCTTCGTGTCCGCTGCTGTTATTTCCCTGGCTAGCCGCATTCGGATTATTCGCCGAACGGCCCGCTTGCGCTGTGTTTGCCGCAGCCGTTGTCGTTGTAGTTGCTCTGGCGCCACCGTTGGCCCACTGCGGACGATCCGCAGCCGCTCCCTGCGTGCCGTTCGCTCTGCTTGCAGCCACGGGAGAGGCATTGCTCCTCGTACTGTTGGCATTGGCTCCGCCGTTCTGCGTCTGCGCCTGGCGCTGTTGCTGCTGAACTACCTGCTGCATCCGCGCAGCCTGCTCGTGGAATGCGGGAGGTCCCGCGGGCGGTTGCGTCTTGCTGAAAAAGTGCTGGTTCGTGCTTGGCTGTATCCCATGGCTGGCAGCGTTGTTTACGCGCAAGCTCTCTCGCGTAGGCACTACCGGAACATTGCCAGTGACCATCTTCGCCTGCCGGAAGCTTGCGGCATCCACCGCGCCCCGGCTTGCACCAACTCCCTTCCCAAAGTCCTGGGATGACACGGTGCTGATCGCCTGCCGGATACGAGGATTGGTCGCCGCCATATTGACGTTTGAAAACGCCGCTCCCCCATGTACGCCGAGTGGTGGCACAGCGCCGCCATGGAAGTTGTTCACATTGATATTCGTGACATTGACGACATTGATCCGGTTAAAGCCCCGTCCATACCACGGATAGAAAAAGTCGCGGGGGCCACAAGGCAGCCAGCCAATGCGGCCAAAACCAAAGCCGAAGCCAAACCCTACGCCAAATCCTCCACCGCCGAAGCCAAAGAAGGAGACATACGCTGGAGCATAGATCGGTCGATACGTTGCGAAAACCGGTCCAGGCCACCAGCCCCAGGAACCGCCATAAAGGAACCAGCGTCCATAGTGATAAGGAGCCCAGCCCCAAGGCTCGTAGGACACCCAGGTCCAACCGTAGTAAGGCTCCCAAACCCAGCGACCGGACTGATAAGGCGCCCAGTTCGCGTTTTGCTCATAGGGCTGCCACACGTTGCCGTAACCGGGCACGTCGACCCAACGGCCATAGGAATCGAGATCCTGAACTCCGGTGTAATACGGATTGGTTCTGCGAGCGCCTTCCGAATCGCTGATGATGCGATCACGGTCTTTGTTCCAGTGGTCCCAATCGTCCCTGTCGGGCGCTTCGGCAACTTTGTATTCGGGATTATCCGCTCCCCGAACGGTAATGACTTCGCCCTTCCGGACCTTAGTACTCCCTTGAGGTGTGGTGACTTCCGCTTCGCCATCGCGCACAATCACCTGCGTCTCCGAATCTGAATTGACCTGGACGCGGTAAACGCCGTTCTTCGAAGGATGGATCGATACATTGGGCGTATCGATTTCCACATCGGCTTCGCCGCCTTTGAACATGCTGTAACTGACGTAGCCCTGCGATACCTGAACCTGGATGTGGGTCCGCGTCAAATCTGCAATTTTCGCTTGGGCACGCGAAGATAGCCGGAGAACATCCGCGTAGTCCAATTGCACCTCGGTTCGCGACTTATCGCCTGTGGCAATCTGGTCGCCGCGTACGAGGGGCGCATTCAGCGCGGTTGACGCCCAATCGCCGGAATCGCCTCGCAACGTCGATACCTCTCCGTGGATCAGGCTGATGTGCGCCACGGTCGCTTTCGGTTCAACGGCGGGTCCCGGCGCTTGTTGATCAGACTGCTGATCCTGCTGCGACTGATCCGGCTGCGTCTGGTCTTGCTGCGGCGGACCTTGCCGTTGCTGGTCTTCCTGCGTTTGACCCTGCTGCGTTTGACCCTGTTGCGTTTGAACCTGCTGTTGCGTCTGATCCTGAGGCGGCTGTTGCGGTGCCTGTGGCACCTGATCTTGGGCTTGGGCCACCGCCAGAGCCGCCATCACCACTACCGACAAAACCAATGAGTAAGTCTTTTTCATACCCAACCTCTTCATACCCGCCCTCTTAACTTCCACCTGCATCACCATTGCCCTTATCCATAGCACGTGCCGTGCCAACTCGAAGCGAATGGACTATCATCATTATTTTCAATTAGTTGAATACATGAAACCGCGAACAACTCACGCAGTGGTGGTGCTTTTCAACCAGCCAATCCGGTGGATATCGGCCAAAGACGCAGAACCGAAAAAGGCTTCTTTACGAATGGGCTTTTCGTCTTCTTATCACTTTATAAAGGGAGACATGAAGATTTGCGGGCGCCGGACAGAGGCAATCAGCGCATGAATCGACCTCAGGATAAGCTTTGTAGCTCAGTTCGACAATCGGGTACCGCTCCCAGCCTTACTACCGCGAAACGTTCACGCTGCGAGCGCATCATGAACCGGTCTTACGAATCTCACTACGGTCGGCTCCACCAGCCGGTCAAAATCCTTGAAGGCAATGCGAACGAGTTCGTTGTGAGAGCCTGCGTTAAAGGTAATCTCCTTGTCCTTGGTCAAGCTTTCATCCACAAATACCTCCATTCCATAGAGGTTTCCAAAAGGGGGCATCGCTCCGGTCGCGCACTCTGGAAATCGCTCTCGAAAATCCTGTTCGGAGGCGAGCTCCACGCTCTCCGCCCCAGTGGCGTCAGTCAGAAGGCGCAGATCCGCCATGTGTGAGGCTGGCAATACAGCCATGGCCAGGTCGCCGTCGATATTAACGATCACAGTCTTCGCCAAGTCTCGTCCCGGTGTGTGGCTCAACGCGGCAATCTCCTGCGCGGTGTAGGCAGTCGAGTGGGAAATGGATTCATATTGGACGTTGTTGCTATTGAGAAACTCCGTCAACTTTTTTGCCGGCATGGAAAGCCTCCTTGATGGTTCTTGATTCCATCTTACGGCGAAGCAGAGCTGCGGGTTTATTACATTGACCGGGGAATTGCTTTGGTCCAACGATCCCAAGGGCCAACCTACGAGCTTTTTTTCGTTCCCTTGAAAGGAAAAACAAACGAAAGATCCTGGAGCTGGTAAAACTGAATCAATCGTCATAACATCGCAAAATTCCGGCGGCACGTTCTATCGGAACTTGTCAGCGTTCGCTGCACATGAGGGATCCGCGAGCTTTGATGAAGGAGAAATGACGTCAACCCTATCCCTTGAGCTGAGGAGCGAACACGGCATAGAGAATGACTGCACCGAACGCGAAGCTGCCGATTGCATACAGCCTCATGTGTTGAATCAAGACAGGTAATACCTTCTTTCCAAACCGATGATGCCATTGCCACGGGATGAGCATCAATCCCACAGAAGAAGCGACGATCGCCCAACCGATGAACCGGAAGGCATCGGTTTGCCACATGTCCGTTGAGTCAATGACAAGCGATCCGCCAAAGAGTACGCGAAGGATCTGTTCCACAAAGTGTGCGCGTGCGGAAGTCGCAAAACCCATAAGGAAGCGCTCAGCCACGGCAGGCTTTGCGAACACAAGCACCGTGAGCGAGATAAAAAATACACCGCCAGCAACCAAGACTAGGCCTGATAAAAGGTGCATGATCCATTCCGGGTGATTGCCTTGATCCGCAGTATAACAACTGATCGACATACACATCTGTCCGAGACGGTTTCGCTGCTTTCCGCCGAAGAAAAGCCGCACGGAAACACATTCAGCCGGGAAATCACAACACTGAAAGGCCTATCCGTGACCGGCAGTTTTCGATTTTGAACACGCGCTAGGTAAATTCGGACCTCTCTCACTCATGTATACTTTCAGCACTGGCCGGAAATCACTAGGAGACTGAATATGCAATTGAATAAGCGGCCATGTGTGCGGGCTGCCCTTGCCATTGTGATGTGCGCGATCTTCTTGGTTCCTGCCGACCTCGTTGCCCAAAGCCACGTGGTCAGCTCTGCCGAGTTGCATCAGAATCTTATGTCGGCGTCACAGGAGCGCCAACATAACATCGATACCGTCCGGCAATTTCTTTCAACGCCCTTGGCGGAAAAAGAGATGAAGTCCGCACAGATGGATCCCCAGCAGGTGAAAACCGCTGTTTCAACGCTTGACGATCATGATTTGGCACAGCTCGCAGCCAAAGCCGACAAGGCCCAGGCTGATTTCTCCGCCGGCAAGCTCAGCGACCGCGATCTGATCCTGATTATTCTCGGCGTTGCCGTATTGGTCCTGATTATTGTTGCGGTTCGTTAAAACAAAGCACATACGCCTTCACCTGCCGCAGAGACTTGGGATGACCCTATTTCTCTGCGGCATGATTTGCTTTGCCCAAAACTCCGGCGTTTGGCTGGATGTTCCCTTCATCAAGCAGGAAAAGGACGGCTGTGGAGCCGCCAGCATCGCCATGGTCATGCAATACTGGCAAGCCCAGCGAGGCGCCCCGCTCGATTCCGCTTCCGATCCATCCGCAATCCAGAGCGCGCTCTACTCTTCGGACGCCCATGGCATCTACGCATCGGCGATGCAGAGTTACTTCCAGCTTCATGGCTTCCGCACTTTTGCGTTTGAGGGTAATTGGCAGGATTTCGACCGCCATCTCAAACAGGGCCGCCCGCTCATTGTGGCGCTCAACCCATCGGTACGCGGCGCGGCGCTGCATTATGTGGTCGTGGTAGGCATCGATGCCGGGCAAAACGTCGTGATTGTGAACGATGCGGCACAGCGCAAATTGCTAAAGGAAGACCGCGGCCGGTTTGAAAAGGAATGGAGAGCTGTGGGTAACTGGACGTTGCTTGCGGTGCCCACCCCGCAGCCATGAGGCGTATCTTCTTACTTGCCTTTGCCGTCATCCTGCGCCCTTGCCCTATGCGCTCTGGCCTTAAAAGACCTTCCCTGGGCGTGGTCCTCTTTGTTCTGTTTTGTCTTATCTCCGTCGCGCATGCGCAGGAAAACTCAGAAAGCAGCTGGCAGCAGCTCTTCGCAATGGAGCGTTGGGAGGAACTCGTACGCGTAGCGGCGACCGCAGCTCCACGCACTGCCGAGTTTGACTACGAATACGGGGTAGCCCTGGCCCACCTTCAACGTTGGAACGAAGCCCGTGAATCGCTACAGACAGGACGCCGGCTGGCGCCGCGAGATAAGCGATTCCCCCTCGAATTAGCAGGTGTGGCCTTCAAGCAAAACAACGAAAATCAAGCAATTTCTCTTTTGCACGACGCATTGCGTCTCGATCCCACCGACGAATACGCCAACGAGTTTCTTGCCACGCTCTATTTCTTATACGGCAATCTTGAAGCAGCCCTCAAATACTGGGGCCATATCGAAAAGCCACAGATTCGACTGGTCAGCAGCGACCCACCCCTGCGTCTTCGTGCCGCGTTGTTCGATCACGCGCTGGCCTTTGCTCCAGCGAGCACTCTGAAACTCGATGAATTGCAGGCCAGCAACGCCCGCCTGCAGGCATTGGAAATATTTCCGAGCTATCGATTCGATCTTGTCGCCAGGCCCGACGGCGCATTTGATACCGTCTTTCGTGGACAGGAAATCAACGGCTGTGGCAACACCACCATCGCGTGCCTGCTCCGGACATTTCGTGGGCTTCCATTCCAGGAGATCCGGCCGGAATATTTTAATTTTCGCCACTCTGCAATGAATGTGGCCTCATTGTTCCGTTGGGACCCGGACAAGCGGCGCGTGTCCCTTGGCATCGCGAGCCCACTCGGTATGGACCCGCGCTGGCGATTCCGTATCGGCATCGACGGACGCAATGAGAACTGGAACGTCGTCCCTTCATTTACAGGCCCTGCGCCATCCTTACTGGCCATGAACTTGCGCCGTGAAGCGATTGCCGCGGAAATCAGCCGGTTGGTGGGTGCTCGCTGGAAATGGTCGTTGGGCGCCGAACTTTCGCACCGCGATTTCAGAAACGTTGTATCACCCATCATCCTCGGCGCAGAGGTTCTCCGTAACGGTTATCAACTCAAGCAAACGGCAGGGCTTCGCTACGAATTATGGCAATCGCCCGAGAAACGAATTGACATCTTCTCGGAAGGCGTCTCTCAAATTGGACGCCAATGGCCACAAACGTCGTCCTTTGAAAAACTGCAAGGGACGATGGGAGCGCATTGGCTTCCCCGTTCCCGTGGAGACGATTTCGCTACCGAATGGCGCCTCCGCGGCGGTAAAACCTTTGGCCCGCTGCCATTCGATGAGTTCTACATGCTCGGGCTCGAACGCGACAACGATCTCTGGATGCGGGCTCACATCGGCGACCGCGACGGCCGTAAAGGCAGCGCCCCTCTCGGGCGTAACTATTTTCTTTCGAATTGGGAAACAGACAAGAACCTGTTTACCAATGGCTTTTTGACGCTCAAGCTTGGAATGTTTTTCGACGCAGGAAAAATCTCCAGTCTCTCGCCAGGGCCTCGCTCGCAATTTGGCCCTCAACAATGGCTGGCCGATACCGGCCTCCAATTGCGGGTGCGTGTGCTAGGTGTGGGAGCCGGTTTTTCCTATGGCAAGGACCTACGGACAGGCAACAACGCTTTCTATGTTACGGCGCTTCGGTAAAAATTGGCGCAACGGGAAGGCAGCTTCCTACGCGCGCAACCTGCATCGCACCCAGCCATCACGATCTACCCACCCATCACGATCCATGAGGGCGCACTGCAAACCGGCATAAGCCGATTGCGTAAGGCCAGTATCTTCCCCTTATCTCCTCAGACCCTTATCTCCTCAAAGAATTTTGCCTGCAACTCTTGAGTCTCTTGCACGACCGAACATAGACTCTCGTTATACTTCCGGCGACACTTTTGTCGTGGTATAGGGTTCAACAGATTCGAAAGCATTTGCCTTAGCGGCAAAAAAATCGGAGATAAACGGTACATGCTGAAATTCGCAAAATATCTTGTACTGGGAGTCCTTCTTGGACTCGCAGTTATGCCCGCCACCTCGCAAGTCCTGCCCGGTAAGCATCCAGGCTACCTGCATGCCCTCACCGATCTGCGCACTGCGCGTTGGTTGTTGTACCACCAAGCCGGCGACCAGAAGGTTTATTCAGATGAAGATGTCGCCATTCAAGAGATCGATGCCGCCATCGGCGAAATCAAGCGCGCCTCGATCGACGATCACAAGGATCTCAACGATCATCCTCAGGTCGACGTAAAAGAGCATGGCAGCCGCCTGCTACGAGCGATCGAAACTTTGAAAAAGGCCCACGCCGATATCGATCATGAAGAAGACAATCCGGAAGCCCGCGAGCTTCGCCACCGCGCCTCAGAGCACATTGAACGTGCGACGAAAGCCGCTGAGCGCGCTCACTCCGAGTGGTTGAAGGACAACAAGAAGTAAACCCCTGATATTCACTGGAGGGGGGTGATTTTACCCCCCTCCAGTCATGTCAATCGCATCAAAATCTTTGATACCTCTTTGTGTAAGGGTGAGGTTAGAGGCAAGACCAGGTGGAAAACGCCGAGCGAAATGCCTTGGAGTACAAATAAGAACTTTGTTCTCATTTGTACTCCAAGGCATGAAATTTATTGTGCGCGCTTGACGTGGCCCTGAAGGGCCACTCTTCCACAGTTGCGCCAGCTTCATCGCGAGCCTAATTGTCGAGGAGTCGAAGGAGCACGCGAGCCGTGAGACAAATTTTTGAGACGGCACAACCGATCAACATCTCTTTCATGCGATTGCCCTGCCCCTCCAGTGACTGCGTAAGGTACGTTTCCCACTGCGTACCCGTTTTTGAATTTTCCCTTCCCTTGTTTCGCGGCTTTTTTTCTAGCGATTCTTTTTTTTAGCGACTCATGTTGAGCACATGAAGCGGCGATTTCGCGCTGACATCCGGCGCAGGCTGGCCGGCCTTGAGCATCATCCAGAGAATCTGATTAAACTTGGCGTCGTTCACGCGATCCGGCGCGCTGAGATCGATGTCTTGGGACAAAGCGGCTGCCGGACCGACATCTGGATTTAACTCTTTCCTATCTGCCGATGGCGTAATCGCCGTGTAGGGGGTTAAGTCGGGCGTTGCGGCAAACACGTCGGCGAGTGAACGGCTGAAGTAGTCAAATTTGGAGAGGCGTCCGAGGCGGAGAATATCTTCGATGGCAGCAACGACGTCCGTGGTATTCGCAAAGCGATGGATCGTGCCAGGGCGGCTATAGGCGGAGATTGCAAAAAAAGGTGAACGATGCGAGTCGACGTGGTCGGGCCCAGCCTGGGAGTCGTCCTCCAACACAAAAACAACCGTATCGCGCCAGAAGGGCGAACGGGATAGAGCCTCAACGATCCGGCCCAAGGCAAGATCGTTGTCCGCCATGCACGCACGAGGAGTAGGGAGTCCTGCCCTTCCTCCAGCAGTATGGTCGGCAGGAAGGTGCATGATCTCGAGTTCGGGCATCGCCCCTGCTTTCACAAACTCGTCCAACTCGGCGATCCAAGCATCCGCGCGTTTCTGATCGGGAATCTTGAAATCAAACGGAGGATACGACTCGCTAACATCGGCGGCCAACTCACGCTGGGTCACCGGCCATCCATCGGTCTTCGTCATTTCACCATAGTCGCGAAACCAAATGCCTTTTTTGGCGGCGAGGGTCCAAAGGAAGCCATCTTCAGGCTCATCGGCTTCTTCACCATCCACTCCCTCTCGCCGAAAGGAGTACAACGACGGCACTACCTTTTCTCCATAATCGGTGACGTAGCCGGCGGTGGACCAGATATGCCCTTGAGAGCTCACTTCGGCGTTGGTAAAGAAGCGATCAAACAACCCAAACCGTAGAGCAAGAGCGCGATGGTTGGGGGCTACATCCTTTCCGAAGAACACCAACTTTGCGTCGCCATCGCCTCCAGGCACATCGCCAAGCACCTGATCGTAGGTGCGGTTCTCCTTAATGATGTAGACGACGTGCTTAAACTGAGGATAGTTCCTGCCGGGCCGCGGACGATTCCATCCGTTCGCGGCGGTAACGCGACGGGAGTATCCCGCAAGCAAAGGCGCCGTAAGAGTGGAGGGTGTGACCCGCAGCGTTCCATTGAGTTGTCCAAGGTCATACCCAAGCGGACGCGCCATCACACTTTGGCCGGGAACAGGCCCGTCCGGATTGGCATGGCTACCGTGCCCCTTGCCGCTCAGAACCAAGATGTGGCCGCTATTCTCTAAAACGCCGGTGGGATACCAGTCCGTAGGGACGCGGCCAGCAAGGTGTCCGCCCAATGGAAGAGCATGGTGGTTTGGCTCTTGACCCGCGGTAGGCGATTTCTGGGCAACAAGATCAAAGACTGCAATCGCATTGTTATCGCCCTCAGCGACCATTAGCCTGGACTCATCGGTGGAGAGCGCCAAGGCATTCGGGGTGCTGCCTTCAGAAGGTCCGCCGGGAGCAGCATCCTTAAGATAGCTTAATACTTTCTTGCGGCGAGTATCGATCAAGGCGATCCGATCACTGCCGCCGAGGGCAACGAATAGGCGCGAGCCAGTGGAGTTCAGCAACAAGGCGGATGGATGCCGGCCTACGCGAAGCCTTCCGGCGTAGCTCAGAAGTCCATCGCTACGAGAGCGAAACATTGAGATGGTTTCCCCTCCCCAAGCGGAAACATACACACCACCGTCTGGCCCACTGACCACCGCATAAGGGAAGTGATCCACAGAAAAGCGGGCAATGACTACTCCCCGAGAGGGATCGACCACGGCCAGACTGTCGCCAACATTTTCGGCCACATAGAGCAGATTTCCCGTGCGTGAAACAGCCAACCCAGCGGGATAGCTTGTTCCAGGTTCGTCAGGCTTTTTCTCCCTTAAGACAATCTTGCGCTGGAAGGTGGCCGCTCCTTCGCTCCATGAATAACAAAAAATCGCGTCTTCATTCCCTCCGGAGACGTAAAGCTCATGTCCATCGGCGGAAAAAGCAGCACCGTAAAATGCCGCCGGTTGTGGGAGAGTCTGGGTCACCCGCATGGACTTCAGGTCAACAACCTGAAGCCCCTGCTCCCGCCATCCGCTCAAGACAACAACAAGCTTACCGCCCTCCGGAGCCATGGCCATGCCTAACGGCATGCTGCCCAAATCCACAGAACTGCCAACAGGATCCAGGCTCACTCCAGTCGCAAGGGGCGTGGTGTACTGGATTCCAGCTTGCGTGTGAGCCACCCGAACCAATGACAACACAACTACTAACGACAATCCCCAGGTGACAGACCGGGAGGCTTGAAGGAATTTATTCGAAGGGGGAGGCATGGTACTCCTTTGTTCTTTGTTCTCCGTTCTCTGAGCGCAATGAGAACACCCAACCTAACAATCCATTGATTCCTCACAGACTCCGCTGGGAATGGAAGGTCACCAATTCGGAAAACATTTATCGTGATTCTGGACTTCCGAACCTAATGGAATTGGCCAGCATGTCCGATGAATCCTGAAACCGCCAGGCTCTTGCGGAATCTAATCAAGGCACGATAATCCTGAGCGAGTTTAGAATGGAAGGGACTTATGGCCGATCGTCTTTACTTGAATGTGTGGTTTCCCAGTTTTCGCGAAGCGGAGATGACGCCGCGGCTGCTTTCCATTTTGCGGCAATTCCCTTTTTCAGCCAAGCGCGAGGGAATCGGCTATCTTGCGGTCCACAGTGTCTCGTACAGCGAACCGGTCCTTTTTCATCAAACTTTCGATTATCGGGTCGATCCCGAAAAGGCCCTGGTGCTGGCTGGTGAGTTCCCGCATGAAGACAACGCTTACGAACTGGAGGCTCTCTGGGACCTATGGGTTCCCGTTCAGGAGGGCGATTTGGATGCGAAGTGGGAGATCAATCCGGAGTTGGTGAAGTTTACCGCCTTTGGCGCTAAATTCGAGGATGCCGTCTATCAGCAGAACGGCCATATCCAAATCGATTTCGGGTTGGATGCGCCCTTTCTTTATGAAGACGTTGAGCTTACGACTTCGGTGGAGCAGCGCATCAAATTGAATGTTCAAAAGCTGGTAGGCTTCACCACAGCCATTGAGAAGAACTGCGGCATCAGTGGAAGGGTCCTGTGGTCGGAGTCTGAAGATAACTTGGCACAAAAGCTCATTGAGCGCCTGCAAAAAGTACAGTGATCAGGACGCCCGATCGCGGGCGAGGTTGTAAACAATGCTGCAAGCGTTATCAGGCAAGCAACTATTGCCAACCATCCACTCATTTCTGGTTTACTAGACGCAACCCGGATCTCCCATCCGAGAATAGAGTTTTCTGCGTTTCTGGCTTTCGGCCGTTCGACTTTCGGCTTTCTCACTTTCTTCATGGATTGCACGAGCTTTTTCCTATTTCGCGCAGACCGCTCTCGCACTCCGGCACTCTTCATTCGGGGGGAATGGCATCCTTATCTCAAGAAGTTGCCAACATCGAATTCCCGGGTTTTGAGCTATGAACTGCCCGCGTCCACAGCATTCTGCGCTATACTGCGTTTTCGCAAGCATTCATCGGTAAAGGAACATTGCTCATGTCGGTCAAGACAGTTCAAGAACTGGAACGCGAAACCGAAAAGGTGGTTGGAGGGGAAGATTTTCCCGCTCTGGAACAGAAGATCTATAAGACCATCGAGCTTCTAAAAGCCGCACGCGAGGGCAAGGCTTCGGCGGAACGGGATGCAAACCGGCTGCGGGAACAACTGGAGCAGCGTGAAGAAGAGCTAGAGGTGCTTCGCGCAGAGACCATCACGCTGCGCAAAGAGCGTGAAGAAGTCCGGGGGCGCATTGAGAAATTGCTCAAGCAGATCGACCAGATCGTAGTCGAAGCCTAAGCTTTCGAAACCGGCCTCTCTGCTGCAAGCGCGGACGGGCCGCTCTGGAACTGTCTTCGTTTTGCAGATGGTTTTCAGCAGCTATTGTGGAGTGAGGGCAACGGGGTAAAACACCCCTAAATCCCGGTTATTTCCTGTTAACTCCATGGGAACCCCTCTCGATTTCTCTTGACCATCTTGCGAACAACAGCATAATGAGAAATGCAGGAGTTTACTGCTTAGGAGACCCATATTGGCCGCACCGGCAACAACCGCACCGCCCGTTCGAGTAGAAATTTACGACCAAGCCTATAATCTGCGCGGCGTGGATGCCGATTACATTATGAAGTTGGCGGAATTTGTCGACGGCAAGATGCGGAGCGTCGCCGAGCAAACGTCAACTGTGGACTCATTACGTCTTGCCGTTCTCGCAGCTCTGAACATCGCCGACGAATATCACTTGCTCAAAAAGAAGTATGAGGCATTGCACAATGCCTATCGACAGCGCACCGATCTGCTTGCGGGTGCACTGGACGAGGTGCTGGAAGAGACCCGCCGCGTCAGTTAGCGAGCATTTGTGCGATAGGAAATCCGCATCACAATTTTTGAATCGCTCATAAGTTGCAAAGAATAGTTGCAAAGAATTTTCGAACCGCTTGCAGGATCAATTCTCTCCAGAGAACTTCTTCAGAGAATCTGAAAATTTTGGCCCTTCCACTTGCTATCTACTCAGCTTTTCTTTAGCATCGTTGCGAGATAGCCGACCTGCAAAGCAGGTGACGGCGGTAACCGTTTATTGAACCAACATTCAATGAACCGGGGACCTGACTCGTAGATACGGCTCGGTGTGCGAGGTTCCGCCAGTACGGAAATGCCTAAAGAGCCGCGGCGGGTTCCCAAACGTCCTAGGACGGGTTCAAAACGGCCCACCGCACGGCCACGTGGGTCGGTTTTTCTCTTCTTTCTTAGATCTTCTGCCTTTCGACTGCTTCCTATTCGCTAGCCAACGGCGCGCCTGAAACTAATTTGCAATAGAGCGGCAAGATTCGTTTACAGACAGATCAATGCCCTGCGCATCTTTGCACAGGGCATAATTCTTGCCATTTCCCAACCAATGTCAAAGGCTTATTTGTGATCCAACGTCTATTTATGGGTCCATCGTTTATTTGTGATCCATCGTCTATTTGTGGTCCATCGTTTATTTGTGATCCATCAGTGGAGCAATTCCTCCGAAGTCGCGAGGCTTAACCAAGCTACGGGGTGCGCGGGCCGCGGCTGAATTGTTGTTGGCCAGGTCTCCATATTTCTCGAGAAGCACCGGCACCAGGGCGCCCTCTGCTTCTTTGGTGAAAGTCATCTGCGTGTCTTTCATGTCGATTCGCACGAAGTCGCCGAGACGGATCTGAGCAGTAGCGACCAGATTCGCCAGAGGAAACACAATGTTCTTCTCGATCGCGCGTTTCAGATGGCGCGCGCCGTACTTCGGATCGGTGCCTTCATCGAGCAGAAAGCGCTTCACCTTCGGCGTGCAGCTAAAGACAAACTGATTGTTGCCGGTCGCCTGCAAGATGCGCTGCTGCACCATGCCAAGTTCGATCTCAAGAATCTGTTCCAGGTGCTCGGGCTTCAAGGTCTTGAAGACGACGATCTTATCAATTCGATTCATGAATTCGGGCGAGAATTTGCGGCGAGCGGCCTCCTGGGCGGCTCGCGTGATCTTGTCGTCCAATCTGGTATCGATAATCTCGAGTTTCTTGGACTGACCAAAGCCTAGCCCACCGTTCATGAGATCGCTCATCTCTCCGGCTCCCAAGTTGGAGGTCATCACGATCAGACATTGGGAGAGGTCGACACGCCGGTTATCTCCAAGCGTGAGGGTGGCTTTGTCGAGAATACCCAACAAAAGCTGCCACACCGCATCGCTGGCCTTTTCAATCTCGTCGAAGAGCAAGAGGCTCAACTTGAGTTTGTCGGTATGCCATTGATTCAGGGCTTCCTGGGTAAGAAGCGGGTGCGTCTCACGATGACCGAGATAGCCCGGCGGCGATCCGATCAGTTTGGCAATCTCGTGGCTGTGCTGAAACTCCGCACAATCGATCTTGATGATCGCGCGAGGCTCACCAAACAAAGCTTCGGCCATGGCTTCAACGACCCGGGTTTTGCCGGAGCCGGTTGGCCCGAGGAACAGAAGGTTCCCTACCGGGCGGCCGGGGGCGTTAAGGCCTGCCAGAAACATCTGGTAGATCTCAACGACTTTTTCTACGGCTGGCTCCTGGCCAACGATTTTGCGACGAAGTGCGCCCTCGAAATCCTGCGCGTCTGAACTGCGCTTGCTTGGATCGAGAGCGGTATTAAGACCGGTCCTCATAGTTGCTCGCCCCTCTTTCGACTTTAAGGCTCCCACTTTAGGGGAAGGGGTAAATGCTGAGATGGAACACCTTGTTTTCGAGTTGTGTTAATCCACCGATTAACACCTGTTCTCGTCTTCATCAAAGTTAGATGCCGTTTGATGACGAAAGGCCATTCACCAGCAAGCTATTGCCGAGAGTAGATGCCTCTCATGCTAAGATGCCCAAAATAGCTTCGGGAGAGGGTTTTCTGCAGAAACAACATGACCCACCCCAAGCCAGCCGGGAAATTTTTCAGGCGAAAACCTGCTAAAGCCCACATGGAAAAGAGCCGATAAGGGAATGCTGTTCAAAAAGCTGAGTGTTGTTTCCAGCGCTACGCTGGTCGTTGTTTTCTTAGGATTGACATCGTTTTTCTTCACCCGCCATACTCGACTGGTTTCGCAGACACGATCTCCTCAAGCTGCCCCGTCCGGAGCTTCGGCGGCGACTGGCACGTCCGCGCCACCTTCATCCACACCACCTTTATCTACACTTCATGAACTTCCACCCGGCGCTATTTCCTACAAGAGCGGCACAGTAACCACCGCATTGTTGGTCTCCCGCAAGTACCTAACGCAGTCTTCTTTTATGACGGTTGCCGAGTTTGAATCGGCGATCCGCAAGGCCAACAACGGCAGGGCGGCTTTCAAGAAGGATGAAGAAATCGTGGTACCCAACATTGAACCGCAGCCGGTCGTTGAGAAGAGCCGCCCCTTTCCCAAAGATGGAGAGGTGCGCGCCATCTATTTAACTGGAGCAACGGCGGGAAGCGTGCATGGCATCGAGTTGATTCGCCGCTGGCAGGAAGCCGGCGGGAACGCCGTGGTGTTTGACATCAAGGACAGCGACGGAAGCCTGAGCATTCCATTCGAACACCCTCTCGCGCCGAAGAGCAGGAACCACCCGCTTAGCAACCTGCCGAAGTTTGTCCGCTATGTCCACTCGCTCAACCTGCATGCCATTGCACGCATGGCCCTTTTCAGGGACGAGAACATTGCGAAAAACCACAGCGCTCTGGCAGTCCAGTCGCGCAGCACGCACCAGGCATGGCTGGAAAACGGAAAGCTCGTATGGACCGATCCTTCGCGCCCCGAGGTGCAGGACTACGATTTGGCGATTGCCAAGCAGGTCGCGCAATCGGGCGCCGATGAAATTCAATTCGATTACGTACGCTTCCCCGCCGAAGGCAATCAACAGGATGCTCAATTCGTTTTTCAATCCGATCCCAAGCTGCATAGGGACGACGTAATTGCAGGATTCCTGCAAAGAGCCTACAGCGAACTCCACCCAATGGGCGTGCTGCTTTCGCTCGATGTATTTGGGATCATGGCGTGGCAACGTTCCGTGGATCTGAGCCATACTGGGCAAGACGTGGCGAAAATGGCGAAGTATTGCGATGTGCTCTCACCCATGATCTATCCCTCGCACTTCTTCGGCATGGATGGATACACCCTTCCGGGTGATGCTCCAGAACACTTTATTGGAGCCTCCATGGA
>DATGIO010000174.1:0-101583 GCA_035295685.1 Candidatus Angelobacter sp.
GTTCTCGCCGTGGATCAGGCGTTTTACAGTGCGCTCTCCGCACAAGAACTGGTCAAGGTGGCCCAAAGCACCGTGGACGCCCGCCAGGTAACGGCAGACCAGGTACAAGCCCTTACGAAAGCCCGATTGAAGTCCGAACTCGATCTTAGTTTTGCCAATGTGAATTTGGCGCAAGCCAAATTGCTGCTTGTGGACGCGCAGGGGAGGCAATCGGAAGCATTTGCAGCGCTCAATGAGGTGCTCGGATTCGAGAAGCAGAGCATCGGTTCTCTGGTAGACGAAACTCCTGCCGCAGCCTCGCAGCCGGCGGAAAAAGAAGAAGACCTGGTAGACCTGGCTCTGCGCTCGCGGCCGGACTTGGTTGCCCTGGACGACCAGTGGCAGGCCGCTCAGCACTTCAGCAGGGCCGAGCACGATCTTTCGCGCCCGACAATCAGCGCTCTCGCGGTCGCGGGTGGAGCACCGGTGCGCGCAGACCAGATTCCGGGGGGGCCCTATGCAGCCGCGGGAGTCAATATCAACATCCCGATCTTTAACGGCTTTCTCTTTTCTGCCCGGGCACAAGAAGCCGACTATCGGTCTTCCGCTCTGCAGCAGCAGGTGCGGGATTTACGGAACCGAATCGCCCGCGACGTTCGCGTTACCTGGCTGCAGATGAATGCGGCTTATCAGAAGCTGGGAGTCACCGAACAGCTCTTGGAGCAGGCAAACCTGGCCTTGAATCTGGCTCAAACCAGATACCAGTTGGGCCTTGGTTCTATCGTTGAGTTAAGCCAGGCCCAACTGCAGCAAACCGAGGCTGCCATCGGCAACACGACCGCTCGCTATGACTATCAATCGGCCTTGTCGTCGTTGAATTACCAGATCGGAAAATAGTTTTCTAAAGACGATCCTTCAACACAAATTGGCCACAGGGGAACCGAGATGAATTCTGAGTCCACGAAAACGGATAGAGAAATGCTTGATGCCTTAGCGCATTTCGACACTTGCACCATCACCAACGCAATTGAAACCTTTCAGGTCCGGCTGCGCAATACCGGCTTTTCCGATTCCACGATCAGGTCTTTATTTCCCGATCTTCCGCCCATGGTGGGATACGCTACTACGGCCCGCGTTCGCACCGAAGATCCCCCGGCGCGCGGAGGGTCTTACCATGATCGTACGGATTGGTGGAACTACATTCTCTCCATGCCCTCACCGCGCATCGTGGTATTGGAGGATATGGATAAGCTGCGCGGCGTTGGCGCTTTTCTTGGCGATGTGCACGGAGCGATTCTGCGCGCCTTGGGTTGCGTTGGATTCGTAACCAACGGAGCGGTGCGCGAACTGCCCGGTCTTCGTGCCCTGGGGCTGCAACTTTTTGCCGGCCATGCGGTTGTCTCGCATTCCTACGCGCACATTTTTGAATTCGGCGCTACTCTCAATATCGGCGGCCTCAAGATCCAGCCGGGCGATCTGCTGCATGGAGACCAACACGGCCTGATCACCATTCCGAAACAGATTGCCTCCGGGATTCCTTCGGTAGCGGCCAAGCTCAAGGAGTCGGAGGAGCAGATCATTCGTTTCTGCCAATCGCGCGAGTTTTCCGTGGAAAAGCTGCGCGTGATGATTCTTGATCAGAAGGGCTAGCCATGCTGGCCGGGAAAAATATCTTAGAGTCGGATTTTCTTTCCTCTGCTTCGCACTGCGATTGCACACAAGCGTTCTCAGCATAAGTAGAAGCAGGAATCAAAATCACCGCGTGGCTTTCACCGAAGCCAAACCAGGAAGCTCTTGCAACAGGTGGAAGAGGGTCCTTCAGGACCCCGTAAAAATGTTTGTTAGCCAATGAGGGGCTTCAGCCCTGCTTTACACGATACGGCACCAAGTCCACAAAACCATCAGATGGGCCGAAGCTTTACAACATCTTTACCGCTTGCCCTATTGTCTCGCCTTCCAAGCATCATCAAAATATTGGATCAGCATCAACTCATCTTCATTTTGCTCAGAGACGGAAGACTGTCTTGAGGGCAAATGATTCGCTGGAACGTGTGTGGGTGCAATGGTGAAGAGGCCGAATGCGGCGAGACTGGAGAAATGCAAAATGTGGAAATCTGCGATAGGGCGAATAAGCTTAATGTCCCGCGTTCTGGTTATTGTGCTCGCGATAACGGCCTGCATGGCCGCCCAGCAGCAACAACAACAGGCTCAGCTTCCGCAACAACAGCAACAGCCGCAGCAAGCGCCCGATATGAGCGTCCATGTCAAAGTGGTGAATGTTCCCGCAACCGTGCGCGATAAACACGGGAAGATCGTTCACAACCTGACGCGCGATGACTTTATCCTGGAAGATCAGGGCCAGCCTCAGACCATCCAATATTTTTCGCAGGAAAGCGATCTTCCTTTGACATTGGGGCTGATGGTGGATACCAGCGGTAGCCAACGCCGCGTTCTACCAGAGGAGCGCACCGCTGCCGCCGATTTCTTGAATCACATGTTGCGTCCGGAGAAGGACCAGGCGTTCCTGATTCATTTCGATCGCGAAGTGGAACTGCTGCAGGATCTAACCTCTTCGCGTGACAAGCTTCAGGCGGCATTGCGTTCCATGGACGCTCCCCAATTCCATCAGACCGGTCAGACCGGCGGAGGGAACTCACCGGGGGGCGATGACGGTGGCCAGCGCAGACGAGGTGGAGGAGGCGGCGGCCAGGGCCGCTCTGGCGGCGGAACGCTCCTCTACGATGCCGTTTACCTGGCAGGGGACGAGCTAATGAGCAAGCAAACCGGCCGCAAGGCTTTGATAGTTCTGACAGATGGCGTGGATCGCGGAAGCAAGGAATCGCTCTATACCGCGATTGAGGCGGCACAACGCGCAGACACCGTGGTCTATTCGATCTTGTTTAAAGACGAGCAGCCCTTCGGCGGCGGGTTTGGCGGTCGTGGCGGTGGTGGCTTCCCCGGCGGGGGCCGCCGTGGCGGGATGGGCAGGTATCCGCAGGAGCAACGCCCCGATGGTAAAAAGATCCTGGAGCAGATTTCGAAACAAACGGGCGGAAGAGTCTTCGAGCCTTCGTCGGGCAAGGACTCGCTCGACAAGATTTTCTCTCAAATCGAAGAAGAGCTGAGAAGCCAGTACAGCCTTGGGTATCCGCCACCTGCAGCAGATTCGTTGGGCTATCGCAAAATCACGCTGAAGACCAAGCAAAAAGATCTGATCGTGCAGGCGCGCGATGGTTATTACCCACATTAGAGCGTGAACGGCATAAGCGGGAAATAGATGGCGGCTAAAAACAAAATCCTTTCAAAAATCGGAGGATGGGTGTCAACGTTTTGGACCTACACCGCTGGAGAGACAATGCTCAGCCCAATTGAAACCTTGTTTTGGCTCGAACAAAATCACCTCGTTTCAATCTTCAAAAATTGAAAGTTCGCCCAAAAAGCATCACCGTAAAACGCCCCAAGCGCCAGCGGCGCGACAAGAGGGTAGCCCATGACGAAGTCGTGGGAAAACTGAATCTAAGGGTTTGAGCGCCAGCGGCGCGGCAGAGCTATCGCTTTTTGGGGCGCTGCCGTATCTGTTTGCATTCTCTCGGTCCGACTGTTCCGCACCGGTATTGCCGAAAAATGATCAGCCCAATACGTAGCGTGGATCATAAGCTACGCGGTGCCTTTTCAATAGGGCGATGAACTCTTCTTCGTACGACATCTTGTGGTGATGTGATTCTTGGTTCCGTATATATCGAACCACAGACGCTCGTTGCGATTCGCTGACGCCGAAAATGCCGAATCCCTGCTGCCAGGCGAAGTCGTTTCCCATCTTCCGGGATGAACCGGTCTTGATCTCTTTTAAGGCATCTGAATAGGCCATGGTGAGAGGTATTTCAATCAACATATGAACGTGGTCTTCAGTGCCGCCGACCTCATGGACGAAGATGTCATGTTTTGCACAGATGGCTGCAAGATAGGACCAGAGATCGGATTTCGATTCTTTGGGAATGAGTTTGCGTCGTCCTTTGGTGCTGAAAACAACATGAAACCGGGTTATGGAGAAAGGAGTGGGACATTTGTGCTGGGTCTCTGGCGCAATATCCTAATACCTAAGCATGTCAATCGCAGCCTCGATCCTTAGGGGTGAGGCGACTAGAGCTTGACCGCGATTACCGGCTCATCGGCTTGTCGATGAGCCGGTCTGCCTGGCTATGCTACGCTGGTATTTCGGATCGAAGTTCGATTCGGTCTAGCAGGCATATCAGGAGGAAAATCTTCGTTTGTCCGATCCCGGATCGAGCGGCGTCGCGCCCAGCCTTTGGCGTCCTCTACGTACCAAAATATTTCGGAATCTGCTTTTAGCGGATGTCATCTCCGATGTCGGCACTTTCATGCAGAGCGTCGGCGCAGCTTGGCTGATGGTGTCTCTTAAGGCCGGTCCCTTGTATGTGGCGCTTACGCAGACGGCAAGCTCCCTCCCGTTCTTCCTGCTGGCTCTTCCTGCTGGCTCCATTGGTGACATCGTTGATCGAAGGAAATTGATCCTGTTCACGGAAATCTGGATGGCGAGCATCGCGATCGTGCTTGCCGTCACAACGGTCGGCGGATTCATTACCCCCGCGTTGCTGCTGATCCTCACGTTTGCCCTTTCGGCTGGCGATGCGTTCGAGAGTCCAACATGGCGGGCGATCCTCCCGGAACTGGTGCCAAAGGAAGACTTGTCATCGGCCTCGGCCCTGAACGGAATTGAATTTAATTTTGCACGTGCGGTGGGGCCGGCCTTGGCAGGTCTCGTGGTGGCAACGGTCGGAGCGGGCTTTGCTTTTGGGATCAACGCGGTTTCGTTCTTAGGCGTGATCTATGTGGTGGCTCGCTGGAAGCGCACGCCTCGCGTTTCCACATCGCCTCGTGAGACGCTTACCGGCGCTACGGTCGCCGCAATTCGCTTTGTGCGCTACTCGCCACGCCTTCGTGGACTGCTCGCCCGGTCGGGGAGCACCATGTTCTTCGCCAGCGCGCTACTGGCGTTGCTGCCGTCTCTGGCGCATACCGTCAACCCCAGCCCTTTGTTTTATGGTGTCCTCCTTGGCTCGTTTGGAGTGGGTGCCGTGTTGGGAGCGTTGGCGATACAGCGCGTGCGCAGCCGCTGGTCCACGGACCGCGTGGTATCGGTTGGCGTACTGGCCATGGGATTGAGCATGCTGGCGGCGGGGATTGTTCCCAATATTCCTGCATTGACCGTAAGCATGATGATCGCGGGCGCCGCCTGGATCGTCTTTATCTCAACCTTCAACGTGGTCATTCTCAATCACACTCCGGATTGGGTCAGGGCGCGAGTGCTGGCGGTTACGTTGCTGGTGTCGCAAGGAGCCATGGCGGGTGGCAGTGCCCTGTGGGGTGCGTTAGCGGATAAATTTGGCATCCATCCCATTTTGATGTGGGCCGGAGTGGGCGCTATCGCGATCGATGCTGTGGGACTTTTGCTCTTCAAGTTGCCCGATGCAGCGGAGGATCTCACGCCCTGGATTTACGGAAAGCTGCCCGCAATTGTCTCCGGGGAGGAGCCTGGCGCGATCGATTCAAGCCGCGTTCTCGTGACCGTTGAATATGAGGTTGCGGCGGAGCATCAGGAACCATTTCTCCATGCAATGCAAGAGTACGAGCGGGTGCGCCGCCGCGATGGCGCATATAGGTGGGGTATTTTTCGCGATCTTGAGAATGCAACCCGTTTTCTTGAAACCTTCCTGGTCGATTCCTGGGCCGAGCATGTTCGACAGCATCAGCGATCCACGGGCGCGGATCGCGAAATTGCTGCAAGGGTGCAGAAGTTTGTTCTCGGTGCGCCCAGGGTCCGACATCATGTGCAGCCGTTATTTCCTGAGCGCCCGGCTAACGGTTAGATCGTCTAGTGAGTAGATCGTCTACAAAATTGCTTTGACCACGCCGCCGTCCACGCGCAGAGCCGCGCCGTTCGTTGCCGATGAAAGCTCGCTGGCCATGTAGACCACCATCGATGCAACCTCTTCCACGGTGGCAAAGCGGCGCAATAGAGACGAAGGCCGTGCGCGTTCGAAGAACGCCTTTTCTATTTCCGCTTTTGATTTGTTCTGTTGCTTCGACATCGCCTCGACAAACCCATCCACGCCTTCCGAAGCCGTGGGGCCGGGGAGAATGCTGTTCACGGTTACACCCGTTCCTACCAACGTTTCCGCAATGCCGCGCGCTATGGCTATCTGCGCTGTCTTCGTCATTCCGTAGTGGATCATCTCCGCGGGAATTTGCACTCCCGACTCGCTCGAAATGAACAGGATACGGCCCCAGTTCTTCTGCCGCATTCCAGGAAGATAGTGCCGCGAGAGGCGCACCCCGCTCATTACATTCACTTCAAAGAACCGGAGCCAATCGGCATCGGGAATTTCGGCAAAAGGCTTGGGTTCGAAAATTCCTACGTTGTTCACCAGAATATCCACGGTTGGCAGTTTCGCGATCACTGTTTCCGCGCCTGCGGCTCCCGAAAAATCCGAGGCGATACCGCCCAGGGTCGCATTGGCGACCTTGCCTTTGATTGCTGCAATGGCGCGATCGACGCGCTCCTGTGTGCGTCCGTTCAGGTAAACATGGGCGCCTTCTGCCGCCAGTCCTTCAGCAATCGCGAAACCAATGCCTGCAGTCGATCCTGTTACCAGCGCGATTTTTCCTTTGAGTTTTAGATCCAATTCTTCCTCCGTTTGAGAATGTCTTTTCCCTGCTGCGCGGAACCGTGCAAAACAGGATCACAGATAGGTACTGAAGAGTTATAAGGCAGCGTAGGGTTGTGTGGCGAGCGCCTTCATTTGGTGTGCATACCCACAGTGAAGACCGTTAATGGAGTAACTCATTGATTGCAAAGGCCGTATCGTTACAGTTCATTATTTTCATATTTTCCAAGTGGCCTCGAAATCAATGCGAAATGAATTAACTATATAGTAAATATATTAAGAGTAATTAATAAATTAGTAATTAGGCGGCAAAACGTCAAAAGAGGCTTGCCTCTGGCTTTACGGCGCATGGCACTCTATGAGTTGGGAAGAGAGGAAGGAAAGATACTCGTCCATGCCTTGGCCAGTCTTGGCGGAGACCGTGAGAGTACGCAAGCCTGGGCGCACCGCTTGAATGTTCGCGGTGGCGGCCATCATGTCGAATTCCGCGGCATCGGCCATATCCATCTTGGTAATGACAGCCAGGTCCGCCGTATTGAAGATCGTGGGATATTTGAGCGGCTTGTCTTCGCCTTCCGTCACCGAGAGTAGCACCACGCGAAGGTCTTCTCCAAGATCATAAGAAGCAGGGCACACAAGGTTGCCGACGTTCTCGATAAACAGAAAGTCCAACGTGCTGAGATCCCAGCCTTCGAGGGCTTTTTCAACCATCGCTGCTTCCAGATGGCAAAGGGTGCCCGTGTTGATTTGTTTTACGGGAGCCTGGCTGCGCGCCAGGCGCTGCGCATCGTTCTCGGTGGCCAGGTCTCCCACTAGCGCGGCAACGCGATGCTTCGGCTGCAATTGTGTGAGTGTCTTCTCTAAGAACGTTGTCTTGCCCGCCCCCGGGCTTGAAACTAGGCTGATCGTGAACAGACCCTGCGCATGAAACTTTTCGCGCAAGGCTCGCGCTACCACATCGTTCTGCTTCAATACATTTTGGCGGACTTCCACCATGCGAGGTTTTGAATTCATGTAAGGATCTCCAAGGCCACTATTTCAAGCTCTTTTCCTCGCACCACATCGCCGGTGGGCGTATGGCACTCGGGACAGCAAAACCACTGGATGGAAGCGATTGTCCGCTCCCCTTGGCACCGAGGGCAGAAGACCACCACCGGAATGTCCTCAATCTTCAACTCGGAGCCTTCCAACTCCGTTTGCTCACACGCCAGTTCGTAGGCGGATACAAGCGCCTCTTTCACTACTCCAGAGAGTGCGCCTAACTTGAGGTGAACGGAGCTTACCCTGCTTCCACCTCGGCGCGCGGACTCTTCCTGGGCCATCTCCACGATGCTCATCGCAATGGATAGTTCATGCATAGCGCACCGCCGTATCGCTGACTAAGCCTGCAGACTCCTTCACGGAACTCGATGCCCGCTGCAAGCCGCCAAGAGCAGCTTGCCCCAGGCTGATGCCCCCATCATTCGTAGGCACGCTGCGATTCGTCCAGATCGTGAGAGAAGTGTTTGTCAGCAAGAGTTTCATATCGCGCAAGAGAAGTTCGTTTTGAAAGACTCCGCCAGAAAGCACCACCGTGTTGACATGGCTTTGCGCCGCCAGCGTTTCAATCGCCTCCGCCAGACCTCTGGCCACCCCACGCTGAAACGCCCTGGCGATTTGTCGAGCGTCCCGCCCTCGTGCCCGATTTATCGCCACGGCGTAAAGCAGTGGACGAAAATCGAGTTCTCCGTTTTCAAAGGGGAAGGGGTAAGCCTCACTACAAGACGCTTGAGTGGCCAGGGCTTCCAGCCACATGGCTGCTTGTCCTTCAAAAGTAGTCCCGCGTGTAAAGCCCAGCAAAGCCGCGGCACAATCAAAGAGCCTTCCGGCGGAGGTTGTGGGGAATGTGCGTACCTCTTTGTGAACGAGTTCGAGCGCATCCTCGTAGCGTGAGGGAAAATGAAAAGGGAATGCGGTTAAATCTGGCAACCCTTCGATCTGCGCGAGGAATCCCGCCGCTGCCTGGACAGGATGCTGCGCCGCCGCATCGCCTCCGGGCAGCGCTGCTGGCCGCAAGTGGGCCACGCGTTGAAAGCCCTCGATGACGCTGCCCGCGAAAAATTCGCCGCCCCAGATGCTTCCGTCGTCGCCATAGCCAGTGCCATCGAGACTCACTCCAACCACCGGTGTCTCCCAGGCGCCGTGCTCGGCCAACACCGACGCGATGTGCGCACGATGATGCTGCACTGCCGTCTTCTCTGCGGCGGGCAGTTCAAGGCCGTACAGCGTGGACCGATATTGAGGATGGGCGTCGTGAACCAAGAGCAGATCTTCCCATCGGACCCGATACATGGAAATCAGATCGGAGATTGTCTCCTGAAACGCGCACAGCGATGGATAGTGATCCAGATCGCCAACATGTTGGCTGACAAAGGCCTGCCCGTCTACCACCAAAGTGATTGCATTTTTAAGATCAGCACCCACTGCTAGCAGCGGCCGACTCACAGGAAGACGCGCGACCGCGCCTGGGGCATATCCGCGCGAACGGCGTAGAACCTGCGGACCAAAAACGCCGTCTCTAACCACGGAATCGTCGACGCGCCTTGCGATTGGACGCTCGCCTACCAGGATGGCATCGGCAATGTCGGCGAGAGAAGCCAGCGCGTCTTCATCTTTATAAGCAATCGGTTCGCTGGAACGGTTGCCGCTGGTCATCACCAGAGCTTCGGGAGCGCCAGCCTCGAACAGTAAATAGTGCAGCGGCGTGTAAGGTAGCATCACCCCGAGTTCGTTGGTTTCCGGAGCCACAGCTTCCAGCATCACTCTTGCTGGGGCTAGCACAATGGGGCGCGCCACAGAGGTAAGCAGTTCCTGCGCGGATGGAGAAAGCTCTATCAAGGTCTTCGCAACTTCCAGGTTTCTGGCGAGAATCGCGAAGGGCTTCTCTTTGCGGAATTTGCGTTCGCGCAGGGCAAGGACTGCGTTTTCATCAAGGGCATTGCACGCCAGATGATAGCCACCCAAACCTTTGATGGCCACGATGCTGGCTTCTCGCAGCAGGGTAACAGCCCGGCGAAGGACGCTTTCGTCGCCGCATAGTCTGCCGCCCTTTTCATTCAACACAAGGTGTGGACCGCAAACGCCGCAAGCCACGGGTTGAGCGTGAAAGCGCCGGTTTCCGGGATCGTCGTATTCGTTTTGGCAGAAGTGGTCCATCTTCCACGCCTGCATCGTGGTTTCGGGGCGATCGTAAGGAAGATTGAGAATCACCGAATACCGGGGACCGCAGTTCGTACAGTTGATATAGGGATAATGGTAGCGAGGATCAGTGGGATCAAGGAGTTCGCTCAAGCAATCTTCGCAAACCGGCAGGTCGGGAGAGATGCAGACTGTGGGCTGTTCGCGGTTCTCGCTTTCCCGGATCAGGAATGTATCGAATCCTTCGTCGGAGGAGGTCTCGGTTTCGATTTCCATGATTTGCGCGGCGCTCGGAGCTTTTACCGGCAAGTCGTGAACAAAGCGCTGCAAGGAGTCTGCCGCTCCTTCAAGATGAATTTCCACACCGTTCTCAGCGTTCAAGACCCATCCCGCAAGTTGATTCGCGCGCGCCAAGCGATATACAAAGGGACGGAAGCCCACGCCTTGCACCACGCCGCGCACCCGCATCAAGAGAGCTTCTCTCATGCAATCTATTTCCAGTTCACAGCGCAGCCGCGTCCTTGCCAGCCAGCCTGCACTACCTTTCCGTCCTCAAGCAGGATTGGAATCATGGTTTGTCCGGCGGCGGCTTCCCGCAGGCGCTCGCGTGCAGCCTGATCACGCTCAATGTCATATTCCACGAACGGCACCTTCCGCCATTCGAGCCACTCCCGCATCTCCTGCGTGTAAGGGCAGCTTGTGGTTCCAAAGAGTTCAACATCAAGCACGGCTGAGCACCTCCAGGATTTCGCGCATCGAGTGATACATAGAAGCTTGTACTTCCTGAATGCGTGGAATGTAGTCGCAGGAGACGACCAGAGGAAATTGGGCCAGCTTCCGCCGCGCAATCTCACCGCCGTCATAACCCAACAGGGCAACCGTCAGCAGACCACGTTTCCCGGCTTCTTCCAGAGCCATGCAGATGTTGCGCGATCCACCGCTCGTCGAAATAGCCACCACAGCATCTTGGGGCCGGGCATGGGCAATTAGCTGTCGCAGGAAGATCACATCGATGCCAACGTCATTGGCAATGGCGGAGATGTTTGCTGGCTCTAACGACAATGAGATTGCGGGAACAGGTCGGTAGCCTGAAGGGGGCTGGAAGCAATCGATGGCCAGGTCGTTGGCGTCCGTAGCCGAACCGCCGTTACCGAAAATAATGAGCTTCCCCCCGCGCTGCACCCGCTCGTAGATCGCCTGCGACGCGGCAACGATTGCCTCCGCTTGCTCTTGAGCTACGTGTTCGCGCAGGGCGGCATCATCGCGCACCTTCATCTGGATGGAGGCTGCAACTTCTGTTTCAAGGGCTTCAAGCGTTTCAAGATCCATGTGGGTCTGACCTCCACCCAGAAATGGATAAAGGAAGCCGGCTTCGCCGACGTTGTGGCCCAGTTCACGATGCTCAAAATAGACGTGCACTGTCTCCCAGAGCGTGTGGTAGAGAATCTCGATCAGTTCCTGGTGGAGAAAAGGGTGGTTCGTGATGCTCTGGAATGAATACGACGATTTTCCGCCGGAACCGCTTGTTGGTGTTGGCAGCGCAAATGCCATCGCACCCCGTTCTTGAGCGCGCAGCAGAGATTCTTCAATTTCCGAGTCACCCTCGGGAGGGGCAAAGCCCATGACCATGTCTTCCGGTTGCAGCGCAGTCTCCAGCCAGGACTGAAAAAATGCAGAGATATCGAGTGCGGGCAGCGCACGCTTCCCCACAATCACCGGATGAACAAACTCTACCGAGACATGCTGGGCATCGGTGGCGTAAGGCCCTTTGCCAAACGCGAGCAGCCGTCCGTTCCGCATGAATCGGCTTGCCATCGCACGACAAGCTTGAGCCAAGCGAGGAGCTTCCCGTGAAAAGAACGCCTCAAATAACCGATTCCGTTCGAGCAGGCTTTCTTCCACTTGTGTCGCGAGTGCAACGTCGATAGCCATAAGTCCTCTTTCCTGGCAGTTACGGCAATCTCTTTCCTCAACAAATTCTTGGCAGCGGATCACCAACCAGCATGTCGACGACTCTTGCACCCCCGTAGCGCGTGCTTACCAGCACGCTGCCGGCATGTTGATCGGTCACTTCGCCGATGATTACGGCCGCTTCTCCGCCGCCTATCGCGTGTAGGGCACGCAGCGCGGGTTCAGCAAAGTCCGGCGCAACCACAGCAACGAACTGGCCTTCGTTGGCGATATGAAGCGGATCGAGGCCGAGCAATTCACAAGCGCCGCGCACCGCATCGTGCACGGGAATCTTTTCTTCGGAAAGGTGTATCCCCAGCCCGCAATCGCGCGCCAGTTCGTTGAGCGAGGTGGCGAGGCCGCCACGAGTTGGGTCGCGCATCCAGCGGAGCCCAGGTCCCGCTTTTTCTGCCATGCTCTCTATGAACGGGAAAACGGAGCGGGTATCCGAGCGAATATCTGCCTCCAACTCAATCTCGCCTCGTGCCAGCAGAATGGCGATTCCGTGATCGCCCACAGGGCCGGAGAGCAACACTTTGTCTCCGGGGCGGACCAGCCGAGGATGAAGCTGAATGCCATTGATCCGTTGGCCAATTCCCGTAGTTGTTATATAGATATGATCGGCCTTGCCGTGCTCAACAACTTTTGTGTCGCCGCCCACAATGGGGACGTTGGCTTGCTTTGCAACCTTGCTCATCGCGGCAATCTCTTCTTCAAGCACCTTGGTTGGCAGGCCCGCTTCCAGCACCATCGTGACCACTAGTGCGGTGGCTTTCGCGCCCGATACTGCGAGGTCGTTGACCGTGCCATTCACGGCGAGTTCTCCGATGGAGCCTCCGGGAAAGCGCAGCGGTTTAACTACAAAGCTGTCTGTGGTGATCACCACAGGCGTTCCGCCGATTTCAACGCAGGCGGCGTCGGCGAGCGGTTCTTTCACGGGACCGCAGAGAGTTGGAACAATCAAGCCCTCGATCAACCTGCGGCTGGCTTTGCCGCCCGCGCCATGAGCCATCTCAATTTGTGGATCGCGAAAGCGGACGGATGAAGGAGCGGAAGTTCCTGTTTCGGTTTTTATTGAAGCTGCACCAGCTCCGCTGCCATTGCTTTCCGGTGTTCGTAGTTGTAGTACGCTGCGCACGATCCCTCCGATGAAACCATCAATGCTCCAACTGGATGCTCGGGGGTACACTCCCGGCCGAATAGCTTGCATTGCGCGGGCTTCAGGACTCCTTTGAGCACCTCGCCACACTGCGCCGCTTTTGGATCGGTCACGCGCAGGCCGGGAATCGAGAACCGCCATTCGGTATCCCACTCGGCATAGGCATCCCGAATTCGAAGAGCGGACTGTGAAATGAATCCCAACCCTCTCCACTCGAAATAGGGCCGTAGCTCAAAGACCTCCGCCAGGGCTTTGAGAGCCCCGCGATTGCCTTCCCACGGCACAACCCGTTTGTATTGGTTTTCGACTTTGGCTTCGTTTTTGTCGAGCTGGCGGAGCAGCATCACTACCGTTTGCAGGATGTCGAGCGGCTCAAAGCCTGACGTTACGATCGGCTTGCCTTCGTCCTTGGCAATCCACTCATAAGGGCGGCAGCCGATCACGGTCGATACGTGTCCTGGCCCGATGAACGCATCCAGGCGCATGTCCGGCGAATCCAGGATGGCGCGAATTGCCGGGATGATCGTTACATGGTTGCAGAACACCGAGAAGTTGTGTAAGCCCTCGGCTTTTGCGCGCATCAGAGTCATTGCGGTGGATGGGGCCGTGGTCTCAAAGCCGATTGCAAAGAACATGACGTGCTTGTTGGGATTCAGTCTCGCAAGCTTCAGCGCATCGGAAGGGGAGTACACGGTGCGCACATCCATGCCGCGGGCCTTGTGCTCAAGGGGCGTGCCGTGCGTTCCGGGTACGCGCATCATATCGCCGAACGCGGCAAAGATTACATCCGCCTGCTGGGCAACCGCCAATCCATCGTCGATCCTTCCCATGGGGAGTACACAGACAGGGCATCCGGGGCCGTGGATGAGTTCGATGTTCGATGGGAGAAGGTCTTTGAGCCCGAAGCGGTAAATGGCATGGGTGTGCCCGCCGCAAACCTCCATGAAGCGATAGTGCCGCTTAGGGTCGGCGATGCGTCCAATTTCATCCACTGTTTTGCGAATTACTTCGGGATTGCGAAATTCATCGACGAATTGCATGATGGTCTCCAGATTTCGATCGGGAACCGCTCTCCGAAATACATCGAGATCAGGAAGGTAGACGCGATCGCGCCGCGTCGCCGCGCAGTGAGTCCTGCTGCTCCTCCCCTTCGTCGAGCCCATAACCTTGAATTTCTTCCATGGCTTGCTCTTGTTCTCCCAGCATCATGAGCATCCGCATCTGGTCCAGGGCATCTTGTTCGCTCACTTTGCTCATTGCGAAACCGACATGAATGAGCACCCAGTCTCCAAGAACCGGCATATCGTCTTGCAGGAGCCCGAGGTCGACCTTGCAGCGAACGCCAGCCACTTCAACGGCGGCCAGCGGAGGATTGTCGCCTAAGAGTTCAATGATCTTTCCTGGTATGGCAAGGCACATTCGTCGACTCCTCGTGATGCGTTTTGGCTTTCCAACTTCTGTTTACGGGCCCTTCGGTTTACTAACTGGCTTGGTCTACCTGGCCAACTCCAAGCTTGCGGGCCACGATTTCAAACTTGCATTTCACTTCGTCTTTTACCTTTAATCCACCTGCCAGGCCGGTAACGGGTGTAATACGGTAATCGGATTGTTTCAAGGTAAAGTCGCCGACAGCGCGCAACGTTTCACCGGCAATCACAATCCAGGCGGAGATCGGTTGAACCTTGGCCACCCCGTGCAGCGTTAGTTCTCCCTTCATGGCCACCTTGTACTGGTTGGCGCTGGTCTGGCCGGCGGAAACTTCCTGGCACTTGTAAGAAATCTCTGGAAATTCCTGGCTTTCCAGCACTTCGTCTTGCATGCGCCGCTCGATCTCCTTCCGGTCTCTGGTGGACATCTCATCCTTGACCGCCAGCGATGTGGCTTCCACCTTGAAAAGCAACGTGGAGCCGGCAAGGTCATCGGGGCGAAATGCAACCTCACCGCTGAAGCTGCGTGCCGCAATCTTCGGGTTGTGCCCCATGATCGAAAGCACACCTCCCGCGTATACAACAATTGTGAGCGTGCTCTCGTTGGGATCGATGGAATAGCGAACGACGGACGGATTGGTCGGCTGCATAAGATGAACTTTGTCCTCGAAATACAAAGGCACTTTTATATCTCGAGCCTGCATTGCCCCGATCCTCTGAGCCATCGCTTGCAAATCCGGTTCACCTACGCATGAGCGCCGCTCATGCCCGGTCGATCGCCGTGGCGCGCTTTCCTATCACGCTCCCTTGGCGAGCACCTGCTGTTTTCTAGCGACGATGTAAAACCCGAATTTCAGCTCGTCCTGAACCTTGATCATGCCGCTGGCGATGGAAACCAAAGGGATTCCGTAATCGGATTGTCGAATGCGGAATTCGCCGTGCGCGCGAAGGCTGTCGACTCCCAGGGCCACTTGGGCTCCAAAAGAATGAGATGCGGTGCAGCCTCTGATCGTCAGGGTGCCGTGCACGTCCACCCGGAGTAACTCTTCGGTCACCTTGTTGATGCCGATCGAAGAACTTGCGAAACGCACATCCGGATACCGGGAAATTTGAAGGACCTCTTGCTGCATGATCCGTTCAAGTTCCCGCCGGTCGTCGTCCCGCATCTCGTCCATTACGGAGAGAGAGCCGCTCTTCACGTTCACTTGCAGAACGGCCTCGGACGAGGTTATGGCATTGAATCGTACTTCGCCTGAGTAATCGCGAATTGCAATGGTCGGACTGTGCCCGAGCGTGGAAGCCAACCCGTCGGCGAACGCATGCACAGTGAACAAACTTCGTTTGGAATCGATCTTGTAATGAACGATTTTATCCATCGTGCCCCCCTGTTTTGAAAGCGCAGAGCTTCTGCCAGAACTTATCGGCATTTCAGCCCAGGTCTTTCACATCAAAAAGCGACCTCAAAGAGCCACCTCAAAAACGCCGTGTAGTAGCCTCTGCAAAACTGCTGAAAAACGGCGGGCGGCGGGTTGCCGCAGCCCGTCCCGCAGGCCGCTCTTACATGGATCGCAATTTCAGGTAGCGCTCAATGTCGGGCAGGGCGCTTTGAGTGAGGCTCCCAATCCCAAACTGACCCAGATAGCGTCGAATGACCGGGCTGGAGAGGACCATGCCCGCTCCAAACACGATGAGGGCGATTCCCCCCAACATGAAGAGCGTCTCTTTGTCGGTTGTTTCGCTAGTGGCGCTGCGTGTGATTTCCTTGGTCACAGCGGTCTCCTTTCCTTGATGTCTATGTCTGAAGTGCAACTGGCCATTCTCCGGCCAGAATCTTGACGATTAACGATTCGAGCAGTTGAACTGCTTCATCTACGGCGGCTGATACCGGTTCACTGAGGCCCATGTGGCCTTCTTCTCCGCCCAAACTGCCCGGTTCACATCCGACCAGGAGAATGCGGCTCAAGGACCGTTTCTGCGAGGCTGAGGAAGGCGACGACGAAAAAGAAGATGCGGCCATCTGCAGCGCGCGCATTGGGTTGGTTCCATGCGCGTCTACGAATTCCTCCCCGGATCTTGTATTCAACGATTCCAGATCGGGCTCCATCAGATAGAGGGTTCCCGGCGGGCCGCCGTGCGCATGAGCATCCACAAGGATCGTAGCTTCGTAACCGTCCTGAAGGGCATAGGCGAGGTCAAGGCCACGTATGCCGAAATCGATGATGCGAACGCCTTTCGGCCAGGAGTGAAGCATGAGCTTCCTTGCCACCTCTACCCCGAAAGCATCGTCACCCTGAAAGATGTTTCCGATGCCGGCAATCAGAATTTTTGGAGCCACCGCTTCATTGCGGGCGTGTTCTTCCGGCAGGGCTTCGATCTCTTCGGGACTAAAAAAGAACCGGTGGCCCGGCTGGCGCAAAAAGCCCCAATCCCTGCCCGGATCGGCATCGAGCACGGCACAGAGGTGAATCTTGCCTTCATAGTCTTCCTGAATGGATTCCACCGTGGCAGTTTGACCGGCAAGCGCAAGGTCGAGTACGTCGCCTCCCTTGCGAGGCCGCAGGCGGACGCGGTCACCGGGTTTTACCAGGACGCCCATGACTTCGATGTGAGTCAATGGAGTCTTGTCCTCTAGCGCCTGCCACTCCCATTCGTTCATGGCTGTGCCCTCTCCTCTCGTTTTAAGGGACGCATTCCGCGCAATGTGCCATGCAGCTTCATGAGCTGTTCCGATAGATCCTCGGTTCTTTCGAGCATTCGCCGCGTTAGCTCGTCGGTTTGCCGAGCCTCCCGCTTCTCCTCATCGGTCATCGTGAGAATCCGCAGCGAAAGGATTTCGTCGATTTCGGTGCCGTCGAAAAGATCGCCGGGGCTCTCTGCCGCGACTTGGGGATAGTCGTACAAAATGATCGGAGAGGCCAGCATCGTGTCCCGCTCCCCGTCTTTTCCAGTCAACACCGGAAACACCCCGATGTTCCTACATTGGGCTACAGCGTCCTGTAGATTCAGGGGAGGGTCGAGCAAGGAGACGAATGCACCTGCGCCTGCGTTGAGGACGATATGGGTGGACACCAGAGAGTGCATTAGCGCCTGATCGCGGCTTTGGCTTCCATCAATGTGAAACTCCAGCGCATTGCGGATATTGACTCTGATCTTGTATGTCTGCGCGGCAATGCATGTTGCGGTTACCTTGATGGTGCCGGCTATCTCTCTCTGGTTCCTTACCACTAGGGCTGCGTCCGCGCAGGAATCCGCTGCAGGCTCACTGGTGGTCGTGGACGGGAATCGAAAACGCTGGTGAACAGGCTTGCGAAGAAGATCCCTCAGCTTGACGGGGGAAACGGCGATCTTGCGTTCCATTGCTTCCGTCGCTTCCTGCCACGTTGGATCGAAGCCGGGCAAATCGGACTTAGTCGCGACAGTATTCCTTGCCAGCCCTTTCGATGCGCTGGAAATGGTTTTCTTCAGGGATCGATGGATCAAGTGAAGGAAGCGGACCTCAAGAGCCAGGGTTGCGTGAGGCCCTCTCTGCAGAAGGCACTCGGTCTGAAGTTCGCAATCCCCGTAGCTTTCCACGCAGCCGGAGGGATAGAGTACACCGAAGTTGAACCGCTGCCGGTTCTTGATGGCGGAAAGCCGGTAGGGATAGAGCATGTATCCCTCGTACAGCAGGGCTCGGGAAATCGCATCGATCGCTTGCCGGTTCATGGCCTTGTAACCTCCTCAGCCGCCGTCAATATGCTTTCCAGGGCCTCTTCAAACGACGTCAAGCCGTGCTGCATTTTGTACGCATAGAGCTTTTGAAAGACGTCCCTGCGCAAGCAGAGCCATGATGTGTTGGGATAGTAAGCTTCCATCATCTCCTTCCACATCGTTACCGGCAGGCGGAATCGGGCTTCGCGGTCCCACGGAATGGGCGTGACTTGCAGGCTTCCGTTTTCTTCGTAGAACACCGTTCCGCTGAATTGCAGGCAAAGCGGCACGTCGCCTTCGAAAAGGCCGGCAAAATACTTGGTAGCGGCTACATTGAAATCGAAGGTGCAAGGTACTGGAAGCTCAACGAGCGTTTCCCCGCAAAAGGCGGGAACCGTGATGGCGGCGTGGGTCCATAGCAGGCCGCGCAGGGTTTGCCTCCAGCGGCCTTTGTCCCCAAACAGGTCCCGCAATTGAGCTTGTTCTTCTTGCGTGTAGGCCCGCCACATTGCTTCAATCTGAATCTGGCAGCGCAGGACGATAGAACGGATCTGCTCCTGCTCATTCGAGCTAGAAACGCGCAGCTTGAACGAGAGAGCGGGGGCTACGGAAAATGCTGTGGCTTTCGCTCCTTCGACTTGGAAGTTCAGTTCAGGCATTGGCTAGGCCACGCTCCTTGCCTTTAGTTCGCTGAAAAAGGCGGTAATTTCATGCCAGACTTCAGTGCCACCCGACAAACCCTTCCAATGCCGGCGGATCAACCCTACCAGGCGATAGCACTCGTCCATGGGCGCTAGATAGTATTCGGGGCTCCACTCGCCCAATTGCCCCGTCTCGGAAGCCGCCATTCCGTTGATTCTGATCCGATTCGCAAGGAGCGCTTCCACATCCGGCTCCATGGCCGAAAGCACGCTGTTATTGGCAGCAATCTCGTCCCAGGTTTCCAGCGGAAGCTGAGATTCCGTGGCTCCTGCGGGGCTCGGATACATTGCAACTTGCCGCTTTGCCTGGCTGCTCCAGAAGAAGAAAACAATGTTGATCGGGACCAACAGGCGGTCCCATTGCGAATCTGTGATTTGCAGGTTGGGAAGATACCGGACGCGCTGCGGCACGAGCTTGTATCTCGCTCCCTCATGGGTCAGGAGCAAGGTGCAGGCGGCGCAGGCGCAGAGCAACCGCTGGAGGGCCAGTTCAATGAGGTGAGCGTGCTTCCCGCCCAACTCCACGCCGCATAGCTCGCAGCGCTCCACAGCCCTATTGCGGCGGGCTAATTGGCGGAGAGTCCCGAAGGAACTTTCGAAGCTGGGCAGCGTATCCGCTTTTGTCATGAGCGTGCCGTTTGCGTCGGTAGAAAATCGTTCGTTGTCGTTGAAGGTGGCGCGGGCGGCGCACTGGAGGCGTTGCCGAGCAACTGCTCCAGAGGTACGAAACCCGAAGCCGATTGCCGCTCCAGACCTTCAATGGACAGCGAAGCGATGTCCGGCGCGGCTTCATAAATCGCTTCTTCCACCACAGTCCGCAGGCTGTCGGTGCTGGAAGAGCAGGTGTGTTCTCCTGGCTGCAAGAGAATGCGAACGGCTCCTGCATCAAGGCTTAACAGGCTCATGGTGGCGCCTTGACGCTTCAAGTTGGCCTGGGCCTTTTCCACTGCTTTCTGAACCCGGGTTGCAAGATCGTCGGGATGCAAGCCGTAAAGCACCAGCAAGCTGCTTACAAGGGGATCAACGCCGAGAGTATGGATGGTGCGCTCTCCGGCGTTTCCGCCCTGATGCACTATCTCGAGGATTCTTTCCAACCCGGCTCCATGAAACTCCATAAGCAGTTGGACCAGCTCTTTCGTCGCATGCCGGGTTTTGGGGTCGGCGATGGAGTCTACTTCACCAGCCAGATGGCTGATTCTGTGAACGCGCTGCCGAAATTCGTCGTCTTCGGGCATCGGTCTCCCCTGGAGAACTGCAGGAAAATTGGAGAACTACAAGAAAAATGGGACGGTGAGGAGGCGGAAATGCCGCCTCACCGTCCAGCTTGTCCGAAACTAGGTGTGAAGGCCAAACATCGGCGAGTGGCGCGTCTCCAGCATCTTCCCGTTGCCCAGGTACATGTGAACTCCGCAGGGCAGGCAAGGATCGAAGCTGCGAACGGCGCGCATGATGTCGATTCCCTTGAACTTATCCGGCCCGTTCTCCTCGAAAATCGGCGTGTTCTGCACCGCATCTTCATACGGACCTGGAGTGCCATAGATGTCACGCGGATTGGCATTCCAGGGTGTGGGCGGATAGGGGTGATAGTTGGCAATCTTGCGGTCGCGAATCACAACATGGTGGGAGAGCACGCCTCTCACGGCTTCATGGAATCCGCAGCCAATCGCCTCTTCTGGCACCTGGAAGTCGGTCCATGTTTTGGTACGGCCTGCGTGGAGTTCCAGGAGCGCTTGTTCGACGAAATAAAGCGCTGCGGCAGCGGCATAAGCCTGGAAGTAGGTTCGCGCCCGGTCTCTCTCGATTGCGTTGCTCCAGCGCGGGATCTTCCACTCGAACTCAACCTCGGGAAGGGAAGCGGTTTTGGGCAGATAGATCTTGACGCTCTGTCCGGTCGCTTTGATGTAGCCGATATCGACCAGGCCGGCAAGTGCCGTGGCCCAGAATCGCGCGATGGGGCCGCCGCCCGTATCGAGAGCAAGAAATTCGCCCTTGTGGTGCCAGCGGGGAGACATGACCCACGTGTACTTGCCGGAGAAGTCGCGCTTCTGCGGCCTGGGAATTGTGGTCTGGTTCCAGGGATGCCGCTGATCTACATGATTGCCGAGAGGATCGGCTTTGACGAAGGTCTCGCCGTGCTCCCAATCGTCGTAGAAAGAGCTTCCCAGGAGAATGCGGATGTTCAGGTTGATATCGACCAGGTCGGTGGTAACGAGCTTGCCATCCACCACCACGCCCGGCGTCACGAACATGCCCCGGCCCCAGTCCGGCATTTTCTTGTAGGTATAGTCGCAAACTTCGGGGTTGTTAAACGATCCCCAGCAACCAAGCAGGATGCGCCGCCGGCCAACTTCTTCATAGCCCGGCAAGGCCTCATAGAAAAAGTCGAACAGGTCATCGTGCAACGGCACGACTTTCTTCATGAACTCAACATATTTCATGAGACGCACCAGGTAGTCGGTGAAAAGCTGGATCGTCGGTACGGTGCCTACGCCGCCCGGGTACAGGGTGGAAGGATGGACGTGGCGGCCTTCCATGAGGCAGAACATTTCGCGCGTCAAGCGGCTCATCTGCAGCGCCTCAAGGTAGAACGGGCCGGTGAAGGGATTCAAAGCGCGCATGATGTCCGCGATCGTGCGGTATCCGTGAAGATCCGCATGTGGAGCGGACGTTTTCTCCGCTTTTGCCAGGACGCTGGGATTGGTCTCCTTCACCATCTGCTCGCAGAAGTCCACGCCAACGAGGTTGTCCTGAAAGATGTTGTGATCGAACATGTACTCCGCGGCTTCGCCCAGATTGACGATCCACTCCGCCATGGCCGGCGGTTTGATCCCGAAGGCCATATTTTGCGCGTACGTGGCGCAGGTGGCGTGGTTATCGCCGCAGATTCCGCAAATGCGGCTGGTGATGAAGTGCGCGTCGCGCGGATCTTTGCCCTTCATGAAAATGCTATAGCCGCGGAAGATGGAAGAAGTGCTGTGGCACTCCGCAACCTGCCGGTTGGCGAAATCGATCTTGGTAAAAATTCCCAGACTGCCCACGATCCTGGTGATCGGGTCCCAGTTCATCTCCACGAGTTCTCTGGTCTTGCCGGGAGCTTCTCTTCTATTAGCGGTAATTGTGCTCATCGCAATCGCTCCTTTTGCTCAGTAGGATCTTGGGTGATAGCCGGTGGTCAATTCGGCTTTTGGATGACGCCATTTGGGTTCTTTGTTGAGAGTCGCCTGGGTCAGGCTGCGCAGAGCGCTCACCGCGCGACCATACACGCCTGCTCCGCCCGTGGAGACTTTGGCTCCTGGCGGTTCGTCCATGAACGGCATGAACTTGTCCGGAAATCCCGGCATGGTGCAGCCGATGCAGATGCCGCCGACATTGGGACAGCCGCCCAACCCGGCCATCCAGCCGCGCTTAGGAACATTGCAGTTCACAACCGGGCCCCAGCAGCCGAGCTTCACAATGCATTTCGGAGAGCCATAAGCGGAGGCGAAATCGCCTTGCTCGTAGAATCCGGCGCGGTCGCAGCCTTCGTGAACTGTTCGTCCGAAAAGCCACAGAGGGCGAAGTTCATCGTCGAGGGGAATCATGGGGGCCAGGCCAGCCACTTGATAGAGGAGGTACAGCAGAGTCTCCATGAAGTTGTCGGGCTGAACCGGACATCCGGGTACATTCACGATGGGCAGGCCGGCTTTGGATCGCCAATCCCATCCCAAGTAGTCTGCGAGTCCCATGCATCCGGTAGGATTGCCGCGCATGGCGTGAATCCCGCCATAGGTAGCGCAAGTGCCGATGGCCACGACCGCGAGCGCCTTTGGGGCAAGACGGTCGATCCATTCCGTAGTCTTAATGGGCTGTCCCGTCAGACTATCGGTGCCAAGGGCGGCCCAATAGCCTTCCCTTAAGATTTTTTCATTGGGAATTGAACCTTCTATAACCAGGACGAAGGGATCAAGTTTGCCTTCTTCGGCGAGATACCAGGCCCGAAGGAAGTCGTCTCCGGTGTTATAGGCCAGTACAGGATTGTGCAAATGCACCTTGGGCAATCCGGGAATTGCGCCAAGCAATACGTCTTCAATGCTCGGCTGGGTGGCTGCGGTGATCGAAACAGAATCGCCATCGCATCCCAGGCCGGCGGTAATCCAGAGAATATGGACTTCCGCGACGGCGGGGTCTCTTTGTGTATTGCGACCGTGTGGAATCGTTTTCGCTGCCATTGCTCGTACTCCTTTCGTCTGGCCTGGCTCGCAACCACGCCAAATCGCACGGATCTCGCGAGGTTAGAAAATTCGATCCTGCTCGGTCTTTTACAGTCCTGGGGGAGAGCGGCAAGGCCGGGATCTATTGCGGCTCAGTGGCTTTGCCAAACCATGGATTGATGATTATGAAAACCCTTCGTCCATTCAACCTGATTACCGCATCGGGGATTCCCCGATGGGCTGAATTTGCGGGCGCAATTCATGCCGCCCGGTCGCCCATGGTCCAACGGACCGCGTGCTGGATCAGCTCTCGTGCACTGCGCAAGGAGAGTTTCTCCTTGATGTGGGCCTGGTAGGTCTCCACGGTCTTGATGCTTAGGTGCAAGTCCTCCGCGATTTGGCGGGTACTGTGACCGTGTCCAATCAGCCGAAATACTTCCAACTCCCGATCCGTGAGATCTCCGATCAGGGAGTGGGCGCACGACGTGGCGCCGTTGACGTACTGGTGGAGCATCTTGGCGGCAACGCTATCGCTCACATAGATTTCACGGCCAAGGATTCGGCGGATTGCCAGCAGGACCTTTTGGCTCGCCTCCTGCTTCATGATGTAGCCATTGGCTCCTGCGCGTAGAGCCCTTTCCGCATAGATCAGCTCGTCGTACATGGACAGAACAAGAATGGGCAGGGCGGAAAAACGCCCACGAACATCCTTCACCAGCTCCAGGCCATCCGGGCCGTTTAACGAAATGTCGACGATCAAGCCGTCGGGCCGGGTGATCAGAATCGACTGCAACGCGGGGCAGCTTTCATCGGCTTCGCCGCAGATGGAGAGGTCATCTTCGCCGTTGATGAGTAACCGAAGGCCCTGTCGAATGAGGGGATGATCGTCAACTAGAAAGATTCGATGCTTCTTGCCCGATCCACTGCAGTTTAGCTCCGCCATGCTCATTGTTCGTTCCTCATTCGCTATGGGTCATCGGTTATCTATCATTCGTCGATAGGAAATTTGCATGTCACAATTGTTCCGCGGGGAAGGTTGGGTTGAAAGCTCAGGGTGCCGCCGATTACTTCGGCGCGGCTGCGCATGATGTGTAAGCCGACTCCTGCATCGGCTACCTTTTCTTTAGGGAGGCCCATTCCGTCGTCCTCGACGTTCAGGATTCCCGATCGATCGCTGTTGAGGAGGCAAATCCGCGCTGCGTGCGCCTTTCCGTGCTTAATGGCATTCACGACACACTCCCGAGCAATGTAGTAAAGATGTGTCGTGGCGAGCGCGTTGAGGCGCGGGAACGACTGCTCGCACTCCAAGCTGCACGAAACTCGATAACGTTCGCGTGCGGTGGCTGCCCATTTTTCCAGAGAGGAGATCAAATCGCCTGCTTCGGGAACGCAGGGGAGGAGCCCGCGCGAAAGATCGCGTATTTTTGCGAGAGCCTCATTCACCACTTCGGTGATCTTTGCCATCGCAGGATCTTCGATCCCACTTTCGCGAAGCTTCTTTTCTTGCGCCTTGCACATGAAAGCAATGCCTGTGAGGTGCTGGCCTAGATCGTCATGCAGGTCCTGGCCAAGGCGCTGCCGTTCCCATAACGAAATCTCGGCAAGGCGTCTTTCAAATTCAGGGGGGAAGGGAACTGTGGGAGAAGCCGGGACTTCCCCGGTGGTTTCCGCGAGAGTGCTTTCTCTCGCCGGATTCGGAATGGCCGCCACTCCTTCGCTGCTCGGTAACCTGGTCCAAGGCGCCATACGGTGGTATCGCGTAGACATGCGAACCTACGTAACTAAAAGTTCCGCAGCAGAGTTGCGGAGCTTCTTTAAGCTCGCTGGCGCCATTTTACTTCTTTATGATTACGATTCAATAAATATCTATCCGGGTCATGGATGCTTTTTGTCCGCGCGGGCTGCGCATTCAGTGAGGTTAAAAGATATTCATTGGAAGTTTAGGGAATGTTTATATCCGGATAGGACAAATGTAACATCTGGCAATCTTCACTCAATCTAGTTTGAAGGTGCACAGGAATCATTACAGACTTCCAAGAATATCGAGGAAGCGAGTAAGAGAGAAAAAGCAGGATCGGCCTGTGGGCCAACGCGGGAGTTTGCTCGCCATAACCGGAACTCGCAATATTCAGAGCTCGCTACTCCATAAAAGCCGCCCATGCCCAAGCTATTTTCGATGAGCAAGGCGCGCCGGATTGAACCATCATCAGGCCGGCGTTGCGGGTGGTAAACGGCAAGGAGGTATCATCGGAAAACGGGGTCGGTTGTGGATAGCCAAAAACCACAATCCTATAAAACGAGGAAAAAGCCGCTCTATGCAGGGTCACAAGCGGCTGTTGCCTGTGTACGGATAGCGGCCAAACCACCGATGCTTAGGGTCTGGGAGGCGAAACCTCCATCAGGCCGCCGCTCGTGGGAGTATAGTCGCCGTCGCTGCCCTTAAAAGTAAAGGTGCACCGGAAGTGATATACGCCTCCAATGGTAAGCAGGCAAAGCTCGGAATCCGATACCGTTTCGAAACCATGCCCTGTGGGGGAGAGAAAATCGATTTTCAGTTTGGCGCCTTGGGAGTTTTTGAAAATAACCATCGTCCCTTTGGCGGCCGACGTTGGGTTTACCGTGACGCCGGTCGTTTCGTCGTAGTCAACCCAAATTACCTGGACATTGGGAAATTGTTCGGCGTCTCCGCCGATTTTGGTTACGGGTGTCATGGTAGACATTTGAAAGTGGCCTCCTTATTTTACTTGAGCCATCAATTGTCTAAAGCGAGAATCTTGCTGCAAATCCGCCAGATCCGGATGATGATCCAAGGAGTGTAGGATTTCAGGCCTGGCCAATTTCGCTGCGTCGATCGCTTTGTTCCTATCGCCGAGAACTTCATAGGTCTCGACGGCGCAAAGCACTACCTCGTCGTTTTTGGCTGGCGAGTTCAGGGCGGCGGCAATTTGCGCCGCAGCCTCGTTTCCATGGTTCAATCGGGCTTGGAGATAAGCGAGCCGGGCCCGAGCCGGCGCATTGTTTACGTTGGCGGTGGTCTCGGCTTCGGCAAGTGCCAGACCGCGTTGATAGGAAGCCTTGGAGTTCTTCAAATCCTCAATGCGCCGCTGAGCATCGCCCAGGTTAAGCCAATATTTTGCCTTCGTGGGCTCGGCGGTAACCGCCCGGCGGTAATATTCGGCGGCCTCGGGTTGCCGCCCCTCGAAAGCAAGAATGACTCCAAGATCGTTTGTGTTAAGAGCGGTTTCCTTGTACCTAAGGGTTGTTCTGAGGATTTTTTCCGCGTCCTCATATTTGCCTTGGGCTGAGTAAACCGCAGCGAGGCTCCCGTAAGCGTCCATGTGGCTGGGATCGCGCTGAATCGTCGCCCTATACATCTCCTCCGCTTTTTCATACTCGCCATTGTTGTAATAAAGGGAAGCGAGAAATTCATACGGTTTGTAGCTCGAAGGGGCGACGGATAGCGCGCGATTGTAGTCGGCAATGGCTTTATCGAGGATCGCCTGAAATTCATAAGCCAATCCCGAACCCAGGAATGCCTCCATGTTCGTGGGGTCGATTTCCTCAACCCGTTGATAGTCGCTCAGGGCATGAGCGTAATCTCCTTGAAGGATGTGCAGAAAGCCGGAAGCGTTACGTACGGCCGGCGAATCTGCGTCGAGCGCTTCAGCCCTCGAAAGCCAGAAGTGCGCTTCGTTTATGGAGTCTTGGTTTCTTTTTACCCGGTATTCTCTGCCATGGGCTTCGGCCAGCCCCGCCAAGGGCAATGGCGAATGAGGGGCCAGAGAGGCGGCATTCTCAAATTCGGGGATTGCGTGGATAAAATCTGGAGGTTCCTGCTTTAGATAAGCTTGGCCCTGCCGATATGATTCCGCGGCGGCAGGAGGAACATCCGTTGGGGGAGCTTTTCTATGGAGGCGCAAGGCCCATGAGATCAGTCCCGTTAGCCCTGTCGATAGATCACCAAGGTCGCTTTCAGCGAACTGACTTGAATAATCTTGAATGCTAGCCCGTGTGTGCAGGTCAACTAACACTCCCTTGACTGCAATGCCGTTGACGGTAGGCGTTAGTTGCAACTGTAAGACGTGGGTTGCTCCGAGAACCTTTGCCGCCTGCTCAGGTGTGGTGACACCTTTGCGTAGTATTTGGGAAGGCTGAATTACGGAAACCGTAGCCTTTCCATCCTGTATCTGCTTTACGCGTGCGGCGACGTCTTCCATGATTTCCTGCCCCCGCTTTGCTAATCCGACGTTTGGAACTGGCATTGGCACGATGGCCAGGCGCATCGCCGGCGGACGATAGGCGCCCAGAATCCCCCAGGTTGCTAACGAAGCCAGGACGATGCCCATGGCGGCCATAGCGATTAGGGTGGGCCGGCGGTAATACGGCTTGCGCTCCAACTCGGCGAGGACTTGCCTTGCCGTGTAACGGTCTTCCGGCGCCGGTCGAAAACACGGGAGGATAGCTGCGTCCCATCGCTGACGGAGACCCGGAGCCAGTTTGCTCGGCGGTAACGGGGGAGGGATTTCTTGAAAGCCTTGGTTCTTCGTGGATGAGGAAAAGGGCTTTTGGCCCGCCACTATCTCGTAAAGAATCACTCCCAAGGCAAAGCTGTCCGAGGCCGGAGAAGCTTTTACGCCCCTCCAGAGTTCGGGAGCCATGTACGCCGGAGTTCCACCTCCGAGTTCGGTATCGGCGCCTTCCGTTGAGAGTCCGAAGTCGGTGATTACGACTCGAAGGGAGCCGTCCTTCTCGCGGCAGAGAATGATATTTGCGGGCTTAAGATCGCGGTGCAGGATTCCGCTGCGGTGGGCTTCACCGACTCCCGCGCAAAGCTGGCGGGCAATCTCCAAGGCTTCCGCTTCCTCGGGCCGGCCTCGTGCTAAACGATGAGCGAGCGTCTCGCCATCGAGAAACTCCATCGTGAGAAAATCCAATTCGCCATACTCGGTCGTTGCCGTATAAATATCGTTGACAACACAGATGTTCCGGTGCCGGACCTTGAGCGCGCCTTCCAATTCCGGCGACAGGAGCCGTCCGAACCCAGGCTTGGCAACTTTAATGGCAACTCTGAGCCCGCGCTTGCGGTCAAAGGCCTCATAAACTACGCCCATGCCGCCTTCGCCCACGCAACGCAGAATCTCAAACCGTCCAGAAACGGTTTGACCAGCCTCAAAGACTTTCTCCAGGGCATCCAGGTCGATGAATTCGATCAGGGGGCGGCGCAGGAACCCTTTCATTCGCTCTTCCCAGGTCACCACTTCGGAGACTTCGCGATAGAGTTCCGGATCGTTCTGGCAAGCGCTTTGCAAAAAGCTGTCGCGCTCGGCAACCGGCAATTTCAATGCCTCGGTCGCAAGGGTCATGACACGTTCATCATGCTCTGCTGAGTCGATCATGATTTTCGGTTCAAGTTCTTTTCAAATCGTCTTGGCTTAGTCTTTCGAACAACCATTTGCGGCCGTCGTGCAAGTGCCGCTCTACCGTGCGCTGGGGAAGGCCGAGATTGGCTGTGATCTCTTTGACCTCGTATCCAAAATAAATCTTGGCCACCAGCACCCCGCAGGTTGTCGGCCGCTCATTCTCCAGTTCGTCCAGCAACTGGTCGATGGCCAGCCGCACCTCCAGGCGATTACGGCCTGCCATCATGCCTTCGGGCAGATCTTCAATCGAGAGGAGTTCCTCCGCCGGCTTCTTTCGCGCACGGTCAATCAGGTGCCGACGGAGCTTGATAGTGAAGATAGCGAAAAAATGGCCTCGGCTCCGCCAATCAATCGCATGGTTGGCATCGACTAGCTTGGAGTAAAGCTCATTGATCAACTCGGTACGCTGCAGGGAATAGTTGGGTCGCTCCAGACTTCGTAGTCGTGCCGCAATCCTTTGCAAATCGGGCATCAACCGCTGGAAAATCTCATCTCCCGCCGCATGGTCGCCGTTGTGCCAGCGATGCAGCAGAACTGTTATGTCTACGGAATAATCTGACACGCGTACTCGCTTGATCCAGAATGACTTAGGCCCCGGCTAATTATAAGTCCACCCGCCCGGGCCGCCAAAAAACGTCACAGTCAAGTTTTGTGTGGATCTTTGCGGTTCAACGTCGATAACCGCCATTCATTATTAGAAAGGAGTTAGGAACGGGCAAAAATGTGGCGGATTCCCCCAATCTCTGACGCTATCTCCAATGTAAGCAAGCTGTGCCGCACTGAAAAGAACAGGCAGTAGAGGATCGGCATTGGTTCAGCCGACGCAGTGTGGGGCATTGCATTAATAAGAAAGGCGTTCCCCCTTATGCCGTCCAACGTGCATGCATTTGGTCCTGAATATATCCATGCCTTGCGCAACGGAGATCCTGCGACGGAGGCGCACTTCGTCAGCCATTTTAGCCCAATTTTACTTCGCACCTTGAGCGGCAGGGTCCGCTCGGACCAAGCCCACGATTTGCGGCAAGAAACATTCTTGAGGGTGCTTGCCGCGGTTCGATCCGGGCGTGGGGTACAAAAGCCGGAGCGGTTTGATGTATTTGTGGTGAGCGTTTGCAAGAATGTCGTCCGCGAAACCTATCGCGAACAACGCCGTATGGTGGCTCTTTCTTCCCTAGAAGTAGATCCTGTGGCGGACATGCCTAGTCCTCACGCAATCATGGTTGCCGAAGAGTGCCGTGGTAAAGTGCGCCGGATCCTTTCGCAGTTGGCCCTGAGCGACCAGAATATCTTGCAAGCTACCTCTTTGGAGGAACGCAATGCAGATGAGATTTGCAAGCAATTGGGATTCAGCCGCAGCTATCTGCGGGTGCGCGTGTATCGCGCCAAGAAGAGATTTCTCGATCAGATAAAGAAGGATGCCCAGCCGAGTCCACGGCCACAGGCAACGAGGCCGGTCGTCCGCTCTTCCGGTTCGTTTCGTAAAGCCACGCGAATGGAAGTCAGTCCGGCTGTTCTTGAGAGGACGGCTGTGGCCGCCTTCGCTTCATAAGCTCTTCTGGGTTATTGCGATTTTGTTGATCGCGATTTCTACGACACAGGGGCGCTGTTGTTGCCGCTCACAGCCCGCAATACCACCAGGGTCATATCGTCGTGCTGCTTTGCTCCGGAGGCGAATGTGTCCGCTGCGGCGAAGACGCGGCGGACGATTTCCTCTGCAGCCAGCCCTCGGCAACTATTGATGGTTTCCATCATCCGTTCTTCGCTCCACTCGTCTTCCGCTGGGTTCATGGCTTCGCTGATGCCGTCGGTGTAGGCCACCAAAACGTCGCCCGGAGCGAGAGTGATGGAGCTTTGCAGGTAAGATGGGCTTTCGAGCAGGCCGACTACGGTCCCGCCCACATCCAGCCGGTTTACGCTCCACCGCCCATTTGTCTCGTGAAACAGCATGGGAGGATTGTGCCCGGCGTTGACGTAATCGAACCTATGTGTGCTGGGATCATATTGGCCATAAAAAAAGGTGGCGTATCGATTGGCCGAGGATGCCTCGTAGACGAGACGATTGATATTGGCGACCGCTGCCGCCAGATTTTCCGGCGCCCTGGTGGCCTCGCCACGCAACGATGCCTGTAGGCTGGCCATCATCAAAGCCGCGGCGATCCCTTTTCCAGATACGTCCCCGATGGCGACGCCGAGGTGTCCAAAGGGCAATGCCAGAAAATCATAGTAATCTCCGCCCACGCCAAGGGCCGGCCGGCAATATCCGGAGTAGTCGAGTCCGGCAATGCCCGGAAGTTTTTGCGGGAATAGCCGTTCCTGGACTTCGCGCGCAATTTCCACCTCGCGGTTCAAACGTTCCCGATGCGCGACTTCATCGGCGACGATTTGCATGAGGCTTGCGTTCTCAAGGGCCATGCCGGTCTGAACCGCAACGGTCTTCAGCAGTCGCATGTCGGAACCTGTGTAGGGCTCTTCGGATTTCTTTGGGCCAAGAGAGATAAATCCAAGGAATTTGTCGCGTACCGCCAGCGGCAGGAGCAGCTCAGAGTGAAGGGTCGACAACTTGCCACGCTCTTCTTCATTCATGTCCTCTTCGCGATACAGCCATGATTCCCGGTCATGCAGGTACACTCTGGCGGGCTCTTTTTCGGAGCGAAGAAATCTGGCTGTTCCGGCATCCGGTAGAAACGATAACGCCGAGAGATCGTCATATCCCATGGCGTAAGCCGGACGGAAGAGGCCTCCGCCGCCCAGTAAGACAGCCACCTGGGGTACATGCAGCGTTTCAGAGATGCGAGCGGCCACGGTTTCAACCAGGGATTTCGGCTCGATCATGGCGGGTACCCGCTCGCTCAATTCCGTTAGCACCTGTTCAGCGTTGTAAGCTTCGCGAAAGAACCGTCGATCAACCCAGGTTCGGACTCGGTTTCCTAATCGGCGGATGGTAAATCCTACAATGATGCCAGAGGCTATGACCGTCATCTTCTGAGGACGATCTCGGCTGCTGTCTTCAGCCATGTTGATTGCGGTAATGATGACCGCCGCCATCAGCAGCACCTGTAAAACTCTGATACCACCCTTGGCCAGCGCATATTGCAATCCCTGGCGCAACACAACACCCACTCCCATGGCTTTCTGGACAACGATCACATAAGCCAGCGTGATTGGGAATAGAACCAGGAGGGCAAGCACCACAATGATGATCGATTGCGGTAGCAACTCTGTTGCCGACTTGCCGGCGATCGTTGGATAGATCACGACAAGGAGGAGAGCTGGGGTCCAGGCGGCCGTAGTGCCCCAATACAAGACCCTAAGCCGTCTTCGGGCGTCGGCCGATTGGCTTGCGCCGTTTTTGGCTCCCATAGCGGCAAAGAACGATCCAATGAGGATATAAGGGAAGACTAGCCCGATCCGTTCAAAACGATGGGTGGCTTGATCGATCAGGGCCATCGCCGTCCTATAGCTGTTCAGGCTGATTACAACCTCCAAAACAGTCATGGAGGCGAGCAATATATACGGTGCCATAACGGCCCACAGCAGCACGTTCCAAATCTTCGCTTGGATCCTTCCGGCCGCAAAGGGTTCGGGAAAGGCTCGGCCAAAAAGAAACATCGTTACCGGTAGCATTGAACCCAACGTAATGTGATAAAACACTGCGGCTTCCCGCCATCCTTGAGGCCAGCCCTCGGCTATGGAGCTGTCGAAAATATGGGGCAAGGTCAACATGAGGGCTAGTAGCAGCCATGCTTTGGAATCGCGCGGCCGTTGCACGGCAACCCAAAAGCCCAGTAGCACGCAAACCGCGGGGAGAAAGAAATACAGCATTACGTCTCCCAAGATGGCCCACAAATCGGGACGTCTTGAAGTCACTGGAAGCACCACAGTGCGCTCAAGCTTCGACTGAGGGCTTCCCGGAGCCGTTGACCGCAGGGTTGCGGTGATATTGCCTCCAACCGGTGTATTGGCGAGGGCCCCGAACCATTGCGATCTTCCCGTATAAGGCTGTCCGTTGACGGAGAGTAGCTCATCACCCAGCCTGGCTCCGGCTTGGGCCGCCACTTTGGAAACGGAACTAATATGGTTGTCCGCTAATCCCGGGGTGAAAAAGGTCGTATTCCTACTTTCGTTGCGTAAGACATCATGAAGATAAGGAACTTCATAGGCCATGGTGGCAACGAACAGCAGAGCTAGGATGAAGTAGCGGAAAATGGGACGATTGTTGGGCACGGCTTAAGACTCGCAACGCTGGGCGATGCTGAGCGCACTATTCTATATCAGGGTTGTTCGTTTGCCTCTTGATTTTGCCCGTCGCGGAAAGTCCCTGATCCTTGGGATTCAATCGCCTGGCAGATATCAAAATCAAGAGGCACAAACGTTCAACACTGTTTCTGCGATTACCCTTATGTGCCCGTTGAGGACTGGCAGGCTTTTAGCTTTCGTTCAAAGAAATTGGATTCGGTCTTGGTGCGGGCTAGCTTGGCCGCGCTCGCAAATTGCTTTTCCGCCTCCAGAAAATTTCCACTGAGAAGATGAAATTCACCCATGGCAGCCGGCCAGAAAGGATAGTCCTTGAGCTTTTCGGAGTCTGGAATTGAGTTGAGCGCAGTGAGTCCCTCGTCCGGCGTCCGAGCTTTACCTATTGCTACAGCTCGATTCAGGGCCACGATGGGGGAAGGCTTGAGCTGATAAAGGCTGTCGTAGAGCTTAGATATGGCGGTCCAATCGGTCTCGTCATAGGTCACCGCGGCACAATGCAGCGAGGCAATGGCAGCCTCCACATGATATTCGCTTAACTCCTCGCCAATGGCTGCTTTTTTTAGGAACTGAAAGCCCTTCGCGATTAAGTCGCGGTCCCATTTGGAGCGGTCTTGCATCTCAAGCTGCACCAAACTGCCTTGGTCGTCCATCCTTCCCGAAAGGCGGGCCGCATGGAAACACAAAAGCGCCACCAAGGCATACGTCTTGGGCCTTGCGCCCGCCGGATGTTCGCTTAGAAGAAGGGCGAGGCGAATCGCTTCAAAGCAGAGGTCTTCTCGCACCGTCTCCTCCGCTTCGCTGCCATGGTAGCCCTCGTTGAAGAGAAGATAGATTGCCTCATAGATCGTTTCCAGGCGCTTCGGTATCTCGGAAAGGTCGGTGAGTTCAACGAACGGCCCGGAAAGGCGAAACTGCTTGCGAGCGCGCCCCAGTCGTTTTTCGATGGAGTCTTCATTGGCGAGCAGCGCGTGGGCAATCTCAGCGACGCTGAAACCGCATAAGGTTTTCAGGATCAGCGTAACCTGGACCTCCGGCGAGAGATCGGGATGGCAGCATGAAAACATCATGCGCAACTGGTCATCCTGGATCTCTTTTTGAAAGGCGGGCGTTTCCACTGGAAGGTGCTCTCGCAGCTTAAGCAGATGGGTCAATTCCGGAGTGAAATAACGGAATTGTTCATCGCGCCGCAGCAGATCGATCGCGCGGTTGCGGGAGACGCGCATTAACCATGCGGAAGGATTATCGGGCAGGCCTTGGACAGGCCACGTCTCGAGGGCGCGGCACAGAGTATCCTGCACCACGTCCTCTGCCAGATCGAGACGGCCTAACCCGAAAATCCTAGTCAGGTACGAGACCATCTTTCCCGCTTCCTGCCGGAAAAAATGATCGACGAGCCCGCTGATGTTTTCCGTAGAGATAATCCCGCCTATGCCGCAGCTACAAAGGGGCGAATTTCGACCGTCCCATCGCGATCAAGTACCGGACACCCCTTGGCTAACTCGACCGCCTGGTCGATGTCCTTGGCCTCCAGCAACATGAAGCCCTGGACGAAATCTTTGACCTCAACAAACGGGCCATCGGTAACAGATTTGGCTTTGCCACGGACGACGCGCCCTCCGAAATCCAGGCGATCGCCAAGTTGGCTCAGGTGCCCGCTCTTTTGCAGTTTATCTCGCCAGTCCATCCACTGCTTCATGACTTGCTGCATCTGCTCGGGGGATAGGGAACGATAGGCTTCTGGGTGGTTGCGAAATAGATACATGAACTTCGACATTTTGCTTCTCCTCATGACTTCGTTTTTGAATTGGATGCTCACTCCTGCGGCGTTATGCGAGCGGACCCGCTTTCAGCGCCGCTAGGAGTATGCGGATTTCGTATTCATGACGAATGAGATTTCGGAATCCCGACATCTTTTAAATACGAGTGGTGAATGACAAACGTGACTGCAAGATGTAAGCCTTAGAACTTGGGCAGCGAAGAGCCTTCCTCGATCACTCCGCATCACTATTTCCTCGCCCGGCTGATGTCGCAGAGCATATCTGAGTGAATATTCAGGCCGATATTGGTCAAGTTGTAAAGATGCTCGCTGGCAATCAGCCACACGATCTCGCAAATTGCGCGCTCGGTATAGTGCCGCGACAACCGGGTAAACGTCTCAGGACTGACTTTCTTATCCTTGGTAAGCTCGGTGGCATAATCCAGTGCCGCGCGCTCTGCCTCGGTAAATAGAGGACTGGTGGCGTATTCGGCCAGCGCATCGAACTTGGCCTGGTTCATGGAAGCCTGGATGGTGACGTATCTGGCTGTGTCGATGCAAAAGAGGCAGATGTTTATACGTGCTACCTGCTCGCGAATCAGCATGACGGTCTCTGCCGGTAGCGCCAGCTTTTTGTCGAGGGAGCTGACTTTGGTATAGAACAAGCCGAAGGCCGAAGGCAGGCGCGCCGCGTGTACTTTTAACGGCGTAAGTACCTTGCCGAATTGGCGGCGCGTAAAGTAGTAGGCGAGCTTCATCATCAACCCATTCGGGTTTTCGATGGGGCGAAGGAAAGTGTCGGTAGTCATGATTCTTCTCCTGTTATCGCACCTTTAGATTTCATTAACCGGTTTTCATGATGATGACGATTGGAGAAAAGAGAAACCGGACAAAAAAGAGCCGCCTGGGAAAGAAAAATAGCTCGAAATAAATACCTGCGTTAGCTTGGCAGGTAAGTCTTTGCGGGTGTGAGCTTTATCGGTTTTTGAGGATATGGAGGCTTGAGGATGGCAACCAGCAGAGCGCGACCGTCAGAGTCAAGGGCAAAGAAACGAACGACAAGCGGGCCAGGGACGAAGGGGTTAAGAAGAAAGAGAACAAACCTTGCAGGCACGCGTGGGCAACTTCGACCAATCGGAGTGCTCCGGTCATCTTTGAAGGAGCGCAGCCAGGCTCCGATGCAGGGGAGAGAAGGCGCGCCGGATGCTTGGATCGAGATAAGCGCATTTGCCATTCAGGCCCTCGAGGGGCTCCGGGCAGGCAACGAGATTGTTGTTATTACATGGCTCCATAAAGCCCGGCGCGATGTGCTGAAAGTGCATCCTCGTTCCGAAAAGAATCGGCCGCTGATCGGGGTCTTCGCGACGCGATCGCCAGATCGACCAAATCCTCTAGGGCTCCACCAAGTCACGATTCGACGGGTCGTAAAGAACCGGCTGCGCATCGGACCCATCGAGGCTATCGACGGTACGCCCGTGGTCGACATCAAACCAGTGCTCCCTGGCGTCAAAGATTATTAGCGAGCTTTTATTCGGTCATCGTTCGCTCGCTCGTCTTTTATCCGGCAATTTAGGTGTCCGGTAATTTAGGAAATCAGGGTTATGGTCCATCGATGATCGCGGCGAAGCCCCCTTGTGATGAAGCCGCCATTCTTGCCGGGAAGTGCGGCACCCCGCCGGCGAAGGATGGAGCCTGGATTCTCGCTGCCACGATTCTTGGCTCCAGCATGGCGTTCATCGATAGCACGGTGGTGAATGTCGCTCTCCCCGCTCTGCAATCCGCGTTTCACGCGGGAGTGGGCGAGGTTCAATGGGTGGTGGAGTCGTACGCTCTCATGCTCTCGTCCTTGCTGCTCTTGGGCGGCTCGCTGGGCGACCTGTACGGGCGCGCCAAGATCTTTCTTGTGGGAGTTGCGTTGTTTGCCATCGCATCGGCTGGTTGCGGACTGGCTCCGTCGATCGGGTGGCTGATCGCGGCTCGCAGTGTGCAAGGAGTGGGCGCCGCATTGCTCGTACCGGGAAGCCTTGCATTGATCAGCGCTTCATTTCCCGAAAGCGAGCGCGGTCGCGCCATTGGAACTTGGTCTGGTTTCACGTCGATTACTGCCGCGTTGGGGCCGGTTCTCGGAGGCTGGATCGTCGAGCACATCTCTTGGCGCTGGGCATTTCTTATTAATGTCCCGATTGCGGTTGCTGTAGTCTGGATCACCTGGCGGCGGGTTCCCGAGAGCCGGAACGATGAAAGCCGGGGATTGGATTTGCCGGGAGCTTTTCTGGCTACTCTTGGATTGGGCGCCATCACGTTTGCATTCATCGAAGGCGCGCGCGGTGGACTTGCGATTCAGCTCTCCGCGCTGGTTGGCATAGCGGCGTTGGCCGCTTTCCTGGGTGTGGAAGCGCACTCATCCTCCCCGATGGTATCGCTATCGCTGTTCCGGTCGCGAAACTTTCTGGGCGCCAACCTGCTTACATTTTTCCTCTATGCAGCGCTCAGCGGCATTTTGTTTTTCTTTCCGCTGGATTTGATTCAGGTCAAGCACTACTCGGCAACCCAGGCTGGAGCGGCTTTGTTGCCTTTCATCGGACTCATGTTTGTGCTGTCTCGCTGGTCCGGCGGATTGGTGGCGCGTTTCGGACCGAAGCTACCTCTTACCGTAGGGCCCCTGGTTACGGCTGCGGGCTATCTGCTTTTCTTGCGGGCCGATCGTGAAGGAACCTATTGGACGACATTCTTTCCCGCAGTCGTGGTGCTGGGCCTGGGGATGGCGATCAGCGTCGCTCCCTTGACTACGACCGTGATGAATGCCGCGCCTCGGAATCGGGCAGGCGCGGCCTCGGGCGTGAATAACGCGGTGTCCCGCGTCGCAGGTTTGCTGGCGGTCGCTATTTTCGGACTGGTGCTCTACATCAACTTCAACCGCAGCTTGGATCGGCGTCTCGACGCTCTCTCGCTTGCGCCTTCCACTCGTGAACAAGTCGACCGGCAGCGCCCCAAGTTGGCGGCCGCTGAGAGCAATGATCCCCGCGTGCAACGGGCCATCGCCGCATCGTTCACATCCGGCTATCGAGTCACGATCGGTATGGCCGTGGGGCTGGCTGTGGCAGGCGCTCTCGTGGCGTCTGTTCTGATAAAGCCGAACGCATCGACCTGATCGGCTTCGGCTTCTTCTTCCTTTCTATGTGCCTCGATTCAATGCCAGCCACAATTCGATTCATGGGCACATCTTTTATGGGCACACCCCGCTTGGGCACACCTTGGATGTTGGGTATAAACGGCCCGTGCTGCATGGGCCGGTCTGAAAGTCCTGCAGCTCTTATTCATTTCGTATTGATTTCGCATTGATTTTGGGGAGAATTTCGAAAGCGCAAAATAATCAAGTGGAATGAAGTGGCGCAGATGGTTTTAGGCGGCTTTTAGGGGGCACTTTTTTAAGTGCCCAGATCGTGTCAACCGCAGGATATATCTGCCCCGTTCACCGTTGGATTCCTCTTGTATGTGATTGAAAATAGTGAACATTCCGCGACAACTCTCGTGCGGAAAAAAGACTCCTGAAATGGCCGAAACCCGGGTTAGCGATTGGCCGGCCGCGTCATGTACGATCCGATTAAGAGAACCAACAAAATGAGCGGTGCATAGGCTTCTGCTCCATCCTTGGCTGAATAGTGAGCGAAGCAAGCGCAGATCCAGGCAAACGTGAATCCAGCGTAGGCCCACTCTTTGAGTTTGGGAAAGCCGGGAACCATCAAGGCGACAGCGCCGAGAAACTTGGCGATGCCCAGAATGATTCGCAGGTGTTGGGGGTATCCGAGATGGTTGAAGCCTTGCACTGCCTGTTGACCACCCATCAGATAGCTCACTCCCGCAAACGCGGACAAGAGTGAGATCAATCCGGTCGTGACCCAGTAAACAACTTTACGCGCCATGCAATCCTCCTTTTCGAGCCAGATGAAAATGAAGATCGTGCAGCTTCCACAGAATCATTTGTATTGGATGAAAGCCAGCCGAAACAAGCTGTGGACCTTTGGCCCCTTCGCAGGAATCGGCCAAGGGCTGCTTTAACAAAAACATAACAGGCTCGAATGTTGAAAGCTCAATTGTTTATATCTATAGTATTCTCTATTGGCATTTGGCCCGCAAGCGCATCTTATTTGTGGGCTGGTGCTAGGTCACTCTGGGCGTGGTGGCGTAAGCGGGCGCTCTCAGGGGAAGAGGGAAGATCCAATGAGAATCGTTTGTCTCGGTGGCGGTCCCGCTGGTTTGTATGCCGCGATTCTCCTGAAAAAAGAGAACCCGGCCTGGGAGTTGACCGTAGTCGAGAGAAATCGGCCGGACGATACGTTCGGCTGGGGCATCGTCTTCTCCGACAAGACGATGGACGGCTTCAAGGATACCGACCGGGAAACCCATACTGAAATAACCCATGCTTTCCGTCATTGGGACGACATCGACGTCCACTTCAAAGGGCGGAAGATTACTTCCGGCGGCCACGGCTTTTGTGGGATTGCGCGCATCAAGCTTCTGCAAATCCTTCAGCAGCGCGCGCTTGGCCTCGGAGTCAAGCTGATCTTCCAGACCGAAATCTCAGACCCGGATGAATACGCGAGCCGTTACGACCTGGTGATTGCTTCCGACGGCGCCTCTTCCGTTACCAGAAGAAAATATGAGCACGTATTCAAGCCGAATATCCAGGCCCGCCAAAACCGCTTTGTCTGGCTGGGAAGCCGCAAGAAGCTCGATGCGTTTACCTTTGACTTCAAGGAAACGGAGTGGGGCTGGTTTAACTTGCACGCCTATCGTTTCGACGATGAATGGTCGACCTTCATCATCGAGACCCCGGAAAAGACCTGGCTGCGAGCCGGCATCGACAAGATGGAAGTCGAGCAGTCGATTGCCTTGGGCGAAAAACTTTTCGCTGAGCGGCTCGATGGCAATCCCTTAGTTTCTAACGCTCATCATTTGCGCGGGCCGGCTATCTGGCTCCGGTTCAACCGTATCCTCTGCGAGAAATGGTTTCATAAAAACATCGTCCTGATCGGCGATGCCGCGCATACCGCGCATTTCAGTATCGGCTCCGGCACAAAGCTTGCCATGGAAGACGCCATCGCTTTGGCTCGGACTTTGTCCTCTCAAAAAGGAGACATCGAGACGGCGCTGGGACACTTCCAGCAGGAGCGGGAGATTGAAGCTCTCAAACTTCAGAGCGCGGCCCGTAACCGCATGGAGTGGTTCGAGCAGGTGGACCGCTATGTGCATCTGGAGCCGGAGCAGTTTACTTACAGCCTTCTTACAGGAAGCCAGCGCGTTGGGCATGCCGGCCTAAAGCTGCGCGATGCCAACTATGTGGAGACAGTCGAGACCTGGTTTGCCGCCCGCAATGGCGTGAAGCAAGCCTTGCCGCCCATGTTCACGCCAATTTCCGTGCGTGGAGCCCGGCTAAAGAACCGCGTGATCGTCTCGCCCATGGCCACCTATATGGCGCAAGACGGTTTACCCACAGATTTTCATCTGGTTCATCTGGGCTCGCGCGCCATGGGTGGCGCGGCGATGGTGGTTACGGAGATGACCTGCGTCTCGCCAGACGCGCGGATTACTCCGGGCTGTCCGGGAATGTGGAATCATGAGCAGCAGATAGCCTGGAAGCGGGTGGTCGATTTTGTGCATGCGAACACGGATACGCGCATTGCCTTTCAATTGGGACATGCGGGCCGCAAGGGTTCCACGCGTCCGGGTTGGGATGCGATCGATCAGCCCTTGGCAGCGGGCAACTGGCCGTTGATCTCCGCGTCGCCTTTGCCGTATATCGATGGGGTGTCCCAAACTCCGTGCGAAGCGACCTGCGAGGAGATGAATCGTATCAAGGCCGATTTCGTCGCCGCCACGGAGCGCGCCGCTGCGGCCGGATTCGATTGGCTTGAGTTTCACTGCGCGCATGGCTACCTGATGTCGAGCTTCATCTCACCTCTCACCAACCAGCGCACCGATCGGTATGGCGGCACGCTTGAAAACCGCTGCCGTTATCCGCTCGAAGTCTTTCGGGCGATGCGTGAGGCATGGCCGCAGGACCGGCCCATGAGCGTGCGTATCTCCGCCACGGATTGGGTGCCAGGTGGATTGACCCCTGAAGAGGCCACCCAAGTAGCGCGTTTCTTCAAAGCTGCCGGAGCCGATGTGATCGATTGCTCTTCAGGGCAGGTGAGCAAGGCGGAAAAGCCCATCTATGGGCGCATGTTTCAAGTGCCTTTTGCCGACAGGATTCGCAACGAGGCCGGTATTCCCACGATCGCGGTCGGTAATATTTTCGATAGCGACCACGTCAACACGATTATTGCGGCTGGGCGCGCCGACTTCTGCGCGATTGCCCGCCCGCATCTCGCCGATCCCGCATGGACGCTCCATGAGGCCGCCAAACAAGGCTACACGGAGATCGGTTGGCCAAAGCAGTATCTGAGCGGAAAAGAGCAACTGGAAAGGAACCTGGCCCGCGCGCAACTCATGCTGCAGGTGTGAGGCAACTTAACTGTCCTATGGAATGCCGTTCTCAAAAAATTGCTGCTCACGCTGGGCATGACCGGCATCGAGAGGAGAACCTGTGCGGAATGGAGGGCTTGTGAACGCTGGGCCGTCATCCTCCACAAATCGAAGGGATCGCATGCCTCGCAAGTATTCCAAGAATACGGCTTCCAAGAATACGGCTAGCGTTACTAAGAATTCTCAGGTGGAGTCGGGCTCGAACGCTGGTTCCCACGTTCCTCTGGACTTTGAGACTCGTTCGCGCCAGGGCGATCATCAGGCCCTTCGCTTGTGGCTTCGGCTGTTGTCGTGCACGGCGCGGATTGAAAGCCAGATTCGCCTTGCTTTACGCAGAGAATTTGGCACCACGCTACCCCGCTTCGATCTTATGGCGCAACTGGAGCGCAGCGGCGAGGGGCTGCGTATGAACGAGCTTTCCAAGCGATTGATGGTAACGGGCGGCAACATTACCGGCATTACGGACCAATTGGAGCGAGAAGGTCTGGTAGCGCGCACGCCCTGCCCCGGAGATCGCCGTGCTTTTACCATCAAGCTCACCGCCGTTGGGCTCAGGCGTTTCCGCGAAATGGCGGCCCGGCATGAGCAATGGATTGTCGAGTTGTTGGATGGATTGAGTGGGGATGAAAAAGAGCATTTGATGGACGAGTTGGGGAGGCTCAAGATGCAGGTGAACGAGGTCCTGCACAACTCGCATTCCGGTTCGGTTTCCAACCGCAACCGCCGAAAAACCACGAGGAGAGATTGATGCAGGAGCCCATGAAACAGGAGCCGATGAAACAGGAGCCGGTGAAAAAAGAACGGCCTTCTCCGTTGACCGGACGTACTCTAGCGGGCTATCAACCCCGCCATTTTCGCTATGAAACCAAAGGGAAAGTGGCTTCGATCGTTCTGGATCGCGCCGAACGAAAGAATCCGCTTACTTTTGATTCGTATGCGGAGCTGCGCGACCTGTTTCGCGCCATGGTGGAGGCCACTGATATCAGGGCGATCGTGTTGAGCGGAGCCGGAGAGAACTTTTGCTCCGGCGGTGACGTGCACGAGATCATCGGCCCGCTCACGAAAATGGACATGCCAGGCTTGCTGGCTTTCACTCGGATGACGGGCGACCTGGTGAAATCCATGCGGGCCTGCCCGCAGCCGGTCATTGCGGCGATTGACGGCGTTTGCGCGGGCGCGGGCGCCATTCTCGCGATGGCCTCCGATCTGCGCCTAGGCACCTCCAGAAGCAAGACCGCGTTCCTTTTCAATCGTGTGGGCTTGGCTGGTTGTGACATGGGCGCTTGCGCTATGCTGCCGCGCATCATCGGGCAAGGCCGCGCCGCCGAGCTTTTGTTTACCGGCAGAAATATGACCGGAGAGGAAGCCTATCAATGGGGATTCCTCAATCGCTTGTGCGCGCCAGAGGAGTTGCTGAACGCCACGCACGCCCTTGCGTCGGACCTCGCTTCCGGTCCCACATTTGCAAATGCGATGACCAAGAAGATGCTGCATCAGGAATGGAACATGGGTGTAGACGAAGCCATTGAGTCCGAGGCGCAGGCGCAAGCCATCTGCATGGCGACCAACGACTTTCATCGTGCCTACAATGCATTCGTTGTCCGCCAGAAACCTGTTTTTGAAGGGGATTGAGTCATGAAGGTTTTGCAGCCGCCACACTGGAACCGTCCGAAGGGCTACGCCAATGGCGTCGCGTCCAGCGGACGCATGATCTTCTTAAGTGGCATGGTCGGATGGAATGAGCAGGAAAAGTTTGTTGCCAAAGATTTTGTTGGCCAGGTGCGCCAGGCACTGAAGAACATTGTTGAGGTGCTCAAAGAGGATGAGGCCCGCCCGGAGCACATTGCAAGAATGACTTGGTATGTGGTCTCGCGAGAAGAGTATCTCGCTGCCGCCAAAGACGTGGGCCCTGCGTACCGCGAAATCATGGGCAAGCACTATCCCGCCATGACCGTGGTGGAGGTCTCCGGGCTGCTGGAAGCCGATGCTCGCGTGGAGATCGAAGTTACCGCCGTTGTGCCCGAATAGTTCGGGGTAGCGCACGCGCGCAGCCTCTCATGAATGGCTGCTCGCCTTTTGATGTTCTTTTTCACGCAGCCGTGACCGCTGCAGCTTGCCTGTGGAGGTGCGCGGGAGGTCGGTCACAAATTCGATGGCTCGTGGATACTTGTAGGGCGCGATTTGTGCCTTTACGTATTCCTGTAGTTCCTGGCGCAGGGCTTCAGGGTTGGGTACTTCAGTGTTGGGTGCTTCAGGAGTGTGTGCTTCAAGATTGGGTAGTTCAGAATCCGGTTTCAAGACGATGAAGGCTTTTACGATCTCTCCGCGATCGGCTCGGGGAGATCCTACAACGGCGCATTCCGCCACTCTGGGATGGCTTAGCAGCGTAGCTTCGACTTCCAGCGCGGAGATCTTGTAGCCCGAACTCACAATCATGTCGTCCGTGCGTCCTTCGTACCAGAAATAACCGTCCGCATCCATGCGGTACGCATCACCCGTCATGTTCCAGCCGTTTTGCACGTACTTCCGCTGGTGATCGGGGGCCTCGAAATATCGGCAGCCTGTGGGGCCGCGCACGGCAAGCCGCCCAACGGTGTCAGGAGGGACCTCGGAGCCGGCTTCGTCCACAACCTTGGCTTCATATCCGGGCACCGGCCTGCCGGTTGAACCGGGACGAATCTCGTCTCCTGCCGCGGAGATAAAAATGTGCAGCAACTCGGTCGAGCCGATGCCATCGATAATCCGCAGCCCGGTTGCATTGCGCCAGGCTTCAAACGTCTCCAGCGGCAGCCGCTCGCCTGCGGAAACACACTTTTTGAGCGACGCAAGGTTATAACGCCCGGTGTGTTCGAGCATGGCGCGGTACAAGGTGGGGGCTGTAAAGCAGATCGTGCATCCGTGGCGTTCGATGGCCGCAAGCAGTGTTTCCGCTGTCGCTCTCCGCAGGAGCAAGGTAGATGCGCCGACCCGCATGGGAAAGAGCAGCAATCCGCCCAGCCCGAACGTAAAAGCCAGCGGAGGGCTTCCGCAAAAAATGTCGTGCGGTTCGGGCTTGAGAATATATTTTGAGAAGCTGTCGCAAACCGCCAGTAGATCGCGGTGAAAGTGCATGGTGGCTTTAGGATCGCCGCTCGTGCCGGAGGTAAAAGCGATCAGCGCCACGTCGTCGTGCGAGGTCTCACGCGTTTCGAAATGCTCTGAATATCCGGCAAGCATGGTTGCCACGGCCGGTTCTTCATGGCTGTACAGCACCACTGTTTTGAAGGCCGGCGCCGTTTGCTGGGCTTTATAGAGCTCTTCAGAAAGCGAATCGGAGCAGAGAGCATACTTGATCTGCGCCTTGGCGATAATGCCGCTCAGCTCCTGAGCCCGCAACTGGGGCATGGTAGAAACCGCGATTCCGCCTGCTTTCAGCACCGCGAACCAGCACGCTGCCATCATGGGCGAATTGGCATCCCTCAATAAGACCCGTTCTCCTGGGGCGAGTCCGCGGCTCGTGAGCAGGTTGGCAAGCCGGTTGGCGCGCTCGAGAACTTTTGCATAGGTCCATGTTTCGCTCCCCGTTTCGTTCTCCGCATGCAGGCAGGGCCGGGGGCCAAACCCTTTTTCGACCATACGGTCGAGCAATTCGGCGGCGGCGTTCAGTTTGGCTGGGCAGGAGAAGTCCGGAAGCCCCTCGTCGCTCATCATTGGCCATTGCTCTTGGGGCGGCAGGTGGTCGCGAGCAAAATTATCGACGTAGCAGCTTGGATCGAGGCATCTTATAGTTGGGGATTCAGGCGCTTTCTCGGGTCGATGGTTCGGCTTCGGCATGAAGGGTTCCGGCTTGCGACGATCAGGTTCGATGATTTGCGAGGATTCTACAAGACCCTATCGCAGGGCGGGTAGAAAAAGATGCGGGGCGCATCTCTTGGTTGAATGGTTGAAAATCCCGGATCGCCTTTGTATCGTAGGTTTAGACCAATGGGGATTTAGGGCAATGGGGAAAGCGTGATCGGCCATGAGCCTTCCCCTGTATCTAGTGTCAGGGGCCGAAAAAGGGGTAAATTAGATTCAGATGTTGGATTTGCGTAAACCGATCCTTGAGGGCAAAGGGGCCACAGATTACGAGCGTTATCTACGGACCGACGATCTGCTCTCGCTACAGACACCGATTGATGAACTCTCGCATCCCGACGAGCTTACGTTTCAGGTCATCCATCAATCGTCCGAATTGCTGATGAAGGCTGCCCACTGGGAGTTGGAGCGCGCTTGCGTCTCCCTCGGTGTGGGAGATTGCGGGAATGCCGCCCGATTGATGCGCCGCGCCCACATGCAGCTGGAGCATCCGGCGCAGATGCTGCACATTCTTGAAACCATCACTCCGTACGACTATCACGTAATCCGGGCAGGGCTCGGCCATGGCAGCGGGCTAGATTCTCCAGGGTTTCTCTCTCTTTTACACATTGCGCCTCGAATCTGGGAAGCGTTTCACGCTCAACTCGACCGCGCCGGCGCAAAGATCGACGATATCTACTTCCGCGCGGGTGAATTTTTTGGCCTTCACGATGTGGCCGAGCGGATGGTGGACTTCGACGAGCGTCTTCAGCTATTTCGTTTTCTGCATCTCAAGCTGGCGCAACGCATTATTGGCGGCGGCGTGATCGGAACCAGCGGTACTCCTGTGGAGATCCTGCAGCAGCGCATGCAGTATGTCGCGTTTCGGGAGCTATGGGACGTTAGAAACCGTATCACCGCCAATGCGGGCACCAGCCCTTCGCCCTCCGCGGCTCGCTAGTGGATGTTGCACCTTTCAATGGGGAAAAGCTATTGTCCATGGCCTAAGTGATTTTTAGGACCAGCAAGGGCGATGGCTTTTCTTAGACAAAGCGCAATGCAGCGCCGACGATGCTTTTGCTAACAACCATCGTCTGGCTGCGTCTAAATCACCGATTGGCTGGACTGTCCGTTCTTTCTATCGGCTTATTCGCTCGCCTAACCCTACTCATCATCCATTCCATGGAGGCCCACCATGTATAGAAATGCTGCGATTGCTTTTTTGGCAATCGCATTTTCGTTGGCTATTGCCACTCCGTCGCAGGCTCAAACCACAGTTCTCTTGGATCTGCCACTCGAAAGCCAGAGCGCACAGATAACGCAAAAAATCGGGATAACGAATATCACCATTACCTATCACCGGCCGAGGGCGAAGGGCCGCAGGATATGGGGTTGGCTGGAACCTTACGGAAGAGTCTGGCGTGCAGGCGCCAACGAAAATACGGTCTTTGAGGTGAGCGATCCGATCATGGTCGAGGGCAAAGCATTGCCAAAGGGAACGTATGGCCTCCACATGATCCCAGGAGAGCGGGAGTGGATCGTTATTTTTTCAAAACGCGCGAACTCCTGGGGCAGCTATAGCTACGATCCGGCGGAGGATGCCCTGCGCGTCACCGTAAAGCCACAAACTACCGACATGCACGATGCTTTGACTTACGACTTTGACGATCCCCTGCCCGATGCAGTCACGGTTACCATGCGATGGGAAAAAGTGGCGGTGCCCTTCAAGATTGTGGTTGACACGAATGAGATCGTTCAAGCGAGCCTTCGCGATCAGCAGCTTCACAGCCGCTTCCAATACTTCTGGAGTACCTGGAACGATGCAAGCACCTATCTTCTCGATCACAATCTCAGTCCGCAGGATGCTTTGGCGTATGCCGACAAGTCGATTCAGCTCGAAGAGAGGTTTGATAACTTGATCACCAAGGTAAGAGCACTTGATCGGCTTAATCGTAAAGAAGAAGCTATCTCTGTTCGCGACAAGGCACTGGCTATGGGCAATGCTTTGCAGCTCAATAGCTACGGCCGCCGCCTTCAGGTGGAAGGCCGGCAGAAGGAAGCATTTGAGGTTTTCCGGAGCAACATTCAAAGGAATTCGGATCACTGGGTGGCGCATTATGAATCCGCGCGTATGGCTAGCGCTCAAGGAGATTTCGATGGAGCTTTGAAAGAGATGAAGCTAGCCCTGAACGGGGCTCCAGATTCACAGAGATCCCCATTTGAAAACCTGATTAAGCGTTTGGAAGCCAGAGAAGACATCAACCGATAGGTGAAAAAGGCTTGAAGCCAGTCTCACGCAGCTTGTTGTGGCGCAAATCTTTTCAAGCTGCGTGAATCCTGGTTTCAACGCCGCAGGAGATGCCTTGGAGCACAAATGAGAACTAAAGTTCTCACATGTGCTCCAAGGCATGGAATTTATTGGGCGTGCTTGACGGGGCCATCAATGGCCCCTCTTCCACAGTTGTGCCAGCTTCATCGCCGGCCGATTATCGAGGACCGAAGGAGTACGTGAGCCGTAAGACGAATTTCGAGACGGCACAAACGGTCAACAATTCCTTTCACGCGATTGCCCTGCGTAGGACACACTCAGTCGTCCAAGCTCTGATTTTTTTGCTTAGCCGGAGGAGCAATCTGATTTTGTCTAAAGCACAGGGTTCTCTTTCAGTAATATCTGCCGAGAGAGTTTTGCCAACGTCAAAATCAGAGGGCACAAACGCGCAACACGTCTTTCATGCGATTCCCTGAATGCGGTACAAACCTTCCACTCAGACTGTTACGCTACGGATTCCTTCCAGATCTTGTAGGCGTTTTAAGCATTTCTATATCCTGTTTGCATGGTTCCCGTGCGGCTTTCTTTTGACTGGAGAGGAAGGGCGGAAAAGCCGCGCAGGGATATTGGTTCCTGTTTACATTTATGTTGAAAACGCTTTGGTTGCTTCGCAGAGAAATCGATTGACGGCATCGCTGAAAGGTCTTTTGAAATTGGATGGCCAGTTGGCCTCGTCTGTGTAGAGTTTCTGCAGGTTTGCGGCAACGCCGGGATCGCCTCCGGTGAACTGGCCGATTAAGTTCTGCCGCCGTTGGGCAATGAGCCGGCCCGCTTCTCCGGACGGTTCCTCTCCGCGAGCAATGGCCGCCTCTACGTCTTGCGCAAGTTCCGCCCAGTCGCGCTGCGACTGCTCTTGCACTTCGGGTGACCATCGCTTGCGCAGGCCGTCCAGTTGTTCCTGCGTGTAGTATTTCTGCATCCAGTCTTTTTTGTTTTGCACTTGAATCACCTCAATGATTTTCCGGAGCGCTGCATCCGCCGCTTCCCCGCATGCCACGATCTGCTCTGCCTGTTCTATGGCTTGGAGCGTGCGGTCGAGACCGTGACGTTTTTCGGCGAGGATTTCCCGCTGCTGCCGAAGAGTGGCGGCCAAGTCGATGTTCTTGCGGTTCAGCAACTCCTGGATCTGGTTCAGGGTGAAGCCGATGAACTTCAGCGCAACGATCTCCTCAAGCCGTACCAGGTCCCGATCCGTGTATAAGCGGTATCCTGCGTCGCTGCGCCCGCTCGGCTGCAACAAGCCAAGGCGGTCATAGTGATGCAGGGCCCGGACCGTGACTCCGGCAAGCCTGGCAAATTCGCGCGCGTGATATGTGCGGCTCAAACGGATTCTCCCTCACTGAGGTTGTAAGGTCTGACGTTACGTCAGGGTCAACACAATTTTTCGTTCACTGACTCAATTTGCGCTTTCCGTACGGCTGTGTCAATGCGTTGGGTTATCGCATGAAAACTTTTGATAGCCCCCTTATGTGAGGGGGCTTAGAAGGCACGCCTAGGTGGAAAAAGCCGAAAGAGATGCCTTGGAGCACAAATGAGAACAAAAGTTCTCACATGTGCTCCAAGGCATGAAATTTATTGCGTGCGCTTAACGCCGCCCTAAAGGGCGGCCTTCCACAGTTGTGCCAGCGTCATCGCCAGCCTGATTTATCAAGGGGCTGAAATGAGCGCACGAGCCGTTAGACAAATTTCGAGACGGGACAAACGGTCAACATTTCTTTCATACGATTGCCCTGATGCGTCGGGTTACACCCGACTTCCGGCCTCAATGGCGTGAGTGTGTCTGCCATTGCTGCATGCTCCACGCGCTGCCAAGCGTAGCCGAGACCGCCAGAACAACCGCGGTTACCAGCGCGACGGCGGCGGCGGTCGTGGCTGAGTCAGGATGAATAATCGACTGCCCGCGAAGCGCCTGCCAAAGAAGTAAGAGCACCACGCCCAGATAGCCCAGTCCCGCGGTCCACAGCAAAGCCATACGATGCTTCTCGTTCAAGAAAGCAAATTTTCTTCTCCGCGTCAGGAGCCACCCCAAGAACGGCAAGACCTGTAAGGCATGAAGCCCTAGAAAGTGCGCGGCTCTGAGGTCGCCTCCCACAGTGCTCCATCCCACAATCGGCAGGCCCGGACCTCCGTCGGGAACCCCTACACTGTGCGCGCCAACGGCGGTCGGTGTGTGCATTGTAAGGGCCGTGAGTTGCGCTGGTGTAGGCCGGGGCATGAGGAATGCCAGCGTCATACCCACCAGCGCGACCAGCACTCCCAGGCGAAGCGACCATGCGAATACTTGATCTGCCATCCGCTGGCGAATGAGCGCAATGGCCAGCAATAGCGTCATCGACCACGCGAGAATCACGAAGGAGCCCATCATGTTCCAAAGCACCGCGTTGAATGTGGTGGTCATGTTGAAGTGGCTGGTGGTGCCACGGGCCGCTTGAACGGCAATGATCGCCATCTCTACCACCATGCTGACGACTGTGAGATTGGCCGTCCAGCGCACAAGCCGGGGACGATTCTCCACAAAGCTCAGCAGCCATGCGAACGTAAAGCTATAAATACTGATGGAAATTGCAAATTTTGCCGGTTTAAGCCACGCGGGAACACCGGTGATAACACGGTGGTCAACGATAAGGCCAACCATCGTCCCCAATAAGACCACCAGCATCACGCCACCCAGAATGGCCAACGGGCGATTGAGCCCGCCTGCGGTATGGCGAAAGCTTTGAACTGCACTTCCCATATTTTTGTTGGTCATCTGCGCTGCGTTGGGCCGTTCGTTTGCGGCCTTTGTCCTTTTGTCGAAGGTCTCTCGTGCGTCTCTTTCATCTTCATCTCGGGCAACACGCAAGCTCAGCGCCGAACGAACGGTAAGGTAAAGAAGAAAGCCCAGTGGTCCCAGCATCAGAGTCAAGAACAGAAGGGGCGTGGTGAACCAGGGGCTGATTTGTTTTTCCTGGCTGTCGAGATAAACCCACCGGCCTACGAACAGGTCGAAGGCCAGGAAGTGAATCCAGGCGATCGTTGCCCCGGCGGGCGAGCCCAGAAGAAGGGCGATTCCGTCGAGAGTTGGCCTGGCGAGAGCTGGCCAGATTTCCAACAATCGGGGTGCTACGAGCACTCCATAAAGCGCCGCCGGCGCTACGCTGACGAACGGAGAGTGCATGATTCGCCTGGTCCAGCGCCAGCGCGGAAGCAGGAGCATAAGGGCCCAAAACGGCATGACCAAAAGGCTGCTGAGCCGGAAGATCGTCGCCACGGTTACCTCCAAGAAATCCATTGATATGCAAGCACGGATGTGCAAGCAATGTGGACATTGACAACATTTATAGCAATACGATGTTGCTATTGTCAACATCTAGAAATACAATTTGTTCAACATGAGCCGACGCAAGTCCTACCACCATGGAAATCTTCGAGAAGCCTTACTGGAGGCGTCGATACGCCTCATCGCCGAGGTTGGGCCTACGGCTTTCACCTTGCGCGAGGTAGCGCGTCGCGCTGGTGTTTCTCACAATGCTCCTTACCGGCATTTCCGAGATAAAGAAGATCTGCTTGGAGCTGTGGCCAATGAGGGCTTCAAGGAACTGACGCAAGCCATGCTGGATGAAGCGGCGCTAAAGTCGAATCGGGATGCACTGGATCGGCTCAGAGGCGCCGGGTTGGCCTATGTGAAGTTTGCGCTGCGCCGGCCAGAGCACTTTGCAGTGATGTTTGACGCTCCCATTGCCAAGGTCGACGATCCCGAAGCGGGCGAAGTGCCAAAGCGCGCCTTTGATACTTTGCTGAACTTCGTTAAGGTTTGCCAGGATGAAAGGCAGCTCATTGCTGGAGATCCTTTGGAGTTGGCATTTCTGTCGTGGTCGATTGTGCACGGCATTGCCAAATTGGCCATCGCTCGCCGACTTCCTTACGAATCACAGGCCGAAGTGCTCAAGTTTGCCAAGTTTGTGCTCGATCAATCCCTGCCCGCTTGCCCCGGCACGAGCGCCGCCAAGCAATAGGGTTCACTCCGTGGAACCAACCTCTTTTGCCTGCGGCGCTACCACAGAGGACACAGAGAAAAACCTGGAGGGCACAGAGGAAAGCCTCCAGCAGGGCGGCAAAACAGAATTCACTTGCGTAGCCGGAAAGCTCTCACGGCTTTCCTCGAAGCATTCCTGGAAAATGTTGGGCATGGGCAATGGGCAACGGATTCATGGAATCCGTTGCCTTCTCGAAATGTAGACGATCGCGAGCGACCCTACTCCACCTTCACCACGAGGTATAAAAATGTTCCTTGAACATCCTTGAACCAGTGAGGCACCCCGGCGGGAATAACGATCACGTCGTCCTTGGAAATCGTTCTCGTTTCGCCGCCTTCGATTCCCGAGCCGCGAATCTCGCCCGGTCCCGTGGCTTTAGGCTCCAGCATCTTGCCTCCGGTTACAAAGGTTGCCGAGCCCTGCGTTACATAAAACACGTCGGTGTCTTTTTCGTGGAGTTCGGACTGTCCGGGTTTGTCGCGGTGTCCGGTAATGACCCAATAACTGTGGCCATCCTTGTTCATCAGAGGAGTGCCTTTCTCGAATGACGCGCGAACGTCGGCGCCCGAGAAAAAGGTTACCTTCGAGGGAGCGGAGCTTTCCGTCGTCTTGGCTGCGCCACCGGCCTGGAAGGCTCCAATCATGGCGAGCGCCGCAGGCGTCGAGAGCCGGGCATTGTCCGGTTTCACGAACGCCTTGAAAGCATCGGCATTGAGGCGGAAGTAGAACTGTCCGTAGCGCACCAGGAACGGCAACGCCCACAATGCCAGAAGTATGTGGGCCGACAGGATTAGAAGGAGCAGGCCACCGAGCTTTTTGTTGAGATGATTGAGACTATTGAGAATTCTGTTCATGAGAAATTCCTAGATTTTTAGCTTTTGGTTTCGGATCGTTTCGCTAGATGAAACAATAGTTGCTCTAGGTGAGTGACCGAGCGCACTCCTTATATATCTTTTCCTCCGATTTGCCAAAAGGATTTCTAGTCAAGGGAGTCGCACGCCTTGATCTTTTCATGCTGGGGAACGGCTGGGGAACTTTGGGGAGCGCTGCGTTTTCTGACGCTCAGCCGGTGGGGCTGGATTTCTGCAAGCGATAGTGGACCTCGTTGAGGCTGCGAAGCCTTTCCGCCGCTGCCTCCGGAGTGAGATCGCGCTGGGGAGAGCCGAGCATTTCGTATCCAACCATAAACTTGGAAACGGTTGCAGACCGCAGCAAGGGTGGATAGTAGTGCGCGTGAAAATGCCACTCTGGATGAGCGGCGCCGTCTGTTGGCGACTGATGGAATCCCATGGAATAGGGAAAGGATGTTTCAAAAAGATTGTCGTAGCGAATGCAAAGGCGGTGGAGAATTTCAGCGAGCGCCTTAAGCTCCACCTTCGTCAACTCACCCATTGAGCCAACGTGGCGGGTGCTGAGAAGCATGACCTCAAAAGGCCAGGTGGCCCAGAAGGGAACGAGGGCAGCGAACGATTCATTTCTGCAAACAATGCGTTCGTCGTGCTCCAGTTCAATCGCCAGATATTCGCAAAGCATGCACGAGCCTCGATGAGCCAGATGCTCGCGCTGCGCCAGCATCTCTTTTTCCGCTTGGTTCGGCAGGCTGTAGTTGGCCCAAATCTGGCAATGCGGATGGGGATTGCTTGCCCCCATGGCGGCCCCCCGGTTCTCGAAAATCTGTACGTGATTGATCCAGGGAAAGCTGCCCAGCTCCTTATATTGGTCGATCCATACCTGAAGAACGCTCTCGATCTCGCTCTCCTTCATCAGGGCAAGAGTAAGGTCGTGTTGTCCGGAGAAGCACACCACACGGCAAATGCCTCTCTCCGTTTGCGCGATCAGCAAATCGCTCTCGTTCAGCTCACCCACTGAGTCCTGGGAAAGAAGCGCCGGAAAATCGTTGTCGAAGACGAAGGTCGATTGATAGTTCGGATTGCGGGCGCCACCGGCGCGGGCATTTCCAGGGCACAGATAGCAGCCTGGATCGTAGGTGACTCCAGGCGGTTCGTGGGTCTTTTCCACTTTGCCCTGCCAGGGGCGCTCCATTCTGTGGGGAGATACAAGAATCCACTCGCGCGTAAGCGGATTGAATCGCCGATGTGGCTGTTTGAATAATGCGGGCCCTACCATTCGACTGCTTCTCCTCTTTTTCTTTCCTCGTTGCTTTTAGGAATCGACTCTTTGTTACGCGTCGTTGTTAGGCGCTTTGTTACGAGTCGTTGGACCTGGACCCATTGTCGGACGAATGAGCGCCACTAGGTTGCTTCGTTGCCGCGCCAGGCCATTGTTCCGCGCCCTCGCAAGCCGCGGAGACGTAGATCTCCGGAGCGATTCCGGTCTTTGCCTGATATTGTGCGGCTACCTTGTCCTGAAATTCGGGCACGGCCTCGGCGGCCACGACATTGACGGTGCATCCTCCAAATCCTCCTCCGGTCATGCGCGCTCCATAGACGCCCGGAATCTGGTTCGCTAGCTCCACCATCAGATCGAGTTCCGGCGAGCTAACCTCATAGTCATCGCGTAGGCTTTGGTGCGATGCGGCCATCAGCATTCCTAGCCGCTTCAGTCGTTCCGCTTGTTCTGGGTTTTTTGGTCCCGGTGCATCGTTTGATTCCAGCGCGTCGGCGGCTGCAACGACCCGGTTGTTCTCATCGATCACGTGGCGGCAGCGCTTCTGAATTGTGGGAGGAAGATCGCTCTTCCACTGCTCGAACTGCGATGGGGAAAGGTCGCGCAATGCAGCGACGGAAGGCAGCTTTTTCGCGATCAGGTGCACTCCCTCCTCACACTCCGACCGCCGAAGGTTGAATTCGCCGGCCGCATTCGAGTGCTTCACCATCGTGTTGCAGATCACGAGCCGAGCCTCGTCCGGCAGGCGAAGGAGGCGATGGTCCAGCGAACGGCAGTCCAGCATGAGCAGGTGACCGGCTTTTCCATGGCAGGCTACATACTGGTCCATGATGCCGCAGCGTGCCCCAACAAACTCGTTCTCAGCGCGCTGGCACGCCAAGGCAAGCCGGCGGCGATCCCATTCCGCTGTCTGAGTGCTCAGAAAGGCGAGGCCCACGCTCACTTCCAGGGCCGCCGAAGAACTCAATCCCGAACCGATAGGCACGTCGCTGGCAATGAGCATCTTGGCTCCCGGCAGGCGGACTCCCGAGCTTTCGAGCATAGCGGCTACGCCTTGCACGTAGTCGCTCCAGTCACCGTGGGGCTTGGGCCGGTCAAGGTGGAAGGTTCGACTTTCATCGGAATGAAATTGGCTGGAGCGTACCTCGATGGTGCGGTCGTCAATGGCGCGGTTGGGGGTTGGAGCAATGGCAGTCCAGCAGTTGAACTGGATCGCGGCGGGCATCACAAAGCCGTCGTTATAGTCGGTGTGTTCGCCGATCAGGTTGATGCGTCCCGGTGCGCGAAAGATCTGGCAACTGCCGCCATAGATCTCCCGGAAATGATCGCGGAGGCCGATGGCCCGTTCGCCGTCGAGGTTGGATGAGGTAATGGGAAATGAGTCGCGGGTCAAAACAAAATCTCTGTATCTCTTATATCAAGTATCAAGATCAAGGTGCATCGATCAGCACGTGATGGCGGTAAACACGTCAATTGCCTTGCCGAGGATGTTGATTTGTGAAAAAGCATGATGCAAAAGGCTCAAGTCTTCCAGGGCGTTTCAACATATGGTATCCCATTCACTTTTCCACAAGTTTTCTGCTCTTAGCGGTGGATTTTTCGTTGACTTGGCATTTTTCGTTCGTATAATGCAACACCGTGCCACCTATTAAGACAATGCCAACCACCAAATCTCCCTATCAGGTCCAGGTGCTCGACCGGGCTCTGGCAATACTTGATGTGCTGTCCGCGGACGGGCCGGATTTATCTCTAGGGGAAATCTCTGAAAAACTGGGCTTGCACAAAAGCACGGCCCATCGCCTGATTATGGTTTTGGAGCGGCACAAGTTGATTGAGCGAAACTCGGTCAATGGGCGTTACCGGCTTGGCTTGAAGTTATTTGAGTTGGGAACCAGGGCGGTTTCGCGGCTTGATTTGCGCGAGCGGGCGCGCCCTGTGCTGGAAAGGCTTGTATTGGAGACCAGCGAAACGGTGCACCTGTGCATCCTTGACGATACTGAGGTGGTTTATCTGGACAAAGTCGAACCGACGCGCTCGGTTCGCATGGCTTCAAGTGTAGGCCGCAGAAATCCGGCGCATTGCACGGCGGTCGGGAAGGCCATGCTCGCGTATCTTCCGGAGGCCCAGGTTGAAGCGATTGTCCGCAAGCTCGGCTTCAAGGCGATGACCGCCAATACCATTACGAACTTTCACGATCTTAAGGTGGAGCTGGCAGCCATACGCGAAAGAGGCTACGCAGTTGACAACGAAGAGATTGAAGAAGGGGTACGCTGCGTGAGCTGCGTGGTTCGCGATTTCTCCGGAGGACCGGTGGCGGCGGTTAGCGTCTCAGGTCCGTCATTCCGGTTAACGATGGAAAAAACCAAGACTCTTTCTCGTCCGGTCATGACGGCGGCGAATACGCTCTCGATGGAGCTTGGATTTAAGGAAGTGCAAGCGGCCCCGATCGAAATCGCAAGAACAGCAAGCAGAGCATAACGAGAATAGCCCGGCAAATGCCGGGCTTTATTGTGTTTCCGTAAATTTTGAGATGCCATACCGTAATACGGTATTCACTCTGAGCGATAAGAGGCTTCCATGAGAATGAGACCTTCCAACTGGGCCGCGCTTTTGTTCTTTTTTCTGCCGGGCTTGCTACTGGCTCAAATCACAACGAGCACGATTGTAGGCACGATTGCCGATCCATCCGGCGCGGTGGTTCCTCATGCGCAGGTAACGGCGACCAACACCGCCACAGGATTTGCACGGGCCGCACAAAGTAACGATCAGGGCGAATATCGAATCGAGTTTCTTCCGGTCGGTGAATATTCGGTGGAAGCCTCGGCCGACGGGTTTAAGAAAACCGTCCGCAAAAACGTGGTGCTCGAGGTCGATCAGATTGCTCGCGTGGATGTATCAATGGCGGTTGGAGCGGCCTCGGAGAGCGTGGAGATCAGCGCCGCGGTTCCCCTGGTGAATACGAGCAATGTCGAACTCGGGCGCACGGTTGAGAATGTCGAACTCATCGACCTTCCGATTGTCAATCGGAACGCTTATTCTTTGCTCACCCTCACTCCGGGCGTCCAGAGAAACGATAATTCGATTGTGCTGGGATACCCGGAACAGCGGACTCTGATCAATGGAGGCGTGGACGGCGGCGCGGGATCCGTCAATTACTATTTGGACGGCGGCGCGAACATGACCAGCCTTCGCAATACCGGGAACATCCTGCCGAACCCCGATGCAATTCAGGAATTTCGTGTACAGACCAATAATTACAACGCCGAATATGGCCGTTTTGCCAATGGCGTGATCAATGTGCTCACAAAATCGGGAACCAATGATTTTCACGGATCGCTGTTTGAATTTGTCCAGAACACGATTCTCGATGCCAATGATTGGGGCAATTCTTCCGGAACGCCGCCTTTGCACCGGAACCGGTTCGGCGGCACCGTCGGCGGTCCGATCCTCAAGAACCGGACGTTCTTCTTCGGCTCCTATGCCGGGTTGCGTGAGGTGACCAATACATTTTTGAACGGCGCCATCGTGCCCACCGCGCTGGAGCGCGCCGGAGACTTTTCGCTTTCGGCGGTCAAGCCGGTTGATCCGACTACCGGAAAGCCATTCCTGAATAACAGAATTCCTTTGACGCGCCAGGATACAGTGGCTCTGAACATCGTCAATCAGTTCATCCCCGCCGCCAACCTTGGGGCGAACAAGTGGCAAGGTTTTATTCCGAGTCCCTATGACGCCGATGAATTTCTGGCCAAGGTGGACCACGATCTCAACCAGAACAACCGCATTACCGCCAGTTACTTTGAAACCAGCGGCACGAATACGATCCGGGCCGGGGCCGGGAATCTGCCGTGGTCGCGGCAGCGTTTTGACTGGCGGCAGCACGATCTCAACCTGAGCGATACATGGACTATCGGTCCCAACAAGGTCAACCAAGTGTGGATCAACTTTACGAGGAACTTCGGCGGACGGCTTAACGTGCCAGGGACATCACTGGCCGATTTGGGCTCTTCTTTTACGCCGCAAGGCACACCCTCGATGCCGCAACTCACGGTGAACGGCTTTTTCAACCTGACCCAGGCTATTTCCGGGCCGGTGGCGGGTACCAATTTCTACGGGCTTCGCGATACGTTCAGCTACACCCATGGGCGCCATGCGCTGAAGTTCGGCGTTGAGATGTCACTCGATAAGGATGTTCAGCAGACGTTGCTGAATAACTACGGCGTCTTTACTTTTAACGGGGTTGTGACGAAGAATGCGCTGGCCGATTTTGAGTTGGGGCTGCCCAGTTCTCTCTCGCAGGATGCGCCAAGCTTTGGGTTCACCAACACCTGGTACACGGGACTCTTTGTTCAAGACGATTTTCGTATCCATCCGCGTTTGACTCTGAATCTTGGCCTGCGGTGGGACATCCAAACCGCGCCCACCGATCCACATAATCAGGAATCGACGTATGTGCCGGGGGCGCACTCGACTGTGAATCCCACGGCCCCGCTGGGAATTCTATTCCCGGGCGATCCAGGGATTGGTCGAGGGATCGTTTCTACGGCCTGGACGCACGTTTCTCCCAGGATTGGCATTGCGTGGGATCCGTTTGGAGATGGTAAGACCGCAGTTCGCGCAGGCGCGGGTGTTTTTTACGGCAGCCTATCGGGAAACCAATGGAACACCACCGCGAACTTTGAGCCGTTTGCTACCCGCCTCACGTTTACCAACAACAATAGCGCCACCAATAAAGGCGCAGGCGCTACGCTGACCAATCCCTACCGAGGGTTGGTGGGTGGCGACCCTTTTCCCTATCGCGGGCAGTTTATTCCCGGCGGTTCGATTTTCGGACCTTCGCCGAATTTCCACTGGCCCTACGTTTACCAGCTCAACTTCTCGGTGCAGCGCCAGTTGACCAATAGCTTGAGCGTAATGGCTTCTTATGTAGGCTCGTTAAGCCATGACCTGCCTTTTGCGGTTGATTTGAACTATCCAAGTCTTGTGGGAGCCACTGCGAATAATTTTCAGGCACGGCGACCCAATCCCGCTTTTGGCCAGGTGCTCTCCATGCAATCCGGACAAACTGCTTCGTATAACGGCCTGCAGATCAGCGCGGCTCAGAGAGTATGGCGGCGCTGGCAGTTCAACGCATTCTATGAGTACAGTAAGACCTTTGACAGCGTGCAACTGCAGAACAATACAACTCAGGGGCTCGTCCAGGATTTTGCCAACGTCGCCGGGGACCGCGGCCCGGCCGATACGGACATGCGCCACCATGTTGTGGTCTCCATGATCTGGGAGCCGAGTTACTACGGCGGAGGGAACCGGATTCTACAAAATGTATTGAATGGCTGGTCGGTCTCGCCTATTCTCAACGTGCATTCGGGCACGCCATTTACGGTGCTCAACGGCGCAGACGCCAACCTGGATGGAAACAATAACGATCGCGCTCAGCTTGTGGGAGATCCGTTGACGGGGACGTGCCCCAACGGTTTACATGTAGGCGCGGCGTTGTGCTGGTTCAATACATCCGCCTTTGCCAAGAACACCCCGACCAATGGCGCTCCTATAGACGGCAACTCTCCGCGCAATCTTCTCTATCAGCCGGGCTATAAAGATGTGGATCTTGCCATTTTCCGCACCTTCAGATTCGGCGAGCGAATCGACTTTCAGTTGCGCGGAGAGGCGTCCAATGTGTTCAACATGGCCAGCCTGAATGCTCCGAATGCGACTGTGGCTACCGGAACCTTCGGGCAGATCACCTCGGCGCAGCCGACGCGCCGGCTTCAGATCGGCCTGCGGCTTACCTATTAGGGATAGATAAACGATTGACGAAGTGGAACGAATGAATGGCGGATTATGCGGGCTCTTGAGTTTCGGGAAAAAACAAAATGCAGGTGGGACCTTGTGGCTCTGGGCGAAGTCATGCTGCGCCTCGATCCCGGGGAAAACAGGATTGCGCACACGCGTGAGTTTCGCGCGTGGGAGGGTGGCGGCGAATACAACGTTGCCCGCGGGTTGAAGCGCTGCTTCGGGTTGAATACCGCTGTGGTCACGGCGCTCGCCGATAACCCCATCGGCAGGCTGGTGCAGGATTTGATCTATCAGGGAGGCGTGGACCAGTCTTACCTGAAGTGGGTTGAATACGACGGAGTTGGGCGCCAGGTTCGCAATGGCCTCAACTTTACCGAGCGCGGGTTCGGATTGCGCGCGGCGGTTGGCTGCTCCGACCGTGGGCATACCGCTGTTTCTCAACTGAAGCCAGGAGAGATCGACTGGGAGCAGATCTTCGGCGGAGATGGCTGCCGCTGGTTCCACACCGGCGGCATTTTTGCCGCGCTCTCGGAAACTACGCCCCAGGTTGCCGCCGAAGCGATGAAATCCGCCAGACGACATGGCGTTGTGGTTTCTTACGATCTGAACTATCGCGCGTCATTGTGGAAGGCGAACGGAGGGCAGAAGAGAGCCCAATCGGTCAACCGTGAATTGGTGGAACTGGCGGATGTGGTGTTTGGTAACGAAGAGGATTTCTCGGCAGCCCTGGGCTTTACCGTCAAAGGGGTGGACGAAAATTTTGCGGTTCTCGATAGCGGCAGCTTCAAGGAAATGATGCATGAAGTTGCCGGTAAGTTCGCGAATCTCAAAGTCGTCGCGAGTACCCTGCGCGTGGTGTCCTCGGCCAGCAGGAACGATTGGGGGGCTGTCTGCTATTGCGACGGCAAGTTTTACGAGGCGGCGAAACGCGCGAGTCTGGAAGTGCTGGACCGGGTTGGTGGCGGCGATTCATTTGCGTCGGGATTGATTTATGGACTTCTCGGCGGGCACGATCCGGCGTGGGCGGTTGAATGCGGTGCGGCCCACGGGGCTTTGGCGATGACTACCCCCGGCGATACCTCCATGGCGACCTTGAATGAGGTCATGAATGTGATGAAAGGGGCCTCTGCCCGTATCGCGCGTTGATCTTCCTATTTCATAACGATCGATCGTAGAAAGGAACACCATGAGCACGCAGGTTGAAGTAGTGCCGGAACGTCTGGTTCGTGAAGGAAATATCTTTCGCAATACAAATGCTCATTCGGGCCGCAAGGTAGTGATCACGCCTGAGAACAGTTCCATGCAGAGCTTATGCTATGCGCGGACGAAGTTGGACCAATCGGTTTCCGAGATCGCCTTCGATACTGGAAACAGAGAAACCGCAATCGTTTGCCTTTCCGGAGAGCCCGAGTTTGTGGCCGGCGAGCAAAAGTTTCGCTTGAGCAAATATGACGCGGTTTATATCCCTAGGGGAACGAAAGTGAACGTTCGCGGAACTTCTGCCGATCTGGCGGAATTTTCCGCTGAGGTAAAAGGCGATTATCCCTTTCAACTCGTGCGCTACTCGGATGTGAAAAACGACAAGTCGCTGCACTTCACCGCCGGAGGCGCTGCCACGACCCGCGACCTCAATATTCTTGTGGGGAAAAACGTCCAGGCGGGAAGAGTTCTGGCGGGTCTTACCATTTCGGAACCCGGAAACTGGACAAGCTGGCCGCCGCATGAGCATGCCCGGATGCTCGAAGAGATGTATGTGTACGTGGAAATGCCGCCGCCGGGATTCGGGGTGCAATTTGTCTATACCGATACTCAGGAGCCTGATCTGGTGGCGGTAGTCCGCGAGGGCGATGCCGTATTGATGCCCCGCGGCTATCACCCAAACGTCTCCGCTCCGGGACACCGCATCGCTTTTCTTTGGGCCATGGCCGCGCACCGCGAGGTCGAAGATCGCCAGTTCGGCGTGGTCAACATTCAACCTGAATTTGGCGCTTCGGGTTCCGGGCTTGAGGCCAGCAGGAAATAGATGGCGGCGGGCAATCCGTTTAGTCTCGTGGGCAAGACCGCTCTGGTCACCGGATCGTCGGCGGGCCTTGGGGCGGCGATTGCCGTAGCGCTGGCGCAAGCGGGGGCCAACGTTATTTGCCATGGAAACTCACGCCCAGCGGATGAGACCTGCCGTAAAGTCCAAAATCTGGGGCGGCAGGGCTTCGCAGTGCAGGCGGATCTGGCTAATCCGGCGGGCGCGCAAGGGTTGTTTGAAAAGGCTGCGTCGTATGCGCCGCTCGATATCCTGGTCAATAACGCTGGAACCATCAAGCGAGCACCTGCGCAGCAGTTCACGCTCGAAGACTGGGATTTGGTCTTGCAGGTAAATCTCAAGAGCGCGTTTCAACTTTGCCAACTGGCCGGTCGCACATGGATCGAGGGCAGGAAGCCGGGAAAAATTGTAAACATTGCATCGTTGCTCTCGTTTCAGGGTGGAATTACCGTGCCTGCATATGCCGCGTCGAAAGGGGCCATTGCGCAGCTCACCAAAGCTCTGGCCAATGAATGGGCGGCGCAGGGGATCAATGTGAACGCAATTGCTCCCGGCTACATGCGCACCGACAATACCGCTGCCTTACAGAGAGACGAGGCGCGCAATCGCCAGATTCTTGAGCGTATTCCAGCGGGAAGATGGGGCGAGCCCGAGGATGTTGGCGGCGCGGCTGTCTTTCTGTGCTCTCAAGCTGCCGCGTACATCCACGGTCATGTTTTAGTGGTAGATGGCGGATGGATGGGCAGATAGACGGCCGCCGAAGGCGGATTTCGATGCGGAAAGGTTTGCGTAAGTAATGGAACCAACGCGACAGTCTGTTGAAGACGAGCTAACGACTCCTTCAAAAGGTCAGGTGCCTCCCGCCAAGGTGTCTGCCGATGGGATCGACGTCGGCGCTGCCGACAGGCGGAATGAGGAGGCCTCGCTGGATCCTTCCGCTTTTTCGTCTTCATCTTCATCAAGCAACTATCGCTGGGTTGTGTGCGGGCTGCTTTTCTTTGCGACTACCATTAACTATGTCGATCGCCAGATCATCGGTCTCCTGAAGCAGACTTTACAGGGACAGATCGGCTGGAATGAAATCGACTACAGCAACATCATCTTTGCCTTTCAGTTGGCCTATGCCGCGGGAATGCTGGTTGCCGGACGAATCATGGATAGGCTGGGAACCCGCAAGGGCTTCTCTCTCTCTGTATTCGTATGGAGCGTGGCTGCGATGGCCCATGCGCTCGCGTACTCGGTGACCGGTTTTGGCGCTGCGCGGGTGGCATTGGGCTTTGGAGAGTCCGGAAATTTCCCGGCATGTATCAAGGCAGTAGCGGAGTGGTTTCATAAAAGAGAACGCGCCCTGGTTACGGGCATTTTCAACTCCGGTACAAATATCGGTGCGCTGGTTACGCCGCTGGTCGTGCCGTGGATCACCCGCATCTATGGATGGCGCGCGGCATTTGTCGCTACCGGCGCATTGGGCTTTTTATGGCTGGTTGCATGGCTGTCGCTGTATCGTGCTCCCAAGCATCCATCGCAGGCTGAGGGTGAAGAAAAACAAGAGCCTGGAAGCAATAAAATCCACTGGCTCGAGCTCGTGCCTCATCGCCAGACGTGGGCCTTTGCCATTGGCAAATTCCTGACCGATCCCATCTGGTGGTTCTACCTGTTCTGGATACCAGATTTTCTGTTCAAGACGCACGGAATCACTTTGCTGAATGTCGGTCTTCCACTGGTAGTGATCTATCAGATGGCTACTTTGGGAAGCATCGGCGGCGGCTGGCTGTCGTCGTTTCTGCTTCGCCGGGGATACTCGCTCAATACCAGCCGGAAAACCGCCATGCTGATCTGCGCTTTGATTGTGTTGCCCATCGTGTTTGCCTCCAAGGTTTCCGGCCTCTGGTCGGCGGTTGCTTTGATAGGGCTGGCAGCGGCCGGGCATCAGGGCTGGTCCGCCAATATCTTCACTTTGGCTTCCGATACATTTCCTCGCCGTGCGGTGGGCTCGGTGGTGGGATTCGGCGGAATGTTCGGATCGCTGGGCGCTTTGCTGATCGCGAAAGTCACTGGATACGTTCTGCAATGGACAGGATCGTATCTACCCCTCTTCATCGTTGCTGGTTCGGCGTATCTCATTGCTCTGGCTGTCATTCATCTTCTGAATCCGCGGTTGGAGCCTGCCCCAATTGGAGGAGCATGACCAAATCGGAAGTGCGTTCACAGATCAACGAAATCGGAATCATTCCGGTGGTTCGAGCTTCTTCGACGCAGAAGGCGTTCTTGGCCGTGGAGGCGTTGCAGCGATGCGGCATTCCTGTAGTCGAGGTAACCCTCACGGTTCCCGGCGCGGAAAGCGTGATCGAGTCGCTGCGTAAGAGCTTTGCTTCCGATCTTCTGGTTGGCGCCGGAACCGTGCTGAATACCGAGGCCGCTAAACGCTGCCTGGACGCAGGGGCGCAGTTCATCGTCTCTCCGGGCTTGAATACGGCAACGCTTGATTTTGTGAACTCGCAGAACATCCTCATGATGGCCGGCGCGCTGACACCCACCGAAATCATGGCCGCGCTGGAACATGGCGCCGACCTGATCAAGATTTTTCCCTGTAGTGCGGCTGGTGGAGCGGGTTATATCAAAGCTCTAAAAGGCCCGTTTCCGCAGATTGCCTTTATCCCCACAGGTGGAGTGAATCTCCAGACGGCTGCCGACTTTATCCGTGCCGGCGCCGAAGCCCTTGGGATTGGCGGCGAACTTGTTTCTTCTGCAGCTCTGGATTCCGGCAAACCAGAGCTCATCTCCGATCTGGGCAGGCAGTTCCTTCAGATCGTGCGAGAAGCGCGCGCTGCGAAGACCACGGTCGGCACGGCCAACGGAAGATAGGAAGACGAAGAAGATAAGAAGGCAGGAAGGCAGGAAAAGAATATGGATCAACCTCACGATGTAGTCCTGGTGACGAAAGCCGAAACGAAGAAAAGTTCCCCCGAGAGCGGCCTAAGCCGCCTGGTGGGAGCTTACAACGAGAAGCTTTTCCTGGCCGAGCACCATATGGAAAAAGGCTGGGTGGGCCTCGCTCACAGCCATCCGCATGAGCAGCTCGCTTATGTTATCTCCGGTCATCTCAAGGTCACCTGCGCCGGGCGGACCTTCGACGTTCGGGCAGGCGATAGTTTTATCGTTCGAGGGGATGTGGAACATCAGGCCACGGCTCTTGAGCCAACCCACGTGATCGATGTCTTTACTCCTTGCCGTAACGACTACGTAGAAAAGTAGACGTCCCATTGCCAAGCAAATGACTAAGCAAATGATCAAGCAAATTTTTATCGTGATTGCTCTCGCCGGCCTGCTGTTTTCCGGTCGGGCGCAGGGTGCTTCGCATCTGCGCGGAATCAAGATCGCCGTCACGAATCCATCGGCGGAGGAGAGAGTTGCCGAACCGATCGTGCTCTCCATTCCTGAACTTCGGAAGATCGCTCCCGACCTGCGCGCAGGCGCGCTGGTTGTGACCGTAACCCATGCGAACAGCTTGCAAGAAGATGCGGCGATCATTCAAGCGCAGGAGATTCCTTCCCAGGTAGACGATCTCGACAACGACGGCCAGGCCGATGAATTGTCCTTTCAACTTGATCTCAAGCCGCATGAGACCTGCATTGTCACGGTGACTTATGGTGAACCGGGCAGAATCTTCAAGATTCGTTCGGATTATCCCGCGCAAACCGACGCAGTCTTTGCCAAGAAGATCGAAGGCTTGGGATGGGAATCGGACAAGAATGCATGGCGCATCTATTTCGATGCTCGCAACGCGATCGATTTGTATGGCAAACGGCGCTCGATGCTGATGCTGAAAAGGTTTGCTACGCCGGAATACGACTATCATGCAGAATCGGCCGATGGGCGAGACATCTATAAAGTCGGAAATGCGATGGGAATTGGCGCAGTCGGCGCATGGCGCGATGGCAAGCTGATTCGCGTCTCCGACGTTCGTGCGCGAAGCTACCGCGTGATTTCCACGGGCCCAGTACGCGCCATCGCAGAGCTGACCTATGAAGGCTGGAATGCCGGAGGCGCTCCGCTCACCTTGCATACCCGCATTGTGCAGTGGGCAGGCGACCGGGGGTTCTATCAGACGGTCACAGCCGATTCCAACCCTGACTTCGCTTTCGCAACCGGGCTTCCGCTTAAGAAGGAGGCTCCAGTATTGCGCTCTACCGGGAATCGAACCTGGCTGGCGACTTGGGGTGAACAGGTCCTCATGCCGGGGGCAACGGCAACCGATCCGGTGGTGGGCAGCAATCTTGGAGTAGGCGTTGTGATGATAACGCCCGCGGCTGCAACTCCGGCAGACGACTCCGAAAACCATCTGTTGACCTTTGCAGCGCAAGCCAACAAGGTGAGTTGGTACACATTGGCGGCTTGGGACCAAGAGGGAAGGAATGACCGCCTTGCCGTCGCCACCAGCAATCAGGAGCTGCAGGAACGCGCCTCTGTAGGGATTCCGCACGAGGGCATACGGACCAGGGAGCAATTCAATGACGCGATGCGGGAGATTGCAGAGGCAATGGATCACCCTGCCCAGGTCAAGATGCTTTCGACCGCACCCATGGTGCAATCCGCGCCTCTCGATTCGCTGAATCCCGCTCGCTCAAAAAATTACACCGAAGCGGTGGCGTTGCTGAAGGAAGAGATTGACCGGACGGCCGGTAAGTGGGAGCCGATCGTTCGTGCGACGCCTGCCGAAGAGATGAGCCCCAACAAAGGGCTTGGATTTTTTACCGATGGCGACAATCGTACGGGAGAGTGGAAAAGGCATGATGGCTATTTCTGGACCGGCAGTTTTTGGGTGGGTGAGCTATGGAAGATGTACGCACACACCCACGAAGAGAAGTATCGCCGTTGGGCGGAGTTGTGGAACTCGCGCCTTCTCGGAGCCGAGTTGCGCCAAAACCACGATGCCGGTTTTCTCTATTACTACTCCTCTGTCTTCGGCTTCCAATTGACCGGGTCTCAAGAACTGAAGGAAAGTGCGCTCAAAGGGGCTCAGCGTGTTTCGCAACTATTCAATCCAACATCGCATCTGGTGGCTTCGTGGGAAGTGAATGGCGACGATACGATCGTGGATACCATGATGAATCTGCAGATTCTCTGGTGGGCCAGCGAGCAAACCGGAGATCCCCAATGGCGCGAACTTGGCCGTCAGCACGCCGCCAGGACTGCGGAGTGGTTTGTGCGGCCCGATGGATCGGTGATTCAATCGGTCCACTATAACCCCGGCGATGGACGGCAGCATCTCGAACTACACGGCGGCACATTGCGGAACGCCAGCGTCGATCTTCCTAACAGCAGTGCTCCCGGAAGCATGCTTTTTTATCACACGCACCAGGGGTTGGCTTCGGGAACCACTTGGTCTCGCGGCGCCGCCTGGGCGCTCTACGGATTGAGCCAGGCGTATACGGCAACCCATGATGCCCACTTGCTCTCAACCGCCGAAAATATTGCAGACTATATTTTGCGGGAACTTCCGGAGGACGGTGTGCCCTGGTTCGATTTTGACGACGAAGGCGTACACTATCGCAACCGGGATACCTCCGCCGCGGCCCTCGCCGCGGGCGGCCTGCTCAAACTATCGCGCCAGACGAAAGATAAAAAGAAGGCGGCCACTTATCTGGAGCAGAGTAAGCGGATCACCCAGTCGTTGATCGATCGATATTTGACCCCGGTGGAAAAGGCCGATTCTTCGCCGCCGGGAGTCTTGCGGCATGGATGCGGCACGCGGCCCGCGGACGGCATGTTGATCTATGGTCAGTACTATCTGCTGGAGACCCTGCTTGCGCTGTTGGAGGAAGACAAGGCTCCCTCTGGGAGCATGCAGGCACAATAAGTCTATTGGTTAACTCCGCTGGCGAGAAACCCGCCATCCACGACGAGTAGGTGGCCGTTTACGAAGCTTGCGCTCTCGGAAGCAAGAAAGATTGCGGCACCGGCAAGTTCATGCAACTGTCCAAACCGCTTCATGGGGGTGCGCAAGAGGAACTCCCGGCCGCGCTCGGTGCCGTCAAGAAGTTGAGCGTTAAGTTCTGTGCGAAAGACGCCCGGCGCAATAGCATTCACGCAGATTCCGTGACGGGCCCACTCAATGGCAAGAGATTTTGTAAGGGATGCAACAGCGGCTTTGCTGGCCGCGTAGGCGGCGACCTCGTACAACGCTACGAAAGAGGAAAGGGAAGCGATATTGATGATGCGTCCATATTGCCGCTCGATCATGTGCGGGGCGAATGCCTGGCATGCGAGTAGCGTGCCGGTCAGGTTCGTTTCCAGAATGTCGTTCCACTCCGGCGCTGCAACCTTCAACGATGGAGTTCGTTTTGTCTTTCCAGCGCAATTCACAAGAATCTCGACGCTGCCAAAGGCCGCAATCGCTGCATCGCGCAGTTTCGCCAGACTGCTGGTATCGGTGACATCGCAAGTGATTGCCAGCGTTCCGCTATTGCGCCGGCGCACCTCATCTGTGGCTTCGGCGACCTGCTTTTCTCGCCGTCCAGTGGGAACGACATTAGCTCCTGCCTCTGCGAGCCCCTTCGCGAGCGCGAGGCCTATGCCGGAGGTGCCGCCGATGACTACTGCTGTCTTGCCGTTTAAATCCATGAGGGAATATGCCATGATTCGACTTCCTCAATTGAGTGGATGTTAGATCTAGCCAGGAGCCTATGCTTGAGAATAAATGATGCCAAGGTAATTGTTTGTAGCCCGGGACGAAACTTCGTTACTTTAAAAATTACTACAGAAGATGGAGTCTATGGACTGGGCGACGCCACGCTCAACGGCAGGGAACTGGCGGTAGCAAGCTATCTCAACGATCATCTTGTTCCGCTGCTTATTGGCCGCGATGCTCGAAAAATCGAGGATACATGGCAGTACCTATATAAAGGAGCGTACTGGCGGCGTGGACCCGTTACCATGAGCGCCATCAGCGCGGTGGATACCGCCCTGTGGGACATAAGGGCTAAGAGCCTGAATGTTCCTTTGTATCAGCTATTGGGAGGCGCCTCCCGCGACCGTGTGCTCGTCTATGGCCATGCCAGCGGGGAGGACATTGAGGAGACGGTCCAGGCAGTCGCGCGGTACGTCCAGCTAGGTTACAAGGCGATTCGGGCGCAATCCGGTATCACCGGAATGGCGACAACTTATGGTGTAGGCAGGGGCGATCTGTACTACGAGCCTGCCGAAAAAAATGCTCCGCTCGAAAATCTGTGGTCCACAGAACACTATCTGAACTTTGTACCGCAGCTATTCCGCCGGTTACGAAAAGAGTTCGGAGAAGACGTTCATCTCCTGCATGACGCTCACCATCGCCTGACGCCGATCGAGGCCGGTCGCCTTGGCAAAGAACTGGAGCCTTATCACCTGTTTTGGCTGGAAGATCCTACTCCGGCCGAATTGCAGGAAAGCTTCCGTCTGATTCGACGCCACACGACCACGCCCATTGCAACCGGAGAGGTCTTTAACACCGTCTACGATTGCCAGGCGCTGATTCAGGAACAACTTATCGACTACATACGCACCACGGTGGTGCACGCCGGCGGAATCACGCACATGAAAAAGATCGCTGCGCTGGCCGAGATGTACCACATCCGCACCGGCTCGCATGGGGCCACGGACCTCAGTCCCGTTTGCATGGCGGCCGCGCTGCACTTCGATTTAAGCGTTCATAACTTTGGCATTCAGGAGTACATGCGCCTCTCGACCGAAACAGATAGAGTTTTTCCCCACAAATACTATTTCCAGGATGGCTGGATGCATCCCGGAGAGGCTCCGGGCCTGGGAGTCGATATCGACGAAAAGCTGGCGGCGCAGTTTCCCTACCAAAGGGCATACCTGCCAGTGAATCGAAAGTTTGACGGCACGATTCATAGCTGGTGAGGAGGCTAGGATGAGGTTCTTGCTCGTCGCTACTCTAATCGCCGCTCTTAGTTCTACGGCGGCGCATTCCGCGTTTAGATCGGATCAATCCACCGAGCATCTGCCGCGAGTCTTCTTGCTTGATGCAAAGACTCTTGCCGGGCAAAGGCAGAGTGGTGATAGCGCTCTAGCCACGGTTGTTCGCGAAGCGGCGGATGGTGCTATGAAGGAAGGCCCGTTTTCCGTAATGGATAAAGATCGAGTTCCGCCAAGCGGCGACAAACACGATTACATGAGCCAAGGGCCTTATTGGTGGCCGAATCCTAAGACGCCCAATGGCCTGCCCTATATCCGTCGCGATGGAGAGCGAAATCCCGAAATCTTGAAACTCTCCGATCACGACAATCGTGAGCGCATGCAGAGGGCATCCCTGGCTTTGGCCCTGGGCTTTTATCTCACCGGCAAAGAATCGTACGCGGCCCGGGCGGCCCTGTTGCTTCGCACATGGTTTCTCGAGCCGGCCACCCGCATGAATCCCAATCTGAATTTTGGTCAGGGCATTCCTGGCGTTACCACGGGCAGGGGCACAGGAATTATCGATACCGTTGGCCTCACAGACGTGGTGGATGCCGTTGGCCTGCTCGCAGGCTCCACAAACTGGAGTGCGAACGACCAGAAAGGAATGGAGAAGTGGTTTGCCGATTATCTGGAGTGGCTGCGGCAAAGCGCCAACGGACGAGACGAAGCCAAGGCCACAAACAACCATGGGACGTTTTACGACATGCAGGTAGCCGACTTTGCCCTATTTACCAACCAGACCAAACTGGCGCGCGATGTGATTGAGGAGGCACGGCAGAAACGTATTGCCCGGCAAGTTGAGCAAAATGGTAGCCAGCCTTTGGAAGCAGCCCGCACTCGTGGTTTCAGCTACAGCGTCTTTAATCTAACGGGATTGATGGATCTGGCCGAGTTGGGTGAGCATGCCGAAGTCGACCTCTGGAACTTTCACACCGATGATGGCCGCAGCATTCGCCGCGCGCTCGATTTCCTTGTGCCTTACGCGGCGGGGAATAAAAAGTGGGAACACCAGCAGATCACGGAGTTCAAGCCGCAAGACTTGACGCCGCTCCTTCTTCAGGCGTCCGCTAAATTCCATAGTGCGGAATACGAAAAAGCGGCGCAAACAATCGGTATTCCCAGCCATGATTTGAAAGCCGCCCTATTGCAAGCTCAACTGAAGGCTGAGGCCGCGGGGGCCGAAAAGGCCCACGCCGGACTTCCTGCAACCCGAGGCTCTGGAAAAAGATGAAACATCTGCTGTGTCTGGTGCTGCTGGCGCAGTTGCCGTTGCTGGCGCAAAAGGAAGGCGAGTCGCAAAGCGTGCCCCAAAATGTCTCTGCGGATCGTTTTTCCCAGGAAGTAACCAGCTTTCTTGGACAGGAGATAGCGGCGCATGTAGCGGACATCCATTCGCTCAATCCACCCCAGGAGCGGGTTGAGGGCGCGCTCACCACCGGAGATTTTTCCTGGGGCGCCTTCATGCGCGCCGTGGCCTCATATTCCGAACTATCCGGGCAGCGTGTGATTGCAGGCAAAGATGTTCCCGGATTCCTGGGGCAAATGGGCCTTATCGAAGCCAGGCATGGCGGCAAGACTTTTGCGCAACTATATGCGGCCATCTCGCTGCGGTCGTTCGGCTTCGACTTGAATGCAAATCCGTTGTGGCAGTCTCTAACCCCGGAAGATCAGACGGCGTGGCGCTCTCTTCTGGATATAAACCGGTTCTACGATCCGGCTACGCGGCATGTGATTAACCTTCCCGAAAACTATTTTGGTGTTGCGGCTCGTATCGTTTCCATGGATTACCAGCTTGGCGTGGTTCGAGACAAGTCGTTTGCCGAAGATGTTCTCAACCGTGCCGCCGGACAGTTCACGAGCGGGGCGCTGTATTCCGACGACAATATGCCTACCGGCCGCTATGATCGCTACTCCAATGAGTATGCGCGCTATGTCTACGACGCGGCGGAAAACGTTGGCGATGAGGCGCTGATGCGGGCACTGGAGCCCACGCTCAAGACGCAAATGGCCACATGGTGGGATCTGCTCTCTCCCGATGGTTACGGATATCCATGGGGTAGAAGCCTCGGTATCATCAGTTACATCGATACTCTGGAAATTGTCGGCTTTCTCGGAAAGCATGCTCAATTCCGCCCTGCTCCTCTTCCCCAACTTGCGGCCGCCTATCATGCGGCGTGGCAGTCGATCATGCGTAACTATCATCGTGAAAAGCATCTGCTCAATGTTCTGGATTTCGGCCACGGAAACTATAGCTACATCAATCCGGAGCGCGAATGGCAGCAGACAGCCGCCTTCTTCGGCAAGGCCGCCGGAGCGCACAAACTCTTTGTGGAGGCCCTGCGCAAGGAGCACGTGGACGCTTTCCCGGCGCAGCCTCAATTGCCACGGGTGGCCCGGTTTGAGCAATTTCGCAAGGCCCCGCGTCCTGCGGGCGTATGGCTCGTCCGGGGAGAGGCCATACAATTTGCCTTGCCCATCACCACTGGAACAAAACCTGGCATCTCCGACTATCTTCCTGCACCCTATGATCTGAGCGGCTTTGCCCCGCCTGTTGAACAGCAGTTGCCTACACTAACGCCCTATCTTGAACTCAACGATGGCTCAAAGATCGTGGCCGGCGATGGCGCAGATGAGATCATTCCCGGCTCCGATGGTCATAGCTTGAAGGCGGTGTGGCGTAAGTGGGCGGTGGTGGGTGGGAAGCCTGGGCAGATGGTCGATCCCGGATTGGCCACAGAGGTCACCTGGACCTTTCAAGGCGACACCCTTACGCGATCGGAAAAAATCTCTGCAACCCGTCCTGTCTCGATCAGGAAGTTGTGGGTTGCCGTACCGAGCACTGCTTCCGATGTTCGAACCTTACTGGAACAAGGTCGGCGCGTCGACGTCCTGTTAGGCAGCGAGGGTGCTTTACGGGTTGTGGTGGAAGGCTCGTCATTCCCGTTCAATATCTCGGCGTTGGCAACGGGAGATTCGCCCTTCGGCAAAGGCAGCCGCGGTGCTGTGCCTCTGGTTCTCAATCTGGAGGCGGCTGATCTCTCCGTTGCGCCGGGCAAAGATCTCACGTGGAGCTTGTCTCTCCGGAAGTTGGCGATTGCCGGATCTTCCGCAGGAGGGCATTTCTAGAACGTCCGGTGAAACTTCAGGTCAAAGCCAAAGCCGCCGTTCTGGTCGCGCACGGCGCTTACCGACCAGCGCTGGTTGAATTTGTATTCAAGCTGAATCTCCTCCCGTTGCGTCGAGGTAACGTCGGTGGCAAAGGTCACAAACAAGTTGCTGGTGACACGTTGCTGTACCGCGAGTCGAGCCCCGGGATTGCGTTGGCCTCCCCCAAGAGTTGGATCGATTGAGAAGTGAGACAAACCGGCGAACTTCTCCACCCGTCCGCTCACCGCGCTGCTCACGCTTTGGGCCAGCACCGACTCTGCTCCGAGATTGCCAGGTGCGGAGGAGGTAGCTTCGGCGGCCTCGGTCGTCTTGCCGAAGGCCAGCAAATTAATAATGTCTACGGGTGGAAGGGGTGGATCGGATGTATAGCGAGTGTGAAGGTGCTCGATAGGGCCTTGAAAGTTGAGCGAAATGTTATATTGGTCAACCACCGTCGTCGCCTGCAGGTTCAGCACGGGCTCGGTGCGCAAAGGATTCAGGAAGTCGATTGAGCCGTTCTGAAGGACATAGCGGTTCCCCGCAATGAATAGCTCTCCTCCCGAAAGATTGGCCCGGCCCAGGATAGTCGGTTCGGCGGCGCTTCCGGCCACCCGCAGATTGGCGCTGCCTTGCAGGCTTACTTTACTGCTGACAAGGTTCATCTGCGAGGTGGATTGAACGGCGATATCCAGCCGCAAATTCTGGCTGAATCCGCCGGAAGGCGAAATGCTGGAGTCGGCTGTGATCTGGTTAACGAAAGAGGAGATGTCAAAATCGCTAGTAAAAGAAACGTGATCGATCTGCACCCGGCCGCGAAGCAGAGCGGCCTCCGGCTTGCCGGTAAGGGCGAGATTGGAGCGGAGTACGGTGCGGATGCCCTCCGGGTAGCGCAGCCGAACATCTTCCGCATTGAAAGCGAGATCGAATTGAATCGCTGGGCGATAGGCGACAACTCCCTTAGCAGTGAGCGTGCCGCCGCTTACCTGTCCTTGGAAGCTGCCGATTTCAATGCGATCGCGCGTGACGTTAAGGACGCCGTTGCCGTTGTCCAAGCCAAGGGGCGCGTCCTGTTGGTGCAGGCTGGCATGATTCAAGCGGAGTTGGCCTTGGATTGCGCCCTGGCCCGGTGATTGAAGATCAAAGGCTATGGAGCCGCCGCCCCTCAGGTCCGGTTCCAGTAAGCGGATGATTCGCAGATCCATTTTTCCAGATAGGGAAAACTTCGCGCTGTAGAGATCGTCAAGAGGAGCTTTGCACTCCATGCGAATGTCGGTCTCTGTGCCCTGGAGATTCGCGGGCTGCAGCGTAAGCATGCCTTCTTGAAAGTCGATCTGGATGGCCTTGGCCGCACGGAGTTGAAATCCTTCGGAGCCGGGAATCTTGTACATCACTGAAAATACCGGGACTTCAGCATGGCCTGTGATTTTGGCTTTGTTTTGGAGTGGCCCGCGGATCGACGCATGAATTTCGGTCTCGCCTTCAATATCGCCGGCCTGCGGGGCGTAGCGGGAGAGCAGTTGTTGGAGGAGCACTCTGCCCGTATTGATTTGAAGATTGGCCATGTAGGGAGATACGCTCGCCACGGTTCCGCTTGCGCGCAGAGACGTTCCCGCGACACTGGAATCCAACGTGAGGTTTACGAGATTGTCGCGCAAATTGGCGTCGACCCGAACCTGACGGAATGCTTCTTTTTGGATTTCCAGATACGGGACCTCTACCTTGGCTGTGAGTTCAGGCGATTTGAAAGTTCCGCGTCCGGAGACTTCCACGTTTACACCGCCGCTCAAGTGCAGCTTGGGCAGTTTTAAGCTATGGAAGTTCTCCAGTCGCAAATTAGTCGCCTGGGCTTGCGCTTCATACTCCTGAGATGCTGGCAAGTATTTTCCGCTTCCGGTTGCGCTTCCTGCCGGCAACGAGGCCGACAGATGGAGGTCGATGGCTTTGCCGCTGCTTTGAAAGTGCAGGTCTGCGGCTGTAATCGGCTCCTCGAATAGCTTCACCTCCCGCAAATGAAGATCGCCTTGACCGGCGGGATTCGACTGGGAGCCGCGCATGGATAGATTGGCCGAAAGTTTTCCTTCCACCGGATAGGCAGCGCCCGTGAGCCGTGCCAGATCCGCGAGGGATAGGCTGGTTGCGGATGCCTGAATCGCCAGATCGTTTTCAGGCTTATAGCTCCACTGTTTTAGGGCGGCCTGGCCGCTGAAGGTAATTTGGCCCACTGGCGCCGCTTCCAAGTCTGCGTGCGTCACCTTCACCAGCGAAGAATTGGCTTGCAGGTCTGCACGCAGACTTCGCCACGAGGTTTGATGGACTTTTAAGTTGTGCGCGGTGATTTGCCCGGCAATCTCAGGGCTGGCCGTGGAGCCGCGCACAGAGCCAATGAAGCTTCCCGTTCCAGAAAGACCCAGCGGGGAGGCGAGTTTGCCGTCGGTCGGCATGAAGCCATGCGCTAGCAATTCCAGTTCATGCAGCTCTCCGGACTCCATCTTTACATTTAATTGTGAATGCCGGCTGACTGTGCCCTCTAACGTGAGGGATGTATGTGGAGTTCGTAGATAGCTTTCATGCAAGGAAACTTGATTATCTGACGCCCGATAGTCGCCATGGATTTCTCCATTCAGTGGCGTCGCCGTCTGCCCTGGTTCTATGGCGGCCTGTATTCCAGCATCGGCATGAGCGTGCAAATTGTCGAGAGCTTTGGTCCATGTAGCCTGTATCGTTGCATTCATCTTGCCCCTAAGGCCAACTTCGCTGAAAGGGCGGCTGGAAAGGGCCACGCCTAATTCTTGTAGAGACACGTCGGTAAGCGTGGCTTCGAGCTTTGCAGGTGCCCGGTCGAAAAGCTCCCGAATCGCCAACTTTCCGGCGAGACTGCCGTTCAAGGTGCGAGCCTGAAAACGCTGTACCGTGAGATTGCCTTGCGAGAGTTCATAACGAGCGGAAGCGTTATAGAGCTGAGTGCGAAGCCCATTGGCGCTGATTGCAAGCTTGCTACTCGCCGCCTCGCCGGAGAGGAAGACCTGCTGTTGCAGCGGACGGCCTGCAGCGTTGTGAAGTTTCAGCAATCCTGTCAGGTGCACGTTTCCAGAGGGCAGGCTCGCATTTTTCAAGATGCGCTTCAGGTCGTCGAGAGTCACAAAGGCTTCGTAGCTGCCATGAACTTTGGGATCGTTGTAGTCTTCCACCGTACCCTTGGCAATGATCTGAGAAGCTCCAGTCGTCAACATCGCCTGCTCAATGTCTACGCCTGACCGGCTTGCGGCGAAATGGATCTCGAGCCCGTGATTGACGGGTGCAAAGCTTGCATATTTGAGCAGTCCCTGCCGGTAGCTCAAACTGCCGCGATAGCCCGATAGCCCTCTGTCGAAGGCTGCGTTGATGCGCAAGTCGTGCAGTTCCGCATCCAAGTCGATCTTTCGGTCGTTATAAAAAATCTCACCTTGTTCCAGAGCAAACTTCTGCGCAGCTATCTCGAAGATATCGGCGTTAGATTCGCTGCCACGCGGTTTCGGCAGGTTGTTTTCGCCGGCTGCGTTTACCATCAGGTGAACTACGGGATGCTGAATCTCGATCTCTTTCAGGCTCCATTTGCCTTCCATGATCGAGACGATCTTTGCGGCGACTGTGACCCGATCGGCGTGTAGCAGCGGTTCCTGCAAAGTGGTGTCTTCTGTCCGCACGGTCAGGTTGTAAACGTCCACACCTAGTGGGGCAAGGTGAAGGTCGAAATCGCGGGCCGCGATGTTGGTTCCCGTCGATTCTCCAATGGCTTTTTCCACCCGAAGCAAGACCGCCTGACGAAAGGACTGGCTGTGGCGCAGCAGCAGAAACGCTGCGAGCGCACACAATGCACATGCAAGCAGCAGCGTTACAACGATTCCGGCGGTCCAGCGAACGATCCGGCGAGTGATTTTTTTCCGGTTCATCCCCTCCTCGCTTTCAAAACGCCTGGCCTAAGGTGATAAAGATCTGCGTGGAGCCAATGCCCCGCACGGGATTCAGGTTGTGGCCCACATCGATTCGTATGGGACCAACGGGTGTGGCGTAGCGCAGGCCGAGTCCTACGTTGTTGCTGTATTCAGAGAAGAAATTCTGCAGTCCGATGCTGGTATAGACGTTTCCCCCGTCATAGAAGCCGACGCCGCTTAGCTTGCTGATGATCGGAATGGGGAAGCGAAGCTCCGAATTGAGGATGAAGAGCTGCAAGCCGCCGACGGGCACGCGAATCTGCGAGCAGGTTGCGGTATCGGCAGGGTTGGAGCAGACTGGAACATTGCGTTGCGGCCCGGCTCCATCCAAGGGAAAGCCTCGAAGCGTGCTGCCACCGCCGGTGAAGAAACGCTCGCTTAAGGGGACCAGCGAATCGGCGAAAGCCTGCTCCATGCCAAGTCGCAGGCTGTTGGCCCACACCACGCCCGTCCCCATGACGGAGTGGTAGTAGGCGGTTTGTCCCAGAAACCTGCCAAAATTGGTGTTGGAGCCGAGCACACTGGGATTGATCGCCACGTCGAAGCTTTCATACAAGCCACGGTGAGCGTCCAGGGGTTTGTCGCGTGTGTCGCGAATGTAGGACGCTGAGAATGTGGAGAGGCGAATGTTGCGGTCTTCGGGAAGGACCAGATCAGGGATCAATAGATTGGTGAGGTTGGTTCTTCGCAGCGTGTAGCGCAAAAAGATGCTTTGCGTTTTTCTGCCATCAAGGAATCGCTGAAACTGAATGCCCGCCTCGCCCTGTGTAGCGGTGAAAATGGGGTTTTCCGTGGAGCGCTCGCCCGAGATGGTTAAGTTTGTCGTCCACCGCCCGTTCCACACTGAAGGATTAATCCAACTGGCGGAGGCCCGCTGGTCGAGCCTGCCGGCGAATCCGCCGATTGCGAGAGTCTGTGCGCGCCCCCGGAAATTGAGTCGGCTGTATTGAATCGAGCCTCGGGGACCGAAGAATGTGGCTTCGCTGGTGCTGAACGTTCCGGGCAATCCGATTGGCGGTAGGTTCGGGAGCGCAATGGTTCCGCCGGGAACCACTCCTCCACGCTTGAGGAACTCAAAGCCAACGCCATAGGTTAGGTTGTTGCGCGGCGATTCATGAACTTTGACCAGGACTTCCGCCTCCGATTCGTTGGTGATGGTCCTTTGCGGGCGCACGCTTGCCCAGTCGAAAACCCCGAGTCGGTACAGTTGGCTCTCCGATTCGAGCAATTCGGCTTCGCTCAAAGGCTGCTGGACGGGGATGCGCGACTGTTTGGCGATGATCTCCGGACGAGTGCGCTGTGCGCCGAGAAGCCCTACCTGCGTGGTTCGCACCTGGGGGCCTTCGTCGATCATGTAGAGAACGGTAACCCGGTGAGGGTCGTTTTCCACCGGGCTGCTGATCGCCTTGAACCTCGCGGTCAGGAAGCCGCGTTTCAGGTAAACCGCCATGATCTGGCTGCGGTCTTTTTGCAGCAACTGTTGGGAATAGGGCTTGCCCGGACCTAGATTCAGCCCTCTGGGAGCCAGCTCTTTTTCGGCGAGGGCATCATTGCCTTGAATGCTCAATGAGTCGACGACATCCTGTGCGCCCTCTTGAATGTCAAACGCGATGTTGAGCTTGTCTCCACTCTGCTGAATGCTGGATGTAATCTTGACTTGGCTATAACCTGCATTGCGGTACACGGTTTCGAGGTTCTTGGCTCCCTTGTGTACAAGCTGCTCGCTATACTTTCCGTGGGAAAAGAACCACGGGCGGGCCTTGCTGACTGCGACGTACGGGCGCAATTGCTCGCCGTCAATATGCTCGTTCCCTCGAATCTCAATGGAGGCCACCTTGCCGCGTTTGCGCTTTTCAATTTGGTACAGAACGGTTGTCAACGAGGGTTCTTTCTCAATGCGTCCTTCCACGGAGGCATTGAAGTAGCCCTGCGACTGGAAATACGAGACCAGGTTGCGTGCCCCTTCCTGCACAAGATCCGGATCAACCGAGTTTTCCTGATAAACGGGGACAAGTCTCTTCAAGGTGCGTCCGCTGATTCGAGCGCCTTGCGTCTTTACCGCAATCTTGGGCCCTGGGGTCACCTTGAACGTAATGTCGGCTCGATTGGTCTCGGGAACGTAGTTGGCTGAAACGAGGGAAACTCGCGCCGCGAGATAGTCCCGTCCACTCAATACGCCTTGCAGATAGGAGGCCGCCGATTCCAGCTTTTTTAGCGAGTATCCCTTTCCTTCTTTGAGGTAGGCACCCTTGAACCTTGCCCTCCACGCGCGCAATCTCTTTTCAAGGCGTTCTTGCTCCTCTTGTGGAATATCCGTCAGCGCGATCTTTCCAAGCTTCGCGCGGTGGTTCAAGGCCGTGCGGAAGAGCACATTGACGACGCCGTGGGCTGAATCAGTCTCTAGTTCCGGTTCCACGGTTGCTAAGAAATATCCGTCGCGGCGAAGAAACAGGAGCAGCGCCTTCTGGGCCGCGGCGACGCGGCTCGCCGTATAGGCTTCCTGGTTGGAAAAGTTTGCGATTTGCAGCAGGCGCGGATAAGAGAATGCCTTGGTGGCTTCGCCAAATTCAAAGACGCCAAAATACAACGCGGGCTCGGCCACCAGGAGTACCTGCACTCCGTTCGTCTCCGGATATATTTCGAGCTGTACATCTTTAAATTGGCCCGTACCCTTAAGTCCCGCGATCGTGGCGTCGATTTTCTCCTGAGAATAGGGTGTGTTCGTCTTTTGCAGAATTAAGGATTCGAGCGCGTCCATTTTCACATCGGGCCGCCCCGCTATCTCGATGGAAGAAACATTCTGTCCTTCGTAGGAAATCGAAGGCTGCGCGACTTGCTGGGCTGAGATTTTCAGAGAGATTAGTAGAAAGATGAGTGCAAGAAGATGCAGCCGGAAGATAGAGGCACACGTGCCGCCGCCACGCCGGAGGGCGCTTTTCACTAGGAAAATTTTTCTCATTCCGGACCGCGTTTCCGGTGCCCACGCTTACTTGTCCTTAGATTGAATGGAATGGTGGTGCTGTTGCTTGGATAAATGAGCGGTCAACGATGAACAGTTAATGATCAAAATGGATCAATGATCATTGAATCAACGGATCGGAAATTGGCAATTGGGCAATCATCAAAATCGAAGGGATGGTTGGCCGAAGTTTGCGCATCGATTCTTGCTTCAGGAGGTGGTTCCGGCCGTCTCGGTATCTGCTTCGGAGGCGGCGACCGCGCGTTGATGGGCCCATCGCCGCAGCGCCTGGATCTCTTCGGCGCGAGTCTCCGAGAGCGGAACTGTAGACCTCAGAGCCTGCACAAGGCATTCCGTATCCAACGGTTCCTTGCGTGCATAACACGCGAACATTGCAGTTTGGATGGAAGCCTCGATCTCGGCTCCCGAATGGCCCTTTGAGGCAATGGCCAATCGATCCAGGTCGAATTGAGCGCCATCCTGCTTGCGGCGGGCCAGGTGGAGATGGAAGATTGCGCGCCGCTCGGCCGCATTGGGTAGGTCTACAAAAAACAGGTCGTCAAACCGGCCCTTGCGAATCAGTTCCGGAGGAAGAGCGTTGATATTGTTCGAGGTCGCGGCTACAAATACCGGCTGTTTGCGCTCCTGCATCCACGAAAGAAATGTGCCCATCATGCGGGCCGAGACGCCGGCATCGGACGCCGCTGAATCCGTGCCGCCCCCCGCAAATATCTTTTCAAATTCATCGATCCACAAGACCGCGGGAGCGAGTTGGTCCGCCACCTGTAACAACTTGCGTATGTGTTTCTCGGTCTCGCCGACGTACTTGTCGAAAACCGCCGCGGTATCGAACTTCACCAGCGGTAGCTTCCATTCGCCCGCAATGGCCCGCGCACACATGCTTTTGCCGCAGCCCTGCACGCCGAAGATAATCACTCCGCGCGAGGGCTCAAGACCGAAAGCGCGCGCGGCAGGTTCCCACGCGCCCATGCGGCGGCTTAGCCACTGTTTCAGATTTTCCAGGCCTCCTACGTCGCTCAGGTTTTCCGATGCGGCCACAAACTCCAGCATCCCCGACCGGCGTAGAGCATTCTTTTTCGCCTCGACAATATCCGCGTTGACTTCCGCAGAAAGAGCGTTGTGGGCGACAATCGCCTGTGAGACAGTCCGTTCCGCCTCTTCCTCTGTGAGGCCGCGCAGGTTTTCCGCGATTCGATCCAGTCCGGGCGAGTCGATATTGCCCTTGAGGGTGTGATTCTTCGACAGGAGCGCGAAGGTCTCCTCAACGATCCGGCGAAGGCGCTTGGCATCGGGCAGCGGCAGATCGAGGTATTCAACCAGGCTTGCTAATTCCAGTGGTAGAGAGATCGATGGCGAGGTGATTACCAGCGTGCGCCGGTTGGCATAAAACTCCTGGGCCACGGTTCTGAGCCGCCGCACCACCACCGGATCGTCGATGTGGCGGTGAAAATCCTTCAGTACGAAGACCGCATCCATTGACATCGTCTCAAGATGGGCCAGTACCTGGGCCGGTTCGCGCGTGTTGTAAATAGCAGCGGCCGTCGCCTGCTCGGCCAAGGCTCCCACCAAGGGATCGAACCCCTTGTTGCGCGCTGATGCGGGCTTTTTAGCATCGCCAGCCAGCAAAGTGGCAATCTTGGCAGTCACGCCTTCGTTCTTGACGATGGGATTCCGGGGTTGGATTGGCGCGGGGATGCCTGTGCTACCCGACCGGGTCAATCCATATCGGGTCAGCCCATCGGCAATGTCCCATTCAAAGACGGGCAGGTTGAGGGTTTGGCAGGCCGTCCGGACCATCGTTACCGCCCGCATTTCTTCAACGGTTTCGATGACCACCAGAGGAGTGTTCGAGCCGATCAGGACCTTGAGGCGCTCTAATGGATCAGCCATTTTTAGGACATCATTTGCCATTGTAAAAATCGGGGGAGCGGCCTCGATGGTTCCGGCGTGCTAACGACTCGTTTTTCTCCAACATCCCGATCTTGTTTGCCTGAAGGCAGGCTCCGCTTGCGTCCTCTAATAGAAAGCGGCAAAGGCACTACCCATCGGCAACGGCTGGCATTAGTATACCCCGCGTGGCCCACGCTCCGTCCTTTCTCTTGCCTGGCATGACAAACGAAGAGAGAAGAACCATCGTCACGGAACCAGGGACTTGATGACCACTCACCGAATCGGAGAACACGAAAGACTATGACCTACAAGATTCACCCTGCCATCGGCGTTGCGCGGCTTGGCAACAGTCAGGAGTTTTATCTAGAACCTCGAGTTGCGGGACAACTGCCTGTCATGCCCGATGGAAAACCATTCAAGCCCTCGGACTTTCGAGATCGCGACAAAAAGATGCGCAGGCAGGGCGCGCAATTTGAGGTCTTCAAGTATGACGACAACGGGACTTCGACTGTGGGAGTGCCGGTGCGGCCAGGCCAGGATGGAGTCGAACGTATTGAATGGACCGTACACCTCGCGAACAAAAAGGCCGTTTGGTACAAATTCCTGGTGAATCTGGGGGAATACGGTTATGTCTCAGGTCATCCGTTTCGAAATAGCGTTATCAAAGATCCTGCGGAGCGAGCCAAGTTTATTATTGATCCGGGCCCGCGTACGCTAACAGGGCCCAATAAAGCGGTCGAGTTTTCCCGCACCGACAATCCTCAAAACTACCCAATGACCTTCCCGCCCACGGGATTGCAGCCGTTTTCGATTGATTCACTGGGCGGCCTGCGCACCGATGCCCAGAGCCGCCTGGTCGTGCTTGGAGGATATGGAAATTCCGGCACCAGCAAGCCCGTTGTGGAGTGTGATGACTATGCCAACAACGACGAGTGGTGGGACGACATGTCCGACGGCCCGGTGACCACCAAAATCGTGATGCGCGATGGCTCGGTGATAGAAGCTTTTTCTGCGTGGGTTATCACTGGCCCGGCGCGTTTTGCTCCACAGTTGGTGAACCTCATTACGCTCTACGACGTGATGTTCGACGTCGCCGTACGGTCTATGGCGTACCGTCCGGACATCTATAAAGATTGCTTGTGGAATTCAGACTATCGCCCTGGCTGGAATCGGGATATTCGTCCTATTCTCGAGCGCGCCCATCTCTATCCCTGGGTATCGGATATTCCTACGAGCTTTCATACTTTTGACTATGCCGTGCTCGGCAATCCTGATCCTCAGTATGACGACCAGCGCGAGCTTGTGTTGAATGTGCTCCGGCCGCCTTTCATGCCCAACGTCCGGCAATATACTCCGATCAAGGGGCCAGCTATGACCCTGATGCCGGTTTTATGGGGTGACAACTTGTTCACGACCATCGGGCAGCTCGACCAATATGTCACCCTTACAGATACCCAGTATTTCTTCATGATGCAGTGGGCGGCGGGGAAGTTCGTGGTGGATTCGCCGGCCGCCGCTTCGCCTGGCGATGCCCTCGACCGCGCGGCGCTCGAAAATTGCTCCGGCGCCGCATTCGATCCTGGCATGGAACTGACCTGGATCACCCGCAATCCCCGAATTTACTCCGAGCCTTTTCGCATTCATCGCAAGCTCAATGTGGGTGTGCCTTTGAATATTGGCACGGACTTTGCCCAGGGTCTGGAGCCGGGAGATTTATCCAAGTACATGGCTCTGCCATGGCAGGCCGACTACAACCAATGCTCGCAGTTTACGTATGAGAACGATACGTCCTGGTGGTGGCCTGTCCAGCGCCCCGATACCATCCACCTCACCGCGGACGAACAGGCGGGATGGGTTGGGCCTGGGGACAATTTGACTTTCGACACGAATCTCGAAATGGTGGAGAAATGGACCGGGTTGGGCTTCATCTTTAATGAGGGCACTGTGGAGAAGCCAACCTACGTCCAGGTGGAGCGGACTCTACCACCTCAGGTGCAGACTACGACTACTACCGGAGCATCGGCGCCTACTCAGGCTTCACCGGCGCAGCCTGGGCCCACTGGTAAGCCTGCAACCACCGGAAACAAGTGACTTCCCGCATTGACGTCGATGCCGATGTGGCCGTGATTGGCGGAGGTCCCGCAGGGCTCTCTGCGGCAATCATCTTGGCCCGGATGGGCCTCTCTACGATTGTAATCGAGGCCGCAGCAGCCAAGGGATTTCGCATCGGAGAAACTGCGCCGCCCTCGCTGCAGCCTCTGCTTCTGCGGCTTGGCGTATGGGAGAGCTTTTTAGCCGGTGGGCACTTGCGCACCGGAGCGATTGGCTCCGCCTGGGGGGAGGAGAACCTGGCTTGGCGGGACAGTTTTACTCATCCGCTAGGCAGCGGCTGGCATTTGGATCGCGCCGGTTTCGAGCGGATGCTTGCCTGCAAAGCAGAGGCGGCGGGTGTCACTCTCCTGATTGGTAATCGCGTTGTTGGCGTCGAACGCGAACAGGGCTATGCGGAACCTGAGGCTAGATGGTCGGTGCAGTTGCGACAGCAGGATGGTCAACCACGCCGCACCACAGCCGCTTTTCTTCTCGATGCCAGTGGCCGAAGCGCCTTGATTGCGCGGCAGTGCGACGGAGCTCCTGTTCATGTGGATCGCCTGATGTGCGCGTATGCGGTTCTCAGTCTTTCATCCGGCACTCCACAGAATCTGCATAGTTTGATTGAGTCTGCTGCAGATGGATGGTGGTATGCGGCTCAACTTCCCGATGGCAACGTGCTGGTTGCGCTCTTTACTGATGCCGCGATTCTGCGCCGTCTTTCCTGCTTTGAGTTTGGAGCCTGGCAGAATCTGCTCTTCCAAACACGCCACATCTCCGCCTTTCTAGATGGCTCTGTGGCTGCATGTAGCGGTCAAACGAAGATTGCGGTGAACTCCGCCTCCTCGCACTGCTTGCAAAGAATGTATGGGCCTGGTTGGGCTGCCGCCGGAGACGCGGCGACAGCCTGGGACCCTCTGGCCTCCGCTGGAATTGTGCAAGCAGTGCGCTCCGGAATTGAGTCCGCAGACGCGATTCAAGCCTCGCTTGCGGGCAATCAAAATTTGCTGGCTGCCTATCAGGAACGGATTCAACAGGCTTTCACCCGGTATCTGTACGAGCGCCGCGCCTACTACGCTCTGGAAAAGCGCTGGCCCGATTCGCCCTTCTGGTCGATACGTAGCGGAGTCACACAGTCTGGCAGCGTGAAATTAAGGAGCCGTATACTCCGGTGAGGAAAGGAGGGTACGTGAAAAGAGAGGCGAAGATTACGTCCAAGGGCCAGATCACCGTACCGCTTGCGATTCGGCAGGAACTCGGTGTCCAACCCGGAGATACGCTTCTGTTTGAAAGTGGTGAGGATGGGGTTCGGGTCCGCCCAAAAAGAGCGCGAAGCCCGTTCGCTAAATATCGGGGGAATCGGCAATCAGGAGATCGGCTCCGGCAAAAAGGCGATTGGCCGCTGGATGAAAGAAGATGCGCGAGCGAGGCGCACAAACTGAAAGAGTCCGATAGAGTGGTCTCCCGACCTTCGAGCTCGCTCTTCCTAAAAGAAGAAAGCCGCACGAGAGCTGTGATTCCTTCGCTACTCGTGCGGCCAAAGTCGTTCTACTCTACCGGGTTATATCTTCCGGCTCAGAAATCGATCCGCAAGCCAAATTCGGCCACCCGCGGCGAACCTAACGCGAAGAGACCGGTTCCCAGCCCAACACGATCGGCTGACCGCGTCTGAGCGGTGGTGCCGTTCACGGAACCGGGCGAACCGTTCAACATCGGGCTTAGTAGAGCCGGAGGCAGATCGAAGTTTGCAAAATTGGGCAGGTTGTATAGGGTGACTGAAGGATTCACCACCACACGGTCGCTAAAGGTGTGGCTCCAGCCTAATCTCATGTCGAAAGACTTTAACCAGCCCATACCCACCTGACCTGATGGGGCCAGCGGCACAGTAGGTGCAATCGCACCCAAGGACTGTAACTGGCCCTGGGTGAACAAACCATTGCTGATGAGGGTTTGCCCGGCGGGCGTAGGCTGGCCGGCAATCTGCGTATTGTAGTTTTGCAACATCTGATTAAGGCCCTGTGGGCTGACGCCATGGCCAAAAGCGCCCATCTTCGTTCCTGGCAGTGGGTCACCAACCGTGCCGTCGCCGGTGAAATCGGTGCGGAAAATTTCCCCCGCTCCCAAGCCCGTATTGGGCACGACCAAGGGCAACGCCAGGGGGCTGTAGAAGTGCGAAATCACGCCAAGCCTGACGCCATGAGATAGATCGGCAGTGGTTCCCAAAGAAAACTGATGGGTGCGATCCATCAAATTCGGCCCCATATAGCGCAGAGGTTGCGAATAGTCCAAGGCGTTGTTGACCAGATCCGTATCGGACTGGGCGGTGGTCTGGTAGGTGCCGCTGCCCGGAGTTACAAACCGGGACAAGCTATAGGACGCCTGCAGGTGAATGCTCTTCACACCCCGCACCGGCCGATTCACCTCTTGAAGAAGTTTTACCTGGAGAGCGTTGTATACGGCGCGTCCCGAGGAAGAGGCCATGGCAACTTCAGGGAAACTTGGGTTGGTTCCTGAAAATGCGCAGCCAGTAGACAGCGGGCAGGCGCCACCGAAATCGAGGGCCGGCGATCCAATTCCATGCTGCGCGTAGTTCGCGATGGTCGCGCCGTTGGCAATAGCGCAGTTAATCGAGATGCTATCGGTTCCGGGGCCGCATCCGAAGGCCTGATTGGTTGAGGAGATTGCGCCAAGAGCGGCCGATTTGTTGAAGTACCGCACGTCGCCTACATGATTCTGGTCTGTAGCAAGCAGAAAATGGGTGGCTACATTGCGAATATAGTCGGCGGAAACGACCATGCCTTTTCTGATTTCACGCTCCACGCCCACGTTGAACTGGAGGCCGCGCGGAGTCTGATAGTTGGGAGCGAGTAACTGCGATCCGGGCACGGTTGCGTTCACATTCAGCCCCTGGCCCACCAGGCTTCCAAGGTAGTTGGGGTTGGGGGTGGTGGTGCTAAATGTCGTAAGCGACTGAAGCTGCTTCTGGAAATCTCCGATCTGCTGAGCCACCTGTCCCACGGCCACGCCCGATGAGGGACCGCAGAAGGTTGGCGTGAGGGTCTGCGATCCGGCGGGTACGGGCACAGGAACTCCGGGACCAAGGCACCCAGGAGCCACCGTGAAGAAAGAGCCGGAAGACAGACGGAACGGGCGATCGCCATACAGGTTGTTAAAGACTGCGTTGTCGTAGAAAATCCCGATTCCGGAGCGAATTACGGTCTTGCCATCCGAAGTGGGCGCATACGCGAATCCCAATTGCGGAGCGAAGTTAAGGTTCGGCTGGTGAATAGGATTGCCCAGTCCGGGAGCCAGCGAATTCAGCAACGGGATGGTCGGGAGATCGCTGTCGGAGCGGCCGGTATCCCGCACGTACCGCAAGCCATAGGTCAAGGTGAGGTTCGGCCTAATACGCCACTGATCCCCCAGATAGAGCCCCAAACGATGGTCAGGCCCCAATCCTCCTGCCGGGTAGCCTAAAGCCGGTCTTTCCGACACATACCCCTGTCCGGTGCCGAGAAGCACCGACTCCACAGGATAGTTGAGCGGGTTGTTGTGGCCGCCGGGGAAGCACGGAGTGCCGGCGCCGCACGAGTTATCCGCAAAGTTCTTCTCTGTAGCAGTCAAGCCAATGGACACTTGTGGCGAGGCACCGAAGAAAGCAGCATTGCCAACGTCCAGAATGCGATTGAAGTCGACTCCAAATCTCAACATATGGCTGCTGAACACTCTGATGCCGTCATACTTGATCTGGGAGTCATGCTGCAGGGTGAATTGCGGTGCAAGGAAATTCGGCCCCGTCTGGAGCGAGCCCAACACCAGGCTCACCGGAAGATCGGCGAAGGGCAGGCCGCTTCCGCGCGTCGCGTCGGAAATATTATTCTGGAAGTTGAGCTGGGAGAAGCGGATGCTATGCACAAACTTTCCCGTAGTGAAGTCGTAGCCGACCGCGTGATCGCGGGAGTAGTTCTTGCTGTCATAGACCTGGAAGCTCGAGGGAAAGAAGGTCGATTGCGCCGACGAATCAAAGTACGTAAAGCGATAGAAGAGATGGGACAGGTCATTGATCTGGTAATCCAAACGTCCCAATAGTTCGGTCTCATGATACGGCGAAGAATAGTTGCCGGAAAACGCGGTAAACGGGTCGGCCAACGGCACGGCAGCTTGTAATGCCTGCTTCGTGTGTTCCGTATCTACAAAGAAGAAGAGTTTATTTTTCATGACCGGGCCGCCGAAGCGTCCCCCGGCCTGGGTTCTTTGGAACGGGGATGAAAGTCCGGGACCGGCGGGCAACGCGGCGGCGGCGGAGCTATCGCGGAACAAGGAGAAGGCCTGCCCATGCCACTGATTCGATCCTGATCGGGTAATTACATTCACCGCGCCCGAAGAGGTGAGCTCATTCGAGAGATCCAAGGAGGATTGGCTTAGCTGAAATTCCTGAATGGCGCTGGCGGGAATGCCCTGGGTGGTCGTGCCCACGGTCTCATCGCTTATATCTACGCCATCCACTTCAATGCGGGCGCTTCTGCCGAATCGTCCGCCAAAAGAGATGGACGAGTAGCCGATCTTGGTTGGATCGAAGTTGGTTCCATCCTGAATTTGAACGCCGGGCTCAAGTTGAGCTAAATCGAGGAAATTGCGGCCGTTGACAGGCAGGTTGTCGATTTGGCGGGCGTTGAGAACCCCGCCCACAGAGGCGTGCTCGTGCTGCACCTGGATCGATGAGTCCTGCACTTCAACGACTTCGGTTTGCGTGCCGGCATCCAGCTTGAATGCCAGGGTAGTTACTGTGCCTACTTGCACCGTTACCAATTTTTCAGAAGTCTTGAAGCCCTCGGATTCGACCCTTACTTTATATTCCCCGGGAGTGAGAAGGCTGAACGCCGAAGTGCCCGTGGATGAGGAAACAGCCCGGATGGTTTGCAAGGTGCTTTGATTCACCACCGTGATATTGGCGTTGCGAACGGCAGCGCCGCTTGAGTCGGCCACCGAGAGTTGGATACCTCCGGTTGCCACGGTCACCTGGGAAAAAGCGTTCCAAGGCGTGACAATTGAACAAATCAACAACAATAGACACACGTATACAAACGGGTGACTCCTGGTCATCTGGGCTCTCCTTGGGGATCGAACTGGCGAATCTCCCCACGCGATTTTGCATGAATTGCAGACGGTCTACGACAGACAGGGCAAACTGTCTTCGGCTACATGTCTGTTCATTTTTTCGGACTTTGATCGGACTTTAAGGGGGCGGCTCAACCATGTCAAAATAAAATGAATCCAGAGGAGAACTTTGGTCACTAGGTATTTCTCTGGTAACGCATCGATAACCACAGGATAGAGGTAGAGCCAGGATAGCCGAAGCGCCGAGGAAACGATTTTCAGCTATAGGCGCAAGAACCGCATGTGTAGGTTGGCAGGCTCTGAATCGGGTGGCTCACATTTTTGTGGCGAGATAGGCCCGCACTCGAAGGTATATCCGGGGTGGAAGCTTGCCATAACAATCCCTGGATGGCTTGTATTCCATCAAAAAAGGCGGATATTACCTTCGTACTCGAATATTTTGACAATAGATTAATGGGTAGTGGGCTAGCGGGACTATATATTCGAAGGCGGTTAAGAAGTAAACATAAGGATTTAAGCGATGCTTTTTTGCGGAACCTGCGGAATGATGGTCCGAACCGAAACGAACATTTGTCCCAAGTGTTCGTCAACACTGACTGCAGCCTATGTCTCAGGAGGGGCAAAGGCTGGCTTAGCTCGGCGAGGGAAGCTGGGCGGCGTCGCCAGGGTCCTTGCGATTGGCGGCATCGTTCTGCTTCTAGCGGCCGTTGCGGCAGCGGTCTCTTATCGCGCTGTGATGCGGCCCGGCCGCTCTATCTATATGCTGCCCGAGGGCAACGTCATGGGATACATCAATTTCGCCCCGATGCACCTCATGAATGTGAACGCCAGTTCCTACACTGCAACCCCGGAATATCAGCAGATTGTGAATGAGACCGGGCTTCATGTAGAACACGATATTGAGAACATTGCGATCTCGGCAAACGCCGATGGCGGCCCAAGCAAAGACGTAGCTATCATCGTCACCGGGACATTTGACCAGCAGCGTCTCAACGGCTACGTGCGGAAGCAAGAGGGCCTGCAAACGGAAACCTATGGCGGCAAGACCGTCTTTTCCAGTTCCCTCAGTGACCAAAACGTCCACCTGTGCATACTCGATTCGAGAATGGTGGCGGTTACGATAAGCCCCGCATTGGAGTCGATACACGCCATCATCGACAAATCGGCCGGCTCCGGTTCCGCTCCCAACCTTTTCGAGAATTACTACGGCGATGTCCCGTTCGCAAGCCCCATATGGGCCATTGTTCATGTTCCGAGCTTCGCGGTCACCGACTCGCCGGCTGGCGGCATGAATCTAAACTTCCTGAAAAATAGCGTGACCATTGTCTCCGCCCGCTACTTTGGTTCATTGCAATTGCGCGGCGAATTCATCGCAGAGAACCAGTCCGATGCCACCAACATCTTTCAGGCGGCAAACGGACTTCTGGCGATGAGCAAATTGGCCGGAAGTCCACGCCCGAATGACCCGGACTTAACCGCCCTGATGAACAGCATTGAAGTAAAACAAAGTGGCGCCCATGTGGTGGTAAGCCTCGCGGTTCCACCGGAGATGCTGCAGAAGATTGCTCAGAAGCGCTAGGCGCAAAACCTCAGGTTCGATGCCCTCCGGTTCGACGCCTCCTGTTCAATGCCCTCTGGTTCGACATTCGAATCAAGGGCTCGGGGAGCGGAGGCAGGGTAACGTTCCGCGAACTGGTTATGAAACGTCCCCTCCCTGATTTTGGGCAATCGATCTTGGGTAATCGCTGGCTGGGTTTTCTTCCATCGTTGCTTTTTTGTATGCTCTTGCCCGATCGCCGATGCATGTTGAGCGAGGATTTGCTCATCGAGCCCCAATCGCCAATCCCCGCTCTTCCTACAATGCGATTTGAATCGCTCTTCAATCTACCTTGTAGAAGCTCCAATCTTCAGCCCCGCAAGCCATTGTTTTTTGAAGTCGTTTCCGTATGGCATCCGGAATGCACAATGGCTGTCTGAAGAAAGATTTGAAGAGCAAGTCGACTGAAGAGGAAGAAAGCTTATGATCTGGATGGGTTCAATACTTGCAATCGTCGGCCTATTGATCAGTGGAATTGCGGTTCTCGCTTATCGGAGAGACCAAGCGGCCCTCGCTTGGCCGACAGCCCGGGGCAAAGTGCTGGCCTCCTCTGTGAAAGAGGTCAGCGGAGACTCGATTACCTATAAGCCCGACATCCAGTACGAGTACAACGTGAACAGAAGTCGCCATTCCGCAAAAGTCTGGCGGTTTGGTGCACCTCTCAGTTCGTCAAAATCGAAGATAGAAGAGATCGTCTCACAGTACCCGGTAGGCAAGGATATAGAGGTATTCTTTAACCCGCAGGATCCAACCGACGCGATCCTTGAACCGGGCGAAACCAAATGGCGGGGTAAGTGCGTCGTCGGACTGCTTATGGCGTTCATCGGAATGGGCGTCGCCTGCGTGGGCATCTCGATTTATCTGAAGGATCAAAGAGCCCAAAGCTGGCCAACTACGACGGGCCAGATCGTTTACTCCGCTGTATTTCAAGGGCAGGATAGCGATGGCAATACGACCTATACGCCACAAATTCAATACTCGTATCAAGTCAACGACCATCAGTATATTGGAGCGGTCTGGAGATTCGGGGCTGACAATGTCAGCAGGATGGCAGCAAACCAGGCCGTAGCCACGTATCAGCCCGGCAAATCAGTAACCGTATTTTTCAATCCTGAGGATCCAAAAGAAACGGTTCTTGAGCCGGGTATGATGCAGACCGGCCTTCCTATTATTTTCGTGTCACTGTGTGTTGCGGGCATTGTGGGCCTCTATGCATATAGGCGAAGCCACGCAGCTCAGCGGTTTGTACGGCACGCACTCTCCCCGGCATTACGCACACCAGCGAACTAAGGCCCCTGTTATGGGGAGCACATAATAGGGTCAGCACATAATGAAGAACCGGTGAAGGTGAAGGGATGACTTGATACAGCTAAGCTGAACCTTGGCGCACCCGTGTTCCTGTCTGATGCCACCAACATTTTCCAGGCGGCAAACGGGCTTCTAGCGATGAGCAAATTGGCTGGAGGTCAGAGCCAAAACGATCCTGACTTAGTCGCCGTGATGAACGGCATCGAAGTAAAACAGAATGGCAGCCACGTAGTGGTAAGCGTCGTGGTTCCTATAAATGTGATCCAGAGAGTTGAGAAAAAAGCTCGGGCGCTAGTCCAGATCTTCTTATAAGAATCAAGATCGACAGAGGGCGGCTTCTCCCTGAACTGCGGTGGATCGGCTGATGCCGGCAGATGCTCAGGCATTCCGCAAGTCCTCTTGAATTGGTCAAGCTATCGCTTCAACTGGTTCCCAGACTGTGGCATCGTTCCCGTCCCCATTGCGGGCAATTCCATCAGAATCGCGCCATCATTTTCTCGAATGGACGCAAAGACCTTCTGCTTGTCGTACACATAGTCTCGATAGGAAATCTTGACGCGATCGACAAATCCGCATTTGCGGAAGCAATGCTGGGAGACGCCCCCGGTGGCTTCTGCCACAGCAGACTGAAAACCATGGTTGAGTCCTTGTGCAAGTGCCACTTGGATCAAGCGTTGTCCTACACCGAATCCCGACGCTTTTTGGTCCACCCCGAGCATGAATATGTGCAGATATTGCCCTGGAAGGATGGTCTTCCCGGTGCTGAACCCCGCGTCGAGAGCGCCGAGCATTGAAAGGATCGGCAGAAAGTTCTTGTGGATTCCGTCGACATGGATAGTCGATGCCACGGAAAAGTCGCTGACCAGGGCGGCAGCTACGATCTGGCCATGCTCTTCGTCGCGGCCTGCAATGCTCAGGCCTTTGGAAATTATTTCAGGCGCGTTCAATTGAAGGAACGTATGCAAATCGTCAAACGAAAGCCCCATGGCGACCGCTGGCGGTTCGCGTTCGCTAAACGATTGCGCCAGTAAGCGAATGATGGCATCGGCGTCGGCCGGCTTAGCGGGAGAGTAGCGTATTGAATTCATGGCTGGAGTCGACGATAGGAAGTCCTTTGCGTGCATGATCGTGTGAGTTGCCATTCGACATTGATCCTGATTTGACAACCAACTTCACGGCTCACCTGACCATGCTGTCGCAGCTTCCGCCCCCCAAAAGAACCAAAGAACCAAGTGAACCTAGTGGCTGCAAAGGCATAAATCTAGTTTGGGGATGAGCCTAGATGGATGGTAGAGCGCTCCTGCGATCGACACATCCCCTCAAGGAGCACATCGTAATCTGGTTGAGAAGAGCTTTAAAAACGTTTCTGGTTCTCGTCGGCATTCCGACCAAGACATTCCTCTAAGCCACGTTTAAGTGTTTGGAAAATCAGGAATTTAGTTCGTCTGTGACGCTTGATGTGGGTCAAGAAAGACAGCGGCCTTCGGAAGGGGGCTTGGCAGCGTCGGTCGGAATAGCGACCAATCGCGAAGGGCATTCCGGTTGAACGGCGAGGATAAGAGATCCTTCGCGCACAATCGTGGATCGGCTATTTTGTCTTCAATCCTTCTTTCATAGTAGGCTTTCTACCGCATGCTCTTCGACGAATAGACGTTAGATCCTTCCCGTCATATCATTGGGGCCGGGATTGGGAGAGGCGCAGCAGCAACACCGCCGCCCGCTTACTCTGTAACGGCAGGGTTGCGAGCTCGGCGGTTTCGTTGGGTGAATGATCGTCGTGGCCTTTCAACCCGACTCCATCAAGGATCATAGGCACAATGCCGGCAACGAAAGAAACGTCGGCTGCACCTGCTTTATCGGGGCTCACGGCTTCTACAGGGCCAAGCCCAAGGTCGCGGCTTACCTGATCGTAGAGCGCCAGGAGTTTTGAATTTCCCTCTGTGGGCGCGAGCGGCGGATAGCCTTCATCGAAATCAATGGACGCAGAGGTATTGGGCCTCGGCTCGCCGACAGTCGCCTTCGCTTTTGCGATTGTCTGTTTGATTTGTTCCGGGGTAAGGGCGCGCAGATCGCCTGTAACCACGGTCCTGCCTGCAATCACATTGGTCTTGCCGAAACTGGTTCCTTTGGAGGACGCCTCGTCATAGCCTACGTCGGTCCCGCCGACAATTACGCCAGGGTTGATGGTCAGGTGTGGCTCTTGCATGTCGTCCTGCAACGTCTTGAGAATGCGCAGGGCGTCGTAAATGGCGCCACAGCCAAGCTCAGGGCTGCATATTTGGCTTGAATGTCCGGAGGTAGCCGTAACCTTCAGGATCCACGAGGCGGCGCTGCGGCGCGCAATGATTGCGTGCGCTGGATTGCCATCGCCATCCTCAAACCCGATAGCCGCGATCGACCCTTTGGCCGCATTCACCAATGCGGCTCGTGCCAGGTTTAGGGGGCGTCCATCGTCCTCTTCGTCGCCAGTCATCACGACGCAGATATTCATTGCCTTCAGCAAGCCGGCTGCGTCCAGGGCCTTCAGAGCCTGCACGATGATAACGTCGCCGCCCTTCATGTCGATGATCCCTGGACCCTTCGCGGTCTTCGCATCGATCGGTTCGTATCGCTGAAAAGTGCTGTCTTTTTGGAAGACGGTATCCAGGTGCCCGATCAGCAAGAGGCGTGGGCCCGGACCGGGATGCTCTGCAATCAGATGGCCTGCTCGGTTCCACGATGCGCCGTCTGCCCACTGAGTCTGGAATCCGAGGGCTTCAAACTCGGAGCGAAACATGGCCCCGACTTCCTTTACGCCGCTGAAATTCTGCGTTCCGCTATTCACATTCACCACACGCTTGAGCAGGTCGAGCGCTGCATCGCCATGATGGTCGATGTAGTCAATCAGTTTGCGTTCATCGGCCGAAGTTGCCGGCCCGGCCGCGTGCTCGGCTGTAAAAGGCCCTGTCGCAAAAGACTCGTTTGCAAAAAATAAGAGATAGGACGCGCTTAGGAACATGACGGCTAAGGCTGCCCAGTGCCGGAAAAACATAAGCGGCAAGGCCACGCGAAAAATGGAACGAATCATGAGTGAACGGATTTCCTTCGCTATAGAGATTCCACGCAGAAGCTGCACATTATCGGGTATGGATCTCTGAAGCCGCAAATGAGGCACGAGCGCATCCTTAACCTCGTAAAACTTAAGAGAAGATACACAGGAAAACTACGGGTGATACGGGCGCCAGCGCAGCAAAGAACAGGCAAGAGCAAAAAAGAACGGCAGGGACGCTTTGGGTGATGTGGGCTCCTATAGCGTTTTCAGTATTCCTGTATGCTATTCCCATGGCTCTCTTGCGGCTTTTCTTCGGTGGAAAAACCGCGCAGCGACCTTGATTCCCGCTTGCACCTAGGCTGAAAGCGCTTTAGGACTTCTGTCCGATACTTTCACGCAGGACAATCCATTCCTGCGGTTTGGCGCGTACCTGAAGTGAGGAACGACATGAAGACGCTTCTTACCTGTTGCCTTTTTTCTCTGATTCTTTCCGGTTATGCCTCCGCCCAAGCGGAAGCGCCAAACAACGAGAGCCTAGTCTGGCAAAAGTGGTCAACCTCAGTTTTTGAACAGGCCCAGGCTCAACATCGCTTTGTTCTGCTTGATCTGGAGGCCGTATGGTGCCACTGGTGCCACGTCATGGACGAAAAGACTTATAAAGATCCCAAAGTCATTTCGCTTCTGAACTCGCACTATCTGCTCGTGAAGGTTGATCAGGATTCGCAGCCAGACCTTTCCAATCGTTATGAAGACTATGGATGGCCCGCAACCGTTGTATTCAATTCTGAAGGCCATGAGATTGTGAAGCGGCGCGGCTACCTTGCGCCGGACGAGATGGCTCCCATGCTGCAGGCGATTATCGACGATCCCACGCCAGGACCATCGGTACGGCCGGAAGTTAAGCCGTTGCCTGTCAGCGAGCCTGTGCTGAGCAAGGCCATGCAAAAGGATTTGCAGAGCAGGTATGTTGCCGGTTATGACCGCGTTCAGGGAAGCTGGGGCAGATACCAGAAGTTTCTAGATTGGGATTCGGTGGAGTACTCCATGCTCCTTGCCAGAGAGGACCAGAATGTTGCCGCCAGTTGGCGGGCACGCTACACACTGGTCCAGCAATTGCACCTTCTCGATCCCGCTTGGGGAGGCGTGTACCAGTACTCCGCCGGCTCGGACTGGGACTCTCCGCATTTCGAGAAAATCATGCAGATGCAGGCGGAAAATCTTCGTATCTACTCCATGGGCTATTCCCAATGGCATGACCGTCGGTTTCTTCACGCGGCCCGCGAGATTCGCCGATACTTGTTGACCTTCCTGCGGTCTCCGGAAGGGGCCTTTTATACCAGCCAGGATGCGGACTTAGTGGATGGTGTGCATAGTGCGTCCTACTTCGCGCTTGATGATGCCGGACGTCGCCGGCTTGGCGTTCCACGAGTCGACAAGCACATTTATTCTCGTGAAAACGGCTGGGCCATTAGCGCCCTGGCGGCTCTTTATTCCGCGACTTCGGATTCGGCCGTATTGGGCGATGCGGTAGAGGCGGCGGAATGGATCGTCAAGAACCGGTCTCTACCTGGAGGCGGGTTTCGGCACGGAGACCAGGACGCCGGAGGGCCGTATCTTGGAGATTCCATTGCAATGTGCCGTGCGTTTCTTTCGCTGTATGTCGTCACAGCCGATCGCGAGTGGCTTGACCGGGCCCAGTCTGCCATGGACTTCATCGCGTCCACGTTTCGGGATTCACAGGGAATTGGTTTTATCACGGCCAAGGCCTCGGAGGGCGATCGCTACCAGCCTCATCAGCAGCGAGAGGAGAATGTGATGGTCGCGCGGGTCGCAAATTTATTGTTCAATGAGGCCGGTGAGAGCCGCTATCGGCAGGTTGCGAAAGATGCATTGAGCTATCTGGTGACGCAACCATCCATCGATAGTGTACCGGCTTCCAGCATTCTGCTTGCAGATCGCGAACTTCAGCGTCCTCCGCTGCGCTTGCTGGTGGTTGGAGAAAAGAACGATCCAGCGGCGGCAGCCTTGTTTCGTACTGCCATTCAATATGCGCCATTCTATAAAGTTGTTGAGTGGCGGGGGCCGCAAGACGTTTTACCCGCTGAACTTTCTCAGTCAATCAAAGAACCGCCGGAGCAGAAGGAACAAGAGGAGCAGAAGCAGCGGGTGGACCGGGCGGCCGTATTCATTCTGCACGATCAATCTCGATCGGCTCCTTTGTTCACGCCTGCCGAACTGCTTGTTCAACTGAAATCGCCTTCGGCTATTTCGGAACGTAGGTATAAGGTAAAGCAAGTCGGCGAACCGAACCCGAAACACATCTCCACCAATCTGGCAGAGCCCCAAAATTAGAATTGCGAATTAAAGAACTAAAGACTAAAAGGTCAATGGAGCGGGAACGAAACAACCATTCCCGCTCCATTCCGGTAGCGTCGACCATTGCAAATGTGGATCGATACCCCGTCTTATTTCAACTTAGTTTGTCCCGCCGGGGGGGCACGCCTTAGCGAAGCCGCTAAACGTGCCATTGCTGGAGTATTTTCCGCCCGCGCCCTGCGATGGTGAATCATGGTAGAACCAGGAGAAGAACGCTAGCTCCTGGAGGTGGAAGGTAAAGCCAGCCTGGGTGATGGCTGGAGCAAGCGTGCCGCTCAGAGGATCGCCAACTTCCAGGTTGCCTTGGCATCCTGAAACTTGGCCGATATTGCCCCATGCTGGTGTTGAATTAACGCCAGAGGGATCATTCGCCCACTCGCCGACCTCATGGACCAGGACGGAGGTATCGGATACGCCGCCGAACACGGTCTGATCGCGTCCTTCAAAATCGGCAATCCCGTAGGTTTGTCCGGGGTTTTGCACCGAGCCTCCAAGTCCCATATGGAAGCCGAGAATGCAGCAGTTGTTCAAGTTGTTCGCTGCCCCAGCCGACATTGTAGTGTTGTAGAGAACAAAGAGTACAAACTGCGAAGCATTGATGCCATTCGCAGAGATGTAGCTCTGCAGAAGGGGGTTGAGAACATTGGCATTGACGATGCCCAAGGTTCCCGCGGTATTCACCGGGCCTGGGTTTGTGCCGCATACTCCGGAAACGCTGAACACGGCTGCTGGGGTGCCGGCAGATGCCTCGTTGAGGGAAACGGTGAGCGGAGCCCCAACGCTTCCGCTCAAAAGCGTGTGATGCGCCGGAGCCACGGTTGTTGCGAACTCTGCGCGTTGAAAGGCATCGATGTATTGCGTATTGCCTTCACTCACGCCATTGAGCACGATAGGTGATGTTGTGGAGGTGAAGATTGGGGAGCTTTGGGTCAGGCTCAGCGCTGTGTTGCTGCCGCCCAGGCAGCCGGGGTCTGTGGCTCGCGGGTCGAAGGTGAAGGTAGCTCCGTTCTGCGTGATATTGAGAACTACCGGCACGATCACCGTAGGCACCGTAGTGGAGACCGGGGTCGTCGGAGCCGTGCCCACAATGGTTCCGTTGAATCCGCCGTCGGTATAAGGGAATAAAGGCAGCGTCGGCGTTGCTGCATTGATTGGGGCATCACCTTCCCTGCCGAGGCTTACTCGCGATGAAAGGATATTGTGAATTTCGCTTTGAGGTATCTGCCGAAGTTGGCCCGGTTGGATCGTCGGTGGCTGAGAGGTTTCCTGTGCCGACGCGATAGATAGGGTACATAGTGCCATCGCCAATAGAAAAAGCGCTGCATGTCTTACTTGCATGTCCATGATCTCCAGATTCGATGTTGAAACAACATGTTCTTTTGCCGCCGCCCTCGCGGAGACAGGCTCGCGCATAGGCCGGTTTGCCGGTCTTTTGCGGGGCGGCTAAGTTGTGAAAGGTGTGGAGAACTTGCTATGGCAAGTTTTACAACCGCATTACAAGCACTCCATGGCTTGCTGATGGCTCCTGCAGGCGCTCAACAACGTAGCCATTTTGTGTTTGAATGCAGCATATGGTCAATGCTCTTCATCTAAAAATAACCTGCGAATTCCATAAGTAGAACGTGAGGATTGCATAATCTGCGATAGTAAGGCGCAGGTTTCACTATCTGATGTTTTTGTGAATTTCTAATCGTCACGGATCATTCAGCTATCGGGTCGGCGGGAGCAGGGATTGAAGCTGGTTGCAAACTTCATGGATGAGAATAATTGCAAAAATTGGCATCGGGCTTTCGATGAATGAAACGTGCAGCCTTTATTGCTCGGATGTGATTGGAACATTTTTATGGATGGGGAATGCTTTCCTGCGACTGGAGCTTTTTGAATCAATGGGCGATCCTGGCTGGATATAGGTTGACGATAGCTCCGAAGCGGAAAATCTCTTGATTGAATTTCAAAATGGTGCGCGGCCGGAGCTATCAATGCTGCGAGTGGCACAAGGCAAAGTTTAGAAGTGCAGAATTCTGAAAGTGGAATTCGTGCCGAAGGTAACGTCCTGAATCATAGGCAACTAGAGGCAAAAAAGCTCTAAGTATCGAGCATATTGATATTTAAAGCCTGGAGATCCATGCCTGCCGGAATATAGAAAACTTTACATTCCTCAAAGCGCTAGGGCGGAGAAGCGAATCGGCATGAAGGCTTTCTAAGTCTGCTTATCGCTGATGGGATGATTTCTTGTCGCCGTCCACGCTTACCCTTGATAACGGCGCGAATGGAAACGTAGCGGAATATTTTGGCTGCGCTCAATGCCTAAGGCGGGATGCGCCTTCCAAAATGGAACTTTGGTTCCGGAATCGCCGTATCTCTGGGAATGAATAGCCAAGCTGCCAGATATTTTGCGCTCGCAAGTCTTCTTTGCCTTGCATCGTCGGCTGCCTCTTATACCTCTATGCAATCGGGATCGGTTCCTTCCAATTCATGCGCACAATCCTTGGTAAGTATCGATGGAAACCGCATCTGGGTCGATAAAGCCGGATCGGGAAATGTCACCGTGGTTTTTGAATCCGGGTTCGGAAACGACTCCACCGTGTGGTCGCAAATCGCACCCAGGATTCGCGCCGCTGGCTTTAGAACATTCGTGTATGACCGTGCCGGAATGGGCCAGAGTTCGCTCAACGAGGCTACACCCTTTAGCCTGGAGAATGATGTTATATCCTTAGAAGCGCGTTAGCGGCCTGCGGAGTTGGTGGCCCGATCGTGATGGTGGGCCATTCCTACGGAGGAGCCATCATTCTCAAAGCGGCATCTACTGCTCCGGCAACCTCGAAATCCGACGGCAACCAGGGATTGGTTCTCCAAGGGTTGATCCTAATCGATGCGCTCGTTCCAGGAGTCTGGCCTAAATCCGAAGTTGAAAAGAATCAGAAGGTGATGCGCACGCAATACCAAGAAGTCCGGGAAAAGGCCCCGCAGCTAGCAAAGGTGGCGATTCCGTGGGCGGAGGCCATGCCGGAGACAGCTCAAAAACTCGACGCGATTCAGGTATCGAGCAGCTTACCTATCATCGATATCGTTGCGGAGAATGGGCAGAGCAGTCCCGAGACTACGCAGATCTGGCGCAAAGCGCATGCTGAATTCACCGCGAATAACCCAAATCGTGAATCTGTTCTTGCCGCCGGCAGCTCTCACAAAGTCATGGCGGACAAGCCCGATCTTGTCGTACAGGCCATCTTGAAGATGCTTGGCAAGATCAAAACCGATTAGTTGCTTGCGGGGTTCCGCTCGCGATCGCCTGCAAATTGCTCGAAAGAAGCCGGATGAGGTACGCTTACCACGCCGTTGAGGGCGGCTCCATCGATGAATTTCAATGCTCTGCAATCCAATGCTCTGCAATCCAATGCTCTGCAATCAAAGATGTTCGAAGTGAAGACTTTGAAAGTGAAGGCCGCTGCGCTCTTTGTTTTTGTCACTTTGTTGGCGTCGTTCGCGGTTGCGCAGAATCAACCCGCCGGAGCACAGCCTTCGGGTGCGGGGGAGAAAGAACCGCTCTACTTCGTCAAGATTGCGGCCACAGTTGCCGGCAACGCCGAAGGTGGCTCCATGGCTGGCCGGTTTGCGATTTTTATCGACCAGAAAACCTGGGCTTCGGGCCTCAATGATAGTGACCTTGGTCCCTTCGTCAAGCTTAAGGAAGCAAAGACCGATCGGAGTCTGGTTTGTTTGTTTTCCCAGGAGAAAGATCGTGCCGCCTGTGTCTATTTCGATGCCGGAAAGCCGGTTGGCATTGTCTCCGCAAAGGCCGATGGGGGTAAGATCGATCCGGACAAGTTGGCCGCTGCGTACAAAGACATCTCGAAGGATATGCTGAAAGATCGTAAAGACGATCCTCTCGCGTTCGGAGAAAATGAGATGAACGCCGATGATGGTGTAAGTCTCGCCGCCTTTGTGGTTTCCAAAGCTGCGAAATAGACCCGGAGAAATCTGGCTCTAAGCAAAATTTAAAGATTCAAAAGTTAGAAGAGAAGCGGCCAGCTCTGCGGGTGTGCGCGCTCCGGAATAGCTATTTTCACTTGATCAGAAGTGAGACGCTGCCGGTATGGGGAGTAACCTCGATTTTCGTGCCGGCGGGAAAGTTCAGCATCTTGCGGAAGTAGTAAGGACTCGTGTACGTTGGGTTGAACTTTTCAACCCAGATCAGCGGCTCGATCGAACCATCGGGCCGTTCAGCGATCACCTGCAGCACACCCGTGTCCGGAACGTTCTTAGGCACGATGCCAACTGCATCGAGAGGGTGCTTGAGCGTGGTAACCCCAAGAAAATCGCGCGGCGAACCAACAGCGCGATCGTTGGTTGTGCTCTTTCCAAAAGTTGGCTGCGGAGGCATGTAGAGTGGATTGCCCTCTGGCGCTCCCCCTTCAATCCATTCCGCAATAATTTCAATGTTTTCCTGGGAGAGGCCGCGGTCGTTCTTGAACTCTCCAAAGCCTTTCACGGCATTCCAGGGAGGCATGCTCCGGGTGAGCACCTGGTGTTTGATGGATTCAGCCCAAGGGCGGGCCTCACGGTAAGTCATCAGCGAAAATGCGGATCCGCCCGGATGATGGCACGACGCGCAGTTGGAATACACGATGCGCGAAACGTCTGCGGACCAGGTAATCTTTGTGCTGTAGAACGTATGAGCGCGAAGCAGGATGCCCACGCCGAATAAGCAGGCAGGAACCACAACGAAAATCCTGAACAATCGCTTGCGCAAGAAAGCTCTTTGAATGCCGTGTTTGATGACTGATTTCACACCGTTTCTCGGGTACATCCCTCAAAGAACCCTAAAAAAAATCTGGACAGTACGCCTAAAAGACTTGGTGTTGTAACGCTAGTGGGCCACCACGAAAATCCTTCCTCGGCACACGCAATCATCTCATCTAGAAAAGCGAGCTTGCAAGCCACATTCTGCTCTCGCGCAACGGTCTGGTATTCGGTATAGTGTGGTGGCTCAAGCAGATAGTTCAGGATTGAAGAGGAAGATCGGGGCCGTGGCTCTGCCCGGAATCCGAATCGCACATTCGCAAAATATTCCAAGGACTCAAC
>DATGIO010000175.1:0-23305 GCA_035295685.1 Candidatus Angelobacter sp.
CGTGGCATGGTTCGGCATCCGCGTGAATACCTTCGCCAACTCGCGCACGGCCTTCGCCGGATTGCGCGGCAAGCCCTATCCCATTTATGCAATTCCTCTGAAGGCGGGTATGAGCATCGGCATGATGCTCATCAGCGTTGAGCTGCTGATCATGCTATGCATCCTGCTCTTCATCCCCGGATCTTACGCCGGCCCTTGCTTCATTGGTTTCGCCATCGGTGAATCGCTGGGTGCAGCCGCGCTGCGTATCGCCGGCGGTATCTTCACCAAGATCGCAGACATCGGCTCCGACCTGATGAAGATCGTTTTTCGCATTAAGGAAGACGATGCCCGCAACCCCGGCGTAATTGCCGATTGTACCGGCGACAATGCCGGCGATTCGGTTGGTCCCAGCGCCGACGGTTTCGAGACCTACGGCGTGACCGGCGTGGCTCTAATCACCTTTATCCTCCTGGCAGTAAAACAGCCGCAAATTCAGGTGCAACTGCTGGTCTGGATCTTCGTGATGCGTATCATGATGCTCGTGGCCAGCGCGATCTCGTTCTTCGTGAACGAAGGCCTTGCCAAGGCAAAGTACGGCGATGCCGATCACATGAACTTCGAGGCTCCGCTTACCTCCCTGGTATGGATTACCTCCGTGGTCTCCATTGCCATGACGTTTGTCGTGTCCAAGCTCATCATTCCCGATCTTGGCGGAGACGCATCGCTCTGGTGGAAACTTTCCACGATCATCTCTTGCGGAACCCTGGCGGGCGCGATCATTCCTGAATTGGTCAAGGTCTTTACCTCCACGGAGTCGGCGCACGTAGACGAAATTGTTACCTCATCGGAAGAAGGCGGTCCATCGCTGAATATTCTTTCTGGACTCGTTGCCGGCAACTTCTCCGCTTACTGGCTCGGCATCAGCATGATGCTGCTCATGGCGATCGGCTACTATGTCAGCGGTATGGGGCTTGCGGCGATCATGCTGGCTCCCGCCGTCTTTGCCTTCGGATTGGTGGCATTTGGATTCCTGGGGATGGGCCCGGTGACGATTGCCGTTGACTCCTACGGTCCGGTTACCGACAACGCTCAGTCTGTTTACGAACTCTCGCTCATCGAGCAGGTTCCCAACATCGAAAAAGAACTGAAGAAAGATTTCAATATCGATGTCAAGTTCGAACGGGCAAAAGACCTATTGGAAGAGAACGACGGCGCCGGCAATACCTTCAAAGCCACGGCCAAACCCGTACTGATTGGAACAGCCGTTGTAGGAGCCACCACCATGATCTTCTCGATTATGATGACGCTCACTCACGGATTGACCACAGACACGGTGAAACTCTCACTGCTGCACGCGCCATTCGTGCTCGGACTGATCACTGGTGGAGCCGTCATCTATTGGTTCACCGGTGCTTCCATGCAAGCGGTAACCACCGGAGCTTATCGCGCTGTCGAGTTCATCAAGCGCAATATCAAGCTTGAGGGCGTGGAAAAGGCATCGGTCACCGATAGCAAGAAGGTCGTGGAAATCTGCACCCAGTATGCGCAGAAGGGCATGTTCAACATCTTCCTGACCGTGTTCTTCTCCACTCTGGCCTTTGCTTTCACCGAGCCTTACTTCTTTATCGGATACCTCATCTCCATCGCGGTATTCGGACTCTATCAGGCGATCTTCATGGCCAACGCTGGCGGAGCCTGGGACAACGCCAAGAAGGTTGTGGAAGTGGAGTTGAAGAAGAAGGGCACAGACCTGCACGCCGCAACCGTGGTGGGCGATACCGTGGGCGATCCATTCAAAGATACGTCTTCGGTTGCTCTCAATCCGATCATCAAGTTCACCACGCTTTTCGGACTCCTAGCTGTGGAACTTGCCGTGAAGCTGACTGCGGATGAGGGACCGAACCTAAGCCATGTGCTGGCTCTGGTTGCTTTTGCTATCTCCGTCTTCTTCGTGTGGCGGTCGTTCTACGGAATGCGGATTGGTGCGCAGAAAGCCCAAGCTGCGAAAGAAGCACAAGTGGCATAGCGAGACCCCAGACGTTACACGTTTAAGCCCGCCTCGATCAAAGCGATCAGGCGGGCTTTTTTCTGTGCCGAGCATAATAGCTAGCTAGCATCCACGCGTTTTCAATTGGAAAAATGAATTCCAGGCCCCAGAATGGCCACAAAAAGCCCGCCCAGCACTACAGCCATAGCAATCCAGAAATAGCTCGCGGGCAGTGAACTGGCTGCGGGAGATTGCGTTCGCGCCTTTCCGGCGACAATTCCTGGGACCCACAATAGACCGGCATTCAGGCCAAACGATGCCCCCATCCCCGAGAGCAAGATAAGGCTCGGGCCGATGGGGTTGAAAACGGATGCAATCATCATCACAACGCCGCCACCGATATAGGCCGCGAGAATATTCGCCCACAGGGCGGAGACCCCGATTTCACCGTCTTCTACTCGGCGAATCATGGCCGATGCCGCCCATCGCACGAACAGCACATACAAGGTTGCGCCAACCATTCCAAGCGCGCTTCGCCACAACCAGCTTGGAGAGCGGTCCGCAATAACAACGGCCCAATCTCCGTTATTCAGCGCCGCCGAGACGACAAGATAACCGGCATTTAATAGATTGAAGGCTGCAAAGAGCCAGAGAAAGAGCGTGAAGAGTGTGAGTTTCTTGGCACGATGGAACGCGAGCAGCGACAAGGATCCAACAATGCAATTTGCAGCGGTGCCTGCTGCGGCCACTGTGCGGCTCGCCATTGCATTTTGGATGGCCACGGTCGAAAGCGACAAGATTCGATTGCCGGTGAGCAAGGATGCTGTTCCGTGTCCCAAGGCTTCATGCACCATGTCCGCCAGAACGCACGCCACCACGCCCAGCGCCGCCGAGGTTATCCATTGTGCTGATGCGGATTCCCTGAGATCAACCGCCGTCTCTCGAGCCATTCTTCATACCTTGCATACGACATAACGAGATACGAGTTTGATAGCGGAATTGTTCCGCACCATTTCTCTGATGGAATTTGTTTTTCTTGACCATCGATTCTTTTCCCTTGACGTCTTAGGAGAGCCGGGTTAATCTCCTAATTATCTTAGGAGGGCGCGTGACAGATCAGGCCCAGCTTCTTCCCGGCACGCTCGACCTTCTCATCTTGAAGGCGGTTTCTCTAGGTCCTCTCCATGGCTATGGAGTACTCCTGCGCATTGGGCAAATCTCAGGGAGGGCCCTGCTGGTGGAGCAGGGAGCGCTCTATCCGGCTTTGTTCCGGTTGGTGCGCCAGGGGCTTCTGGAGGCGAGTTGGGGTACATCGGAAAACAATCGCCGCGCCAAGTTTTATGAGCTTACGTCTACCGGGCGTAAACGCCTGCGGGAGGAGACCGACGGATGGAACCGTCTAGTCTCAGCAATCGCTTCCGCTCTTGCGGCCCGGCCGGAGGAAGTATGAAGTTTCTAGCCTACCTGCGTTCCATTGCTTCTCGATTTTTCCGCCGGTCGCGGTTGGAAGGTGACATGGAGGAGGAGCTTCGCTCGCACATCCTCCATCGTGCCGACGACTTGGTTGCCTCCGGCCTAGATCGTGCCGAAGCCTTGCGCCGCGCCCGCATCGAATTTGGTGGCCATGAGCGATTCAAAGAAGAATGTCACGAGGCGATAGGCGGCAGCTTCATGGAGACGCTCATCAGCGACGTTCGTTACAGTCTGCGTCTGTTGCGCAAGTCTCCAGGATTCATGATCGCCGCCATCCTGACTCTGGCTTTGGGGATTGGCGCAAACGCTGTGGTATTCAGCGTGATGAATGCCTTTCTGCTTCGGCCGCTGAATGTGCCTCAAGCGGAGAGCCTCTTCGCGGTTTGGCGGGCGAGTTCCAACTCCGCGTATGAGTCGTATCCCGACTATCTCGATCTACGCGAGCGCAATCACAGCTTTGACGATCTCACGGCTTTCAACGTAGCTGAGGTATCGCTCGACAGTGGAGCGAATCCGGCGCGGGCCTGGGCTTTCGAAGCAAGTGGAAACTACTTCGATGAACTGCGTCTTCAGCCGTTCCTTGGCCGCTTCTTTCACGCCGCCGACGAGCACGGCGCCAACAGCGCGCCGTACATTGTATTGAGCCATTCCTATTGGCACACCCGTTTTCAAGACGATCGCAGCGTCGTCGGTCGCATCGTTCAGGTGAATAAGCACCCCTATACCATCCTCGGTGTCTCGCCGCCGGGGTTTCATGGGACGCTCGTGTTCTTCAACCCCGACTTCTACGTGCCCATCGTGAACATGGAGCAGGTCGAAGGCGTGAATAACCTGAATACCCGCAAAGTTCGGGGCGTGTTCATGGTAATGGGGCACTTGAAGCCCGGCATTTCTCCGGCGCAAGCCACGGCCGACCTGAAACCGATTGGCTCTTATTTCGAGAAGACCTACCCGCAAGAAGACGGCAACATGGACTTCTCCTTGGCTCGGCCCGGCCTCTATGGAGACTATCTTGGTGGTCCCATCAAGGCGTTTCTTGGCGGACTCATGATCTTGGCGATGTTAATACTGCTGGCTGCATGCGCCAATCTCGGTAGCCTGTTTGCCGCCCGCGCCTCCGATCGCGCTCGCGAAGTCGCACTGCGCCTTGCCTTGGGGGCGAATCGTGTGCGCATCCTGCGCCAGCTATTTACCGAAGCGCTGCTGATTGCGCTGATGGGCGGTGTCGTCGGCGTGCTTGGCAGCATCGTCCTCTTGCGCGCGCTAAGCGCTTGGAGGCCTTTTCCCCGAGTTCCTCTTCATGTGATCGTGGCCCCGGATTCGACCGTCTACTTGGTCGCTTTGCTGTTGACCCTGGCCAGTGGGTTTTTGTTTGGAGCGGTTCCGGTGAGGCAAATTCTTCGCACCAGCCCCTATGAAGTGGTCAAATCGGCATCGGCGCGAATCGTTGGCCGGCGCGTGACCGTACGTGAGTTGTTGCTGGTTGGGCAGATAGCCATCTGCGCGGTTCTGGTTACGTCGTCCATGGTGGCGGTTCGAGGGCTCCTGCGCTCCTTTCATAGCGACTTTGGATTTGAGATACAAAACGCCATGTTGGCGGACACCGACCTTTCCATGGGTGGCTACAAAGGCGATCGCGTGCCGGCTATGCAGAAGCGAATGATCGAAGCCCTGGAAGCGGTTTCCGGAGTCGAGTCCGTTGGACTGACCGATCAGCCTCCGTTGGGCGTCGCTCAGAACAACACAATGGCCTTTACCGACAGAGCTACCGATCTCAGGTCGGGGAAGGAGGCGGCCGACAGCTACATGTACAATGTTTCCCCGGAATATTTCCGCGCTGCCGGCACCGCCTTGCTGTTCGGAAGGTCATTCACCTGGCACGACGATAAGAACGCTCCCGCGGTGGCAGTCGTAAATCAACAGTTTGCGCGCAAGCTGTTTGGTTCTGTAGCCGAGGCCATAGGTGGCTACTACAAGGTCAAAGATGGAACGCGCATCCGGGTAATAGGAATCGTGGAAGATGGGAAATACGCCAACCTTGCGGAAGATCTCCAACCCGCCATGTTTCTGCCGATCCTGCAATCGCCTGCAACCCAGTCCTGGCTGGTAGTCCGTTCGAGCCGCCCTCCTGCGCAGCTTGGTCCGGCTATTCGAAATGCGCTGCGGGGCTTGGATGCCGCGCTGCCTTTTTCGGTCAGCACCTGGGAACAGGAATTGGATCTCGCCTTTTTCGCCTCTCGCATTGCGACTGGGTCTTTGGGCGTCATGGGCGTGATGGGAGCCTTGTTGGCAATTACCGGGATTTTCGGAATGGCGGCCTACTCGGTTAGCAAGCGGCTGCGAGAGCTTGGAATTCGAATGGCGCTCGGCGCGCAGCGGAGGGAAGTTCTTGGTGCGGCTCTGGAACGGGCATTGAAACTTTTGGCTTTCGGCTCGATCGCGGGGCTTCTCCTGGGTGCTCTGGCGAGCCGTGTTCTAGCCTTCATCGTCTATCAAGCGAGCTCCCGCGACCCCCTTGTGCTGAGCGGGGTAGTTTTGGTCATGGCCCTGTTGGGCTTGATAGCCACCTGGATTCCAGCGCAGCGTGCTCTCTCCATCGATCCGCTGCGTCTGCTGCGGGAAGAGTGAAGCACTAGAACCAGATAGGGCTCAATATCGCGGCATTGCTTCGCACGGTAAAGGCGGCAACGGCCAGGCCGCCTTTATTTCTCCTTGCTCAACTTGATTTGAGAGCGCGACATAAATTGAAAGAACGGTCAATACTCAGAATCTGAGAAAAATCCAATCTTGCTTTCAATCACACCCGTAGTGCCGCAAAGCTGCAGAGCAACAATAAATAACAAAGGGAATCGCCGTTGAGTTGTCGTTTATAGCGGCGGTAGACCGAGAGACTGGTTGATAAGAACTCCAGGAGGAGGATCTTTTCACTACATTTCTCGTGAGTCTTCCAATCTAGGCGAAAAGTAAGGAGAAAGCATAATGTCCACGCAGGCAAAAGCACATCACGGAGCCGTTCATGTAAGTAAGGCTGCTAACCAGATGACCCAGGCAGGAATGAAACTGAAGAGCGTTGGTGGTTCGCTGGAGATTGATTTTCAAGAGGAGTTTGCCACTCCCCCTGTGGTCGTAATTTCGCCATTCTACCAAGGTTCCGCCATAGCCGTCGAAGTTATTGAAACTATAACATCTGTGGGTACTACGAGCTTCGTTGTCACCAGCCTGAATGGTGCCAGTAATTACTTTGTTAACTGGATCGCTATAGGACGCGCCTTATAACGGCGATGGTCCTTCAGTGCGCACTTAGGCCCCATATTTTGGTTGGGGCCTTCAAAACTCCGTGTTTTAAGAAATTGAAACTCGGGCCGCTCTTTAGCGGCCTGTTCAGAGATTCGCTCGTGAAACGTGAATCTCACGATCCCGGACTGGTGGCACACGAGTTGCTCAGCATGCTGATCAATTGCCCGGAGCCGTTCCAGCGCTGCTTGGGTTATTCGGCGTTTTTTCGCGAACCAGGATAGGCATCCGCGGAAAGGCAAATGTTCCGCCTGCGTCGTCAACCACACTCACCTGGCAGGTATACAGTCCGGGTTTGATCTGTTCGAGTGGAACGTCAAATTGGAAGACTGCGGCCTTGCGCTCAGGCGCATTAAGCTGGCGCGCCTCGATCAACGAGCTTTCAAAAGTCTTGGTTTTGCCTTTGAAAAATTGAACGCTCGTAAGCAGCCGTATGGGGTTTTTCGTCTTCGCGGCGGCATCGCCCTGCTCAGGTTCCTTGTCTTTCGAGGGCTCATAGACTTCGTAGAAAAGATAGAGATGCTGATCGGGTGTAAAGATGTGGGCGATATTGGGAACCAACTCGCCGCCGTCGCGCACCAGGGGATTCCGCGTCTTCTTGCCGCTAGCTTCCTTTCGCTGGTTCGCCAAGATGATTGAGCTCATCTTGAGTGGGGCCTTGCGAATGTCGGGAACGACGAAATCGCTTTCAAACGAGCCGATTCGTCCACTCTCGTTTTCGCGGACGACAAACTTCAAATGGTATTTTCCCGCCCCTAGAATGAATCCTGTACTGTACTGGATGTTCTTGCGCTGCACCTCTTGGGCCGAGTCGATCGCCAGTTTCACGGTCTCGCGTACGCTTCCCACGTTCCTCTTTAACTCGTCGATTACCTCGCCCATCACATCTAGGGTCGCCTTGTCTTTATCGCCGCCCTTGGTAAAGGGAATCTGCGGTCCGGGCACGACCAGTGACACCGGCACATAGAATTGGTTCTCTTCCAGGCGGAAGTAGGCTGCGGCCATGTAAACCGCCACGTCGGTGCTGGATATCTCCGACGCTATCTCGTCCTGCAGTTGGCGTTCCTTATCCTCGTTGTTGAAGTGTTTGTAATCTTTGGGAGCGTAGTAGCCTTTGCGGAATTCCAAGTTTAGCCCAGCGCGGTTGACCTTGACTTGAATCCTGCGGTACTTGCCGTCGCGTAGCGGGTTGTTGCTCTTGTACCCCAGCACATAGTAGGTCGACGTATCTTTCTGCACCCGATCGAACACTTGGCCAAGATCGTTGCTATCCAGAAATGCCTTGCCTCCGGTGTCGCCCGCCAGGGTGGTGAGCGTCTCCTGACTGGCAAAATTGCTGTCGTACTGGTTCTGGAGCGCCGCGCCCGAGTACATGGCGGTTCCGCGCAGGCTGGCCGTTTGCGCCGAGCCTCCCGGTGGCTGGGCCTCAAGCCCACGCGAGTCGAGCGTGTAGATCGCCACGTTCCCTCGAATTGCGGAATTCACTGCCGCCCGTAGGGCCGCCTGGTTCTCAATCCCGGTCTGTGTCATGCCGCTGCTGAAATAGATCAGCGATTTCTTCTGGTTGAATTTCGAGAGCACCTGGCAAACCGACTGCAGTGCCTGGAGCTTTCGGTCGGTGTTGAACTGGTTGTACTCGGTTTCGTCGGGGATGTAAGCGTCGCCGGTTTCCTCGATTCCATCGGCATCGCCGGTTGCGCCATTGTCCATGCCCTGGCCTTCCGAGTGCGTATAGCTGTTCAGGACTTGGAGCAGCCGCGCCTGGTCCCCCGTGAAATCCAGGTCGAGACGGAGTGAAGAGGCAAATGAGACGAGCGCAATCATGTCTGCCTGCGTCATCTTTGTGTTGACGTATTTTTTCGCCGCTTCTACAGCCCGCTGTGTCTCGTCCGGTTGCATCGATGTGAAATCGAAAAATAAGACGATGACCCGTTTGTTGCTGAGGGCGTCGTCCGCGTCCTTTCGCGTGAGAATCGGCTTAGGTGGCGTCGCGGGATGCTCGCTGGGCTGGCCTCCAGTTGTGGTGTTGGCCACCATCGGCGTTGTATCCAGAATCTCGGAATCGAAGCTCGAAACCTGCTGCGCCTTGCCGTCTTCCAACAGGGTGAAGTCCTCTCGCTTCAGGTCTTGCACCAGCTTTCCTTGCTTGTCGCGTGCTACCACGTTGACTAGAACGAGTTCACTCTCAACTCGGAAGCGGAAGTTTCCTTGCTGTTGCGCATCGTTTTGTGTCTGCTGCGATGCCGTCTGCGCACTGATGGAAGACAGGGAAGACATGGTGAGGGTCGCGCAAAGCAGGGCCGCCAGCGTCTGTCGAATTTTGGAGAACGTCGCTCGAGTGTTCATGGCGTCTTAGAACCTATATCGCATCGTAAATTGGGCTTTCCGCATCGAGCCGGTCGCGATCACCTGCCCGAACGACGGAGAGCCGAGCTGTGTGTCGATCGAAGTGAAATGCGCTGTGTTGAAAACATTGGTGGCCGAGAGGCGAAGCTCCAGGCTCTGCATCTCCTTCACCTGGACGGTTTTGGAAAATGCCATATCCAGATCCACCAATCCTGGGCCGGAAATAATGTTGCGTCCCGCATCGCCGAAGCTTTGGCCTGTAGGCGCAATGAAGGCCGCCGTGTTAAACCAATGCTGAATGGTTGGATCGCTGACCTGAATCGCTTGTCCCGGCACAAGATCCGGGCGCAGGGTGCCGTTCACGCCTTGGGCAATATTGCCGGCGTTCCCGAGAATGCGCGGCGAAAAAGGAGTGCCGGAAGCGAGCGTCGCATTGCCGCTGAAGGTGATTCCTCCTAAGGCGTTGGCGGCCCAATTGTCCCGGTTGAGCCATTTCCTCTCTTTGCCGAAAGGTAGCTCGTAAGAAAAGTCGGCCGTAAGACGGTGCCGCTGATCGAAGCTCGAAAGACCGCGCTCCGCCGCCAGGTCCAGGTCGTTCTGGGCCACGACCACAGCCGTTCCTCCGATAGAAGAGGCATTATCGATCGACTTTGAATAGGTGTAGGTGCCGCCCACCGAGAAGCCCCGCCTCATCCGCTTGCGCACCCGCAGGCTTCCCGAATGCAGAATGGAGGAGCCCGCCGACGATTCAAATAGAAATGGGTCGACGCACGGCGAGTTGGTTGGCGGACTGCAATTCGTGAAGGCCAATCCTGTCTCCGTGCGGTCCGGCGCGCGCACGATATCGAGGCGCGTTCCCTTTGATCCTGTGTAGCCGATGTTCAACAGAATGCCATACTTCAGCTCTTGCTGGATATTCAAGTTCCAGGACTGCACGTAACCCAGGCGGTAGTTGCGGTCCACGGCATACGTGTTGGTGACTCCATTGGTCGGAGTCGTGTTGGGGAACCCGTTTTGCAAAGTAAACGCCGTTGGATCGTTGGCTGTGGTGTTGGTCTGCGCGACCGCGAACGGGGGCTGGAACGCGAGCTGCGTCACCATCTGTCCGTATTGGGCAATGTTGTAGTTGATTCCATATCCGGCGCGGACCACCGTTTTCGAGGATGCTTTCCACGCGAGGCCGACCCGCGGCGCAAAATTGTTGCGGTCGGGATTGATCAATCCACCTGGAAAGCCGCCGGTATAGGGGCCGCTTCCCCCAGGCTGCACGGGCACCGGGAGTGCGTTGGCGCTGATGATGCCTGGGCTTACATCCAGGTTTACCAGTTGGTTATTGAGCTCTGTAAATGGAGCCACGTACTCGTAGCGCAGGCCCAGGTTCAAAGTCAGGTTCTTGCTGGCCCGCCAGTTGTCTTGCACGTAGAGGTCGAAGGCGTTCTGCCGGAAGTGATACGTGTTGGTTCCGGATTGCAGCGAAGTCTGCTGGGCGAAGCCCAGCAGAAAGTCGGCAAAGGCAAAGCCGGAAGTCGCTGGCCCGGCTGGCCCGCTTGAGGGCGTGCTGGTTGCAAGTCCGGAGAAAACGAAGGTTCCTCTAGCGTTCGTAGCGTTGGTCAGATCGAGCAACTGGTGGCGATAGTCGCCGCCCCATGTCCAGCTATGTTTGCCGTGGCTCCAACTCATGGAGTCGGTGAGCGTAACGTTTTGCGTGGTGCGGAAGGCCGGGGTAACGTCCTGCAGGCTCGTGAACGGGAAAAAGTTCAGGTTGGGCAAGCCGAAGTCCGAGGGTTGTTGCGACACGCCCGTGATCCCCAACTGTCCCTCGATGTCATTGACGTTGGTGAAGCCGTTGAGGGTCCGGTTTTGGCTGCGGTTATAGTTGAAGCGCAGTGAGTTCAGGAAAAGGTTCTTGCTCAGCGTATAGCCTGCGTTGCCGTTGTAGTTGGAAACCTGCGACTTGCCGCCCAGGGTTGGGAAGGCATTCAGTATGTCGCTGCGTACTCCGTTGTAGTTGAATCCGCCGTTGATGCTCTGCGACCAGTGCGTGTCCTTCTTCTGGTTCCCGCTTTGCGATTGTCGCCGCGCACCCCCGCCTCCTCTTCCAAACCCCCCGAAGGGGCCGGCCGGTTGAGAGCCAAAACTGTGATTGAAGCGGATAAGCGCCGTGTCGGAATGACTCTCATTGGCCGAGACAAAATGAAAATTCTTGCTGGTGCCTGGCAAGTTGGGGGCGGGAATGAACGGCAAGAGTCCCGCTGCGGCCGGATTGATGCTGGTCAGGATATTGTTGGGAATCGGCTGGTGCGTTCTTGGATCGAAAAGCTGCACAGGCGTACTGGAATTGAGCAGGGAAGAGAAGTTGCCGTTGCGCTCATCGAGCGTGGGCACGGTCGAAAACACATCGAATGGATTGTTTCCGCGTGTGCTTGTATAGGAGCCGAATAGAAAGGTCTTCGTGCCTCCATGGTAAACATGCGGGATATTCAGAGGACCGCCGATGGTGATTCCAAAGCGATTCTGGTCATAGGAGGCTTTGGGGGCTTCTACGCCTGTAAGCGCATAAGGCCGGGCATCGAGCGGCGAGCCGCCATAGTTGTAGAAAATGGAGCCGTGTGGCTGGTTCACATTGAAGTTGCGGAAGCCGCGTCCACCTCCTCCGCCAGGTCCTCCACCCATGGCGAAAACCATGGGTCCGCCCCCGCCAAAGCCTCCTCCGCCGAATCCCCCCTGCCCGCCGCCAAACCCGCCAAAGTTGCCTCCCCGCCCCGAATCGCGCAACTCATTGATCCTGTCCTGCATTTCTCCCGGATCGATAGTCGGCAGATCGTTTCTTCCCATAGCTCCCGAAACTGCGATGGATTCGGTGCTGCCCTCGGCCAGTCCGGCATTCGGAAGCCCGGAGTTTGCCATCGACGGCGCGTCCGCTCCCCCGGATGGCTCTGCCCCCGCCGCGTCGCCGCCGGAAAGCGAGAGTCTCTGCATTCCGCTGGCCACGCCATTCCGCTGCCCCATCTGTCGCTGATCTGGCTGCGTCTCTTTTGGAACCCGAGACAGTAGGATCATGGAGAGATCGACTGTGCCCTTGGGTGTCTCTGCGTTGATGAGCACCTCTTTGGTGATGGGCGCGAAAGCGGAAAATTCCGCGCGCACCACGTAGCGCCCTTTGCCGCCTACGGCCAGCTTAAAGCTGCCGTCCACGTCCGTAGAGGTAGCGTATTTTTTTCCCGTTAGGGAATTGGATGCTGTGACCACCACGCCTGGCAGCGGTATCGTGCCTGATTTGACCGTGCCGGAGATCTCGCCGGCAATGGCCGCGCTCGTAGTGGGCGCGGCGCTCTGCCCGTTGGGCGTCTCTTGCGGAGCAGGCGTGTTTTGTGGGTTTGGGGCGCTCTGCTGGGCTGGCGCGGCATCGGCGGGCCGATGATCCTGCGTGTTTGTATCTTGGGAGCAGGCCGAGCCAACGCCCGCTCCGAGAATCAGGAGAATAAGTAGGAAGGCAAGCCCTGCTGCTCGCAGGTACAGCGCACAGCCTCTTTCAAATTTAGATACATCGAACGCTAGCGGGCGCATGGCCTTCTCCCGTGGAACTCCGCAAAGAATTGAAAATAGTTCCCAAAACTTAGGAACGAAACTGGAATCAGGCCCGAAAATTAGAGCGCCAAGATCTAAATCTCTACGCCTCAAATCGAGCAGGGGAGCCTCGTTCTCGATAAACCTCGACAGCGGGAATGCAAAAGACGTTCGCGGGCACAGGACTCGATCATAGAATTGAAACGTACTGGATAGAGGTCGAAGTCCAAAAGCCAGAAATCTAAAAAATCCAAAAATCCAAAAAACGAAGCCCCGAAACTGGAAAGCCGAATCTTCCGAATCGGCCGTTGCCAACTCAGTTCTTCGGGGAAGGATCTTCCGGTTTCTTCTGCTCCGTCGTTCCGTTCTGGCGATTCATGCCTCTCATCATGTTGCCTTGTCCCACCACTAATTCTTTGGGGACAAACACGCCGTTCTTGATCTCTCCTCCTCCGCGGACGAAGTCGCCAACCTTGATATCCGGCAGTGTGATGCTCTCGTTGCCTTTCTTGAATGAGGTATTTTCGTCCACCTCAATGTCCTGCGTTTGATTGTCGATTCGTGCGATGGTTAGCTTCGTCTCCTGAATGGCCTTCACTTCGCCCACAATGAACTTCTTGCCCAGGTCTTCCCGGCGAAAGGCCGGACGATCCGGAGCGGCCGTCCCTCCGTTGCCCGTCGCGCCCGATTCCAATCGTGCGCGCATCCGGTCTGCCATCTCCGGAGGAACCACGCCGATGCGCGCCGCATTCATCGTGTCGCCGCTCGCCTGGCCGCTCACAAATACCGTATCGCCTGCCTTGATTGCATCCAGCTTGATTGGTTCCCGCTGCTTGGAAATGCGCGTGTTCTCTCCCACCTTAATGGTTATGGGTCCTTTGGGCACATCCTGGCCGTTGCCGGATACGGGTGTGATCACGATTGAGTCTTTAGCCACCGAAACGACTTTGCCCACAAAGAACTTTTGATCGGGCGACATCCGCCCCTGCTCTTGTCCCTGCGTCGGTCGGAAAGCCGTTGGAGCGCTGCCGCTTTGTAAGAGCGCAGTTTCAGAGAATGCCGCTTGCGCTAACAAGATCGTTACAGCAATGGGTACCAAAGTCCTCATGAAAATCCTGGGTGACGAAACTCGCATTGCTATCTCCTGCTCCTCAAATTGTGGTTCTTTAAAATTGGTTCTTCAAATCAAAATTGGTTCTTCAAATCGCTTTTCCAATCCACGCTCGCCAGATGCCCGTTCCCGCAATGCTTGCTTTCTGATTGTCTTGTTTCCCGATTGTGCATTTTCTGATCGAGTCCCTAGTGGAAGTTCCTTTATCTCCAATCATCCTGTCGTTCCCCAATGGCCCAGCCCCTGTTCCAGGGCGCATCAATCAAGAATGAGAGTAAGCGTTTGTTTCTTCGATCTTAGACCCTGCCTAGGAGGGGATGATGTAAGAAAAACGAAAAATCTTGCCCGTCGCGGATGGCATGGTCAATGGTCGTGGTCAATGGAGGTTGTAGTGAATAGATGTTGTAGTAAATGGATGATCTGGTGAATGGACCTGGTGAATGGATGATCTGGTGAATAGAGGATCTGGTGAATAGAGGATCTGGTGAATGGGATTCAGCAGGTTGCATTGGGGAATCGCCAAGCTTGCAGTCTTAAGATTAACTTTTCTTCTTGATCTTTCTTCAAGCTTCTCGTCTCAAGCTCACTTGCTAAGCTTGGTTTTTCCGAATTGCTTCTAGATCTATTCTCACCGCCTTCGTTTCTTGGGTTGCCCGGGCAGATTTATGTTTTCAGCTTTGCCCTTTTAATTCGCGTTCTATTAGTTGCTTCCCTTTGTCCTTGCTGACCGCCGACCGTTGACCATTGACTGCTGAATGCCGAATTCCAAAGACCGCCTTCCTCTGTGCCCTCCGAGCTTTTCCTCTGCGTCCTCTGTGGTAGCGCCGCAGGCACATTTCTTGTTCGTGGGCGTTGATCCCTTTCGCGGAACGCGCCCGCGATTTTGCTGAGTACTGACAAGCTGTTTTGCTGACCGCCAACGATCGCCCTCCTCTGTGCCCTCCGAGCTTTTCCTCTGTGTCCTCTGTGGTAGCGCCGCAGGCACATTTCTTGCTAGTGAGCGTTGATACCCTGTGGCGGAACGCGCCCGCGATTTTACTGGACTCTGACAAGCTGATTGCTGGAACCCGTTTGCACCGCATTAGGGCCGGATGTTAACTTAACAAGTTTGCATGATTCAACGGATTCTCATCCGTAGGAGAGATCAATGTTAGCTGCATATAACGGGGTTCCGTTGCCCAAGGGAGGCGCCGCAATCTCCTTTGGCAATGGCAAGCTCCAGATTCCTGATAATCCAATTATTCCTTATATAGAAGGTGACGGAACCGGCAGAGATATCTGGGCGGCTTCCGCCCGAGTTTTCGATGCGGCTGTCGAGCGCGCTTACGGCGGCAAGAAGAAGATCTACTGGCTCGAGGTTTTTGCCGGTGAGAAGGCATTCTCAAAATTCAAAGACTGGCTTCCACAGGAAACCATCGAGGCGATTCGCGACCTGCATGTGGCCATCAAAGGCCCCCTGACGACCCCCGTTGGCGGCGGTATTCGCTCGCTGAATGTCACCTTGCGGCAGGTGCTGGATCTCTATTCCTGCATTCGCCCCGTTCGCTATTACCAGGGCGTTCCTTCTCCAGTGAAGAGTCCGGAGCTGATGAATGTCGTGATCTTCCGCGAAAACACGGAAGACGTCTATGCTGGCGTCGAGTGGAAGCAGGGTACGCCGGAAGTCAAGAAGCTGATCGACTTCTTGAACAACGAGATGCTTGCTGGAACCAAGAAGCGTGTTCGCGAGGACTCCGGAATCGGCATTAAGCCGATCTCGATCTTTGGCACCAAGCGCCTCGTCCGTATGGCGATCCAGCATGCCATCGAAAAGAAGCGCCGCTCCGTCACCCTGGTTCACAAAGGCAACATTCAGAAGTTTACCGAAGGCGCATTCCGTGAATGGGGCTACGAGCTTGCCACTCAGGAATTTCGCGACCATGTGGTCACCGAACGCGAGAGCTGGATTCTCGATAATAAAGATAAGAGCCCGAACATCACCGTGGAAGAAAACGCGGCCCAGGTTGAGCCCGGACTGGAGTTTGCTCCCGAAAGCTTCCGTCAGGAGCTCTACGCGGAAGTTCGCGGGGTACTGGATTCCATCGGAAAGACCCATGGAAATGGCGCATGGAAGAAAAAGATCATGATCAACGATCGCATCGCGGATTCGATCTTCCAGCAGGTGGTTACCCGTCCCGCTGAATATGACATTCTTGCCACGCCCAACCTCAATGGCGACTATATCTCCGATGCCTGCGCGGCCCAGGTGGGCGGATTGGGTATTGCTCCCGGCGCGAACATCGGCGACCAGCATGCGGTGTTTGAAGCCACCCATGGCACAGCGCCAAAATATGCCGACAAAGATGTCATCAATCCCGGCTCCGTCATCCTCTCGGGCGTCATGATGCTTGATTATCTTGGATGGAGCGAGGCCGCGCGCCTGATTGAGGGCGGCATGGAAGCGACCATTCAGCAAAAGAAGGTCACCTACGATTTTGAGCGGCTCATGCAGGGCGCAACCAAGGTGAAGACCAGTGAGTTTGCCGGGCACATCATTGAGAACATGACGGTCCAGAGCCAAAAGCACGCCGTGTAATTTTTCTGCCCGGCTGCTTCACCGCCGCTGGAGCATTTTTCATAGCAGGAAAGGAATCCATGCGTAAAAAAGTAACGATTGTAGGCGGAGGAAACGTCGGCGCAACTGCGGCCCACTGGATTTCCTCCAAGGAACTGGCGGATGTGGTGCTCATCGATGTGCTTGAGGGAATCCCTCAAGGGAAGGGCCTGGACCTGCTCGAAGCCATGCCGATCGAGAAGCGCGACAGCCATGTGCTCGGTACCAATGACTATGCTGACACCGCCAATTCCGACATTGTGGTGATTACCGCCGGTGTGGCGCGCAAGCCCGGCATGAGTCGCGACGATCTGCTGAATACCAACTTCAAGATCATGCAGGACGTGGTGAGCAAGGTCGTCGCTAACTCGCCCAATAGCATCCTGATCGTGGTCTCCAATCCTCTGGATGCCATGGCCCAGGCGGCCTTCAAGCTCAGCAAGTTCTCGCGCAACCGCGTGATCGGCATGGCCGGCGTTCTTGATTCCGCTCGTTTCCGCACCTTCATCGCGCAAGAGTTGAATGTGAGCGTGGAAAACGTCACCGCCTTTGTTCTTGGCGGTCACGGCGATACCATGGTGCCCCTGGCCCGCTACTCCACTGTGGCCGGAATACCGATTACCGAGTTGATCCCCAAAGATCGTCTGGAAGCGATCATTCAGCGTACCCGTGACGGCGGAGCCGAGATTGTGAAATATCTCAAGACCGGCAGCGCCTACTACGCTCCATCAGCGGCGGCTACCGAAATGGTAGAAGCCATCCTCAAAGATAAGAAGAAGATTCTGCCCTGCGCCGTCCATCTAGAAGGCGAATACGGCATCAATGGACTCTTCGTGGGTGTGCCGTGCAAATTGGGATCCAACGGATTGGAGCAGATCATCGAGATCAAGTTGACCGCTGACGAGCAGGCTGCATTGCGCAAGAGCGCCGAATCGGTGGCGGAGTTGGTTAAGGTCGTCGGCGTTTAGTCGCACGGCGTTCGGATGCCATAGCGGTTCGGAAAAGTTCCGGTCGGAAAAGCGACCGTCGGCAAACCGACCGTAGCACGAAGAAGGGAACTGGTTCTCAGAGGGTCCTGCGCGGGTACGGCTTTATGGTACCTGCCGGGACTCTTGAGTTTTTTGGGGGTTTTGCAAAGCTTTCTCATCGTAACCTTGGTTATGGTTTCATCAGTCTTTAATTTCCTGCGAAAAAGTAGGATTGCAGGTTTGTAACCTGCAAATTTCTTTGCAAAACAATACTTGAACTGAACAATATAAGACTAGTAATCTAAGAGGCTTTTAAAATCCCGTGCGGGGATGCCATTTTGTCTGCGAAGCCTGAAGGCCGGCCTGAGTTTCTCCCCCCTGAGGTCTATCAGGAAGTATTCCAGCGGGCTAACGACGCCATCATCATTTTTAATCCAGTCGATGAGATCATTCTTGAGGTGAACCCCAGGGCCGAGGAGCTTTATGGCTGTCCTCGCTCCCAATTGATTGGCATGAGCCTCAAGAGTTTCACGCTCGATGTCCCGCGCGGAGAGGAAGGGATTGCCAGGGTCCTGGAAGCTGGGCGCTATCACAACTTTGAAACCGCCCATCGCAGCCGCAGCGGAACCGTCTTGGCGATTCTGTGCAGCGCCTCTGTAATTCAATTTCAGGGCGTGCAAGCGATTCTCAGTATCAACCGTGACGTTACCGGCTCGCGTCGTGTTGAAAGAGAACTGCAGCAGCAAAGCGCCCATCTGCATGCGCTCATCGACGAGAATCCTTTGGGCATCGTCGTGCTAGACCGTGCGCATCGCGTCATAGCCTGCAACCGGGCCTTTGTCGCTATTTTTCAGTGGCAAGAGGAGGAGATCTTAAACCGCGGCTTCGATGAGATCATTGCTCCCGAGGAATTGAAGCAGGAAGCGCAGTCCCTCACGCACGCGGTTACCGAGGGACTGCCGTTTCATGTGAGCACGCGCCGCCGGCGTAAGGATCAGATGCTCGTCGATGTGGAGATTCACGGCGTTCCTCTGATGATCGATAACCAGCCCTCTGGAAGTTTTGGTTTGTACCAGGACATCAGCGAGAGGGTCTCGCTGCAGCATCAGCTTCTTGAGTCGCAAAAGCTGGAGGCCGTGGGCCGCCTGGCCGGTGGGGTCGCCCATGACCTGAATAACATGATGACGGCGGTCACGATCCACGCGCAGCTCTTGCATGCAAAGCTGCCTCCGGCGTTGCAGCAGCATACCAATCAGATTTGCATCGCCATCGATCGGGCTTCCTCTACGGTGCAGCAGTTGCTCGCCTTCAGCCGTAAGCAGGCAGCCTTCCCCCGCGTGATCTCTCTGAAAGACGCCATTACCGATTCCACCGCGTTGCTGCGGCCCTTGATTCGGGAAGAACTGGATCTGACTTTCGTGCCGGGCGAACCCGACCTCCATGTCCGCATGGACCCAAGTCATCTCGCTCAGGTTCTGGTGAACCTGGTTGTAAACGCCAAGGACGCCATTCCCGGGCGCGGCTCTATCCTCGTGCGCACCAGCATGAGGACCTTGAGTCTGCAGTATTCGGGGGAGCTCGATGTCATTGCCGGTGACTATGCGGTGATCGAAGTCCTGGATACCGGCTCCGGCATGACCCCTGAAATCAAGGCTCGCATCTTTGAGCCGTTCTTTACCACCAAGGAAATGGGGAAAGGCACAGGCCTTGGGCTTTCAACGGTGTATGGCGTCGTAAAGCAGAATAAAGGGGCAATCGAGGTTTGGAGTGAGGTCGGGCAGGGAAGCAGCTTCCGCATCTTCCTCCCGCTGGAGCAGCCTGTCGCCAGGGAAGAATCGCAGACGAAACCCGAGTCGTTGCCGCGTGGCAGCGAGACGGTTCTGCTGGTTGAAGATGAGCATACCGCGCGTGAAGCGATTGCGGAGTTTCTTGAAAATCTGGGTTATGTGACGATCCAGGCAGCCAACGGGCGTGACGCGCTTGTTTTGTACAACGAGCACAAAGCCGGCATCGAGCTTGTGGTGAGCGACCTGATTATGCCGCACATGAACGGCTTCGAACTGGCCAAAGAGGTGTGGAACCGCGATGCCAACCTGCCGATGATCTTTATTTCGGGGCACGGGGACGAGGAACTGCGCTCGAAGCTTCCGCCCGGAAGCCGGCTTTTCCAGAAACCATTCCGCCTCGCGCATCTGGCTTCATCCATGAGAAAACTATTGGACGAGAAGAGTGCTTGATTGCCCGTCGCCTAAACGCCTGATCTCAAAATCCTTGCAGTAGAAGCTTAGTTCCAGATCCTGTTCGTCATTGCTAACTCGGTAGGAAATGTCCTCCAATTGATAAGAAGCTATGGACAAGATTTGTAGATAGCAGGTGCCGCCCGGATGAAGCCCGTCAACCTTCAGCTCGCAGACTCCGGAAAATGTCAGCACGATTGTTTCGGATTCTTGATCGTTGGTTAGCTCCAGGGAGATAGTTTGTGTTTGCGGCATGCGCTGACTAAGCGACGCGCGACGAACCGACGCATGAGGAATTGACGCGTGACGAATCGATAGAGCGGCGATCCGCACCAGGCCCGATCTTCGAGCACGATTGTAATCTTCGATGCGAGAGGCGTCTGTTGGCATGCGTCGTTTTTGATCTTGAATACGGGTTTCGCAGTGAGTGAAATGCTCACGATGGTACAAGCGCCCGTTTGAATTTAGGAGTCCGATTTGTCCTGGCCGAGGGGCCCTGCCGATTCCTGCGCTAAATCGAAGATACCAAAGACCTCTCGAACCTCCGAAAGACTGTGATCGTTTTGGGCAAAGAAATCGATGAATTCGTCATGGCTAAAGAATAGGTTTACATAGTTGGCGTGCGTCAAGAGATAGCCGCCCCAACCATTCAATATCGAGAGATGAAGGAAAGATGCAAGATCTTCCGCCTCATGCTCTAAGAATAAATGCCCCGTAGCTTCGTGAAGTAATCGCTGGTCGCCATAGCTCTGGCGCAGCTTGTAATACAAATGCCAGTTCTCGCTGCTGGGCCAGATGCCCCATTCAGTGATCCAGAGCAATGCAGGCATCCGGTGTGTCAGCGATTTGGCAATCCAATGAGCGGTAAAGAAGACCTTGTAAGGCTCTCTTGGGTATGGAACCCGCTGGACCTTCATTTCAGGAGTCTCGTCTGGCTTCAATCGCTTTCGGCCGGTGAGCCAAGCCTCGCATTCGTTTGCGGTATAAAAACGCAAATGCTTCTCCTCTACTCATTTTGGAAGCGGATATCTCATCTCACAGCCGCGTTGTCTGATGCGCAGGGTCAACTTGCCCAGCCAGCTCTCTCATCGTGCGTGCGATGGCCTCTTGAATCTGCGGATCGGCGATGATGCCCTCTGCATCGACTTTATCGCGGGGAACAGGAACATCGGCGCATGCAGATTCAATGATCCTGGCTCCTGCCATGGTAAGAACCGTTCGCAAGGTCTGGTAAGCCCCTTGGGATCCGCCATGGGACGCATGAGCGGACGGATTGATCCAACCCACGGCCATGCCGTACAAGCCGCCGCCATCCCCGCTGCCGATCGTCCAGTCGAGCAGGTTCTTGAACGAGCCTGGCAGGCTTCCGGCATACTCTGGAGTGGAAAAAAGAACGGCGTCGGCGGCGCGAATTTGCCCGCGTAAACCCGCCACAGCTTCGGGCAGGGGATCGCGGTCGTCGTCGGGGTTGAAATGGGGCAAATCCGCAAGCCTCGTATAGAGAATGGCTTCCACATTGGCTGGAGTGAGCGCTTGTGCAGTTCGCAGCGCGGCCGCATTGCCGGATTTGGCCCGCAAACTCCCTCCAATGAGAAGAATACGCACCGGATTGGCCGGTGCCGAATCGACTGGTTCTGAATTGGATGACGCGTCAACGTTCATTGCTTTCTCTTCGTCATTCGCGGTTCCAATGCCGACTCCAACAATAGAATCACTGAAAAGGAGCCGTTATTAATGCATAACTTCAGGGGATAACCGCGATCCGGTGCACCGCCGAGTGCGATGCCTTTATTCAAGTTCCACTACGCTACATTCTGGATGGTTGGCTTCTTTGGAGGTTCGGAGCAAGGCGCCCGGGCTCAGCTTTTCGGCATACGACATCATGGCCCAGGACATAAATCCCCAAAGGTCAGGGGATCGATCTTGTGGTATTTCGGTCTTGGACAGTATTGTGGCTAGGTCTGGTGGTGATCCGTTCTTAAATAAGATTGTAGTTATATATCGAAGTTCCCTATCGGCTGCGGAACGGAGAGTTGGGGGCGCGTCGGGCCACTCTTCAGCAAGCGCATACATTAGATAAGGCATGCCTGCCATATACGAATCTAGAAGATAATCTACGCTGGTTGTGGCGCCCCGTCCCTTCTGATTATTGGCTAGCCAATCCAGGATCACCTCCAGATGGGGGCTGGCCGCATCGCGTTCCCGCTCAGTTAATTTTCCATGACGCAGGGCCACCGCAAAGAACTCGCCGGTATAGAACACAACTCCAGCGGGACCTTGCTCGAATGTGGGGTTGGTTGCGTTGCGGAGGCCGTTCAGGAGAGTCCACTTGAATGCATTCAACGCATGACTCGCGTGCTCCTCGCAGCCTGTCTCCCGGTGAAAATGAGCGAAAAGCATGCCGGCGATGGCTGTCGACGCCCACCATTCGTCGGTGGATTGCCCCCAGATTCCGTCGCTTATTCCGCCTCTCTTGCCGAAATAGCTTTTTGCAACAAGCTTGGCGTATGCCTGTACCGACCGCAGATAACGTAGTCTGTGTTCATCCGATGTCCGTATGCTGGTTGCCAGAATTCCCATGGCGATCGAGCCGCTGTCGGCAACGTACCAGTCACCCTGAGTGGCGCCCGGTTCGCGTCCATAATTCATATAGTACGCGCCATGGGGGATCATCAATTTCTGTAAGGCAATGACTCGGTCGCTCCAGCGTTGGCATGTGGAAAGGTACTTGTTGTTGCCGGTGATGTCATAGGCAACGCACAATGCCCGGACCACGTAGGAATCCACGAAGAATGCCGAGTGATGTGTTTGGGCATCGCCTGAACTCGGGTTGCCTAGCTGAAAGGGCTTGATTTCCTTATTCAATTCTTCAGTAGCCAGATCGCATAAAGTTAAGAACTTGGCCTGCGCACTCGCGGTCTCGCGTTCCTGCTCAAACAACCCACATCCTGAAAGAGGTAGAACCGCGGCACAAGCCGCGGCTTTTAAAAGAGACCTGCGATCCAGCATACGGTCGCCCCTGCCGGTCTTCGCAGTGAATAATTGCAAAGTAGTATCACCCCTCACTCTTTACTTCCTCCCACCAAATTTTTTCTGGGCGAATCAAATCTTCCCTGATTTGTCACATGAGTTTACACGAGCGTTTTTAAATCTCCGTCAATAGCGAAGACAATTGTTTCGGAAATCCCTTGTGGCCTGATTCTTTGCTGATTCGAAAAATGATTCTCGAGCTTGCTGCGCTTGCCGGTGGCGCGGCGGTAGGTTTTCCTGGAGAAAAGAAGATGTCTTAAAGTCGTAGCCGATTTGGCTCAACACATCTTCCCGGCCTTGCTTGAAACGCAACACCTAATTTCTAAACGACTTCGCCTGAAAGCCCCTATCGGCACAGGGCTGGTAATCAAAAGCGGATCATTGTTCCACGGTCGAAGCTTGGGTGCTTGCTTGGCATCATACTAGGAAAGATCTTTTCCTGCGACCTTTTGGACGTCTTTCTATCGTGGCCGGCTTCCATGAGAAATGTGCCTCTTCATGTGCGCTTTGAAAAAGGCATGGATGATGGACGGATGGGATCACTTCTGGCCGACAAAAGCCTTCACTGCAATGGCCCGTGGCTCGTTTCCCAGTGGCACCATGGTTTCCAGCATGAGGGGAGCTTGCGGGCGCGGCCCCGTGCGCGGGCCGATCACCTGCAACACTGTTAAGTCGCCGCTCCGCGTATTCACCACCAGCAGCCAGAGCTGGCTCGGC
>DATGIO010000176.1:0-4513 GCA_035295685.1 Candidatus Angelobacter sp.
AAAGGATCCCTTCTGGGACAGCGTAGAAGCGTCGAAGGCAAGAAGCCAGCCGTAGTTTTGTGGCTTGTCGCAATGCGAGCCGTATGCAAGATAAATGGTTCCGTTCGAGAGCAACAGGCCGGGCCGGTTGAGCTGATGAAGAGCATCGAAGGTAACGGACGTCTGCCCTTTACGCTGTAGCGCGGCAGTAACCGTAACCGGCGATCCCGATTTTTCTGCGCCACTCACAATGTCCAGCGCGTGGAGTCGATGGACGAAAGCTCCATGCTCTTTGGAAAATGCTTCCACGTAGAGTGTGCCGCTGGCCGGATCAATCACCGGTGTGCTGGTGATCCCAACCTGGGGAAGAATGGCAAAGCAGCCTAGCTCGGCCGGAATTTTCACCGGCGTGGCTCCGGGTGCGGCGCCGTGCGTGGAATCGATCAAGCTGGCATGCCAGAGGGGGCTGGAGTTTGAGCCGTCCTTGGAGTCTGCGTCGAATGCATAGACACTGTCGGCCTCGGTCGCGACAAATACAACGTTGTGAGCGCCTCTGCCGGCGATTACGACAGCGGGCATATAGAGCGGTTGGGCGTAGACGTCTCCATCGACTGTTTGAGAGAAAAGCTTTCCAAACTGTGCTGGGTTTACATTGGCTGGCGTGAGGATCGTTTCCCGGGTATTGGCTCCTGTCCGGTCTATGTCATTGTGGTAGGTCAACACGGACGTTTGAGCCCACACAGGGCAACTGCTGGCGAGCAGCAGGCCCGCCAAGGCCAGCCACGGTCGCGGGCTATGTTTTCGGAGAGCATGGTTTAGGCGAGCATGTGGGCCAGGAAGCATTCAATGTTCTCCTTGCGATTTAGAAGGTGAACGGCAGCGCAAAAACGATCTAGAAATGAGGAAGCTCGACAAAGTTGAGCTTCACGGTTTGGTGCCCGTTTTCCTCAATGCTGATCTGCTCGCCCAGGCGGCCAAAAACAATTGCTTCTTCAGCCGAATCGAAATCGTTGGACGCAAGCAGTCTGTAGTTTCCGGGAGCGATGCCATTCAGGCTGAATTTTCCCGAGGCATCTGCGGTGGTGGTGCGATACAGTCCATCGGCCTCGCTGCCGCCCTCCGGCATAAGAACAATCTGCGCCTTGGCGGCCGCCTGCTCATTCTCTTGCAGGACCACACCGTCGATATTGCCTCCACTCGCGCTTAAGACCAGATCGAGGCTTGCATCGGTGCTGCCGCCGACATCGATTCCCGATTCCAACACATTCTTTGCATTGAAATAGGCCGACTTAAGATAGAGGTTTGAATCGAGTCCGGTGATGCCGACGAGGTAGCGATCCGGAGGCAGATTTTCTATCTTGAACGCACCATCCGGGCCTACTCCGCCGGTGTCTTCCATTTTCGCCGCTCCCGGCCCAGCCGTTCGCAGGACAACATTGAAGGGCGGTACCTTGGAGCCTTGTTGTCCCTCAATCTGGACGGTTCCGCGGATCGATCGGGCAGGCTGCAGCGTCAATAACAGGCCCTCGATGTTACTTTTGCCTACATCTACGGTATGCGTAGCGGAATAGTGCACCCCTTCGTTTATCCAATCCGCAGTCAGGAAATATGTGCCTGGATGGACGGAGCGCAGCTCAAAATCACCGCTAGCCTTGACCTCCGCGCTATGACGGCTGTACTTGGCGAGCGCAGAAAGATCTACCGGCGTTAGCGACACAGTCACCGTTTCCGCGCCCTGCAAGCGATTGGACGTCAAGACCCGCCCCTGAATCCGGACGCTTGTAACATTCGATAGGACCACATCGATGCCCTGGAGCGTCCCTCCTGGAGCGAGATTCAAAGGCATGGCGTCCGAGAATTGTGTGGCTTTCGGGTAGTAAGTTGGCGCGTAACCAGCATCCAACGGTACGCTGCTTTCAAGCAACGCCGTTCTTTCTCTGCCGGCATTCATTCTTCGGAAAATGGCGCTTACGTAGTAACGACCCGGAGGCAGATCGTATAGGCGATACTCTCCCCGGTCGTCGGTATAGACTCTTCCAGTAGGGGTGAGGATCATACGCCCACGGGCGAAACGAGCGCTGATTGCAAGAACGATGGCATTGGGCAGAGGTTCGCCATCCTCTCCGAGAATTTTTCCGGTAATTACCGACGCTGGAGTCATGCGCACCGGGATGTCCTTGAGTTTTGTTTCACCGGTTGCCGCTGGATCGCTGCTGGCCTCTTCGGAGGATGTCATCCAGGATTGGGCCGCAAGGTACCCCTTGTGAGCCGCGCTCAAGGTGTAGTATCCGGGTTTTACGTTTTTAAAGGAGAAGTAGCCTGAGGCATCCGCCAACGTGCTTTCTTTTGGCTCTGGAATGCCATTATCTCGATTTTCACCTAGAAATACACGTGCCCCAGGAACGGGATCGTTACTCACGGAGTTGATCACCCGTCCTGCCAATGAGGAAGGTTCTGCTAGGGCGAGATTCAAACCAGATAGCGGTCCTGCATCCGTCCTATCCATCGGTATCGCCAAATCAATCCCAGTCAAAACTTTGCCTGCGCTTAGATCCAGCGCCTTCGCGTCTTCCGTGCTGTGTGCATGGGGATAGTAAGTAGAAGCTCTTCCACGGTTGTAAGTGGCAGTCACGTAATACCGTCCCGGACCAAGGCCGTAGAGACGATACTCACCCAAATCGTTGCTATATGCATGACCTGCGATGGCGCCCGAATGCTCCTCCCCGTGTCCAACCCGGATTGCCGAGATGGAGGCCCCGCTCAATGGATCGCCGTTCTCCTGTACGACCGTGCCTGCAATCACGCTCTGAGGAGTCAGGCGGACCACAATGTCATCCATCCGTTGGCCTGCCGCAAGCGAGAGTGCGCCAGACGGACTGAGAGAGCTATCAGATAAGTAGCCCGGGCGAGTTATTGCGAGGCGATACTTGCCGGAAGGGATTCCTGCGAATTGAAAGTGGCCATCGGCGGCAGTCTTGAGGTCGGAGATTGCTTCTTCTGAGCTGTTCTCGCGACTGAGGACGACGCGCGCTTTTTCAATCGGGTTACCGGTGGAACCATCCAGAACGGAGCCGGCGAGCATACCTGCTTCCGGTGCCGCAACCGATTGGGCAAAGCAACTGAAGGCAAAAGCCGTCAGCAGCGCGATAAAGGAAAGAAACCAGGCTCTCATGGGCATGATGCGCCTTTATTCAAACGTTTCAACGCTGCAAATCTTACCCCGACGAATCGGGACCGTCAAACCATAAAAAGCCATCTTTCCATTGGAATTTGAGGTGAGCGGGGCATTGGGTCGCGTGTCATTGATCATTACGCCATGGGCTCGGAAGCCCTTGTCCCAGACTCGCGCAAGGCGCGCACATCTCTGATTGGCGGTTGGCCGAAGAAGCGGCTGTATTCACGATTGAATTGCGTCGGACTTTCATAGCCAACCTCAAACGCGGCGCTTGCGGCATCCATACCGCTGTTCAGCATCAGGTGACGCGCCGATTGAAGTCGCAACTGCTTTTGGTACTGGAGCGGGCTCATGGAAGTTAGAATCCGGAAATGGTGATGCAGTGTGGAGACGCCCATGCTTGAAAGTTCCGCGAGTGCCTCTAGGCGCAGGGGCTTGGCAAAGTTTGCCGCAATCCATGCGATTGCTTTTGCTGTTCGGTGACTTTGATCTCCGAGCGTTGCAACCGCGCGCAGGCGGGCGCCCTCGGGGCCGCGCAGAATGCGATAGACGATCTCGCGCAAAATAAGGCCGCTCAAGAAAGGAATATCCTGTGGACTGTTCAGCAAATCCAGCAGGCGGCAGCATGCACCCAGGAACTCGGGCGTTATTTTGCCGATGGACATGGCGGGAGTAGCAGACGGCGCGTCTGCGACATGAATTTCCTCGCGGCTGAGCAGCTCTCGAACCATCGAGATATCCAACTTGAGCGACAGCACGAGGCAGGGGATTTCCCGGGTGGCTTCGACAACCCAACTCACGATCGGCAGATCGACCGCAGTCAAGAGGTAGTGAGCCTCGTCATAGATGAAGCTGCTCTTGCCGAGGTTCACGCACTTGCTGCCCTGAGCGACCACAACGACGCCGGGATGGTACGTCGCCCGGCACGGAGCGGTAGGGGTGGTACGCCGGTGTAAACTTAGGCCCGGAATTTCCGTTATCCGATTCTCTTCAGTGCCGATAAGAAAGGCAATTCTGTGCGCCAGGTCCGCACGCCATAGGCGAGCCGGGTTGGATTTACGGATCATGGTCTCTTTGCTTTTCTTCATATCGGAAACGCCTAGCATCCTCCTTTCAAGATAGTCCTCCCGCCGAAGGCGTGCCATTAAATTTTCATCCACCAAGAGAAATAGGCAATAAGTAGGCAGGATCGGGCTACCGCTTCAGAATGCCTCGGGCCTCCTTCGAAAATTCAAATCAGGCCGCAGGCGTCACTGTCACGGTAAGACCGAGTTTCTGTAACCGTTTGACGAAGTATCGCTGGAGTCGGTCTTTGTTCACTTGCTCCAGATAGTCGCCACCCAACTCGTGATAGGGGTG
>DATGIO010000177.1:0-35183 GCA_035295685.1 Candidatus Angelobacter sp.
GGCAGCTTTGGAATCGGCGACGTAGACTTGTTCCTTACATCATATTTGAACTCCAAGGCCATGGTGCTGAGCGAAATCGTCTTCAGTGAAAATGCCGATCAAACCTTCGATCTCGATGTGGAGCGCCTGCTGCTGAAATACGATTTCAACGACTACCTGAAAACTTCTTTCGGGCGATATCACACCGCCACCAGCTACTACAATTCAACCTTCCACCATGGGCAGTGGCTGCAAACGGCCGCCGATCGTCCATTGGTTGTGCAGTTCACCGACCACGGCGGGCCGATTCCATCGCAAGCTGTGGGCGCTTCGATAACGGGCAAGATTCCCTCCGGCGCATTGGGGTTGAACTATATCTTCGAATACGGCACTTCCGATGCGGTTCGCACCGACATCAGCAATCCCACCGCAGCGAATATCGACGAGCACAATGGAAACGCGACCACCGTGGGGTTCTTCGTGCGCCCCGATTGGATCAACGGGCTGCAAGTGGGAGGTTCGTTCTATCACGACCGCATTCATCCCAACCAGGGGCCGTTCCACATTGGGCAGTCGATTGCAAATGCTCATCTGGTCTACGTTACCCCGAGATTTGAATTTCTGAATGAAGGCTTCCTTATCCAGCACAAGGTGCAGGAAACCGGGGCCACTTTTAATACTCCGGCGTTTTACTCTCTTATTTCGGAAAAATTCGGGGAAAAGTGGAGACCCTACTTCCGATACCAGTACATGAATGCCGGTTCGGGATCGCCCGTATTTGAAGATATCGATCTTCGCCATGGCCCGAGCGCGGGAATACGTTACGATTTCAACGATTACGTAGCCTTCAAAGCGCAGTATGATCGAACCTTCCGGCGGCGACTGCAAACCATCAACGATGTGCAACTCCAACTGGCGTTTCGGTTCTGATGCCGGAAAGGGAGTCATGAAACGGCACCGTATTGGGCTCGCTATTCTCATGGCCGTGGTGTCTCTGCCGGCTTCCATCCGGTTGTTCGGCCAAAGCCAGCAGCAGGCTCCGGTTGTCATGGCGGTCGTTGTGAATCCCTTGAACCCGGTCGACAATATATCGTCGGCGGACCTATATAAGATCTTTCGTGGCGAAAAGCAGTCGTGGAATACCAGCACGCCGGTGTTCCCGGTGGTCCGCGCTCCCCAATCGAAGGAAAGAGATGTCCTTCTGAGCCGGGTGCTCAAAATGAACGAGTCTGAGTACCGGAAGCACTGGGTCATGAAAGTCTACAGCGGAGAGGTTCCGCGCGAACCGCTCTCTTTGCTCTCCAACGGCATGCAGCTTGAGGCGGTGCGCGCCGAAAAGGGCGGCATCGCTCTGGTCAATGTTCAGGACGTGCATGAAGGCGTAAAAATTTTGAAGGTCGATGGACGCACTCCGACAAGCCAAGGCTACCCCTTGCGATAGCGGCCTGTCTGGATTGGCCTAAACCGCGCCGTGACCGTCGCGGCATCTATCGTCCATCAGTTCATTCTTATGGGAGTGACTTCTTATAGAAGCTCATTCTTATAGAATAAAGACCGGTTTGGCTCGCCCATTCCTTCCACTTCAGCCATGCGCCTCCTGCTTATCATCGTCGTCTCGGTTGCCACGCTGCTGACTGCCATCCATACGCAAGCGCAAGCACAACCTGCAAGAGTCGAGGTCACGGTTACCGATCAGAACGGCAAGGCCGTGCCCGGAGCCTTTATCGTCATTCTGCAGAATGGAACCAGCGTGGCTTCAGCGCAGACCAATTTTTCCGGACGAAGCGCCCTTACCCCTCCGCCAGGCGCGTTCACGCTCGAAGTGCAGAAGAAAGGCTTTTATACAGCCCGCAGCGAGCCTGCGGCGGTCTCGGCCGGACAGGAAACGGCCATCCAGGTTCAACTCCAGCAATACCGCGAGTTTTTCGAAGAGATTGAAGTGGTAGGCCAACCGTCGCCGATTGACGTTCAAACCACGGCCAGCACGCGCACGCTCACCAGCGATGAGATCGTCAATATTCCCTACCCCAGCACGCGCGACTATCGCAACATCCTGCCGTACTTCCCTGGCGTAATCGTAGACAACGGCGGGCAGCCGCACATTGCCGGAGCCGACACCCGGCAGGCGCAAGACTATATCGATGGATTCGAGGTGAGCCAGCCCGCCGGAGGCACCCTGCAAATGCGCATCAGTCCCGACTCCATCCGCCAGATTAACGTGGAGAGCAGCCGCTACTCTACGCAGTTCGGCAAGGGCTCCGGAGGAGTGCTCTCACTCGAAAGCGAGGCGGCGGACAACAAGCTCCGCTTCCGGGCCATCGATTTCATACCCACGGTGCAATTCGTCAAAGGCCTGAACTTTAACAACTGGACGCCCCGCGCCATCGTCTCCGGCCCCATCGTGAAAAACACACTCTGGTTCTACGCCTCGCACGAGGGCGAAAACGATCTAACCATCATCAAAGAGCAGCCGGCCGGCCAGGACAAAAGCATGCTGTGGCGGACCGACGATCTGGTCAAACTGCAATTCAACCAGGGCTCGCGCAACACTCTCGTTGCCTTTGTACTCTTCAACTACACCGATACCGATCATGCCGGAATATCCGCCTTTACCCCGGCGGCCAGTACTACCAACCAGACCGGGCACAACTACATCACGGGCATCAAAGACGATCTCTTTGTTGCCAAAGACACCCTGCTCGATTTCGGCTTTGGAGTGCAGAAGTTTCGCGAGACCGACTCGCCCATCGGCACGATTCCCTTCGTGCAGACTCCCAACGGAGTCACCGGGAGCGCCTTTGAGTTCGACGATGGCGAATCGAGCCGCACCCAGGGCTTTGCCAACTTCTTCCTCCCTCCTCAGAAATTGTTTGGGCGGCACGAGTTCCGCGTTGGAATCGAGGCCGACGAGGTGCGCGATTCCCTTCTTTTCAACCGGCAGCTGGTGACCGATGTCGACGTGAACGGCATCGCAACGCGCAAGACCTTGTTTCAGAACGTTCCCAGGTTCGACGTGGGTCTCAACGAGCAGAGCGGCTATGCGCAGGACCGCTGGACACCGATGGATCGCATGGCCGTGGAAGCCGGAGTGCGCTTCGACCGCGATAGCTCCCTGCGCGACAATCTCATCTCGCCGCGCATCGCAGGGACCTTCATGCTGGAGAAGTCCTCGGAGACCAAGATCAGCGGGGGCGTCGGGCGATACTACGACCGGTCTAGTCTCGATCTGCTTACCCGGCCGCTCCAGGGTTCGCGCACCGACTTCTTCCTGAATCCTAACGGTTCGTTGGTGATTCCCGCGATTCAAACTTCCTTCATCGCCAACAGCGCCAATCTGCACGCCTCCGATTTTCTTAACTGGAGCGGATCTCTGGAGCGCAAGCTGCCGTGGGGCATTTATGGCCGCTTCGACTATATGTATCGCGCAGGCGATCACGGCGCGGCCTACCAGCCTTCGGCCACCGTGCCCGGAGCTTTTGAACTTGCCACAAATCGCCAGGAACGATATCGCGCCGCTGCCATAACCATCCGCAAAGACCTTAAGGCCGGATACCCGTTCTTTCTCTCCTATACTCGTTCCTCTTCGCACTCCAGCCAAACGCTCGACTTCAGCGTCGACAATCTCGTCTTTGGGCCGCAGTTAGCCGGGCCCACGCAATGGGATGCCCCCAATCAGCTTGTCTCCTGGGGCTGGTATCCGTTTCGGCTACCCTGGCTCGGCAAGTTCGATTTTCTTTATTCGCTGATCTGGCGCTCCGGCTTTCCCTTCTTTGTCGTGGACCAGCAGCAGCAACTGGTGCCCAGCGCGGGCTTTCGCCGCTTCCCCGACTTCCTCACACTAGATCCCGCTATCGAACGCAAGTTCACACTTCGCCACTATCAGTTCGCCTTGCGGCTCGGCATCAACAACATTACGAATAATACGAATGCCTCCGCGGTCAACAACAATATCGACTCTCCACAGTTCCTCACCTTCGGCGGCACCGGACACCGCACCTTGAACGCCAGAATCCGCCTGCTCGGCAAGAAGTAGAGATTCGCTTGTATGTAGCCTTATTCGATGGCGTGTGCGATCGGATGGGAAGACAGCTGACTCTGGATCAGCATATCGGGGTTCGAATCCCTGGGGGGCAGCCAAATCAAATCAACAACTTAGGCGGTTGCGGTTTCCCCGGTGTGCCGTAAAGTGCGCCGTGAATTTATCGCGGTCCTCACGATCTCCAATTCCGGGTGCTGGTAGGTCATAGCAATTTTTACGTCGTTGTGGCCCATTGCATCCATGACGGCCTTCAGGTTGCCAGTCTTGCTCATCACATACGTGCCAAAGTCATGGCGGGCGCAAGCGGATCGTTCCCCACACGTGCAAATCCAGAGCTTGCCCGGTGTGCGGCCACTGGGCCACTGTCAGATGGCAGCGTGAGCGCCTTGCGGCGCTGCCACCTGTCCTTTACAAAGGAATCACATTTACGATGCCTGATGTACTGTGGCAGTTATTCCGCGAGAACCGAGTTTTGGCTGATGCTCTTCCCGCTTTAGCGACAGGCGCAATACAGGCTTGGATCCTGGCCAAATATGGCTTACGCACCGGCGGCGTCGCCATTCTGCACACCTTTAATGGACAGCTCAAGTTCAATTCGCATGTCCATACCCTGGTGACTGCCGGCGGCTGGCAAGTCTCTTCTGGATCGTGGGTACGGAGCGTCTATTACGATCAAGGCACATTGACCCGCCTGTGGCGGAAGGCTGTGCTGGAGCTCTTACGAGCATCTCTTCGATCTGGTGTGTTGACGAGTGAAATGACTCCTGATGAGGTGGAGACGATGCTCGTCCAACAGGAACGCTGGTGGAGCGTCAGAATCCAATCTTTTGACTCGATGGAGCATTTCTTGCAGTATGGCGGACGGTATGCCCGGCGGCCGCCAATAGCGCAGCGCCGAATCACCTACATTGGTAGAAAAACAATTCAGTTTTGGGCCAAAGACAAGATGTCAGGCAAGATCGTTGGAATTCGTTGTTCTCTCGAAGAGTTCATCGACCGGTGGCGCCAGCACATCCCTAAGCGTTACCAACACTCTGTCCGGTACTTTGGACTATTCGCCCCGCGTGCTGTGAACCATGTCTTTGATGCGATTTTCGCCGCCATTGGCCAAAAGCGACAGCCGAAACCGGCTCCTCTTCTTTGGGCGGATTCGCTCAAGCAGATGACCGGGCGTGACCCGCTCGTAGACTCAAACGGGCAGCGAATGATTTGGGTGGGACGCCTCGAACCGCAGGCATCATAACTCGAGAAATCTTCATTGGCCTCGCAGCGGATGTGGCCCTCCGCAGGAACGCATTGCCTTATTTACCCTGATCTCGGCCCAACCGTGTTCGCCCTTCCCTTGCCTCGTTGAGCAATCTAGAGCTTTGATTTTCCTAATGATTAAATCAAATGCCGAGAGTTTGCTCCCGCGAAGGCTGTGGGAAACGGTTAGTCCGAAAGGACGGGAGTCCCGATTTCCGCCGGCACTTCTGCGGTGCTGAGTGTAAGAACGCGGACAAACGGGAACGGATGCAAATGAGGCGCGCCAAAGTAAAAGGCGACCGGTGCCCGTTCTGTGGACATCGCGGTCAGATGCCAGCTCCGGATACCCTTGTGCCGCGTCACAAGGTCCCCTGAGGGGCCTTTGAGGAGATCACCGCGAGTATTCTCCACCGCAAAGCAGACTAGGACTAAAAACAAGCCGTGTGCGGCTAGAATCTTCTTGACTTAAAGCCAAATTCAACTACTAGCATCTTCTTCCGGAGATGGAAATCATTTTGCCTTCCACCAAACTACAGATTCATTCGCTGTTTTCCTATTTGAGAAGCTGACTGAGGCAAGTTTTCAAGAGGAATGCGCCTTGGCTAAATGGTTTATGAGAAACATTTAAGATTGAGAGGGACATACAAATGAAAAAATCGTTCTCGCCTTTTGTTGTCTTTGCCGGATTGCTGCTCCTTGCGTCTGCTGCAATTGCACAAACCCCGTTAGTGATCGGCTCTGGCAATACGGCGACACCCGATGCACCTTTGGCGCGGCCCAAAACTACTCCTTGCAATGTCCAGCTGTTCAAGGATTTTGTTGCAGATCTACCGATTTCTCCAGCGCGATTGACGCCCATGCCGTTTACCTTCGATCCGCCGGCAAATTGCCCCGGCCCATGGTCGAAAGTCGTATTCGTTGGCGATTTTTCCGTCGAGGCGGGACGGCAATTAGACCGAACCATGACTGTATGGCTGGGCGGCGTCAATATTTTCTATGGAACGTCCATGGAGCCATCCGCTAATCAAGCCCGTACGATGCACATGGAGCGCGACCTGACCGAGTATAGCGCGCTGTTCCATCAAACCCAGCCCGGCGAGGCTGTGCTCAATCTATTTGGCGGCGCCGATCCTAACATCATCGGTATAAAAAACAAAGCTCGCACCTTTGGCAGCGCGGTTCTGCAATTCTATCCTGCTTCAGCTTCGGAGCCAGCTCCAGCTACTCCCGATATGGTATTGCAGATGTCGAGGATTCCCAATTTTGGGCTTGAGTTCTTCGTAGGTGAAGCCCCCAGCATCGTTGGCCCGCCCAATGCCACTTTCACAAGGATCTTCACTTTTCCCAAGAACATTGAACAGGTATTCCTGAATATTATTCCCCGAAATACGTCGGAAGATGAATTTGACTACATCGACATTCCAGACCCCGAGGTTGCGAATGGATTGCAGGAGTTCGCTGAATCTTCATTCCGCGAAGTAGAGATAAGTATCGATGGCCAGCCGGCAGGCTTAGCGATGAATTATCCTCGTACTACAGAGGGATCAATCGATCCATTACTATGGCGGCCTACACCCGGCCTGCAAACCTTGAATTTTCTTCCGTTCCGTCTCGATCTCACGCCTTTTGCTGGTATCCTGAGCGACGGACAGCCCCACAGCATTAGCATCGATGTCATCAATGCTGCTCCCTTTGCCTTGAACGCCGCCGTCCTCCTGTTCCTGGACCATAGATCTTCCCAGGTCACGGGCGGAATCGAGCTCAATACATTCACTCACGCCAAACCGATTCAGACCGAGACCAAGAACACCGTAAATGGAGACACCTTCGGGAACCTCACGATCAGCTCAGCCCATGATTTCATCATCAGGGGTTTTGTGAATACCTCCCATGGTCGGGTTTCAACGGAACTGGGGCAAAAAGCCATTTTTGTAAATAGCCAGGATTTCCGCTTTAACACAATTCAGTTTACTCAAATTGTCAGGCAGGAATCGTCCCTCACCACGGTAGTCAAAACCGCGAGCGACTCTGGCGATGACGATGAACGTAACCGCACGGTCTTCCAGCACATCGACTCTCCGATGGCGGTGGACCTTATCGGCGTCACTAACCCGGATGGCACTTTTACCCAAACGACGACGATGAATTTCTCGCGCAACGTGAACAACGTTACGACTTCATCTCACGAAGACCAAAAGCCGAAAGTGGACCTGCTCAAGAGCTCCATGTTTACTACCGACCAAGTCCTTTTCAGCCCGGAGTTCGACATTGTTAGCAACCAGAATCAGGCAAGCTCACAAGAATTGCTGACCCGCGACTCCAGCGGCGCCTGTTTCAACCGGAAGATTACTACCGCGAACGGCGTGCTCACCAGCGTCGATGACGGAGACAAATGCCGGGGAGACAAAGACGACCGCGAGAAGGAATAGTGCCCTGATGGGATCCTGCTTGCATCGAAGGCCGTTAGGTTTTCGGCCTAGCTGATGGACCCCTGCAAGGTTGGGACCACAATGCTGCACCCAGCGGCTTGCGGGCCCACAGTTTATTTCACGTGCGATGAAACGATCCGGCGGTGCTGTGGACCATTGGGCACCACAGCCATTTTCGCCCCGCTGGCTACTGTATTGCTGGTCCCGTGCTGATGTAATGATCAATCTTGATTTCTTGAGGGGAAAGTAAATGAAGAACATCGTAATCACTATTGTCCTTGCCTTTGGCAGCATGATTATTTCTCTTCTCCCTGGGCGGGCATTGGCTCAGGCGTCCAAGACTGATGCGGCGGCGCAGCATGAGTCTCCTTTTGTCTGCGACCGGCTAGCTCTTACACCCGATATTAGAAAACGGCATTTTGACGATCTCGAACCGAAAATACGAGCGCTGAAAACAGGCGTTCGTGAACTTCCGGACGGATACGAATTCTCATTTCCAGCGGACCAAACGACGTTTGCCTTGGTTGCCGAATGGGTCATACAGGAGCGCCTGTGCTGCCCATTCTTTGACATCGATCTCCGACTTGAACGCGAAGGTGGGCCTCTCTGGATGCGTTTGACAGGAAGACCAGGAACGAAAGACTTCATGAAGGTCGACGGCAAGGCTTGGCTCAAGCAATAGCAAACTGTTTCGGATGCGACGGAGAATGCCAGAAAAGTCATTCTCCTCGCTCCCCCGAAGGAATCCGGATGATATCAGGAGTTCTTTATGAAAGCTGCACTCATAGCTGCGAGTCTGGTTGTGGCAGTCCATTTCGGCTACTCGCCCCATGACGGGGCGCACCTATCGATCCGTGGCCGGACGGAAGCCCTTAAGCAGATCCCTGCGGCTAGCTCTGAAAAGAAACCAGCACCTGATTTTGTCCTGAAATCATTGGACGGACCAATGCTCCGCCTTTCCGATTTTCGCGGCAAAGCTGTTTTGGTGAATTTTTGGGCTACCTGGTGTACGCCGTGTAAAGTGGAGATGCCGTGGCTGGTTGAGCTATACCGGCAGTATCATGCGGCAGGCCTGGAGATTTTAGGAGTGTCGCTGGACGATGCCGGAGAGGAAGCCAGGATTGCCGAATTCGTCAAAAAGCACAAAGTTAATTATCCAATCCTCATCGGTAATGACGCAGTTGCCGGATTCTATGGAGGGGTGCGATATCTGCCGCAAACCTTCTTCATTGACCGTCAAGGAAACATCGTGAGATCCAGCCTTGGTTTCCGCAGCAAAGAGGATTTTGATGGAAGCATCAAACAGCTGCTCAGCGAGAATCACTGAGGACGGATTTCGCCGCGGCCAGCACTGCGCCTTGGCGGACTTGGGTTCCCTCATAGACACCGCAGTTTCCGCCCACCAGAACATCGTCTTCCGTCCCGCAAAGGCATTGTAGCGTACTTTGATTCTTCTCACTTGATACCAGTGGCTTGTTTCGGTAAAAAGCACCGACTGCTGTGCCGACACGCCATAGAATCTTATGCCAAGAGTTTGTGGTCGTGAGGACTGCGGAAAACGCTTGATCAGGAACGATGGCGAGCCCGACTATCGACGGCACTTCTGCGGAACAGAGTGCAAGAACGCGGACAAGCGCGAGCGGATTCAAGCCAGACGAAGTAAAGCTAAGACGGATCGCTGACCCTTATGCGGACACAAGGGTCAGAGCCTCTCCTAAAACGCCTGTGTGCCGCGCATAGTAGATCTGGTTGTTGGCGTCGTCGAGGACCACGATTAGGTCGTACCAGCGTTCATCCTGGAACCAACGATGCTGGCTGCCATCGATGTGCAGCAACATGCCCGGCAGCGGCCGCCGCTCTCGCCGTTTGCGATGCGGACCCCGCTTGCGCCCCCGTTTCACCAATCCTGCTCCCTGCAACGCCTGCTTCACCCAGGTGTAGCTGACCTCGATCTGATGTTCCTGTTTCAGCTTCTCGTGAAAATGCTGCACATTCAGATCGAAATACCGGTCCCGATACAGCCCCAAGACCTGTTCCACCTGGGTCAACGGTACCCGCCGGCTCGAAGGCTTCCCTCGGCGCCGGTCGATCAGACCGTCATAACCAAACTCTTCGTACCATTGGTGCCAACGCCGCATCTGCCGACCGCTGATCCCGATGATCTCGGCCGCCTGCCACCAAGTGATCCTTTTCGCTATGGCTCGCAAAATCACTTCCTGTACCTTCATCGCCCGCTCCACAGCGGCCCTTGAGTAGGTGTCCATCCTGCCATCGTCCCCTACTCTCGCCGCCCGCTAAAGCGGACATTCCATGTGCTAATTCGACCGGACATATCATGTGCTACCGACAGGATAAGACTTGCGCTGTCCGTAGCAAGTGAAAATGTCCGCTTTTTATAGCAAGTGAAATGTCCGGTTTTAAGTTTTAGCCAGCAGTAGCCGTAGCTGTGGGAAAGTGGGAATCCCGCGCACTTTGGGGGATTTCCAAGCGAGGTGGGAAAGCCTGCTTTGGGGCTTTTCCACCTCGCGTCTTTTCCACAGCTTGCGGTGCTGGGTTGGCGGTGGATGCGATGGCAACACCTTGGGCGTTATAACGTCCCAGCCGCTGCGGCCCATGTTTGCCTCAGCGTTTATCTACAACTACCAGGATTGGACTGAACCCCTAAACTGAGACACTCTTTAAGGCACACTATGCAGGAAGGAAACTGCGAGTGGCCAAGAAGAAACGAGTGGGTCGGTATCCCAAGGAATTCCGCCGAATGGCGGTTGATCGGCTGAAGAGTTGCAACAACATCGTTGCGCTGGCACGAGAGCTGGGTGTGCACCGGCGTTTGCTCTACAAGTGGCGCGAGGGACTGGATCCTGCTGAGAGTCCGGAGGAGTCTCAGCCACAGAACTCCCGCGAATCCACACTTCGGAAGGAGGTTAGCCAGTTGAAGCGTCTCCTGGCTGACAAAGCCGTGGAAGCAGATTTTTTCAGAGGTGCCTTGCAAAAAGTCGAGGCTCGACGCCGGAGGGAAGGAAGTTCTGGCGAGAAGGCATCTACGACCAAATCAGGGGAATGATGCCAATGCAAGGCAGCACGAGTATCGAGCGCATGTGTCACTTGGCCCAGGTAAGTCGAGCAGGGTTCTATCGGTCTCTGCAAGAGCAGGTCCCAGTCGAGGAAGACATGGAGGTACGATCGGCAATCCAGCAGATCGCAACCCAGCATCGCCGGCGTTACGGCTATCGCCGAGTTTCCGCAGAATTACGGCGCAAGGGAATGCTGGTGAACCACAAACGCGTCGCGCGAATCATGCGGGAAGACAATCTGCTGGCGGTGCAACCACGGCAGTTCATTGTCACCACAGATTCCAATCATCAGTTGGAGATTTATCTCAACCTTGCCCGGCGAATGAAGCTGAGCGGAATCGATCAGCTTTGGGTGGCCGACATCACCTACATTCGCCTGAGGGCAGAATTCGTATATCTGGCGGTAATCCTGGACGGCTTCTCTCGCAAGGTGGTGGGCTGGTCACTGCAGCGGGCAATCACGAGCCGTCTAATGACGGCTGCTCTACAGCAGGCCATTGCAGAACGGAAACCACGGCCAGGGTTGGTTCATCATTCGGATCGTGGAGCGCAGTATGCCTCAGGAGAGTACATTGCGGTTCTCAACCAGCACCAGATGATTCCAAGCATGAGCCGACCTGCGAACCCTTACGACAATGCCAGTTGTGAGAGCTTCATGAAAACTTTGAAGCGGGAAGAAATTTACGCCAGCCGCTACGAAAATCTGGAACATCTGCACACGAACATAGAAATCTTCATCGAGGAGTATTACAACAAACAGCGTTTGCATTCAGCCTTGGGCTATCGTTCTCCCGAGGAGTTCGAGCAAGAAGCTGAATGCCAAAATGTGACCACAAATTCGGAGAGTGCGACTATGATCTATTTCGATTTCTTGGCTCAGTCTTCAACAAGGGCTGCTGGGGAAAGGGACTCAAACGCCGTCCCCTTCCCCAGACCCCATCCCTGCTGAAAGAAAGCGCCGAGAAGAATCCATGAATGCCCATATGTGCCAACAACAGATTGTCTCAATGGACGGGTTCACTAAACCAATAAAAGCAAGTGTGCCTATTTAGTTTGTCTCAACAGAAGGGGTCACCCCAAGATGGTGTGCCGTAAGTGTGCCGCTCGCTTCGAGCCGCTATGCGCCAATATGGGCCTTTTCGATACCTCAGTAAAGTGCTTCCGTGCGGGCTTGATCAGGCGTAAGTCAATGATTTGAAAGAAGGAAACCAGATGATTCTCTATCTGCCGAGTGCTGACTCTGGATCAGCATATCGGGGTTCGAATCCCTGGGGGGCAGCCAATTTAGAATCAAGCATTTACTACCAAACAAGCCCGCACCGAAGCATTTTGTGAGGTATCAAAAAAGCTCATTTTGGCGCATCGTGGACGGCGCGAAGTCTAGCTGAACTGGCTTCGAAAAATGGACTTGATGTGCGCCAACCGTGTCTGCAGCTCTTCAATCTCCTGATCGAGGCCAAGGTCGCGAGCTAGTCCGATTGCAGCATGGAAGGATTCTTTGGCCTCACTGTAGAACGCGGAGGCCTCACTTAACGAGTGCGCCTTCTCATACATGTCGTCATAAGCCTGCTCACCAGCAGCCTTATGTTCTCGCAGCTTACGCAGCTTGCCTTCACGCTCTTCTGGAGAAAACTCAGGCGGGTGGGCTTGTGTCCAGCATTCCATGCAGACGATCTGGTTCTGCCCCTGAACCAGAATCATCTGGCTCGATGGAGCTACCAGCACATCGCAGTCGCACAGACTACACTTCTGGATAGTGCTTCCCTGAACATATTGTTCCACGTCGACGTCTGGCGGCACTCGAAGACAAATGATTGCATCCCCGCCGGACACAATTTGCTCTTCCGGGACAATCGTCGCTTTCATAACCTGCTGGATGGATTCGGAGATGGATTCGGAAATGGCCTCTGTGATTTCTTCTAGAGTGACTTCGATCTCCACGCCTTCGATTAGAATGTGCTGCACGTTCGCACGCTTCAGCTTGTCACAAAGCCAGCCGGCAACTAGGTTGATGGCATAGCTTGATCCCAGTGTGAGCATGACAGGAACAAGAGGCAGGGCACCGTGGGTACGTTTATCCATACCCCCGATTGCTAGAGTGCCGCCCCCGGGCAGTGCGATAGTCATTCCCGTGGAAACGCTCTCTGCCTCGAAAATTTCGAGCAGAGCCTGTGGGGAAATTTGTAGCTCGACAGAGCTCATGGGTTGCGAGAGAATAGCACAAATCACTTCTTGTTTGTTCGAGAAGCAGCTTTAGCATTGCCGCCAGGCAAATTGGAGCAACTCCTAGAAGATCCTTAAAGTCGGATGCCATCCGAAGAAGTCATAGCCGCGCTTTCTGAAGACCTGTTTGCTCACCATACCTGCAAGCCGCTCGTAGACGACTACGATGTCTATCAGCGCCTCATGGATTACTGCTCGGAGACCATGCAGGACGACTGTCATCTGCCCGGCGCGGAGTTTTCCCGATCCGCCAGGCGGCAAATGAACCCCCATCCGCCACCAATCTCACTCACCGCCAGCATCAATTCGTTGGTGCCCTTCTTGAGAGGAAGGTAGACGGCATCGTCGTCCGGGCTCACGATGCCAAGAAAACCGGGTTCGCGGAAACCCTGGGCCGCCCTGCCGCGATAGAGGATTTTGCCGTTCAGGAAGACGCTAACCTCGTCGCTATATCCGATGGAGAGCTTTTTCACCTGATCCTGATCGGACTCAATCTCGGTCAGCACATAGACCACCTTCATCCCCGGCTGCGGATCCAAGCGCTTTGAAAAGTCACGCTCAAAGCTAGACGTCATCTGCGGAGGCTCGCGATAGCGACCGATCACTACGAAACCGGGGGGCTCCGCTTCCACATCCTGCCAAGCAATGGCATCCCTCTCTGCGGGCGAGAGCGGATTTTCCAAATTACGGGCAAGAGCGTCGTAAGCAGGCGAAATCCTCCATTTCGTAAGAATGTTCGCCGGCATCGGCGGCAGATGACGCTCCCACGCGGCGTCCGGCGTTGTCCGTACCTGAAAATTCGCAAAGTAAGTCGCGCCTGTGAGCGTATAGAGAGCTAACTGGCCTTTCTCGATCCCGCTCTTCAAGTCGTTCATGACCAGCGCCGGCTTCTCCATGTCTTTCACATACAACTTTGCCTGCGCACCCGATACTTCCAGGCGCAGATGGAACCATTCATTCCTGGGGATATCGACCGCGCCGCTGAATCCCGGACCGTTGTAGATTTGCCAGTTGCGGCCGCCGTTAAGGACCGGCGTGTACTGCATCGCGTCGGGGAGCCCAGACTTGTGCGGGCGAAGATACACCTCTTCGGCTTGCGCTCCGTTGTTGACGATTCGAAACATAATGCCCATAAACCCGCGGGTGATGGCGGTTGTCGCCACATCCACATCGATGACGGCATCACGCATGGCAAAATCTTTTAATAGCGCGGCTCCCCCATCGAGGAGGAGACTTTTGCGGCCTTGATATTGGGAGACTGTGGCTTTTCCTTCAAGTTCCCAACGTGGAGAATCCGCCGGAACGGACAGGGTTTCCGAAAAGGCGGTCGGCGCAACGAAAAGGAAGAAAAGAATGAGAGCGCCAAAGCCTATCTGCCCGAGCGCACAGGCCATGCCGGCCGAAACAGAATGTAAGAAGCGAACCGCCTTACCGCGCGTGATCATCCGCATCGCAACTCTTCCCTCGCTTTATACAAATGGACTACACGAGCGAGAAATCGTTAGCGGGTCAAGTCGTGAAAGAATCTGCGCTGGAGTTTGGGTCGGCATGCGCCGGAATGCCAGGCCGATCAAGCTCCATATCCCACTCAACCGCTTTCCCGATCCTGGCAGGCCTGAAACCCAGAAAACAAAGATCGATGACGTGTTCCATTGGCTCTCTGCCAAATTCAATGGGCCGCCGGGTTTCCCCGCCGCCTCACGTTTTCCACCACCAACAACAGAGAAGACAGCGAGCAAGAGCCACGCAAAGATGAGGCGCGCTTGGCTCTTGTAAACCTTTGTTAACATCATGCATCTGATGTGTGATGCTTGATATTGGGAGGAAGAAGAATGCGGACCACTCTTGTAATTGATGACGACGTCTTGAGCGCCGCCAAAGAGATGGCGGCCATCGAGAAGAAATCAGTAGGGGAAGTGATCTCTTATCTGGCTAGGCAGGCATTGTCTCCCGGAGAATCCAAACTAAAAACTCGAAATGGCGTACCTCTTCTCAAAATCCGTAAAGGCGCCCAGCGAGTGACCTCGGAATTGATTCATCGGCTCCGTGAAGAGCTACCGTGATTCGGTTCCTTCTCGATATCAACGTACTCATCGCCCTAATTGACCCAGCCCACGTTCAGCACGATAAGGCGCACACATGGTTTCAATCGACGGGGCAAAAGGCTTGGGCCACCTGTCCACTCACTGAGAATGGCGTACTGCGCATCGTGGGTCATCCTCGGTATCCAAATTGTCCAGGTTCACCGGCAGCGGTCGTCGAGTTATTGGGTTCGTTTCGCAAGTTGTCCGGTCACGCATTTTGGCCGGACGATGTGTCTCTACTCGATCAAAAAATGTGAACGCGGCACGTCTATTGGACTCCGCGCAGATCACCGACAGCTATCTCTTTGGCTGTGGCGAGCGCACACGCTGGACAACTCGCCAGTTTTGACCAACGTTTGGTTACCGATGCTGTGCTGGGTGGCGCAACGCTTTACATCTGATCCGTTGAGCATCCGTAGTGCGGAGATCCACTCTGTAATTCAAAAAGAATGGGCGCGATCCCTTGAGAGGGCCGAGCCCGATAACTCATCCCGCAGATACGGCGAAAGCTTGATCCTATATATCGTGTGAAATCGGACCAATCTGCACTGTTTTCACCCGGATCGTCGCCATCGTCTGAACGAAAAAACCGCACAAAAGCACGGATGAGGGGTTCGAACTCGGTGAGTTCCAAAATGGTTCTCACTTTGTTGGAAATGTCATCGATGATCGAGAACGGCGCCCACAGCTGGACTACACTATGCCAGAAATAAAATTTTGAGTTGGGGAGAACCTGAGTCTATGAAATCCACGAACAACTGGTTTCTCGTTTCACTCTTTCTTCTGTTCACACTGGGAGCAGTGGCGCAAACGGCAACAAATAGCCAGGCAAGGGCAGTTCAGGTGAACGAGCCAACCGCCTCTGAGACAGCAAAACCCGCGAAAGCTGATGGGCCAGCCTCGCTCTTTATGCTCCATTTGCAGAGCCAAGGCCTGCGCGATCGTACCTTGGTGGCGAGCCTAAAAGCTAGCCTTGCCACGGCTCACGTGGCCTCTGGACTGCCGGAATTCTGCCCCGGTCCCGAAGGGCAACCGGATGGTGTTTGCACAGGCGGATTAGTCTGCTGCGATTGCATTGGCAATGCCAGATGCACAACCTCGACGGAATGTAAACGAGAATGCATTGAGTAAAGGACTGTGGCTGCCAACTGCCGGCTTCGGGCAAAGACAATGCTTCGGAACATGACTACACAGGGCACACATCCGCTTCCTGTGAGCTGAGTGGCATAGCTGTTATCAACAATCATTCCCGGCAGTGGCGATTAGTGCAGACCTCGACAGAAATCTTTCTCCTTAGCCACGAGAAAAGTGGCCGAACTGCCTTGCGAGACGCTCCGCAGTTCGGCCAAAGCTTGATCGAAACTAGCTGGGGGCACTACCGGGGGCAACAGGATGCGGACGGCAGTAGCTTTGTGCAGCGCGCCCGGCCTCCCGCTAGGCCGGCGCAAGGATGCCGGGATACTTTGAGAGTTGGCGGCGTATTCGTCGACATTCCGCTCAAGGCACTACAACAGCAGGCGCCGGACAGCCATTTCCCATTCTACTTACAGCCTCTTTCTTTGACGGCCCGTCAGACGTCTTTTCACTGACTCGCACCAACACACTGACCCGCGCCGTCAATTTTCTCCGTGAGGTCCAGCTCGAGTTTCATTTCTGCACAGTTTTAAGCCTGTGCAGTCCCGCCAACGTATATCAACATTTGAAACACATCTACTGGAATGTACATTGGCAGGCGCAGTTCCAACCCACCAACTTCGCCAACATAACCGCTCCATGGACCATTACGCCTACGGGCGGCCAAAGCGGAAACATGGCAAACGTGAGCCATGTGCACGACGGCGGCACGTCCGATCGAAAATTTTCTGGATTGATCACGGCGGCAACCGCGCCCAATTGCAACCAGGTAGCCACGAACGAAGCGAATAATGCCAACGTGAGAGAGAGCAGGAGATGGGAAAACTTCCTCGTTACGCGCTGATCCTCTTCGCATCCGCGATGCTTCTTTCTTCGGAGGCAAGGGCCCGGCAGGCCGTTTCCCTCCAGATTGAACTGGGCCGCGGCTTTGGCGAGTTTACGGTCGTGAATAGCGGAGAAGCTGTGGCCCTCCATTCTCAGGTCTCCGTAGAGAGAAAGGTGAACGACCAATGGGAGAGCGTGCCCATGACCAACCTCTCCCTGCGGGAGAAGTGCGGTGTTGGAAAGACTTCAACCTGCCATAAGCTCGCTGCCCAGGAGATATTGCATCCGATGCCGTGGACCGGCAACTTTTGCACCTCCCAATGCCCGTCGTCATGCCGCCTGGACGGCCCCGCGCCTCCCGGCACCTATCGCTTTACCGTAACCCTCTGCGACCGCTCCAAGACATTTACCTCGCCTGCATTTGAAAAACGCGACCCACAGGCGAAGTAATCCCTTCTCATCCCCTTCGTCCTTCAGCGCGAAATATTAGACTCTATCTCCTCTTCTTCGGTAGCTTGTATATCCGGTGTGCCGACCGTCTAGATTACGCTTGATCCTGAATCTTGAAATCAATACTCTTTTTGCGTGCGGCGGACTTACCGCACGGACAGAAAGGGCACTAGATTGGCCAATCTAACGCAAAAGTTGGGAGTCGTTAGCCAGGAAGAAACTGGCATCCATCCCAAAGCCGGTTACTATCTTGCATTGTTCAAGAAGGTTGCAGGCGAACGTGTTTTCCACTCAGTACACCAGCCAGGAGAGCAGCCGCACCTTCACCATTCCTTTGGCCATTTGCTCCGAGGCAACGCCGATCTCGTCAGCGTACGGGTGAACGCGAACTCCGATCTGCAAAGCAATTTTGTAAGCGCTATTGTCCGCCAATCATCCGGACCTTCATTAGAAGCCGACTATATATTGCGCTTCAAGATATCGGCGCCCGACAAAACCGCGACTCGCTGGACGGATGATCCGGTGCAAAGAATCGGCGAGGAAATCATGCGGGTGGGCGATCCTTTAGTCCAATCCGCCGACTGGACGGTACTTCCCGAGTCCATTCAGGAGGACGGCGGCGAGCGTTTTTTCCGCAACGACTTGGATGGGATTCTTCATCAACTGAAACCGTTTGCAGAGCAATATGGAATCGAGTTGACCAGCTTGCGGATAAAGCTAACGCCGGTGTCTGACGACACACAACCCGTTGCTGAGATTGCTCAAAACACGGGCGACAAAAATGCAGTAGCAACAAATCGGAGAAGGTCCGGCGGCATGCATCGTATGTTCTATACTGCCGAGCCTCTGGGATCCCCAAGTGCGGATGTGGAGGCAATACAAGACTTTGAAGGTAGCGCGGAAGCCGAGCCCAGCAATTTTGATCGCGATCAAGAAGCACGAGAGCCGAGTACCGAGCCTTTCGACATTGACGCGGAAGTTCCTCACGCATCCGAGACGCCAGGCACCGACATTACCGACGATGCCCTTTTTTCGAAAGAGATCGACTCATATCCGGCGGCCCCAGCAGGGCCATCTCTACCGGCAGCGGCTTTACCGGCAATGGCAGCGCCGTCGCTGCCCGTAATGGCATCCCCGGCTCTACCCCCAGCGCCAGTAGTGGCGGCAACGCAAGCTGGCGCGACAAGTTTCGGAACTGCGCGTGCCATTGCCCCTGGAACCGCACCCGCGCCCGCTCTTGCCAAACCTGCGAGTGAGAATGTCCGCTTTTCGTGCAGCTATCCGGCGACTCTCTCCGTTGGCGTTTGGAGCACGATTGTTGCATACGCCTATCTGTCAAAAGCAGCCGATCTAGTTAAAGAAGATAGTGCGATCCGGCTGAAATCCGGACCGTTCGAAACCGGTAAGGCTGCCTCCAAAACTTCCATCGCCCGCGGTGCGGAAATCGTTGCCGTCCTGCGCGTGGACGGCGCAGTCGTCAATCCTCCCAGCGCGAGCGTCCGCTGGCTTGAGGATTGGCACCGGTACGAATTCAGGATCATGGTGGAAAGCGCGTCCGCATCCTCCAGCGACCTGACCGGCTCAATGGCATTCTATGTCGGTCCGATTCAGATTGCCGAGATCGGTCTGGAAATCAAATGCATCCAGGCATCACAGGACGCTGCACAAAATACGGGCCAGGATGCCGCCGGCGAGACGCCTCACCCCATGGCATGGGCCGACAGCACCAGCTACCAGTCGATCTTCATTTCCTACTCTCACAGCGATACTTCGATCATCGACAAGCTGGATGCGGCCTACGATGCGCTTGGCCTACATCTGTTGCGGGATTCACGCATCCTCCGAAGTGGCGAAAACTGGAACGCGGCGCTGCTGCACGCGATTGAGACCGCCGACCTGTTCCAACTCTGCTGGTCGCAGAAGGCAAGCGGTTCAGTCTATGTGGAAGAAGAATGGCGGCACGCGCTCTCGCTCCAAAAGCCGTCCTTTATTCGTCCGGTTTACTGGGAAAAGCCGATGCCCGCGCCGCCTGCCGAACTATCCCATCTGCACTTTGCCTACTTGAACTGGTAGAGCCGCCCGACAGCTCCTGGTTTTGCTCGCGGCGAACAGGTTACTCGCACGGCGGGCCAAGCTTCTCGCTGAGCGCATCCGCCCTCTCAAACGTAAGATTGACTGAGCGTTTGCCGACTGGCCTTGTGCGATGGCGGACGCCCCGGTTGACCGTGATCATCTGTCCCGGCGAAAGCTCGATCGTTCGATCGTCGAAATCGATGAAGAGGCCGCCTTCCAAGGAGAGAAACGTCTCATCGGAATCGGGATGACAGTGCCAATGATAATCCTCGGTCATGGTGCTGATGCGAACTTCATGATCGTTGACTTTAGCGATTGGATGGTTGTCGTAACTCGCCGCCGCGGGTGATTCGGACGCAAGATTCACGATTTCAAAAGAAGAATTCTGCATTCGTTGCTCCATGTTCCTCATTGCTGCCGGACACATTGATTTTATTTCTTCGATAGCGTTTTCAACATTGCCTTGATGCTCTTTTGCATGGTTCGAGAGTTTTGAGAATTCAAGGAGTACAATGTTGGCACTTTGGAGCAACCGCTTTGGAATCTAAGATTTCTCGTTCGCTCACATATTCAACTTTTCTAGTTCTTGCCTCGATCCTGTTCTCCGGCTACGTCTTTGCCCGGCCTCTTTGCCGCGGGGGAGACAACGGCTACTCCTCCGAGTTTCGCACGGGCGTGGAGGTGCGCGTAGGGGCGCAAAGAAACGCGGGATTCGCCACCAGGGAGTGCGAGGCAACCCTCCGCTGGAAGAAAGAGACCCTTACAGTCGCGGCCGATGTTGACGAAATCGATCTGGACGTCTTCGGAGCCAATCTGGAGTTAAAGGGGCCGCCGGTCGCCGCCTTTCAAATCAAGAAATCCAGCAAAGACTGCTGCGCCATCTACAAGATCTATTCCCTCGCGCAGGCTCCGCAACTTCTGCGGACGATTGAAGGCGGCATCTCCTTCAGTGCCACCGACAAGGATCTGGATGGGAGAATCGAAATCTGGGTGGACGACACGGCGCGAATCCTCGGCCTTGACGATCTCTCCTCTCTCGAAATTGGCTTTCCCCCGATGTGCGTGCTGCGCATGGAACACGGCCAACTAATGAATGTGGGATCGCAGTTCTGGACCTACTTCGACCAGACAATCGCAGCCGTGCGCGCCGAAATGAACTCCGAAGACTTAAAGGCATTCAAGATGAGCGACGGCAAGGTGACGTACGCGAGCATTCCAGACACTAACCTATTTCACAAGCTGCGCGTCGCAAAAGTCCAGGTCCTCGAAATCGTATGGGCATATCTTTACAGCGATCGCGAGCAGGAGGCATGGCGCGCGCTCCACGAAATGTGGCCTGAGGGCGATACGGATCGAATGCAACTTGCTCTGGCGAACGCCCACGCGAACGGAGTGATGGCCCAGACCGATGGGACCGCCAGAGAGCCCTTCCGCCGGAGGAAAAATGCGGAGATCTTCGACTTGTCGAAGGTATCCCGCCCACAGGCCATATCCCTCTGGAGTTCACCGTTCGTCAGTCCAGTGCGGGAGTTTTCCATGTACAACCGGCAACTCGACCTGCTGATCGATGCCGCCGGAAAGGTCCTCTCCGCGAAGCCCGCTCGGGGGCAAGAATGGCAAGACGAGGATCTGCTGCGCGCCGCCACCGAGTGGAAATTCATTCCCGCTGTGCGGGCAGGCCGATCCGTGGCTACGCACCTTCGTATGCCGGTATGGCCCAAGCAGTGAAGAATAGTCTCATCTAGGTATTGGGCGGTCCGACTCTATCAACCACTATTGGTGAAGAGAAGTGAGGGTGCCCCATCCTTTGCGGAGAGTGCGCTCTTGGTCTTTGCGCTCGGAGCAAAGGGTGGGTTTCAAATCATGCCAACAAAGTTCCCGCAAGATTTAGGGTATTGAAAAAAGACAGTCCTCAGGGCCAAGCCATCTCCTCATAGCGAAAGATTCGACTGCTATCTCTTCCGTAGTCTGTATGCCTTTCCATTCTAGCGATAGGCATTGATACGATTTTCCATGAATTTCCTCCTTGACAAAACAAACGAGTATAGTAGATTTACATACGAACGTAGGACAAACTTCATGCCGCTACCCAGACTGACGAAATTGGAGCTACAGGTCATGGAGGCCCTCTGGAGCCAGGGAGCCTCCTCCATTCGCGAAATTCAAGAAGCCTTCCCCGAGCGCGACCGTCCGGCGTACACCACGGTCCAGACCACCGTGTATCGCATGGAGCGCAAGAAGGTGTTGCGCCGGGTAAAGAAGATCAGCAATGCCCATATTTTCGAGGCCTCGGTATCCCGCAGCGCCGCACAAGGCCGCCTCATCGACGAATTGCTCGGGTTATTTGGCGGACGAACCCAACCCGTCATGGCGCATCTGATTGAATCGGGCAAGTTGACGATGGAGGATGTCCGCGAGGCGGAAAAAGCGTTGAAGCGGCTCTCCCGAAAGGACGACACGAAATGAGCATTCTGGAGATCGCCTCGCTGTTGTCCTCTTTATCGCGTGCTTTGGCAGCTCTTTCGACTCAACTAAGGTCGGTGGGAATGCCGTTGATCAATCATCTTTGGCAATCCACCTTTTTTGCTGCCGCGGCAGTTCTGCTGACGCTCACGCTGAAGAAGCACCAGGCACGGGTTCGTTACTGGATTTGGCTCATCGCCTCGATGAAGTTTCTCGTCCCCTTCTCGCTGCTAGTCGATCTAGGAAGCCGCTACGGATGGACGAAGCCGGCAGAGACAGCGCCGCGATTCTACTCTGTGATACAGCAGATTGGTCAGCCTTTTGTAACGGCACAACCAAGCTCCGCGGCGCCGGCACTGAGCCCGCTCTTGCCGGACCTCCTGCTACTCGTGTGGACCTGCGGCTGCGCCGCGGTGCTGCTCTCATGGTGGCGGCAATGGCGGCGAATCACCGTGCCACTGCGCAGAGCGACGCCCGCAGCCAACGGACGAGAATGGGAGATGCTGCGACGCATCGAGCAGCGAGACGGAGCCTCCCGCCCGACCAGGCTCCTTATTTCAACATCGGCGCTGGAACCGGGGATGCTCGGCATCTTTCGTCCAGTCATGGTATTGCCGCGCGGGATCGGCGGCCACCTCAGCGATGCACAACTTGAAGCCATCATGACGCACGAACTTTGCCATGCCCGCCGCCACGACAATCTGGCCGCCGCACTGCACATGCTGGTGGAAGCCATCTTCTGGTTCCATCCGCTGGTCTGGTGGATTGGGGCGCGCCTGCTCGACGAGCGCGAACGCGCCTGCGACGAACAGGTCCTGACGCTTGGCAGCGAGCCGCAGACCTATGCCGAGGGCATCCTGAAAGTTTGTGAATTTTGCCTGGAATCGCCGCTCGTTTGTGTGGCCGGGGTTACCGGTTCAAATCTAAAGAGGAGAATCGAGACGATTATGGTCCATCGCACCGCAAGTAAGTTGAATCTTGGAAAACGAATCCTGTTGGTTGCACTTGCAGTCGCAACACTTGCCGGTCCCATCGCTTTGGGGCTGCTGCATCCGGCGTCCATTCAAGCTCAATCGCAAGCGCCCGACGCGGTCGCATTTACGAGCGTTTCCATTCAGGCGAAAGGGCCGGCAACAGGAATTGTCACCGCTCGTATCTGGGGAGAGAATCAAAGCCTGACACTCAGGAACATAACGTTGAAAGAATTGATTGGACTAGCTTATGAACTGCAGAATCCCGAGATTCTGGGCGGCCCGGACTGGATCAAGACCGAACTCTACGACCTGGACCTGAAGACGAACGCCCCCGCGCCCCCCCAAGCAACTGAAGCTCGGATTGCAGAATCTGCTGACCGATCGCTTTAGACTATCGGTTCACCGCGAATGGAAAGAACTTCCTGGATACGAGTTGCGCGTGGGACAAAATGGCCCAAAGTTGACCGCTGCGGAGCCTGGGGATAACAGACGCAATGAAATGCCATTTCTAGTCAAATTCCTGGAATACCGGACTGGAAAGCCGGTGATCGACAAAACCGGCCTTACTGGAGCTTATCAATTTGACCTTCTGACGGGCCAGGGCCCAATCACCTTGTCGGTTGGAGATCCTCAAGCCACAATCTCTCTTATCGGCACTCTCTCGGAGAAATTCGGCCTTGACTTGATTCCTGCGACGACGCCAGTGAGCACACTTGTGATCGAACACGCAGACAAAATTACCGGACAATAATACTTAGTGTCTCTAGAAATGTAGATACCGTCCATTGGTATTTCAGATTGCCAAAAGATCTCCTGAGATCATTCGTTGAAGCTTCAATCATTCCGTCGATTCGACCCAGGCGGAGCCATTCACGGAATGGTTATCGATGCTACAAAGTAACCTTCAGGAAGGCTCCGCAAATAATTAAGACAAGATTCCTATCGAATCATGGCTTTCCGGCTGAACCGTTCGGCTCCGCCGAGGCCCGCTCCTCTGGCCTTTCGTCTATTTGCTTTGCAAGAAGACCCGGCAATTTTGTATGGAAGTAATCCTCGATCTCCTGCTGCGATTGACCTTCGAAAGCCCCTGCCCAAACCTTCATGACTTTATGGTCCGGAGACACCACGATGGTGGTTGGCGTCGCGGCCATTTTGTAGGCAGCCTTGATCGTTATCGGGAGGTCGGTAACTACAGGATAGGCAATTTTGTTTTGCGTTAGATAGTCAGTCAGGCCATTCGATGTCAGCGATACACCGACGAACCGATAGCGGCCACTCACCGCGCGCTGGAGCGCTGTAGCGTTGTCGAAATTGCTTTTACACCACCGGCACAATGGGCTGAATACATAGAGTACGGTGGGAGTATCGCGGTCCGCATAGTCGATGCCCATCGGTTCTCCACTGGCGGCCTTCCCTTGAAGGCTTGGCACCCAGCTTCCAACCGCAAGCCGATCCTCAATTCTTAACTTGGCGATCGCGTCCCGTTGATGACTCACTTGGTTGGCAAGATAGACGTTCATGATGCCCGAGGTCGCGAGCAGAACAAGCAGAGCCGAATTGGATAGCATTCCGATTTTAGCTTTCATAATTCCCTTTCTTCCGTGGTAATGGCAGCCCAGAATCGATCGCACACCAAGCGACTCCTTCCTTGAAAGACATTACCGGTCTTGGCCAGTCGGAGTCGCCAGGGTAGAAGACGGCCTTGTTAATTCAGCAAGTCAATGCACGCATTGGGAGATGGAGGAACAAACGGCGGTCCTACGCACGTACCAGAGACACATGCCTGTCCGTCGCTGCAATCGAAGCTGAAGTTACAGCAATTGCCAATCGCATCTGGGCGTTTCGGCCCACTGCTTGGCCGACTCACCTTTTGGGCGTAAACCACTGACGCAAGTACTCCAATAGCCAGGAACAGTTTGATCGCTTTCATGAACTGCTCTCCTTTCAGGCGGAATATAGTATCAGCAGCGGAAGGAAAGGAATTGATCGAACGCGCCAGTTTATGACCGAGCGCGCCAACTTAGCTCGCACTGGTATTTGCTTTCAGCACAGCCGCCTGGGGGAATTCGCAGCACCCACTTCATTTATCCCGTCCAATGCGGCCACAATTTTTGCGGGAGGCGGGAAAGGTGCATTACTTTGTTGAACGTTCATAAATAAACGTTCATTCATAAAAGTTAACTCAAAGTTTGCACCGATATTTCCCGACTTGTCCTTTACTCAAGGGATCGACTGTCATTTCCTGGTGCCTTGCCGGTGAAGAAATGGAGCATTCCACGAAGACCAAGTCACAGCGCCTGTAAGGGATTCGTTGCCTCTCAAAAAGAGGGCTACTCACAAACCTCTCCTCTTGTCGGCTTGGAATATATGCCGTTGCTTCTATTACTGTGTGAATGAAGTATAAAAATTTGAAAGCCATTCACAAATGCCCGCCGGAATCTTTTTGTTTTCTGACATTTATATTCGTTGAATCGCCCGCTTTACCTCGCGGTGAGCAGTAATTTACCTGCGGCTGACTCTCCGTCCATTGTTCTTTTTGCGCTGCTCCGTGAAGCTGGCGGTGCCATCGGCTTGGCACTTATGAATGGAGACGCAAAAACATGCACGTCCGTTTGGTCATTCTGTCCGTTCTCTTATCCCTCATCGATACTGCCGCCACAGCGCAGACCGAAAGGCCTCTAGAGATCGGAGCCCAGTTCACGGGCCTAAGCGTGCATCCACTTGAGCGGAACCAGCTATCGTTGGGTACTCGCGCATCCTATGACTTGCGGTTCAAGAAGCTAGCAATCGCCCCGGAGTTGGAATGGAACTACTTCCCGCAGGCGAGCGGCACCCTCAGCGACACACAATTGCTTGTTGGGGCGCGCGTTGGCATCAAGATCGACGATTTCGGGTTTTTCCTGAAGGCCCGGCCCGGCCTGGTGCATTTTGGCGGAAGCAGCACCAACATGGCTATAGATGTTGGCGGCGTGTTTGAATACTACAGTTCGCAGCGCGTTACGCTTCGCTTCGATTGGGGTGACACATTGATCCGTTTTCCGCAGCCAGTATTCACCGCAGCCGCAGGATGGCATCACAACCCTCAAAGAGGCTTCGGGGTGAGCTTCCGGTTTTAGGGCTGCGCAAATGCGACTGCCTGGCAAGCCTCACCCAAGAGACCCACACAATTCAAAACGGGAATCAACGCTCTAGTAAAGTGACCGAGACCGCCCACTACTGGGGCAACTTGTATTTGAGTGTGTAGAAATGCTGCTTGCCCTCGCGGCGGATCTCAAATGTTCCGGTGATGCCCGCTAACTCTCCGGTGCCGGAGCCAGGAGAAACCAGAATGTTGATCTCCGCCGTTCCAGGGGACATGATGCCGCTGTGCTGCATGATGAAGCTTCCCGATTTTCCATTCAGCTTGCCGGTGAACCGCTCCAGCGCCACGTAGCCGCCTGAAGGGCTTTTGCCGTCGCTGGTGGCCATCATCTCGACCAGGCTGGTGCCTTCGAGCCCGCCTTGGAAGGTCTTGTCGATCGACAGATGTGTAAATGTAGAGGGGGCGGCGTCCGCTGCGGGAGGCAGTATCTTGATCTCGAATGTTCCGGTGGCAGTGTCCATAGGTGAATCCTTTGATTGGATGGCATTAGCTTGCGAGAGCGTTACGATGACAAGCGCCATCGCTACAATGTTGTTATAAATCCTGAACATTTTTTGATGCTACCGCCCCAAGGAAACGATGGATAGGAAAAACGCGACAATTTGGCGTGACGGCCTGACCATGACTGAGAAAAAAGCCTTCTGGCAAGCTCTTGCTGTTGTGGGCATCCCCAATCTTGTGATCTGGGGAGCGCTTCTATATTTCTTGCGGGCGGTGCTGCCGCTCAATGGATGGCCTCTCTACCTGATTTTTATCGCGCTGCCGTTTCCGCTTGTCTTTCTCCTCTACAAACGGTATCGCAGAGAGGTTCCTGATGGTTCAAACATAAATCCCCGGCTTCGTCTGACGTTGGCGATTTTATTAATGGCCTTGGGAGCGACGAAAATAGCGGGGGACGTGCTCGAGCATCGCGGCTGGAGCTTGGCTCTTCGTCTGACGCCTGCAATAGGTTGGCTGGCAATCGGTGGAGCTAATATCCGAAATTGGCGCAAGGCAAAAGCAAGCCTTCCGAAAGAGAACCTCGAAGCCTAGCCGCCGTTAAAGGCGAGGATGAAATATCGTGATTCTGCCGGGGTCGGCAGGGCCGGTTGCGTTGAGCCAGTTCTCTTGAGCAACCAACTGCGCGCATGGGCCGTAGGTGCAGATGCGAACTGCGCGGGTAGAGGCTTCGCGCCGCAGGTGATCCAGAACATCCCGCAGGATTGCGCCGGTGAAGGGCGTATATAAATAGAAGATGCTGCCGGTCGAAAGATCGGCGGAGCGGGCATCAGCCCGGACGAAAGTGACCTTATCTACTCCGAGGCTTAGAACGCGGCTTAAGCCAAGGTCCGCTGCAATCTTTCGGGCGTAATCGACATAAGATGGTTCTATTTCGATCCCGACACACTTTGCGCCGGTACAGATGGAGACAAGTATTGGAACTTGCCCGAGGCCGGAGCCGAGGTCGATAAAGACATCCTGCTCACCTGGGGTCGCTTGCACGATGAGATCAAGGATATGGCGCGCCGGAGTCGGCTGGTAAGGCACCATGTCTTCTTCCAGGCGGACAAGCGCCGCCGTCGGCTCGCCCGAGAAAAACACTCCGCCGATCAATTCATCGAGATAGTCGTAGTGGGTGCCGTAGGAGGAATTGGCGAAGATATGCCAATCCGGAATCCACTTTTGCAGACTAGAGAGGCCGGGGCCGCTCGTGCCGGCGCCTCGTCGGATATCCTGACGTATGGATTCATAGACGGCGCGATTCGAAGACTCCAGCCGGGCCTGCTGGATTTTTGCCCTTTGGCGAAGAGCCGATTCGACGGTAGCAGACCCATCGAGGCCCGCTTCGAGCAAGTCGAGCATCTCGATGCGCCGCCGAAGTTCGCCGGGACCGTCCTCGTGGTTGCTCTTCTGTTTGCCACTTTCGAGGCAATCATCCCGTTCCAGTTCTTCGACCAAGCGAAGCAGAGAGTTTTGAATCATGGTGGGGACATCATTCTTGAGTTGCACGATTTCGGCCATCGGTCCATAAGAGCATGTGAGCGAGCCCTATTCAAGTCATCTCCTATCGTGTCAATGCGGCCTCATGTGCAAGCATTCAGGTCAAGTTGAGACGGGCAGCATCATGCCGCTCACGGCTTGAAAGACGGAGCGGCATGACCAACGAAGACACACAAAATATTTATAGATGGTGGAGTTCCGCAAAATCCAACGTATACAAATGCCGCATCGTGAGCCCTTCGGAATCCACGGTTAGCGTCGACTCGATTTAATGTCGATCACTCTTGTGCCGGCAAGAAGGTCGTGGAGACCGCATTTGTATTTCGTAAGGCCAATCATCCAATAACCAAACCCAAAAGTTATTGCGGAGAAGACTTTGCCCAGCAAACGCGCGATTGCACGGCCGGTGGAGAGCCTGGAGCCATTCTTGTCCACGACTACCAATCCCATATTGCGTTTTCCAACTGTGCCTTGCCAGGCTGAGCTCGTCATCAGGACTTCATAGAGGATGACTCCCGTATAGCCTGCCAAGTTCAGCGCCAGCTTGAATAAGTCGGCGTGCTTGAGGTCAAACCCTAGCGCGAAGGAGGCCAATCCTATTGTCACACCAATAAAAGCAGACGCCGACGAAAGAATAAAAGCGTCGATCCAAAAAGCCATAAAGCGGAGCCAGAAACCGCCATATTTTATGCCAGGTCTTATGCCCCGAACCTTTGCAGGAGACGCTCCCGCTACTGGAGCCGTTCCCGCGTACGCCGCGGACAGTGGTTGGGTGCATTTTGGGCAGGTTGAGCCCGTGTTTTGGATCATGATGCCGCAATAAGAACAAAAAGACATCAAAGATGTCGAAGACATTCAGGGACAATCCTCTCTGCGATGACATTCGGCCCTGTGGGGCCGCGGACTTGAAAGAGTGCATTCTCGATGCCACCGACGATCGCCCAATCATTCAATCGTTTGTGAAACACGTAGACGAATTTCTACAAGCCACCTTGAAGATCTCTCAACCCAGATTGCAGTTGCCCGCAGCGTTGGAGTTGAGGCTACGTTTTCCTCAACCTCCGGCAGTCTGATCGGCCGGCTGACGGAAGGGATGGCGGCACTCTTACTGCAAGCTCACCCCCGTCTCGCCTCCCGGATTACATTGACGGATGATCTATAAGTTGGTAAATTACCAATAACCAATGAAACGAGTGCAGCGGTTGGAAGCACAGAATTTGCTGCGTGATTGTCTTAAAGCGGGCCGCGTCATTCCTGGGCGACATTTCAGAGACGAACTCAAAAACGAAAATGTCGATTTGATAGACGCGTGGGAGGTATTGCGCACGGGACAGATTTATAACGAGCCGGAATTTCACACGGGAATGCAAGAATGGAATTACCGGGTCGAAGGCCATGAGATTGGAGGAAAGTGGCTTGCGATCGTCTTCAGCTTTAAGGCAATCGACACGGCATTCTTGATTACCGTTTTCAGTGTTCACGCAAAGAACAAATAACGGATGACCGACCGGCGAGCAACTTTTGAAGATCCGAAAGGGCGCGCCTAAACAAAGGAAAAACATGGATCACCGTAAGAAAATAAAAGTAACTACGATTCAGTGCAGCAACTGCGGCCAAGCAGCTCACGTTGTTCGAGGAAATTACCGGTTCTCCGAGAGCGGGCTGAACAATGTGATGCTGTGCGGCATCGAGATCATCCGGTGCGATCACTGCGGAAACGAAGACCCGATGATTCCCGCCATGAACGAACTTTTCCGTACGATTGCACGAGCACTGGTTTCCAAGCCGTATCGCCTCGCCGGAGAGGAAGTACGGTTTCTGCGCAAGTATCTCTCGCTCACAGGGGACAAATTCTCCCGGCTCCTTCATGTCGACAAAACCACTCTATCCAAATGGGAGAACAACGAAGATCCGGTCGGAACGCAAAGCGATTTGGCGATTCGTCTCTTGGTGATGTCGCAGGATCCAGGTTTGAAAAACAACATCACCGAGATTGTGAATGAGAGTTTTGAAAAAATACAGTTTCGCCAACAGATCAGCAAAGGAAAGAAGCACAAGTATATTCCTCAGCGGCCAACCATAGAGATCAACACATCCGATCTGAGCTATGCCTATGCATAACTGAGGGCACCGCCAACAACGGTACAGACGGTTTCGCATCAAGCATCGGACCGATCTCGAGCTTCATGTTTTCAACTACCTTCATCTTTTCAACTACCTTTCCCTAAGCCGCCTTCTGCCGGAGCGGCTCATGGCGACGAGTTGATCTTCGCCGCCGATTTCGGCAATGGCTTCCTGGTAGCGGATGACGCGAGAGGTCACGTCTTCGACGGGGATGCTGGCGATGGCTTCGAGGGCGCGGTCGTGGGGCGTCTTCAACGAAGGCTCGGGGAGGCTCATGATGAGGTACTTGGCGGCGTCCTGGGCGTGGTTGGTTTTGTCGACGATTCCTTCCGCCGGGTTCTGGTGCATCAGCTGTGTGGCGCTGAGCTTCTTCTTGCGTGTCTGCATCAGCTCCCAAAGAAGGTTGGGGCAGTCCCAGTGATGGAGTCCGGGCTGCGGGCGGTCCTGATAGTTGCGGCAGACGATACGCACGGTCGGCTGGCGGAACGCATGGACACACTCTTCGCGCTCTTCGTCGCTCATGTCTTCAAGCGCACGATCCGGTGGACCGAGGTTGGCCCAGTGCCCGGAGAGAAGGCGCTCGGCGAAGGAGATGTCGCCCCGGTCTCCGAAGAACTGGCTGAAGAGAGCAAAGCCGTTGTCGACATAAAGCTGGTTGGTGGACTTGGCTTTCTCGCGACTACTCTGCTGATGGATTTCCGGGAAGATGCTGGGATCGGCGAAGCAAGAGGAGATGCGGCGCACATCGTGCATCTGCTTCAGGGCGGCGGCGTGCTCCCATATTTCCTTTCCAGGCATGTAGTACTCGCCGCAGAAGACGATGCAGCCATCCCAATCGATGTAGGCGCGTTCGAACGCGGTGGGGTTTGTCTTGCCATGGTCGAAACCCGCGTCGATTCTCCAGAGCGGATTGGGCCGGTAGAAGGGATCAGAGATGACGATCTTCTTCCAATGCGAGAGCAGCGTATCGGCAAAGACCAGTTCCCCGCCCCCGGCGCGGTCCTGAATTTCCTGCTCACGATCCCAGGCCCCCTGTGAGCTGTACTTCGGGCGCTTGAGTTCTATCCATTTCGCATTGATTTTTGGGTCGCGTTCCGGATGCGCGGAATAATGAAGTGTAATGATTGGAATGTTGCCGTCTTTTACGCGCACATGCAGGCCACGCCTCACCTCAACTTTGGTGCGCGGCGGCAGCGCGCGGGCCTGGTGGAGAGCTTCGACGATGCGCGGCGGCGGCATGGCAGCAATTGGCGGCGGTTCATCGATTGCATCTTTCGTTGTTATTGCAGCCGTTGTTTTTGCAGTAGCTTTTTCGGGCGGGCATTCCTTGGGTGAATATTCCGTAGTTTTTGCCCTATTTGGCGTTTTTTTGCGTGCGGGGATTTTGTTCGTCATTCTCTATGATCCTGAGCTCTTGTTCATTTCGTTCGGTCACCGCGGTTAAAGTCGCTCCATTCCACCGTTGTGCAAGCATTCTTCACCACAACGCTCTATCAAAATGAAAGTATCCGACGGTATCGACGCACGGATTCTTCTACGGTTCAATCTGCGTTCTCTCCGGCGATAGCTTGTCGTCAGAAAGAAAGATCTTCGACCACAGATTTCTATGCCGTGCCTCTGGCACTCGCCTGGATGTGTGTAAGCATTCCCACGACTCCGCTGAGCGGCACGCGAAACGCGCGCCGCTCGGCTGCGTGCGTGGGCTACTCTCTCGTCGCGCCTCTGGCGCTTGGAGCTTTGACAAGGAAACTTTGACGTTGGACTCTAGAGTCTCAAATGCGTTTTCCCTAAGGTAGAAATCCAATGTACACCTTTCCGCAAGCTCTAAAAAGCCGGCTTCCACGGTCGTGTCGGCTTCATCGTCGCAGGCGCTAAAGCGCAAGTATTGGCAAGCCACGCAGACGCGCGGCTAAAGCCGCGCTCTTCCACAATTGTGCAAGCATCATTCATCAAGTAAATCTAGAAACTCGGACGCGGATCCATTCACTCCTCATTCACTCCATTGCTCCAATCCTCCAACTCTCTATTTCTAATCTTCTAGAGGGTGAAAGAAACAGCGTGCTCTTTGATCGCAAGGTCACAAAGCATTCAATCTGGCCCTGCTGGTGGTAGAGAGATCCGCGACCGTCACAATCAGGCTTCGATGTTGAGGATGGAGTCGTTCTTGAAGTCGGCGTACCAGCCGGGGCCGGCGCTGGAGTTGAAGATCATTTTTTGCGTGCCGGCGGCGAGCACGGCATCGTAGCATTCGCCCGCATCGGAGACGAAGGCGGCTTCGTCGAGGAGATAGCCCCAGGGATGATAGAGACGGATCTTGTTGCCTGCGTCTCCTTTACCGCCGGGGATGCCGAGGATTTTCGATCCGTTGGCAAACTCAAGACCTTGATCGGTTTGCCGCTCAATCGGCTTGGAGGGTGGACATGCCTCCTGAAGCCACTTGGGCTGGCTGCGGTAAAGCTGCTTGGCATAGTTCACCAGCTCGACTACTTTGGGCAGGGTCAGCGTCTGGAAGATCTGCAAGCGATACGGCTCGCGCATGGCCTCCCAGAGCAGGTAGGCCACGCACACCCAGGAGGCCATGAGGTCGCGGCTTTTCTCGATGAGAACAACCGGCTCAGCCTGAAGAACCGCAAACAGATCTGGGATATAAGGCAGATCTGGGAATGGCTCGTTGGGTTGGAGCCCCTGCTCCTTCCAATAGGGATTGAAAGTGGAGGCATGGCTTCTGGCCCAATGGCAGGGGTCGCGCATGGCCTCTTCCACTTTGGCAGCGTTAGCCTGACGAACCAGCTCTTTTTCGCGCCGCTCACATAATGTCCGCAGGGCGCTGCGGCGCGAGTCCAAATCGGGATGAGAAGCGTTCAGGGACAGTTCCATTTTTTGCATAGTCCGCGAGTTCATGGTCGGAGAATCCTTCAAACTTGTCGGGGGTGCGGGGGCCTATCTTCATCCCAAGAATTTCCGCGAGCGCAACGCTGGCCCGCACCTGGCCTTGAATTGAACTTTTCGTCTCCGCCAGAGGCAGGGTCGCCAGTTGCCAGAGACGTTTGAGTACGGCGGCCTTGGTTACAGCATCGCAACGACCCAGCTCTTCAGCTTCCGCCTTCACGCGTTCCTCTCTAGCTATCACGCGCAGCTTGTTCCGCGCTTCGATCTCGGCAATTACGGCAGGGCGACGCCTGATCGCATAGGCCATTCTGCTGGCTGAGGCACGGTTGGTATAGCCGAGACGCATGAGGGCTTCGGTAGCGTTTCCGTTCACGGTGGGATCGCCTAAGAGCAGATCGATAAACTTCTGTTCCCTCTCGCTTAGCTGGGATTCAGAGGTTCGTTTTTTTCGGGGCATAGCTAGACCTCGGTGCTCAGCGTACAACGCCTAGCCAGTAGAGAAAATAGCGATTAACCATCAGGGGGCAGCGGCCAGTGATCAGCAAGACCAAGGGCGAAAACCAAAACCTTTACCACAGTCCTACATGGGACAGGGGACGTCCCACCCAGAAAAGATGAAAATAGAGTCAGGCAACCAGCCCTGGCGAAGGTCGCACCTCTGTGGCGCCTGACCGTTTGAGCCCGCACCACAGTCTGGCCTGGATATCGCCTTGAACCCGAAACTGTCGCCTCCCGGAGGGGAGCACGCAGGGCAGACTAAATCCTTTGTCGATATCCCCGGCAGGGTGCCGAAGGAGAAGGACCATGGAAAGCATTGTTCGATGCTGTGCCGGGTTGGATGTGCACAAAGACAGCGTGGAAGCCTGTGTGCGGTGCCTCAACAAGGAGACGGGCAAACTGGAGCAAGAGACGCGGCATTTCTTCACCATGACCCAGGACTTGATGGAGATGGCGCGCTGGTTCGAATCGCGGGAAGTAACGCAGGTGGCTATGGAGTCGACGGGAGTGTATTGGAAGCCGATTTTCAATATTGTCGAGAGCCGGTTCCAGGTGCTGCTGGTCAATGCGAAAGACATCAAGCATGTACCGGGGCGCAAGACAGACGTGAAGGACTGCCAGTGGATCGCACAGTTGCTACAACACGGTCTGCTGCGGGCCAGTTTCATTCCGCCCCGGCAACAGAGGGAATTGCGAGATTTGACCCGCCATCGGGCCCAGGTGTTGGGAGAACACAGCCGCACCATCAACCGCATCCAGAAGATCTTCGAAGACGCCAACCTCAAACTGGGTTCGGTGGCCAGCGACGTGGTGGGGGTGTCGGGGCGGCTGATCCTAAAAGCCATCATCGGCGGGGAAAGCAATCCCGAGGTGCTGGCCAACCTGGCCCAACGTCGGCTGCGGGAGAAGATTCCCGAACTCAAGAAAGCCTTACTGGGCAACATCACCGAGCATCACCGTTGGCTACTGGGTTTACTTTATGAGCAGTTGACTACCACCGAAGCTTTCTTGAGCAAACTGGACGAGAAGATCGAGCAGTTGACCCGCCCTCAATCGCCCGTTCTGGAGAAACTGGATCGGATACCAGGGATTAATCGCCGGGTGGCGGAAGTAGTGCTGGCCGAAATTGGGCCCGACATGAGTCCGTTTCCCACCGATGCGCACCTGGCCTCCTGGGCGGGCATGTGTCCGGGTAGTAATGAGAGCGCCGGTAAAAAGAAAAGTGGCAAGACTACCAAAGGCAGCCGCTGGTTGCGTCAGGCCCTAGTGCAAGCCGCTTGGGCAGCTAGTCACAAGAAGGACAGCTACTTCCAAGCCCATGCCCAAAACGTGATGCGCCGACGAGGCCGCAAACGGGGCCTGGTGGCCGTAGGTCATTCCATTCTCATCGTTATCTACCACCTACTTAAGGAGGAAACCGAATATCAAGACCTTGGAGCCAACTTTCTGGAGCAAATCCGCTCCGAGCACCTCGTCCGTTTTCATGTCAAAAGGCTCGAACAGCTTGGATTCAAGGTGGAGGTTCAAGCGATGGCAGCATGAATTTTCAGGGCAGAGG
>DATGIO010000178.1:0-66336 GCA_035295685.1 Candidatus Angelobacter sp.
AAGATGCGCGGGCAGTACGACACGTATCATGACAGCGTCTGCACCTCGACCGAAAGTACCGCCGGAAGGTCCCGCACTATGGGGGCCCAGCTATCCCCGGAATCCGCCGATGCGTACACCTGGCCGCCCGAAGTCCCAAAATAAATGCCGCAAGAATCCAGCGAATCGATGGCCATTGCATCGCGCAGCACGTTTACATAGCAATCGCTTTGGGGCAGGCCCTTGGTGAGCGCCTCCCAGTCGTTGCCGCCCGCGCGGCTGCGGTAGACGCGCAGCTTCCCATCCGGCGGATAGTGCTCCGAATCGCTCTTGATCGGCACCACATAAATTGTTTCCGGTTCGTGCGCGTGAACGTCAATGGTGAAACCAAAGTCGGTCGGAAGATTTCCACTTACCTCTTGCCAGGAGTCGCCGGCGTTGTCGCTGCGCATCACGTCCCAGTGTTTCTGCATGAACAGCACGTTGGGCCGCGAACGGTGCATGGCAATGTGGTGGACGCAGTGTCCCACCTCCGCGTTGGGGTCGGGAATGCCTTGTGACCGCAAGCCCTGATTCACTGGCTTCCAGGTTTTTCCCGCGTCGTCGCTGCGGAAGGCCCCGGCGGCCGAGATGGCGATAAAGATTCGATTGGGATCGTTGGGGTCAAGAATGATTGTGTGCAGGCACATGCCTCCCGCGCCCGGCTGCCAGCGCGGTCCAGATCCGTGTTCGCGCAACCCCGGCAGTTCGGCCCAGTTCTGCCCGCCGTCGGTTGTGCGGAAGATGGCGGCGTCTTCGATTCCCGCGAGAACGGTGTCCGGGTCGGTCAACGATGGCTCCAGGTGCCACACCCGTTTGAACTCCCACGGATGAGGCGTTCCGTCATACCACTGATGCGTTCCCGGCACGCCGTCATATACGAATTTGTTGCCCACTGGTTCCCAGGTTTTGCCGCCGTCGTTCGAGCGCTGCACGAGCTGCCCAAACCATCCGCTCGATTGGGAAGCATAGAGCCGGTTGGGGTCGGCCGGAGATCCTTTCATATGGTAGATCTCCCAGCCGGCAAAGTGCGGTCCGCTCACCTCCCAGTGTTCGCGCTTGCCGTCTGACGTAAGGATAAATGCGCCCTTCCGTGTCCCCACCAATACCCGTACTCTGCTCATCCTCTTCTCCTGAAATTGAGATGACTGCAAGATTGTATGTCAAAATCCCTTGGGCCTTCTTCGTTTGGACGTTTGAACTTTCTTGAAATCGACAGGAATCGAAAAAATAATAAAAGGATGCCCGCACTTCCGATTCTTTACCAGCTTGAACGAAACCCACCCCTTGCTTCAAGCGCAAAAGGCCAAAAATGCGCTCGGCCAGAGGACGGGGCACCCTCGCGCGTTCCTAACGATTTTGCTGATCCCCCGATTGCCGACGGCTGGCCGCTCATCATCTACGAAGATTTTCGTTGACAATACGAAATGCTTCGTAGTATCGTCCGTTCATGGCAAAGATCACACAGCCACGGCCCACCGATGCGGAGCTGGAAATTCTCCGTGTCCTTTGGGAAAAAGGGCCATCCACCGTTCGTGAAGTATATGAAGAGCTGAACCGGAGCAAGGCGGCCGGCTACACCACGGTCTTGAAGCTCATGCAGATTATGGCTGAGAAGCAACTGGTGCGCCGGAATGAAGACCAGCGCGCCCACATTTACGAGGCCATGCTTCCCCAGCAAGCCACACAGGGACAACTGGTCCGCGATCTGGTGGACCGCGCTTTCAGCGGATCGGCTGCGGCTCTGGTTTTGCAGGCGCTCGCAACTAAGCCTGCAAGCCGTGAAGAGCTGAATCAAATCCGGCAACTTCTCGACGAGTATGAGCGAGGCAATCAATGACTTCTATCAATGTTCTCGGCTGGACCCTCCTTCATTTCCTGTGGCAAGGCGCGCTGATCGCCTTGTTGTTGGCCGTATCAAACCGGCTGCTGCGCGGGGCGTCCGCTCATGTTCGCTATCTGAGCGCCTGTGGCGCTCTTGCGCTCATGCTGCTATGCGCGATGGCAACTTTCATGCGTCTAAGGAACGATGCTTCAGCGAATGGTCTCGGCGTGGGTAAGGCATTCAACACCATGCAATCAAGAGAGGTGCAAGGCTCACAAGGCCCCACGCAATCGCCAACGGTGAACGCGGTCAACATAGCCGACGGCGCCCGTGCCGCATCCGCCCGATCCTCCCGTAGTGGTTTTGAGGTAGCCGCTTTGCAGTTTCGCTGGCTCTCGGGTTCGCTGCCCTGGATGGTTTATGCCTGGATGGCCGGTGTTTGCCTGCTCGCCCTTCGCTCCTTTGGGGGCTGGATCGCTCTACAAAATTTCAAGCGCAACAATGCCCGCGCAGCCGAACTAGAATGGCAGCGTCGTATGGCCGTGCTTGCCCGGCGGCTGCGCATCTCGCGCGCTGTAACGCTCTGCGAATCCGCGGTTGCCCAGGTGCCTGCGGTGGTTGGATGGCTGCGACCGGTTGTGCTCCTTCCCGTTTCCGCCATCAGCGGCCTTACACCTGAACAGCTCGAAAGCCTGTTGGTTCATGAGTTGGCCCACATTCGCCGCCACGACTACCTGGTCAACCTTTTCCAGACCTGCGTGGAAACCATACTCTTCTATCACCCGGCTGTATGGTGGGTCGGCAGCCGTATTCGTACCGAGCGCGAGCACTGCTGTGACGACCTGGCTGTCGAAGTTTGCGGAGACGCTCTCACATACGCCCGCGCCCTTACCCGGATGGAGCAGCTTCGTTGTGGAGTTCCTGCGCTGGCCATGGCCGCGAATGGCGGTCCGTTGTTGCAAAGGATCCAGAGATTGCTGCCCACCCGCCGCTCGGCTCATTCGGCCCTGCCGCGTGAAGGCTCTCTCGGCTGGATTGCAGGTGCTGCTCTCACGTTCTTGATGGCCGCCGGCTGGGCCACGCCCCGTCTTTCTGGACTGAGTCAGGCAACAGCGCCGAAGGAGCAGGTTCAGTCGGCGAGGCCGGCGCAATCGTCAGTTTCGTCGATTCCATCGGTTCCATCGGCGCCAAGCACCGTGCCAGATCTACCAGCGGCGCAAGATTTAACGCCGCCAACACCGGCTGCGCCACCAGCAGCGGCGCAAGCGGGTCAGCAATCGGAGCCGTCTCTTGTTCCCGAGGCCCCCGATCCCTCCACTGCACCCACTGGGGGAGTGGTGGCACCTCCCGCCCTGCGAAGGCCGATTCGGTTAGGCCGTCCACCACGTCCTGCGAAAGCGCCCACTGCGCCTGCTGGTCTCGCTGTGCCGGCACCTGCTCGTGCGCCATCGCCCGCCGCCGTGCCTGTTGGTGTCGGTGTTCCAGTACCTGCCCGTGAGCCATCGCCCGCCGCCGTGCATGTTGCTCTCGCTGTCCTTGCGCCTCGTCCCGGCCGCTGGCAAGCGTATGGATCAGGTGGATCGGACGAAACCGGCTCCGGCGGCTCCTCGCTCATTGATGAGCTGGAAAAGGCCGGATACCACAACCTGACCCCAGACCAACTCATCGCATTGAAGATTCAAGGCGTCAATGGAGAGTATGTACGTGCAATCCGTGCGGAGGGCTACCAGCCCACGGTGGATCAGCTCCTTGCCTTTAGGATCCATGGCGTCACGCCGCAATACATCGCGCAATTCAAAGATTTTGGATGGAAGCCTGACGCCGATCATCTGGTGGCTTTTCGCATCCATGGAGTCGATCCCGTTCAGGTACGGAAGATGAAAGACCTGGGCTATGCCCTCAATCCCGATCAGGCCGTGGCCATGCGAATTCACGGGTTGACCCCTGAACTTGCCGGCAAGGCCAAAACGATGGGCCTTGGCGATCCCACCTTCGATGAGCTTCTCGCCATGAGAATCCATGGAGCCGATGCCTCGTATCTCACCGGCATGAAGGATGCGGGCCTGCGCGATCTCACCTTCGATAAGCTACTGGCGCTGCGTATCCACGGGGCAGATCCCGGCCAACTTAAAGAGTTTGCAGACCTCGGTTTTAAGAACCTTTCCGCCGATGACGTGATAGCCGCCCGCATCTTCGGAGTGACTCCGGAGTTTGTGCGCGAGACCCGCAAGCGCGGCTACAAAGACCTTACTTTGCAACAGATCGTCAAGCTCAAGCAGTACGGAATTCTCGACAAGCAAGGCGAATCTATCTAACCTTCCGGCCTTCAACGAAAGGACAAATCAACCAATTTATGACACGCAGAACCTATCTCGCTCTAAGTGTGCTTATTTTCAGCCTTGGCGTTGCTCTCTCGCTACCCGCGCGGCCTGCTCTTTCCGGTGAGCAAGTGCATGGAACGTGGACGATCGAGCCCTTGCCGGTAGCCGATAGCGTTGAAGTGACGCTTCGAGTCAGCTCCGATCACCACAACATGACTAACTCTTCGGCTGTCTCCATCGCCCAGTTCCGCGGCATCACCGCCGCGCAAATGCAGGCCTCCCCTTCGGCTCGCTTCGAGATCGTTCGCGACGCCGGAACCTTCCAGTGCGAGGGATACCTGAAGGGCGGCAGCGGCGGCGGAACCTTCGTCTTTGTCCCCAGTGAGAAGTTTGTCTCGGAGATGCGCTCGCTCGGCTATGACGGTTTGTCGTCCGACATGGTGTTCGCCATGGCGGTTCACGACGTATCGACCGCATATGTACGGGATCTGCACGGGCTCGGAATCAAGCCCGTGGCAGAGCAATTGATTGCCATGAAAATCCATGGCGTCAGCGCCGACTTTGTTCGCCAGATTCAGTCGCTAGGATATTCCGACCTCAATGCGGACAAACTGGTTGCCATGCGGATTCATGGAGTCACGCCCGACTTCGTGCGCGAGTTGAAGGACCTTCATTACAACCCAAAGCTCGACGAGCTGATTGCGATGAAGATTCATGGAGTAACCAGCGATATGGCCCGCGATCTGCGAAGCCAGGGCTACGATGCTTCCATGGACCAGATGATTGCCATGCGCATCCACGGCGCAAGCCCGGAATTCATGAAAGAGGTCAAGGCTTTGGGCTACGATCATCCGAGCATCGATCAACTGATCACGATGCGGATTCACGGAGTCACGCCTGAATTCATTCAGAAGGCACAATCCAAGGGCATGCGCAATCTCTCTATCGATCAACTGGTCAGTATGAGAATCCATGGGGTGCTTGACTGAAGATCCTGCTAGCTCAAGATCTTGCTGCCTTGAGGTCTTCATTGCCTTCAAGTCTTCATTACCTTGAGATCTGGGGATACCTGAAGATCTTCAATTCTTTGAAGATCTTCGTTGCTTACAGATCTTTGTTTAAAGAAACCGGGACGCATTGCATCCATTTCCTAGAGCAAATTCCCCTGGTTTTTTGACTCCTTGAAACTTTCAAAAATGAAACCCTCTGCACTTGTCGTTTGTGGGGATAGGGCAGGTGATCCCCACCTCGGCACACAGTTAAGAGGAGAGTTTCATGGCAAAAGATTTCTTTTCAGGAGTATGGACATACCGCAGCTTCCTCAATAATCCCGATGACATCAAGGACATTAATAAGCTGCTCTTCGGCGCCGGAGAGCTATTCTTCCAGCCCGGCATCGTATCCGGCACAATCGAAGGTCAACTGGCATTCCGTTCAAGCCCTCCGCAGGCGAACGATGCCCGCCTTACGCTCAGCGGTTCGGTCGAAACGGGCAATCCATTCTCCGTGCGTTTTCAAGGAGTCGGTGTTCCCGGCACCAAGGCGGAAGGCTGGGTCTATGACTACGTTGGTTATATGGTTCCCGAGTGGCCTTCGGGCAGCGGGCAGAAGCCCGCGCTTGTTGGCTCGGTCATCCGAACGGCGCCCCAAGATGGAAGGCCCGCGGGCGTCGTCGCCTCGTTTGTGGCTGTGGCCAGGGACTTTCTCGAAGCCCGAAATGTGATTCCTCTTCCGGAGAAGGTGGTTAAGATGCTTGCCGGGCGTGAGCACCGTTTCCATCACGTTGTCTTTCACGGAACCAGGGGCGCGTGGGCCGCGCTTCCGGAGAGCACCAAAAAGAGGATTCGCGATCTCGGCTGGCAGCCAGGCGGCAAAGAAGCGCGGCCTGCGGTAAAGAACGGCTCGCCCATCGTTGACAACGGCTCCGGCGAAGACTTCCTTTTCATGCACCGCCAGATGATTCAAGACGTGGACAAGATGTCCGAGGAGGCCACCGGCAAGCCTGTGCCGCGCTGGATTGTCATCCCGCCGCCCGGTCCGCTGGTGGTGGAGCCTGACTTCAAATCCAATCCTATCCGTGTCTTTCCTCCCGGCAATCCCGATGGATACGCCGTGCCCGCCGTCTGGAATACCGGAGATGAGGTGCAGACGCGCCGCCTCGCCTCTTTGAAGACCGACGATTTCTACTGGAGCCGTATGAAGTGGTGGGACCGTGAATTCAAGAACTCGCAATATCTCAGCACGCTCACCCTTGGTGAACTTGGCGCACTGCTGGAATATTCGGTACACAACGACATGCACATGCGCTGGTCGCCCATTCCGCACAATCCACAGACCGGAGAGGTCGCTCCCGGTGGCCGCCCCTCGAATGACATTCGCAAGCTCTGGGACGACCCCAAGTACGACTGGCTCGGCGAGTTTTACTCGTCGCATGTGAATCCTGTTTTCTGGCGTCTGCATGGCTGGATCGACGATCGTATCGAAGACTGGTTCCAGGCCCATGAATCCATGCATCCCGGCGAGATCGAGCGCGCCACCGTGCAGGGCGTGAAATGGTTCAAGAAAGGGAAGTGGGTACACACAAACGAGCCATGGGCCGGGCCCATTGAGTCGGGTCAGGGTCATCAACCCCAGGATCACCAAGAGCATGGTCATCAACATCAGGGCGGCGCTAATCACGAAGGTATGGAGCACGGAGGAATGGTGCAGTATGATCTCGCGAAAATGATTGCCGTCGTGGATATCCTCTTCGGCCCACTCATTCGCGACGCGGAAGTCCCTATGGCCGCCGCAAACGCGGTCGGCGAAGCACCCGGCAGGCCGGAAGCGTTCGGGGCCGCCGCACAAGCGGCTGTTGCTCAACGCGCGCCTGTTCCCAGCACCGATCTAGCAACGTGGTTTTGACGCCTTTGCTCCTGGCATTCTGGTTTTGAGAGATTGCCGATTTCCCGAAGCCATGCCCTGTTTCTCGCATGGCTTCGGACCTGTTCCAATATTTTTCTCTGTGCCCTCTTTATCTTTCCCTCTGTGTTCTAAGTGGTAAAGGTTTGCCCGTCTCTGCAGGCTTTCATACAACACTTCAACTTGCCCCTCGAATCCAAGTGCATAGCGGTCTTGGGGTCCAGTTTTGTTTCTTAGAATCGCCTGCTTCTCTCTCTTGGTATGTCTGCAGTTGCGGGCCGATGTTGGGCTTCTTCTCAGCGAGCCGACAGGTGAGGGCGCTTCGGTCTGGACGAGCGCCGGACACGCCTCCGTTTATCTCTCCAACATCTGTCCCGAATCACCCATTAAAATGCGCCTCTGCGGGCCTGGTGAGCCGGGATCGGTCATCACCAACTACAAGAACTTCGGTGAGGATGTTCGCGTTGAATGGAACATCGTGTCGTTGAATGTTCTTCTCTATGGCGTGGAGGACGAGAAGGACCGCCCGCTCTACGCCTCGCAGCATCTTCGCTGGGAGTTGCAGGACGCATTCTGGCGCCGCACCCTTGTGGAAGTGTGTGCCGGGCCGCCCTGCAGTGTCCGTCACCATATCCATTGGCGCGACATGGTGGCCGCCAGCTTCGTAAGGGAAATCTATCTCTTTGAGGTCCGTACCACCCGCGAGCAAGACCTTGCCCTGATTGCCAAGTTTAATGCCGCGCCCAACGTGGACCGCTACAACGGCTTCACCAACAACTGTGCCGACTTCTCTCGTTACGTCCTCAACACCTACTTTGCCAATGCCGCCGAGCCCGATCGCCTCAATGATTTTGGCCTCACCAGCCCCAAGGCTATCTCGAAATCGTTCAGCATGTATGGCGAGCGCCATCCGGAGCTTGAGTTCCATGTGGTGCGCTTCGCTCAGATTCCCGGTTCGTTCAAGCCGAGCGCCGAGTGCCGCAAGGGGACTGAAGTCGCCTTCCGCTCGAAGAAGTGGCTGATTCCTCTGCTTTTGAAGAGCCATGAACTCGGTCTCTTTGCTTTGAGCTATTTCTTGACCGGACGCTTCGATCCTGCGCATGAACTCTCGCGCCGGCCCACAGAGCAAATCGCCGAATTGACGAAAGAGGTCGCCACGGCTCGAACCGAAAAGGACGGCATTTCAGCCGATCGCCTGCGCCGGGAGATCGATGCCGAGCGTCATGAAGCGCTCGGAACCAGCGAGGCATGGAAGGGATACTCAGAGGACATGAATCGGCTGGTGCGGGAAGCCATCGCCGCCGGCTTGATTCACGACCGTCACTCGTTGGCTCATGTCTTCCACGATTTCGACGCACATGGCACGACATTCGTAGATGAAACCGGGGCCGTGTGGCTCACCATCCGCGACGGTGAATCCATCCGCACTGCAGGCGTGAGCCTCGCCAATATCGACGCTCCCCAATCCGATCCGCAATTGGCCTATCTGGTGGTGCTGGCGCGTGTGGCCGGGTTTCTGAGAACTCCGCGCCGAAGCCGCGAGCTGATGCCGGAATTTAAAGAGGATTGGGCCTTGCTGGAGCGTACCCACACCCGCTGGGTCACTCTGGCGCAGTCGCCTTCTCCCGCTCCGCCATCACCGAATCTGAAGACCCAGATATCAAAAGCGGGAATCGTCTCCGTGCCCCTGCCCGACGAGTGGTAGACCGTTCGACTATTGCCTTTAGGATCCTTAACGTCGTGGGCGCAAGTGTAAGTCGGGAACGGTTATCTGTTTTCCAGAAGTCTAACTATTCGCGTTAACGTAGATTGCTTGTGGACCGCGCACTCTCTGATACGGAGCACCTTCCATCCTTTTTGCTTCAGTTCTCTCACAACGCGTTGGTCGCGCCGCTTGTTGCTCTCGATCTTGTTGCGCCAGAATTTGGTATTGGTGCGGGGTAAATACTTGCAACTACACCCATGCCAAAAGCATCCATCGACGAACACTGCCGCCTTTCGTCCGGGCCAAGCGAAGTCCGGCTTGCCAACAATATGCCAGTGTTTGCGGTAGCCTCTCAACCCTGCTGCCCACAGCAACTTACCCAGTGGTAATTCGGTTGTCGTGTTACCGCGGGAACGCACGGCTGCCATGATTTTCGATCGGACTCTCTTCGAAACGTGGTCCATAATGAACCTTCCCTATCGCTTCGCATACCGTTTAAGGTCGTCTGATTCGATTTGGTTGGAAGGTACAAGCTTGTAATGCTTTTCCTCGACCAGCTTGATGTCGTCATCCTCGAGTGCAAGCTCGAACATGGCTATTGCATCGTCGGACATGAACTGTGCGGATAACGGACGGCACGTCAGATTCGGGAATTTTTCTCTACAACAAGCGATGTCCTGCGCCGTTTGCACAACGCTAAGACGATCGTTTCCGCCCTTGGCTTGTACTGGAAGTGCGAACTGCGCACCGTTCTTGTTAACCCCTACGTATATCTCGTCAATTTCGATTTGAGAGTCGCCCATCGCCTTTACGGTCGTGCGTAAATGGTTTTGGAGAGAATATGTGGTTAGACCCAGGAAGGTATCGACTAGTCGATTGTAGCGGACCTTTGCGAGTAAGGCTTGTTCGTCGCTTAGGGCGTAGGCGGAGATGATTTCTGGAGTTGCGTCGGGAATCTTGACGGCTATTAGGTTAGGGTTCGGCACGATATTAGCGAGTTTTACAAGGCGGAACCGGTACACGGCGCGACCGGCGAGTTCAATAATCCACTCTCGGTCCTTTCCTGCAGTCGCGACGATCTCTTCGGGCAGCGCAGTGCGGAACCGGAAGGAATAAATTGTGTCGCCGAGGTTCTTGGGCACTTCGACGTTGAGCGATTTGGCGGTCTCGACAAATTCTTCGCGTGTGAATTCGAACTGAGCTAGCCCCTTCCGGTAGTGACCCTTGAATATGGCGTTTATGATTGCGGAGTAGCGATTCGTTTTTTTTCCCGTTTCTGAAGCGTCCTTTTTAGCCATTGGCTTCCGTCTCCCGCGTCGTTCTTACGCGCTTGGGCACTACGTCTGTGGGTACGCCGTAGTGGGTGGCCGCGCTGGACATATCGAAAGACAACAAACGAAGATTGCCTTGTGCAATGGATCGCTCGGTTTTCTTTGGAGGCGAGAAAGCTTCGCGGATTTTCGATGCAACTGCCCTGCCAAGCAACGGCGGCACGGAATTGCCGATCTGCCGAAAGCCGTGCCACTTGGTTACATGGAATCGGAACCAATCGGGATACGAGTGAAGGCGCGCAGCTTCGCGCACGGTGATGCAGCGCGGCGAATAAGGATGAATTGGGCGTGGCGATGTGAATGCTCCGTGGTCGCTTGCCGTCCCAGCCCGAATGGTGTTGCAAACTCCATTCGGATCGAGTTTATGGAATCGGCTGACCGGTTCTGTATCGCCGTGGCGCGTTTCTAGGAATCGTTTCTTCGAGAGCTCTGTGTGTATGGTGCGCAGGCTCGATGTGAGTAGGTTCGCGTCGAACTGGCGTGGGCTTGAAAAATCGCTCGGATCGGTTTCCTCGCTCCGTAGGAGAGCGCTGTATGCCGTTGGTGCCTTGAACCGAGCCTTGACCCAGTCGCGATGAAGTAGCTCTTCGAAATCATCGGCCTCGGGAATATCGCGCAACGCGTCCCACACGGAGGGCGTCGACCGGCGAAACAGATTGCCTAGGCTGGACTTATTGGAGAGTGCGTGCGTCGGGTCGGGATAGTCTGGCAAAGGGAAACCCTTGCGCGCTCCAATGAGAAACAGGCGCTGTCGGTTTTGGGGAACGCCGTAGTCTATGGCGTTGAGCACACGATAGTCCTCAACCACCCGGTAGCCGTTCTTATGGAATTCGTAGATGATTTCGTCGAGAAATTTGCGATGTTCTCCCAGGGTTAAGCCACGAACGTTCTCAAAGACGAAATAGGAAGCTTCGAGTTCCGCCACGAGTCGCACGAAATGGTAAACGAGGGAGTTGCGTGGATCGTCTAGCGCCCTTTTTCCGATCATGCTGAAGCCCTGGCATGGCGCTCCTCCGAAGAGCACGTCCACCGGTTGGTCGCCCACGCGGGAGTTATTGCGAATATATTTGCCATCGATCTCAGCAACGCTGCGACAGATGGCCGTGCATTGGGGAAAATTGAATTCGTGTGTTGCACAGTGGATGGGATCGTATTCGACAGCCGCTGCCACGTCGAAGCCCGCCTGCTCAAAGCCAAGGCTTAATCCTCCAGCCCCCGCAAAAAGATCGATCCCTATAGGCTTCTTTCGTGTGCTGGCCATCCGTTGTGAATGTGTCCGGAGCATTGGTTCGTTTTGGAAAATCTTTGAATCGATTTTAGGGGCGAATGCAAGGATGAATCAAACGCTTCACACCCGATTCTCGTCGTCGGAGAACTCCACCTCCGAAGCTGTTATTCATTATTGTTCGCGCCATGCTTCCTGAAATCCCCAATGCTTTGCCCGGTGTATCGTGTCTTTCGATCCCTCGTGGGGCCTTTCCACCGACCGCATGCGATTGAAATTCCAGCCACGGCCAATCGTAACATAATTCTCTTTTTCTTCGCCGAAGGGGCCTTGCGGCCCGCGACGCGCGGCATTCAGCGGCAATCCCTCTTTGCCGCTTCATGCCGTTTGAGACCTTTCACTTCCTCGCGTAGCGTGGTGCTCAAAACGAGGTTCAGCGTGAAAATTTCTCTAGGTAGTCCAATGGAGCGCCATCGTGAAGGCCAATTACGCGAACATCGGCTAGGTGAATGCCGATTCCATCGATTGCGCGAACGCCGATTCCGCGAATGCCGATTCAACGACAGGTCCGGTATGTCTCCTGTGGCGTGGATAGGAATTGCGCTTCTTTTTGTCGCAATCCATCCCGTCGCAATTCACGCCGCCCAACAGCAATCCCAGCCTCTAAGCAAAGAACAACCCAAAGCGGCAAGCTCGCCTGCTGCGGCTTACGCCCAGGAAAAGAAGCCGCAAGAGCCGCCCGAGCCGCCAAAGCCAGCTCAAGACGCGCCCTCCGACACAAAACCAACAGGCTCACCCGTTGAACTGAATGCCAACTTCTCCGGTTTCACTGGAAGCAAGAACATTGGCTTTGGCGTTGGAGCGACGTGGCATTTGTATCGTGAGAACGATCTCGATCTTGGTCTCGATGCCACGGTGAACCAATTCCTATTGCAGCGGTCGCCTCGGATCTACGATGGTGGAGCCGTGACCCAGGCGCTCATCGGCATCAGGGCGGGTTTTGGCGACGGAGATCTCGGCGGCTACTACGTAAAGGCGCGGCCCGGATTCGTGACCTTCAGCGATGCGATTCAGTCGGCTTCGCTCACTCCGTCCGGATCGCTCACAGGCCTGCGGACCGGCAGGCTTACGCTGCCCGCTCTTGATCTTGGCTTCTCGTTCGATGAGGGTATCGCCTGGAAAGACGTGGAGAAAGGCGACCACTGGAGTACCCGCTTCGATCTCAGTGACCTGATGATCTTCCAGCCTGCGCGTTCCAAGTTTGGCTTGAGCGGGGAAGTTGTCAATCACTTTCAGTACGCCGTAGTTGTGCAGTACCGCTTTTGATGATTCGTCGCCGCGTTTCCGCCTCAACTCGGTGCTGAATGGCGGCCTATTAACTGGGAACTCCGAATTGTGGTTGGTTGCTCTGAGCTAGAAATTGTTGAATTATGTTGAATGATTCTAAGCCTTGGGTTTGGGTGACGATTGGATGTTGGTTCAATCATGAAGCCAATGGATGCAATCGACACCCGCCCTTTGCGTCAAGCGCGAGAGCCAAGAACGCGCTCTCCCCAGGGATGAGGCACTCTCACTGTCGCTGCAGAATAAGGATAAGAAGCAGCGAGTTTCGAGGAGCGCAAGGTCGGATTGGATTTGCCGATTGCTAATTTCGTAGAACGAGGAACGCATGTCGAAGAAAATTCCTGCCAAACTGAAAACGATAAAAATCAAGATTCCCTGGGTGGGGGAAGCAGAACTGGAATATGCTCCGGTCGAGCGGGATGCGGCGTGGTCGCTCTATGTTGAGTTGGTTACGCGCGTTGCGGTGGAACCTCTTCCTGGCGATAGTGGTTTGTTACGTGAGTCGCTCTCTTCGTTACACGAGCTGTTTGGTTCAACCCGAGAGGTTCTCAAGCGGGCTGGTCCTGATGTCGGTTCCTCCACCGACTCTGTGGGTGGAATTGCAATCGCGGTTTTGAATCTTGGGTTACGGCCGTTTCTCACCAAATGGCACAGCCGGCTTGCCGATTGGGAGTACCAACGAGCGGCGCAGATAGGCATCGGCGACCATGAGCGCAAATGGCCACATTATGCGGATCTTCGCTCGGAGATGGAACAACTGCGGATGAAACTCAAATTATATGCCGACGCGTTGGCCACCGTCGCGGGCGTAACCGTTCAGGATGATCGCTGATCGGAGTAAGACTCCATTCTATCGCTTGTGCAGCAATGGGAAGCTCATCTGGATAGTAGCTCTGTTTGCTTCGCAACCTGGCATTCTTAAGCTCCTAATACAAATGCGAGCATCGTAGGGATATTCCGAGATAACTTGCAGAAATTCCCATATCAGAGCACACTGAATGGCCACCTTAGACGATACGACTGCTGAGGCATTGATCAAACGACTGGAGAGATTTCGCTTGAAAACTATTTTCACGCTTGCTGCTATTTCCATCTTTGGGTTGACCCCGTGTTTCGCGCAAGCTCCCGCAATGTCCCACGATGCACAAAAATTACCGGTGAGCGCAAATGAATGCACCCGAATGGGAGAGCGGACGCTCAGGCGAGCTGGCTATCAGGTTGGTCCTTCCGACCAAAACTGGGTTTCGGGTTCACGTGACATTCACCGGGCACTAATCCTCTGCCATGCAACGCCCGACGGAACCTGGGCAGATGTCATCATCTCCAGCAACGCGCAAGAAACCGCGGTAGCCGGCAGCGAACAGAGGCTACTCATGAGCTATCTATTGGACATGATGCGCAACGGGCGAGGCGATGATCGAGACAGAGACAGGGACGGGGATCGAGACAGGGATAGAGACCGGCGCGGCAACTGGGTGAACATGACGGGCAAGCAGCCGCTGCCGAGTAACGCTGTTCCCGGTGGAAGAGAACCGAACCACCCGGTTCCCCAATATGTTTGCCGGGCTGAGTTGGATGGGAATTGGGTTCCCGGCAAGACCGTAACGGCGGGTGACTCAAACGACTGTTACGTTCCGTATCGGGATGGAGAGGTACGCAAGGCCAGCTTTGATCTTCTCATCGGCAATCCTGATGAGTACGTCTGGGCTCGTCCGGATGGCGGCGGTTCCCCGTTTTACACTGGCACCGAAGGGGGAGGGCCGCTTCGCAGCTGCCGTTTCGAACTGCGGGTTGGCGGGGACAACAAAGGCTTGCATCTCGGCAAAGAAATGGGCGGCAGGTGCTTTGTCAGTTACAAGGGCGTTGCATATCCCAGCGACAGATACGAGGTGCTGTACCGCAATCGCTGAGAAGAATCATAGATTCGTTTTGGCCAATCTATACCGAGTTTTGCGCTTATGCGACATAGCGGGACCCTGCAGAGTCTGGCGTGAGAACTAGGTTTCCGGAGACAACCTATTCTGCTTACGAATTCACGAAGAGCGCAGATCATCCACGCGGCCTGGGAGCTTTGATATTCAGGCTAGGCGATGAAGCTAGCACAACTGTGGAAGAGGGGCCTTCAGGGCCCCGTAAAGTGTAGATAATTTTGGGGCTTGAGAGCTTTATGTTGAGAACAAACGTTCTAAACATGAAGCTCCAAGCCACGTCAGTCAGTGTCTCGGGCGGACGGGTAAAGGCGTTGAAAGACGATCAGTCTATAGCAGGCACCTAAGTTTCAGGTTCTCACGGAACACCATGCAGGGTTCACGAGAGCTGACTGCAGAGGACCGCCCTTGATGGGGTCAAGCTGGGCTTTGAGCCTTGCGGGCTTGCGAAAGATCGATTTCCGGAGACGGCTCTCCTTTGGCCACGAACTTCATGAAGTCCGATTGCGCCAGCCGCGAGGGATGCGCCTCGTCTCCTAGCCCGAAGAAGCGGCAGAAACTCATGATGAGGGGACGCCAGCGCGCCGCATCGATGTGGGGGCGCGGGCCGTCTCCGATCAGGAGATCTTCGTCGACGTGTAACGCCTCAATGTGCACTTCAAATACGTTGGCGTTCACATTCTTGCCGAAAGGGCGGAAATCCTTCACCCTGCCCTCCATCTGTATTGGACATTCACGCACACGCGGCGGTTCCACCGCTTGCGACGGTATAGGGCTGAACCCGGCGATTCCGAATTTGTCCGGTTCGTGGCGGTAGCCCCACTGAACTTTTCGCTCCGGCACAGGGTCCTTGCCGGTCGTCAGTGCGAGGCGATCGACGTGCGAGACCAAGTCTGTCGAGGGAAGGTTGATCACGCATTGGCGCGTGCGAATCAGATTGTCGGATGTTTGGCTCATCTGTCCCAGGCCCAACATGCAGCTCCAGCCCAACCACCAAGCCGAAGACATCGGCGCAAGATTAGGAGATCCATCTGGATTGAGTGTGCTGATGATCGCTACTGGGGTTCCAAAATAGAGAATGGTCGGTTCAATGGTTTTGTGCATGTCGAGACGGTATCGGAGAAGCCATCGAGCGTGCTATCCGAATCTTGCGGTTAAAACCAAGGCTTGTTGAGAATTTCAGCACGACAAAGATCATGACGACTAAGCTTTACCATGCTAAATTGCTCCGCTTTTGAGGCCGAAGTGGGACTTCCGCCCGGCTGGACAGCCAGTCTTCCAGAAGAGCGACGCCTGATTGCTCAGCGGCACCAAGCTGGAGAAACCGGGATTGACGAATTATTCTGCAAGTACTTAGGTATGGATCGCTTCGGGCACAAGTGCAATGAGTGAACACGACGAAATCCCGAAGTGGCGAATGTATGAGCGCTTCGTTGCTTCGCTCTATTCCTCTGCAGCATCTGACACGGTGACCGTCATACCGAACGCGGAGCTACTCGGGGCCATCTCCGGAGTTCCACGGCAGATTGATCTTCTGATTGACACAAGGCTTGAAGACGATGTAAGTCGTCGCGTGATCGTTGATGCGAAATGCTGGAAAAGGAAAGTTGATGTGACAGATGTGGAAGTGTTTGAAGCCATGATGCGCGATTGTAGAGCGCATCGCGGCATTATCGTCTGCGCTTCAGGATTCACCGAAGGCGCGAAGCGCCGTGCCCAAACGCACATCGGCTTGGGTCTAGTTCCACTTGAAGATCTCGAAAAGCTGGATCTGACTGCTTGGGAGAACTGTAGAGGTGTTTGCTCGCGGGCGGAATCCCGACGGGCGCGCAAAGGGTGGATCTTATACGATCAGCCCTTTGGTTTGGCTATCGGCGACTCCCCGCTGACAGTACTCGTGGTTGGGAAATGTGACGAATGCCGCAATTTTCACATTTGGTGCTGGACATGCGGTTCGAAGTTCGCTCTTGGTGACGAAGCAGAGTATCACTGCGGGTGCGATTGGTTCTGGTTGACTGCGGTTCAGGAAGAAGGAAGGGATGAGACCGGCAATCATTTAGAGGCTGTACTGCTCTTGTTGGTCACTCTAAATCCGATAGCTGGGGTCATCCTGGTAGATTGCCGACCTCTTGCATAGAAAGCACGTTACCGGTCGGGATGAATGATCCTCCGCCGCCAAAAACCCATCGTTATAAAATGTCCCTGTGCTGATCACCCGATTCACCTTTGCATCTGTTTTGTTCCTCTTTGCGGCGGCCCTTGCGCCTATTTTTCGACATAGCCCGCAGTCGGCTGCTCCATCCACCGCCGCGCCTTCGACGTCTGCTTCTGACAATCGCTCCTTGGCTCTCCCTGAAGAAAAGCACCTGAGTCATGTGCGCCAGCTTACGTTTGGCGGACAAAACGCCGAAGCTTATTTTTCCCACGACGACCGCTATCTGAGCTTCCAGCATCAGGGACCTGATGCCGATAAGAAGGATGTTGCCTGCGACCAGATCTACACCATTCCGGTCGATACGCCCGATGGAAAACCGGCCAGGCCCACCCTGATCAGCGGGGGCAAGGGGCGCACCACCTGCAGCTATTTTTTCCCCGCCGGGGATCGCATTCTGTTTTCGTCCACGCAGGCCGCAGGGCCCGAGTGCCCGCCCAAGCCCGACTATTCACGCGGCTACGTCTGGCCAATCTACGATAGCTACGACATCTACACTTCCAAGCCCGATGGTAGCGACCTGAAGCGTCTCACGAATTCTCCCGGCTATGATGCCGAGGCTACGATCAGCCGCGATGGCAAGAAGATCGTCTTTACCTCGCTCCGCAACGGCGATCTCGATATCTACACCATGGACGCCGATGGCAGCCACGTCCGCCAGTTGACCCATGAGCTTGGCTACGATGGCGGCCCCTTCTTCTCGTATGACGGCAAGAAGATCGTCTACCGCGCCGAGCACCCCACCACCGAAAAGGAAATTGCCGACTATAAAGAGCTCTTGGCGCACGGCCTGATCCGTCCCGGCAACCTGGAGATATGGGTGATGGATGCCGATGGCAGCCACAAGCACCAGGTCACGCACAACGGCGCGGCCAACTTTGCTCCGTATTTTCTTCCCGACGGCAAGCGCATCGTCTTCGCCTCGAACATGGCCGATCCCAAGAATGGTCGCGACTTCGACCTCTATATCGTCAACCAGGACGGAACCGGCCTGGAGCGCATCACCTACTCTCCCGACTTCGACGCCTTTCCCATGTTCAGCTCCGATGGAAAGAAGTTGGTGTGGGCTTCGAATCGCAATGGCACCGCTCCGCACGAGACGAATATCTTCATCGCCGATTGGGTGGAATAACTGATTTTCGCGTGCGTGGGAATAGTGAATAGGAGCCTGGAGATCGGCTAGGCTCCTAATAGAAGCAGCCTCGAACCGGCGCTAGAGGGTCCCGCCGACGGCCTTACGCCTTCTGAAGATCTGTCCAACTTATCCGCCGACTCGTGCGGAGCTATTCACACCGGAAGAAGAAAAAGAAGAAAAAAAGAAAAGAAGAGCGACAGGAAAGCATCTTCGCTTCCTCCCCTTCTTCAGTATATCGCGCACCGGGGGACTTGCAGCAAGGCATGAGTCGTGTCCCATAATCGCCATTCGGAGCCAGAATCCACTGAAATGGGAGGGCACGAAATGAATATGTCGTTTTCGGTCTTGGAAATAAGCGCGGGGACACTCGGGGTCTCACAATGACGGGTGTTGCGATAAAAACGTCTGGCCATGCGGTGGTGATCGCCGGAGGCGGTCCGACCGGACTGATGTTGGCAGGCGAACTAGCGTTGGCGGGCGTTGACGTTGCCATTGTCGAACGGCGCGCCAGCCAGGACCTTGCCGGAGTACGCGCCGGCGGTCTGCAGTCACGCACGATCGAGATCCTCGATCAGCGCGGCATTGCCGATCGTTTCCTCGCGCAAGGAAAGGTGGCCCAAGTTGCGGGGTTTGCTGGTGTTTCGTTAGATATCAGTGACTTTGCCACCCGGCACAACTATGGGCTTTCCCTGTGGCAAAGGCACATCGAGCGCATCCTCGCCGGCTGGGCCGATGAACTCGGCGTGCCGATCTATCGCGGGCAAGAGGTGACGGGTTTTGTACAGAACGAAACCGGCGTAGACGTGGAGCTCTTTGGCGGCCAGCGGCTGCGGACGAGCTATCTCGTCGGCTGCGATGGCGGACGGAGCCTTGTACGGAAGGCAGCGGGCATCGATTTCCCCGGTTCGGACCCGACCACCAGCAACCTGATCGCTGAGGTTGAGATAACAGAGGAACCGAAATGGGGCATCCGCCGCGATGCGCTCGGCATTCATGGCATTAGCAGGTTGGAGGATGGGCCGGATGGGCTGGTGCGGATCCTCGTAACCGAACGGCAGGTCGGTGCCACTGGCGAGCCCACGCTCCGCGATCTCAGTGAGGCGATCATCGCGGTGTACGGAACCGATTATGGAGTCCACAGTCCAACCTCGCTCTCCCGCTTCACCGATATGACTCGACAGGTGGCATCGTACCGCAAAGGCCGCATTCTGCTGGCTGGCGACGCGGCGCACGTTCATCCGCCCGACGGCGGACAGGGTCTCCAGACCGGTCTGCAGGATGCGGTCAATCTGGGATGGAAGCTGGCCCAGGTGGTGAAGGGAACCTCGCCGGAGAGCCTGTTGGATACCTATCACGCCGAGCGCCACCCGGTAGCCGCCCGCGTACTGCAAACCACGATGGCTTCGGTTGCGCTTCGCCGCGAAGACGACCGCACGAAGGCGCTGCGTGACGTGCTCGCGGGGTTCCTTGGCATGGAGGAGCCACGCAAAAGACTAGCCGCGCAGATGTCCGGGCTGGACATTCACTATGATCTTGGCGAGGGGCATCCGCTTCTCGGACGCCGCATGCCCGATCTCGATCTGGTCACCGCTAAAGGTTCGCTGCGGGTCTTTACCTTGCTGCACGATGCCCGCCCGGTGCTCCTCAACCTCAATCTCAATGAACCCGGCGGCCTCGACATTACTCCATGGGCGGATCGAGTTAAGTTGATCGATGCCAATTACGCTGGTAGTTGGGAGCTTCCGGTGCTTGGCGCGGTCTCCGCTCCCTCTGACGTGTTGATTCGGCCGGATGGATACGTGGCTTGGGTGGGAGACCGCACGGCTACGTCCATGGGACTCCACGACGCACTAAGCACGTGGTTCGGACACCCTAGACTCATCGACCCCAACGCGAGCCATTGAGTTTGTCCCAGAGAGCTTCAAAAAAGAGGTTCAATAGATCGATGGATACGCATCGCCTCGAATGCATTCTTAGCGACACACATGCTTCGACTCATCTACAATGAAGGGAGGCGGAGTTCCTTTCATGAAAGAGACAGACGATTCCATCACTATCTCTCCCGGTCCGAAGTTCATGACTGCCATGTTTGTGGCCCTCATGGCGGACGCACTCCAAATAGCCATCTTTCCGGCTTTTGTTGCCGGAGCCTTCTCGCCGGCGGACGACCTGGTTGATTTGGGCGTTGGCGCGATCATGGTGAACTTGCTCGGCTGGCACTGGGAGTTCCTGCCATCCTTTTTTGCCAAGCTGGTTCCCGGCGTCGATCTGGTCCCATTCTGGACGATTGCGGTCGTTAACGTTTGGCGCAAAGCCAAGCGAGAGGTCTTAGATGGAGAGACGGGACAGACCGGACGGACCAGGCCAACCGGACAATTGATTCCAGAGCACGCGTCCAAGAAATAGGTTTCGTCGCTTAGGTTCTTGGTCTGGATATCGGGTGCCGCACCTGTGTTCGTCCGGCCGAGTACGCATTTCGTATATTTCTCTTTTAATAGTTCTTCCGGTAGTAGTTCTTCCGGCTCATTTCCGAAAATCGTCGGTTTTTGGCTCCCTCACTTGTTCACGCTTGCACAATGCTCGCTTATTGCATCGTTAATGGTGCATCTGCAGATCAATTCCTAGTCGGCGACGTGTCGCTGATGTAAACATCAAGAACGCGCCATGAATTCTTGGACACTGGCCTAGAAACAGCGTCGTAACCATTGCTTTTTGAAAGCAATTTAATGATACTTACAGCTCCTTTGGGTCTTGAGGAAGGAGTGCGTCCGGGCGAGGACGCGTTTCTCTGTTTTGTCCCAATGATCGGGAACCCCAAACCGGTTGCGCTGGTCAGCATGCCGTCTTTGTCGGCTCGCCACCCTTCTTTTCAGCTCGCACTGCTCAAGCCGCTTCTAGAAAAGGCTGGCATTCCTGCACAGCAGTTTTCGCTCTTCATGTATCTGGGCAACCAGATTGGTTGGCGCTTCGCCGAAACTCTGGCGGATGTGTGGCCCTGCCTGGTAGGCGAGTGGATCTGGTCGAAGTCGGCGTTTGGCGACGACGCCAATGCCGACGATGATGGCTATCTTGCGGCCTATGAGAACCTTTTTAAGACGATCTGCCATACCGCCGGATGCGACTTTGAAGACATCCGCCGCCTCCGGTATGAAGGCGCGCCCGAGTTTATCGATTTCTGTGTGAACTCCGTCGACTGGAACCGCTTTGGCCTGGTTGGCCTTACCGTGGTCTTCCAGCAGTTGGTGGGCAGTATGGCGCTGGCCCGCGCCTTGAAGCAGAAATACCCGAATCTTCCCATCATTATTGGCGGCGCAAGCCTTGAAGACGACATCGCCGACGAGATCATGCGGCGCTGCCCGCAAATCGACTATGTGCATTGTGGCGATGCGGAAATCTCCTTCCCGCAGATGGTCCGCCGGCTTTACAGCGGGCAGAGCATGGAGGGCATGCCGGGCGTCATGTGGCGCGATTCCGAGGGGGCTGTCCATTATGAAGGGCGCGCTCCGAACTTTATCGACATGAATTCGACGCCGCTTCCGGATTTCGACGAGTATTTCTATGCCCGCGAGGTCAGCGGGTATGATCGCTCGGATTCGGTGCAGGAGTTACTGGTTCCTTTTGAGGCGGCCCGTGGCTGCTGGTGGGGCGAGAAGAATCATTGCACGTTCTGCGGGCTGAACCGCTCGGGCATGGAGTTTCGCGCCAAAGACCCCGAACGAGTCATCGAACAGTTGGAAGCTCTTTCGCGGCGGTATGGGCAGTTTTACTTCAATGCCATCGACAATATTATGGCCCCGGAGTATGTGGAGAAGCTCTTCGGCAAGCTACGCCATGCCAACAGCGACCTGTGCATTCACTACGAGATCCGGCCAAATTTTTCGCGGGCCCAGCTAGGCAGGCTACGCCGCGCCGGACTGTTTTCCGTGCAGCCGGGAATCGAGAGCCTCTCCACCAACATCCTCAAGATTATGAGGAAGCATTCCACCGGAATGCGCAATGTTGAGCTCATCAAGTGGTGCACCTACTACGGGATCAACAGCCTCTATAACATCCTGTGCCGCTTCCCCGGAGAGACTCCGGAAGACTATCGCCTCCAGGCCGAGATCGCGGCCAAGATCGTCCATCTTCAGCCGCCCTACGCGATCGTGAAAGCCCGCGCAGATCGTGGATCGCCCATGTATACCGAGCCTGCCAGCCAATCGGTCTCGGGGCTCGTTCCGGCAAAGTGCTATCAATACATCTTCCCGAAATCGTTCGATCTTCGCCGCATCTCTTACTATTTCGATCATGACACCGGGAATACCGTGGACGATTCCGTTTACGAGGAGTTATTCGGACGTATCGGCGCGTGGCAGGCAATGTGGAACCAGCCGGATCGTCCTTATCTGAAGTACCGGAAGGCTTGGTCCAGCATCTCGGTTTTCGATGGCCGGCAGCCGCAAATTTTTACTTACTCGTTTCATGATGAGGCCGCTGCTCTCTACGAATATTGCGCCGAGGCGAGAACGCCCAGGGATATTGCCGCGCAGTTTGGTGATCGGCCCTGGATCGAGGAAACACTTCAGGACTTTGTGGCCAAAGACATCATGCTGTCTCTCGATGGGCGCTACTTGAGCCTTGCCCTTCCGGAGAACCGCCACTTTGACTTTACCGATGCGCCGGCTAGTCCGGCCTCCGAACCGGTCGCCCAATACGGGGATACGACCGAACTGATTGCCAGGTGATTGCCGTGCGCGAGGACATGAAATCCATTCAGTCGGCTCTTCCGCCCTCTTTTCATGCGGACCGCGCCGAGTTGCTCGCACTGTTGCTGAAGAAAGGCATTCTCCATCGCTCTCCCACACAGCCGATCTGTGCTCCAGATGGAAAATCCGCACGCTGGATGCTCTACTCCCTGGGCATAACCCTGGAGCAGCGCGGGGCGGAGTTGGTGGCGCGCTGCCTGCTTCCGCTGCTGGAGCGGTTCGATGGGCGTCAACTCGCGACGTACGGATTGATCGGGGTTCCTATTCTGCAGTCTTGCGTTACGCTGTCTGGTGGGCGTTACAAGGGCCTTCTCATTCGCAAGGAGCAGAAGACGCATGGATCGATGAGGGTGATCGAAGGCGAAATCGATCCGGATGAGCCGGTCATTCTTATCGATGACTCCATCGTTTCAGGCACAGCGTTTTGGGAGGGCTGCCGGCGGTTGCAGGAAGCCGGTCTGCGCGTCGAGGGGGGAGTCTGCCTCGTGCGCTTCGGGTGGCCCTACGGCGTTGCGGACGCCCAGGAGCGCGGATTTCATATTGAATCTCTCTTCGACTTACACGAAGACCTGATGCCGAACATGGAAGGAGAGGAGAAGCCGGTTTATAACCCTTCCAAGGTTTTTCCCGAGTTCCAGTGGAGCGAGTACCGCGCTCCCGAAGGATTGCATCCGGCGCATCTGGCGCGGGTGGCGCTAACGGAATACCTCTCAGGCGGCAAGCTGCTCCTGCCTCCCGAGCGCATGGACCGCCACTACGATTCGGCGGGCGGGGCGTGGGTGAGTCTGCGGTCGAAGGCGAATACCTATGTGCGCCACGCACGGGACGGATTCTGGCACTTTCCCGGCGAGTCGCGCTGGAGCGCACCAGAAGATGTATTGCGGGCCGCTCTTTTAACCGCACACAAGCTTCCCCAGAATGGCGAAGGTAATGGTGATCTTCGCGCTCTGGTGGATTCGAGTCACATTGCGGTTACTTTTTTTGACGCCTTGGAAGAATGCACCGTCGGTGAACTCGATAACAACCGGCATGGAATTGTCGTGAGCAGCCGCGAGCGCCCCGGGGTGATGGGCGGCGCGTTGCCCCGTATGCCGGGGATTGGCCGCGAATACCGGTTGTTCCAACACGCGCGCATTACCAACGGCAAGCTGTTGCCTTTCGAGCCTTTCACGATCCATAGGCACGGGGTCAGGAAGTACGTAGAGCCGGGAGCGCCGTGGCAGCCCACCGGCGTGCCTGCGGCGGCAACCCCGCCCGCGTGGTTGGATCCTCAGGTGTGCCGGCCCATCGCCGAGCGCGCACGCGACATCGCTTTGTCCTATGTGCTGGGTGCGAAAGAAACCATGCGCCCCTTGGCGGCACCGCCCCAAGGACTGGACTTGCTTTTTGTCACGATCTATCTATGGGGACAGGTGCGCGGATGCGCCGGTTTGGCGATTACCAACCTGGATAGTGGCCTGCGCAGTTTGGTCACGGAAGCATTGGCGGACGATAGGTTTCAAGACATAGGAAGTCTTTCTCCCGAAGCAATTGCAGTGAGTGTGAGCTTGCTCCACAATTGCGCCGACATGGGCCCGCTTGCGCCGGAAGAAGCTGTTCGCTATGTGGTGGAAGGGCGGCAGGCGCTGCAGGTGGCGCAGGGAGCCAGATCCGGCATGGTGCTGCCTTTCTGGGCGGCCATGCACAGCTTCTCGTTGCCGGAATATGCGCTTGAGGTGATCGACAAGGCGGGCATTACCCGGCCCCCCTATCACTGGACGCGGTATGACTGTGCCACTTGGCTGGCGGATTCCGAAAGCACGGATTTGCTGGAAGGAGCATTCAAGCGAATTCCAACGAACGATAACGGTCACGATCCGACCGAGCGGCTGGCGCGCCTGTACGCGGACTACCTCCTCCGCCACCATCGCAGCGATGGAACTTTTTACGAGAGCTACGAGCCTTTCCGCAATCGCCTGCTGGCGGGCGGCAACCCGCCCCGTTTAGCGTATGGCGCGTGGGTGGCGGCTCGTGCCGGCCGCGTGCTGCGCGATGCCAAACTATCGGCGGCGGCGGAGCGCACGATCGATCTGCTGCTGCGCAGTATCAAGCTAGGTGAGGCGTCCGTATGGCTGGAGATGGGCCAACACTCGCCGTCCGTTTCGGAAATAGCAATGTTGACTCTGGCCCTGTGCGAGCTTCCCACCGGCGACTATCGCCGCGCTCAGGTACGCGGGCTGGCCGATTCGCTTTGGTCGTCCATCGATCGTCATGGGCGTATCCAGACTCATTTCACTCTCGACCAGGTCGAAGAGAGCTTTCAGGATTACTTTCCCGGGCAGGTTCTGCTGGCGCTTGCCGCCGCAGTACGGAACGGGCTTACGGAGTTGAATGAAGCGGCGGTCCAGAGGGCGTTTCGGTACTATCGCCACCGCTTTCGCCATCGAAGGGATGCGGGGCAGGTTTCCTGGCTCATGCAAGCCTTCAGCCAATGGTGGCAGGTTTTGCACGATCCCTCGTTTTCCGCGTTCGTCTTTGAAGTCGGCGACTGGGTGCTTCAATACCAGCAGCCGGCCACGGGCGCATTTCTCACCGAAAGTCAGCCCGATTCACCCGGCTACACTACGGCCGTTTATTTGGAGGGGCTTGGATCGGCTGCGTGCCTTGCAGAAGGGGATTCGGAGCGCGCCCGGCGCTATTCGAAGGCTCACCTTCAGGGGTTGCATTTCCTCGCCAGGCTTACGATCCATCCGGAGCATGCTTCCATACTGCCCAATACGGAGTATGCGATTGGCGGCCTCCACATGGATCTCGACAGTAGTTTTGTTCGAATTGATTTTGTCCAGCACGGGTTAGGCGCCGTTCTCGAACGGTATTCCGGTTTCGCACTCCCGGAGGGTCCGGGAGTTCAACAAGAAAGCCATATGTCCACTGCCGTTTAAACACCAGAGATTTGCTTTACAAGGAGATTATCGATGAAGGAAATAAAGCGGCCTCAGCAAGCCCCTGAAATCGTAGAGACACCTGCAGCCAAGGTTGCAGTACAAGTCGAAGCGAGTGCCCAGAGAGCCGAGCAGGTGCGCCAGCCACTGCCGACGCCCATGGCTCGCCCGATTGTGGAAGTGCAGCCGGATATCCATCAGAGTGCGGTGAGTGCTGAGCAAGTGCGTCAGACCCTTCCAGCGCCGGCGGCGCGTCCGATTGTGGAAGTCCAGCCCGGTCCGAGGGTGGAACTCATGGCGGATCCCAACTATAGAGCAGTGAGTGCGGAGCAGGTACGTAAGCCGCTGCCCGCGCCGACCGCTCGTCCGATTGTGGAAGTCATCGCGGAGATCCGTCATGATGCGGTGAGTGCGGAACAATCGCAACAGCCGTTGCCTGCAAAGACAGCCCGTCCGATCGTCGAGGTCTCGCCTGACATTCGTAGGAACGCGGTAAGTTCTGAGCAGGTTCGCCAGCCGCTGCCCGCGCCGACCGCTCGCCCGATTGTGGAAGTCATCGCGGAGATCCGTCATGATGCGGTGAGTGCGGAACAATCGCAACAGCCCTTGCCTGCAAAGACAGCCCGTCCTATCGTAGAAGTCTCGCCTGACATTCGTCGGAATGCCGTAAGTTCGGAGCAGGTTCGCCAACCACTGCCCGCGCCGACCGCTCGTCCGATTGTCGAAGTCATCGCGGAGATTCGTCACGATGCGGTGAGTGCGGAACAATTGCCGTTGCCTGCGAAGACAGCCCGTCCGATCGTCGAGGTCTCGCCTGACATCCGTCGGAATGCAGCGAGTTCGGAGCAGGTTCGGCAACCACTGCCCGCGCCGACCGCTCGTCCGATTGTCGAAGTCATCGCAGAGATTCGTCATGATGCGGTGAGTGCGGAACAATCGCCGTTGCCTGCAAAGACAGCCCGTCCGATCGTGGAAGTCTCGCCTGACATCCGTCGGAATGCGCTGAGTTCGGAGCAGGTTCGCCAACCGTTGCCCGCGCCGACCGCCCGCCCGATCGTGGAAGTCATCGCGGAGATTCGTCAGGATGCCGTGAGCTCGGAGCCTGGCAAGCCTCTTCCCGCGTTGAAGAGCCGTCCGATTGTAGAGGTCTCACCGGATCCTCCAGTCACGCAGAGCGTGAGTTCGCAACAGGTGCGTCAGCCGCTCCCAACGCCGATACATCGTCCCATCGTAGAAGTGATAGCTTCCGCTCCCAACGCCGTAAATGCGGAGCAAGTGCGCCAGCCCTTGCCCTCGCCCATCGCGCGTCCGATTGTGGAGGTTATCGCTGAAATCCGGCACGATGCCGTCAACGGTTCGTCCACTAAACAAAACTAGGGCGATCGCCGATTCATTGGGCCGGGTTTGCAACACTCCCGGCCCAACATTGCTTTGTGCAAGTGGGCTTCCAGCTGAACAAACCAACCAGAGCTTGAGATCAATTTGTGGGGATGAAGATGTCTGAGAAACGTGTCCTGCTCCTGATTATGCCGTTCCTGACCTTGCGCCGCCCGCATTTGGGAGTGGCGCTTCTCAAGGCCGGTTTGAACAAGCGAGGCATGAACTGCGATGTTCGCTATTTCAACTTCCGGTTCGCCGAAATCATCGGGGCAGCCGTCTACGAGCGAATTGCGGAAAATTCGCCCGCCCATCAGATGCCCGGAGAGTTCATCTTTACTCCAGCTCTTTATCACGATAATGTGCGTCCTTTTTCAGATTTCGAGGCTACCGTCGCCGGCTACATCCGGCCCTATCCGCCCGAACTCTTGCGGCAGATGGAGCGGGCGCGCAACCTGACCCCGATCTTCATCCAGGAGTGCGCCAATCAGATCGACCTTTCGCAGTACGACATTGTCGGGCTTACCTCGACCTTTCAGCAAAACGTCGCCACGCTTGCCATGGCCCAGGAGTTGAAACGCCGTGCGCCCAATTTGATAACAGTCTGCGGCGGCTCAAACTTCGAAAGCGACATGGGCGTTGAGCTTCATCGGCGCTTTCCGTTTCTCGACGTGGTCTGCTCGGGAGAGTCCGATCATGTTTTTCCGGAACTGGTCGAGAGATTGCGGGCGGGTAAGTCCATTCACGACCTGGGAGGGGTAACCTTCCGGGAGAACGGCCAAAGCGTTACGGCTTCAGCTCCGCAGAACTTTGTTTCCAATCTCAACGAATTGCCGTATCCGGATCACACCGACTATTTCCGCGACTTTCAGGCATCCAGCGTTCACCTGCTGGTCACACCGGAAGTCACCATGGAGACTTCACGCGGCTGCTGGTGGGGCCAGAAACACCACTGTACCTTTTGCGGCTTGAACGGGCTGGGCATGACGTATCGCAGCAAATCGCCCGATCGCGCCTACCAGGAAATCAAGCACCTGCTGTCTACCTATGGAAACAGCGATATCTTCAATACCGACAATATCGTGGACTTGAAGTATTTCAATGAGCTCTTTCCCCGTTTGGAGGCGGAGGGAATCCAGCTTCAGCTTTTCTATGAGACCAAGGCGAACCTCAAGAAAAGCCAGCTCTTGGCGTTGCGCAGGGTCGGCAGCACCGAATTTCAGCCGGGCATTGAAAGCCTGAACTCGCACGTGCTCACCCTGATGGACAAAGGAGTGAAGGGCATTCAGAATGTGCAGTTGCTGCGGTGGGCCAGGGAAATGGGATTCGATGTTTCGTGGACCATCATCTGTGGCTTCCCCGGCGAAGAACCAGAAGACTACCGGCAGATTAGCGAATGGATCGGCCGCATCTCCCATCTGCAGCCGCCCATTGTAGTCACGCGTTTTCGCCTCGACCGCTTCAGCCCCATGTTCAGGGATCCGGCCAAGTATGGCATTGTCAATGTGACCAGCTCTCCGGGGCATCGTCTTTGCTACCCGTTTCCGGAAGAGTCGTTGCAGCGTATCGCCTACTTTCTCGATTGCGATCCTCCCATTAAGCCGGAAACCATGACCGAAATCAACGTAATGTGGGGCAGCGTAGGCAATTGGAAGCAGGTGCACGAGACGAGCAGCTTGACCGCTGACGTTACACCCTCAACTCTCACGATCCACGACCGGCGCTTCGGATACACGGCCTGCGACTATCAATTTGATGGGTTGGCGCGCGATATCTATTTGGCGGCCGATGGTGTGCACTCCGAGTCTTCGCTGTTGGAAACGGTTCTTGAGCACCACCCCGAGAAATCGACGAAGGCGGAAGAGGCGCGCAGCATTCTTCGGGAATTCGTGAGCCGTGATCTGATGCTGCAGGAAGATAATTTCTACCTGAGCCTGGCTTTACTGCCGCTGCGTGACCTGAATCGCGGCATGATGCAGCCTCCAGTTGCCGCCCGGGTTATGGAGCGGGCTGCAAGTCCAAATTAAAGACGTGTTCTTCTGATACAAAATAGGCGGCCTTGCCCGATGCGATAAAGTTTGGCTCATCGTTGCTGGCCGCCGCCCACTCGGGCGATTGTCGAGCCGCTAACAGCGCGTTGACATCGTCAAACCACAATTCCGCCATTCCATCGTAATCGGGCAGATATTTGTCCCCGGCAACCGTGACCCGGTGGCTCTGGACGAACCGGCGTAATCCTGGAATCCGCGCGCCTATTGGGCCGTGGACATCCTTCCAGTAGCTGAAGAACTCTTCATCGGTGAGCCCCGGTTTCTTCGTCACGCAGTATACGAGTTTAATCATAGGTGGCTTCTCATTGTACGGTGTTCGGGGCATTGATCATTAACCGCGATCATTGACCGCCGGCGCTTGCCGTTTGTGCGATTTAGCCTGGTGTGCGTTGACCTGCAAATATTGCTCGACGATTGCATCAATCGCTAATTTCGGATTCGAACGATAGATGTAGTGTCCGCTTCCGGAAGCCAGGATGGCGCGGCGATTAGGCGTCGCCTGCACAAACTCCCGATGACAGGTTTTCCATGCCTCAAAATCCGATGCGTCGGGGAAATGGGACTTTCCCGCGACCATATCGAGAACCGGAATCTTGGATGGAAAAGTTACTCTTCGAAGCAATCGGAACATTGGGTTCCATGTTGGCATAAATGTAATAGGCTCCCCATTTCTTGTCCGCTTCTAAACGCTTCATATCGCCTTCATTCTCGCTTCGGTTCTTGTTGAAATGCTCGTCTGTGAAAAAGCATGCGAGATTGGCGTCGATGAATACGGCCCCTTTGACTTTTTGCCTGTTCCTCGCCGCAAATAGAGTTGCGTAGAAGCCGCCAAGCGAGTGGGCGACCAGGATCAAATCCCCTTTGAATCCCAATTTTTTGAGCCCTGTTTCTAGCCCCATGACTTCATTCAAGATTCCATGCTTCCTGGTATCGAATCCGCTCTTGCCAAATCCTGCCCGATCGTACGTGATGAGGGTGGCGCCGGTGGCATCCGACACAGGCTGAAGCATATTCTTCCACGTTGTTGCATCGTCTCCGCCCCCGGATTCGAATAAGATTGCGGTAGCGTTGCGTTTTGAAGCCTTGCCTTTCAATATGTGGAAATGAAGCTCATGGCCGCCTACATCCACGAACCGGTCAACCACGGTCCTATCGCCGATACTATCGACGACCTGGGCGTTCAAGATCGCATAGGTAGGGCAGCATAGGATCATCAAGAACCATCTTGCTCGTCTTATCCTCGGCACTCCGTCTATTCCCCTTTGGTTTTCGTTCCGGATCTCACCCTTGCTTCATCCTTGCGTGCGGCTGCCTTCGTCCTCGTCTGGTGAATACCGGGGATCTCGCCAAAGGTTACAGCCCTGATTGAAGAAATCGACTGCTGTGCAAGGCGGTGCTCACCATATCGTTATGGACGACGGACGACGGATGAATGGTGATGTCGGTGGCGAATGATGAAGGGGCCATGTTGGATCGTTGCCCGTGCGGCCCGCTTTGGTCCGTCCAAGCATTCTTTGCGGAAGGACCTGTCCAGAGGTCCCAAACAGGATCTCAATAGGCCAATTTTCTAAGTTGACCCAGCGACTTAAGGATTCTTAGTTGCCTAATTAGGTGAGCGCCGGATGTCTCCAGAGTACCTTGCTCAGTAATCTCCAGGCACATTTTGGAGGTTTCATGGGTTCTACTGCGAGAGTAATATTCGGCGTTTTTTTATTAGCAGTGGTTATTCTTGGATCGCTTTTCATTACGGGCTGTTCCAGCGTATCAGCTATTTCGCATAATCCGCCGGATGGCGGGTCGGCCTCTCCAACACCAACCCCAACTCCGTCTCAGTCTCCATCTCCAGTCCCCACTCCAACTCCCACGAGCACGCCGACCCCGGTGCCAACGCCTGTATTGACTCCGACGCCCACACCAACACCCACACCGCTCCCCCCAACCTCCGGCATTCCTCGCTCGGCCCATGTCGTGCTTGTGATTGAGGAGAATCACACATTCGACCAGGTAAAGGCGTCAATGCCCTGGCTGACCTCGACTGGCAACAGCTATGCTTTTTCCACGAATTACCATGCGGATGAACCTGGTTCGCTGCTTGATTACCTATGGCTGTCCTCGGGGAGCGGAGAAAAATCGTTCGGCTGCAGCGGATCATCCTGCACAAAGCCCATTACCAGCAACAATATTTTTCGTGAATTGATTCGAGCGGGAGTGTCGTGGAAGGTATACGCGGATTCACTGCCCAGTGTCGGATGGATGGGAGGAAACTCCGGTTCGTACGTCGACCGCCATAATCCTGCCAAATGGTATTCCGACGTCATCGACAGCACTCAGTTCCAGCAAAACATGGTTCCGTTTACGGAATTGGCGGCAGACATGGCCTCGGGACATCTTCCCGAATATTCCATCATCGTCCCGGATGTGAATCATGACGCCCACAACGGCACACTGGCCCAGGCCGACAATTGGCTAAAAGCCAATGTGGCCCCGCTCTTGAACAAATCTTATTTCCAAGCCGGAGGCGATGGGCTCATGATCGTTACCTTCGACGAATGCGATGGCGCGGTCGGAGCCTGTCCCGAACAGGTGTACACGGCGGTGATCGGTCCGAAGGTAAAACGCGGCTACCAGTCGTCTGTCCTCTATCGGCACGAAAATGCCTTGCGGACCATTCTCGATGCGCTTGGCATTTCTTCGTATCCCGGGGCAGCCAGCTCGGCAACGGATATGGAGGATTTCTTTCAGTAGCCATGGCAGCCACCGTGTGTTGCTATTGCAAATCGGAGGCAGGGAAAATAAGCTGGATGGGATATTCCATCGTGTTACATCGCTCCCCTGAATAGGTGGCAAACAGCATGCGGTAATGCTGAAAACGCTATAAAGCGGCCCGGATATGCACGCCTTCACCGCCAAAAAATGAAGGCCCGACTCGCCAGAGGGGGCACGTTTGATGTAGGCTTGTAAAGGTGCCTAAATGCGAATGGCATGGGGGAGGGATTTGTTTGGCAGAAGTTCGACTGCAAGAAGGTGAGCCGCTGGAAAATGCGCTTCGCCGGTTTAAGCGCAAGGTTCAAACCGAAGACATTATTAAGGAAGTGAAGCGGCACTCGTACTACCTGAAGCCTGGTGAGAAGCGCCGGGTGAAGCAGGCCTTGGCCCGCAAGAGGGCGAAGAAGAAGAGCCGCAAGGATCGGGATTCGCGTTCAGATCGCGACTAACAGTCCGCTCCAACCCCGCTTAGGTTTCCGATTCGACCGCAGAAACGTATTTCAGATCGGAACTCGGAAAGGTAAAGGCAGGGGATTGGAATCGCTCAGAGGGCGGACAGCCGTTCCGCCCTCGTTCTGATACCGGGAGCAAGAGCCCGGCAGTCATTGTGCTTGCCACCGCCAGGCTAGAGCACATTTCCCTTCAAGATCCATTTTTCATCGTATCGCAAGGGCATAGCCTCGTTTTGGTAGCAATGCCATCTTTCCACGTTATCTATAAGTAGTGGCATCATCTCAGGCCTGCGCACAATCATTCACCATGCGCCAACGCGAAACAAGCGCCCAATGCCGAATGCTTATTGGTGACGCTGGCGATTTTGCAGTAGGTGGCTGAAGCTCTGATCGCGGGTTGGCGCTTTCGACAAAGCAGCGGCAGTCGCATGAATGGCAAATTTGTCAGAAGCGATTTATCTGCAGAAATCAAAATGCCGATGCATCTTGCATTCCCAAGCAAAGTGCAGAAGAATAACGCGGAACTTGGCCAGGGGTGTTTGGAAATGTCCATGGAGGGTGCGGAACGAGCCCATGGAAAGCCGGTGTTTTCACCAAAGTTGGGTGAGGAGTGCGGCGAGCATAAATGCGAGGCAGAAGCCGAATGGATACCCGTGCCCGTGTTGTATTGAGTGTTCAGCGGAGAGAAAATCTCTCAAAACGACAGCAACGTTTCTTTGACGCGCTTCAGGCGAAGGTTGAATCTGTAGGCCTCTGCATCCTTACCAAAACTGGGCCCAGCGATACCATCGCCGACCGTTATGATCACGTGCGCAATAATCAGGGTGTGATCGTGCCGGTGTTCAGTCAGTGGCAGGGACAACGCCTGAACCGAAGCCAGGACCGCACTTGGACGCTTCCTAGTGAGTTCACCCATATCGTTGCGACGATGGCTGTCGCTGCAGAGCGCCCTTTGCTCGTATTGCAGGAAAAGACCGTGGACGAGCGCGGTGCATTCAAGAAGGGCCTCATGCACCCGATCGTTGACGTGCCGGCCTCGCTCGATCCCGATTGGCTCGACTCTCCTTCTTTTGCCTACGAATTCGACAAATGGCTCGATCAAGTTCGCTCGCACCGCCACGTGTTCCTTGGGTATTCCACGCAAGCATCGGAAATAGGCGCTCAGATCAACAACTTTCTTACCCAGAAAGTCGGCCTTAGCGTCTTTGACTGGCACGATTTTCGCCCCGGTGACACCGTTTGGGACTCGATTGAGCGGGCCGAGCGACTGACACAGTGCGGTGTATTCCTCTTTATGGCCGACGATAAGCTGGCTGGAAGTGGGGTTGTTGCTCCCAGGGATAACGTTGTCTACGAAGCGGGCTACTTTGCGGGAGCAAAAGGCCGAACGCGCTCTATCATCGTGCGGGAACCGAACGCCAAGGTTCCCAGCGATCTGGGGGGTATCCTTTACTTGGCTCTTGAAAACCGCGCCAGTATCAGCTCCATCGAGACTCGCTTGCGAGAGCATGTAGAGCGCATGTTTGGCTAGTGCGGCTCGCAGTCCAACTTATCGCACTTCATTTTTCTCATTGCGTCAAATACTCGACCCGGGTGTTGCGGCATTTGCAATTGCGGGTGAGCGACCTTGTAATTGCAATGAGCGGTATTGCGATTGCAGTTTGCGGCATGTTAATAATTCCATGCGGACCTGACATAAAGCCGCTCCCTGGAAGCGTCTCATTTTTTCCACCCAGCTTTGTTCGAATATCCATTTTTTCAACCGACAAGAAAAGGAGCAAGATGAGAAAGTCTCTGGATATCTCTGTAAATCAAGGTAGCTCCGTGAGTCTCGTTTCGAAGATGAGCCTCAGGAGGTTTGTTATTGCGGTCGCACTTTTGGCGGGAATGGCTATGGATGCGGTGGCTCAAGCGCCTGTAGATCCTGGGCCACGCCCAATCGGGACATTCGGTTTCACTTCGGGGAATCGAAAGATTCCGGGAAGCGCAACTGTATTTGATCTCCAGCAACCCCATGATCCTAGTCTGAATGGAGCCGGAGGACCTTTGAATAGCTCCAATCTGCAAGCGGCGATGTGGTTTTCAGCCTTGGGGATTTTTGGAACTGTGGCCACCGTGAACGGCACAGCCACAGGTTCAGGGCCGGTGACAAGCATTACGGGACTTGGACCGGCTTTCAATGGCGAGAGCTGTCTTCAGTGCCATGCGTTTCCAACAATAGGGGGCAGCAGCCCGCCATCGAACCCCCAGTTCCGGGCGGCAACGAATCTTGGAGGACGAAATACCATACCGTCGTTCCTTAGCCCGACAGGGCCGGTGCGTGAGGCTCGTTTCATCAATGCCGTGCCCGCATTCGGGGAGGCCGCGGCGGTGCCCGCCGGAGCGGTCGCACCGCTGTTTGTGATTGCCGGTCGCAGCGATGCGCCTCCCGGCTGCACCATCAATCAACCCGATTTTCCCACGCAGATAGCGGCGAACAACGTCAGCTTTCGCATTCCAATTCCGTTGTATGGAGAAGGCTATGTGGAAAATGTTCCCGATGCCGTTCTGCAGGCGAATCTTGCGAATGAAATCAATCTTTCCGCCCATCCGCCGTCTGGCGTAATGCCCACGCCGGGAATTCTGGGAAGCTTCAATACCAATCCGAACGACAATACGATCAGCCGGTTTGGCTGGAAAGCACAGAACAAGTCCTTGCTGCTCTTTGCGGCGGAGGCTTACAACGTGGAAATGGGCGTGACCAACGATCTCTTTCCGAATGAAAGGTCGACTGGAATCGACTGCATTCCGAATACAACTCCTGAAGACGTCATGCCTCTTCTCAACAACATTCCGGCTGCGACTCTGACCTCGAACCCGGGAACCAATGAGATCTCTTCCGAGGTCTCTACCGACATTCAGAATTTCCTAGTGTTCATGAGGATCAATGCCGCGCCCGGGCAGTGCGCATTCAATAGCGGAGTGGTCTCAAGCACTGGGCAGGCACAGTGCCTCTCGTTGACTTCTACCACCGGAACCAATGCTAATACTGCTGCGGCTGTGGCAAGCATTCAGGATGGCAAAGCGCTCTTCGGTTCTATCGTCCCTGCGCCGACTGCTCCTAATACCGGCATTGGCTGCGTCCTTTGCCATACAGACAGCCTCACCACAGGACCTTCGTCGTTCGGTTCCTTGAATAACGCCACGTTCCATCCGTATTCGGATTTCGCTCTGCACAATATGGGTAGTGGGTTGTCGGACGGAATTACACAAGGAGCAGCCGGTCCGAGCCAATTCAGGACAGCGCCGCTCTGGGGTATCGGGCAGCGGCTTTTTTTCCTCCACGATGGCCGAACCAGCGATCTCAATGCGGCGATCCAGGCGCATTGCACCGGCACGGGTAGCACCTCCGAGGCGTGCAACGCCGTCAAAAACTACAATAGCCTCAAGGTGAGCCAACAGCAGGATATCCTGAATTTCTTGCGGTCTCTGTAATCGCTTCCAGCAAGAAAGATTCACACCAGCGAATTGACGGCAAAATGTAACCGGAAGGGATGGAACTCGCTTTCATCCCTTTTTCTTTGCTGAAAAAGAGATTGGTGAAAGTCGTGTCTGAATCGCCGTATTGCCAGTTTTATAGTCCCCCTGAGGCGAGACAAACACTGAAGGGATAGGTCGCCGTCGCTGAAAAAATCTCGACTGGGAAATGGGTTTACTGCATACTGACAGCCGAAACGATGAAACGATACGCGTACTTTTGACGTCTATTGTGCTTTGGGAAAACGCGAATCGTGACCTGCTACACATTGCCAGCGTCCGTCGCGATAGACAAAGATATCGGTAAACCGCGTCTTTCCCGTAGGCCGGCCATTCTCACTATTCACCCCGATGCCGCGGACATAGGCCACATCGCCATAGATATGAGCATGCAAATCCGCTAGCTCGCTGTGGCCATGACTAGGCTTCGTAGCGCTGGCCAACATCGTGGACCGGTTGATGAGTGAACCGTCAAAATCGGCCTCCTCGAATTCATCCCCCAGGATGCAGCCGAGCGCCGCAGGGTCATGTTGCTCAACAGCTCGTACCCACGTGTGTTCGATTTGAACCAATGTGGCCTCGTCCTTCACCTGCCCAGTTGGGCAAGTTGCGCCATGTGCCAATGAGCACAACAGGAACAAGGCGAAAATAATTTTCATGGGGACACTTCCTCCGTAGACGAGCGGCCACAGCTCTACTGGTCACTTTTGACGACAAAAACGGCCAAACGTTAGCGGATCAGTGATAGCACGCCCAGAAGAATCAACGCCCATCGATCCCGAGGCTTATCTCCGTCACGTTCTCACACACATTGCCGATCATCCCATCTGCCACATTGACCAACTGCTCCTCTGGAACCTTGCTTCCCAACTCCCTTCGTTCTAACTACAACGTCTCGATCGCTGGCAACACGATCTTCACCGGCCCGCTTACCTGGCTCCTAACCAGTCCGCACAACGCGCGCTCGCAGAAATGGTATATTGGCCGGGTTGTGGCACAGAGACGTCATCTTCATTCCACCGATGAGCCCGTTCCTGAATTTGTCGTTCATTCGCTGCTGAATTCTCCGGTTGTTTCGATTCGCGATACCGAGTGCCAAGGCCGGTGCCGCGGGCAGAGCGCAGAAGAGTGCACCAACACCACACAGTTGGTGTTTCCGTATCGTGGTGTTTACGTGCGGCATCTTGGGCGCGGCCAGGCCGTGGCCGAGGCGAATCAGGTATTGTTCTTTAACGCCGACGAGGGTTATAAGATCAGCCATCCGGTTCGAGGGGGTGACGGCTGCCTTACGTTAGCAATCCACGAGCCGCTCCTTCGTGAGTTGGCTCCGGTCAGTTTTCTGCGGGATGGTTCAACTCTGGCTTTTCGCGAGCAACGCCGCCGGATCGATGCGCGTGCTCAGGTGCTCGTATCGCTGCTGCGGCACAGCTTGCACCGCAATATTGCCGAGCCCCTGGAAGCTGAGAGTCTGGCTTTGACTCTGGTAAGGCGCGTTCTCGGGCCAACTACCACCCACGCCGCTGCCGCTAGCGTCGGCCGCCAGCGTCTTGTGGATCGAATCAAACTCGTACTGGCAAGCGACCTTGCCAGGCGTTGGACGCTGGCCGACATTGCCGCTGAAGTGCGCGGCTCACACGTTTACTTGACTCAGGTATTTCAGCAGGTGGAGGGCATGCCGCTTTACCGCTATCAACTGCGCCTTCGGTTGGCGCGCTCCTTGGATCTCCTGCCAGCCTTCGACGACTTGACGAAGTTAAGCCTTGAGTTGGGCTTCTCGAGCCACAGTCATTTCACCGCCACATTTCGCTCGGCGTATGGCCGCACGCCCACTGAGTTCAAGCAATCCGCGTTGCATCGTTGAGCTCTCACTTGCCGCTCCATGCCGAAAATGATGCAGGAGCCTGCCGCCTTATAGCTAGAGGTCAATAATAAGGATGGCATTCAGAGGAAGCATCCGATGCTTTCGCCAAATCCCTGTTCAACCCGCCCGTCCGGCCAAACCACAATAGGGACGAGACTTCCATGTTGCCGCGCTTCATCCAACACTGCCTGACTTAGCTCTACCCGGCGCTCTTCAAACACAACGCCATCCGCCTCGAATTTGCTGAGCAGTTTCACGCACGCATCGCAGCCGCGAATGGTATAGACAATCGGGATTGTGGGTGCGCCATTTTTAGGCGGCATCAGCAAATACCCAGCGCATGTCCGAGGACGGCGCGAATCTCCTGGATGGCTTCCCGCCGCCATTGATCCATGAATGGACGTACACCCGCAATAACTTCCTGAAGAAATGCCTGCTGCGGCGCCCCTTGAAGATTTCCGAAATCTGCCGATTGCGGCAGGTTCAGTTTTGCCTTGGCGCTGCTCTTGATTTCCGCGAGCTTGGTATGCGCGCCGGCGGACCGCTCCGTCCAGTGCGCCAGATATTTGAGATCTTTCGTATAGAAGACAAATACTGGAATGGCGCGTGATTTGCCCTCATTGCTCAAAAACTCTTCCATGATGTCGAGGTTCTGGTCGCGCAAAAATACGCGCAATTCCATGCCTGTAACCTCAGCGATGCGGGCCGCTGTGGGAAGTTCACGGTAAACATCTCCACACCAGGCCTCCGCCAGCGCGAGCACCTTGGCTGGTCCGTTCGGATGCGCGGCAGCTTCACGAAAGAAAGCGATGTCCTCTTCGCTCAGCGGCACGGTGGCCTCGTTCGCCTTGAATTTATCTTGATTGACGGTTGCCTGCGCCACGAAATCGGAGTAGGTAAGACCTTGGGCAAAGCGCTCGGCATTGACGACAGACGATGCGATTGTCGGCATGATGGCCTCCTTGCTGGTTGATGCCATGCTGGTTACGCCATAAGCTGTATCCGCGTGGGTTGAAACAGACTGAGAAAAAGCCCAGAAGGAGTGTAGAACGGATAGGCTGTGAAGTCGAGATATCCGGAATGTCTCCAAATCAAGCGTGTGGGCGCCAGGTGGGTTTGAATGGATCGCGTGCTACCATTGGCGATGGAAATACGAACTCTCCTTGAGTCCGACGCCGCTGCCTGGTGGCAGCTTAGATTGGAAGCCCTCGAAACCGAGCCCTTCGCGTTTGGCAAGTCCCCGGAAGAACATCGCGCCACGCCGATTGAGGCAATCGCTGAGCGATTTCGCAATGCGCCGCCGTGCGACCTGCATCTGGGGGCTGTCATCGGCGAACAACTTGTAGGCACGGCGACCTTTCTTCGTGAGCGCGGTCTTAAGGACCGGCACAAAGGACGTATCTATGGCGTCTACGTGGGCTCGGCGCATCGAGGGAAGGGAATTGGCCGCGCCCTGATGATGCGCCTTCTCGAAGCGGTGAAACAGGATTCAACGTTAGAGCAGGTCTTGCTCGCCGTTACCGCCAGGCAGGAAGCGGCGCACTCTCTTTACCGGTCTCTTGGATTTGAAACCTACGGGACCGAACCTCGCGCTTTGAAAGTTGAACAGAACTATATTGACGAGAATCACATGATCCTGCGGCTTCGCTAAAGGCCGCAAGCTGGTGCAATTCGTGTATTTTCGATTGCGCGGTTATAGTGCACACCTTGCTGCGTAGTGTGCTACGATCATGCCGCGCAACTAGGTTGTTCACGAAAGCTCATCGCAAGGAGAGGCAACCATGCAAGCATTGGAATTGTCCATCAACCCCGGACAACGCGCCGCGATCTCAACCAAATTGATCTTGAATCAAGAGACTTTAAAACAGTTGACGGGCGTCGCAAACGGGCCCGAAGTTACCTTCCTTACCTTTCCATGCCCCGGATCGTTTGTTTGCCCCACAGTGCTTCATTGCACCCGCTGAGTTACGTTTTCTGCGATCAACGGTCGAAGGTTGATTGGCAGCGGTAAATCAGCGCTAGAATCGGCCATTGTCTTAGCATGTGCTGTTGCCCCAGGCTCTGCTGCTACCTGCAGGTAGGAGCCCAGACGCCCCCCCTGCGCCAATATTTTCTTGGCACTCTTTAACGTATCCGCAATTCCCGTTTTGAAACAGGTGGAAAGAAATTCCTTCCGCTTTCATCGCTTTCGAAATCAGCGGCAATTAAGCTCTTGCGCCAAAGCGAATCCGCCGCATTGGGGTAGGTGCGGCATGAACAGAATGGGATGCAAGTGACGTCTGGCGCCCCGCCAGAAGCGCGCTTGTCCTTTCGAAGTAAATTTGAAGAGACAATTTGAAACGCGGATGCAGGTGCACTTTTCGCGGAACCGTTTCTAACGTGCTGAGCCCGGCACGGGATGCAATCGAGAGCCTGTCACAAAACAACCAACCAATTCGAAATAAGCAAGGAGAAACGATGAAAAGTATGAGGTCTCTACCGAGTCTTGCCGTGATCGTGTGCATGATTGTGGCAGCGGTCGCGGCTTTGGGCCGAAGCGCAAACTCCCCAAATTTCGCTGCTCCAGCGGTGAATCAGATGGTGCAGCCGTCTCCGAGCCCGATGGTTTCGCCGTCTCCGATTCCAGTTCCATCGTCATCGCCAACACCCTTTCCCACGCCGGTATCCACGCCTTTGCCAACTCCCTTCCCTACGATGTCGCCAACACCGGCGCCTACACCTTCACCCACGCCGTTTCCCTCTCCAACCCCTTCTGCCACACCGGTGTCCACGCCTTTACCAACTCCTTTCCCTACGATGTCGCCAACACCGGCGCCTACACCCTCGCCCACGCCTGTCGTGACAGCGTCTCCAACGCCGTTTCCTTCTCCAACCCCTTCTCCAACTCCTATGCAGACTCCTTTTATCGATTTGATAATGCCGGAGCAAGGCAACTTATTGAACGGAATAGTGGAGGTCGAGGGAACCGTGAATCCCGCCACTCCCGGTTCCATGATGTTTCAATACTCGACCGACGGAGCCACGTGGACGTCGATTGCCGCCGAGCCGTTCTCTTCCGATGCAGGCGAATGGGCGGTTCGTTGGGATACAACGCTTGTGCCGTCAGGCTCTGTCTTCATTCAGGCAGTGTTCTTGACTACGGCTGGACAAACGATCGTCTCGCCAGTCGTGCAGGCGCAACTGGATCAACCTCCGGTCCCCGCGGTCAATGCCAACGCCCAGAGTACCGGTACGGTCGTATTTGACGGGAGCCAATCGAAGGATCCGGATGGCAGCATTGTCCAATGGATCTGGGATTTTGGCGATGGATCCGGCGGGAGCGGCCAGATGATCTCGCATACCTACGCGTCCCTTGGCACTCCTTACAGCGGGTCGCTCACGGTGGTGGACAACTCCGGAAACAGCGCTACTGCTTATTTTGCAGTGAACTTTTTGCTGTCTCCTGAAGTGAAGCCTGAGGACAAGTGCGTTTGCAAAGCCATCACCTTGCGCGGCCAGACCCTGCCGCAGAATGCTCTCGGTCCCAAGGGCGATGGCTCGAAAACCTGGCCTGTCGCAAAAGGCAAAGTTGATGGCAAGACGCTGGGGCCGTATAGCACCAATCCCGAAAATAAGAATAGCTACGTGGGCTATGTTTTCGAAATTGCTGTGGATATTGATGGCAATCCGGACAAGTGCGGCGAGATCCAGGTGGTGAAACGCACGGTTGTGGCAACCGGTTTGAAGGCGGCTACATGCGCCTCCAAGGGAGACACTTGGGATGGCACGAAGAGTCTCTGTACTCGAGCGAAGGCTTGGTCGGGAACCAACAAAGATCTCAATCTGGATGGCACTGACGATATCGTTGTTACCGACAAGACAAAATGTGCAGCCGCGGGTGGCACGTGGGATGCCGGAAATATGCGTTGCGACTTAACGTTTCCTCAATCGGGAACGAAGTTCGGTCCCGATGAATCCATTCAGGGTGAAAAAGGCGGAGCATACGAATCGCCATGGGCGTACAAGGTGCATGTGCCCAAGCAGATCGTTTGGTTCGACGCGCCTCAGGTAGGCGGCGGTGATAATGGCACCATTGGAAACTGGGACTTTATCAGCCTGATTCGCGGAACGGATGCTAAATATTGCTATGTTGCCTATAGCATATCGGCCGAGAAGAAAGCGGCTGGTGCGGCGGAAACCATCAAACAAACGGACACTGGAGTCAGCAAAGACAGCGTACCGGGAGTGCCCTAATCTCCCGTCATCTCCGGCATGCGTCTCTTGACGCATGCCGGGCAATGAAGATTGTTCCTCAGTCATCAACCTCTGCCATAGAGTGTTTTCAACATAAGCGAGTGGCAATCAAGATCGCCTATGCGGTTTTTCCGCCAGATGTAAGGCTTGGCCCGTAATTTTTCTACCCGAATCTTTCGCATGTGTCGCCCGATGCTTGCGAGGAGATTGAAGAACGTTCCCTTCCAACTCTGAGCCAGTTCTTAAGATGCTTTGGGTCTACTTGGCCACCCGCGCTCATCCAAAGGCGTCTGAATTCAATTGAAAAAGGGAATAAGCCAGCGCTGGAATTCCTAACCAGCGCTGCCACACCAAGGAGACCTTGCAATGAAACTATCAATACTTGCTTTGCTATTTATACTTGTTTCGGTTGGAACTGCCTTCGAGCCTTCATTAAGGGATGGCGGTGAGCCGGTGCCGCTGTGTTTCCCAACACCCTGCAGCGCGGTCCAGTGATTGTTGCTGAAATATAAAAAGCAAGCGCGACGGATAAAGTTAAGCGGCAACATTCTCCGTTGCATTTCTCGGTTAGCTGGCATACGCTAGCTAACCGGTTTGTTTTATGGCGGACGTCGTTTTAGCTCTCGATTTTCTCGCCGTGGGGCTGCGTGGGCTTGTGATAGCCATCATGCTCGGACGAGGGATGCATCGCACCTATACCGCTTTTTTTTCCTATTTGAGCTTTTCCATTCTAGCCAGCATAGCTCGTGTCCTAGTTAGATCGAATTATGTCGCTGGGTACTATGTTTATTGGGCGACTGAGGCGGTGTATGCGCTCCTGTCGTTTATCGTGATTTACGAGGCATTTTGGCATAGCTTCAAGGATTTCTTCCGGCTCAGGGATTTCCGGTCTCTCCTTGCCGTTAGCATCGTAGTTGCGGCAATTCTCATTTTTGTTGCACACCTGAATTATGCCCACTTTAACGGTCCGCCCCTGGTTTCTGCGATTCTCTCCGTCGCGCTTGCCGTCCGTCTTTTTCAGGTGGGAGCTTTTGCCATCTTTTTAGGGTTTGTTGTGTTTCTACAAACGCGACGGCGGCGATATGAAACCGGAATCGTTGCAGGGTATGGTCTCTATGCGATGGTCCAGCTAGTGACGTTCATATTGTTGCCGCTTGATCACGGGCATCGCAGCTTTGCCAGCATCGCGCCTGCGATTGCTTACGACTGCGCCACCGTTATCTGGCTCTGGGCATTTGCTCATGCACAGACGAAGCTGACGATTGAACAATACCTCGGTGTTCGTGGCGCCAGTGAGGTGGCGCCGCGGCTAGGCGATCTGGCGAGCGCTTACCGGAATTTTGCGGGAAAGCGATGGATTGGATAGGCAAGGATCATCGCTTGATGTCCGCCCTTCAAGGGGTTCAGTCGGTTCTGGACCGGATTGAGGGAGACTTGACCCGCATCGTCGTCCTCTCAACCTTTCGCGACAACAATACAGGTTCGTATTATCATCCCCACCTTTCCCCGATCCACGGTTTTGAGCCGGTGGACCGCGCGATCGCCATTTGCCATCGTGATGTTTTCCTCCGGCTCGTCAAGGCGCCGGTGCGGCAGTACGTGAAAGAGCTCGAGCTCTACATTCAATATGCCAATGTCGATGTCGTGCCTGCCTGGCGTGAATTGAAACCGTATCGGGGGACGATACCCTTCGATGTTCCCAACTTTCTTCCTGAAATCTATTTTCAAAACATTGAGACGGCGCTGATTCTCTTGAAGGGTGCTTCTTAATCCCCGAACGATCGGTCGTGGACGATTGCCGCGCCGGAAGAGGCCGGCTGCCCGGGGAAGGTGCGCACTTCTTGCAGGAAGTCGCGGTAGTTGCTGATGCCTAATTCCAGGAAGAACATCCACTGTGGGAAGAGCCATACCAGATACAGATAGGCGCTTGCCAGGGAAACGATCAGGCGTGTCCGCACGGCAGCCCTCGTAAGATGCCTTAAGTCGGAGTGGAGACCCTCTGCCGCATGGACCTCCATATCGAGGCCAAGCACGAAAGAAGCGCTGTTGCCGATATGCTTTAAGCATTTGCGCGCTGAAGCCGCTTGCGCTCGCCGCCAGTGCAGATAGTCTCGTGGGCCAAGAGACTTCCGCATATAGGCACTCTCATCCGGCTCCACGAGAACTGCAAAAGTCTCGACCACTGTTTCCAGTTCCTGAACGTCCCACGCAAAGTTTCCAACGTCCGTTTCCATGGTTTGGGCGGAGGCGGCTTTCCAAGCCAAAAGAATTGCTAGAAATGCCAGTCCGATGCTGACGCCAATGAGAGCCAATGTTGAAGTGCCGCTTTCGATCCTCCGGATGAATCGCCTTTCTTGTAGGGCATGTTCTCAAGTTCTCAACGAAGGCTCAAGCATAAAATGCATTCTGGCGCCAATAAAATTGGCGGAACCTGCAGGTTTTTATTAATTTCATTTAATTTTGCTTGATTCATCTCTAGGGTTGATTCACGCCCAGGTTGAGATGAGATGAAAAATTGGCCAATTCATGTACCGTGCAGGAGTTGGGATGGGTCCCTGGTTGAAGCGTATAAAAGTTGAGGTGTACAAAATAAGACCGTTTTTACCCCCATTCGCATCCCGATCAAATGTGCAATTTGCCTTGGCCGCGATATTTGTAGGTGGCGGTGTCTCGTTCCAACGAGCTTTCTTATTCCTTGGTAAAGTCACAAACGCCGTCGCGTCTCTGGGTTACGGCTGCCGGAGGAGTGGCCCACGGACCGCCGTTGGTGAAGTCGAAGAATTCCGTCATGTCCGGCATGGAGGCGTCTCGATTGGTTAGAGGCGCAAGGCCGAAGCGGGTTTCAACGAATTTTAGGACGGCCGTGTAATCCATCGGGGTATGCGAGACAAAATTCATCTTCGAAAAAGGCGACACGATGAAATTGGGCACCCGGAAGCCGGTAATATCGAACGAGAAAATCGAGCAGGAACCTCCAAAGCAGTCCTTTTGGACATCGAAATCGATCGGTTTGATTCCATCGGGACTGGGGACGCTGATCGGAGGCATGTGATCGAAGGCCCCGCCTCCTTCATCGAACATCCAGAAGAAAGCCGAATCCTTCCACGATGGCGAAGACATAAGCGCATTCACGATCTGCGCGGTCCATGCGGCTCCCGCCTGTATGTCGATTGCCTGGCCGATCGGCACGGGTTGTGATCCGTTGTTGTTGGTCGGGTGTTCATCGCGGCCCGTGTGCAGCCCGGTTTCGATGAATGCCACCGATGGCAAGGTCCCGTTCTGCACGTCCGTGAAGTACTGCGCGATTGGGACAATATTCGCTTGCCTGCTTGGAGCGTTGGAATCGGTGAAAAAATCGAAGAAGGTAAAGTTGTTGATGCCGAAGTCGGAGATGTAGATTTTCCAGCTCACGTTCGCGTCATCGAGGGCATGCCAGATGGTTTTAGCGGTTAGTTGAGCGGTAATCGAAGTATCGGCATGGACTATGCCTTGCGCGGTTGCGGCATGGATGAACAGGCGGTTGCTTCCGGTTCGCGTGGGCACCGGCGAATAGAATGCGTCCCCCATTGCGAAGTTGGAAGCGGTGGCGTAATAAAAATTCAATTGAGAATCGTCGAAGATGCCCATCGCGCGATGGCCGTTTTTGTCGGCGAGGATATTCCCCAGGCTGATGCCGATGCCGCGAGCGGTTGCGACAAACCCATCCATCGGCGCGCCCGGACCGGCATTGGCGGGTTGATTCAAATCCATCTCGTGGTGCGATTCTGCCCAGTCGGGGGTCAAGTCTTCGGTGCAAACAGAACCGGTATGGTAGGGCATAATGCCGTTTTTCGATCCGGCCGTCTGTGCCGCTGGATCGCTCAGATCGAAGATTTTGCCGTCGGAGCTATTGATCGGAATCCCATGATTCTGCCGGTATTGAGTCATGAATCCGAAATAACTATCGAAAGAGCGATTCTCCTGCATCATGATCAGAACGTGGTTGATGCTGGTTTGCAGAGTACCCGTAGATGTTGGAACAGGTGTAGGTGTAGGCGTTGGTGTCGGAGTTGCCGGCGAAGGCGTTGTTGGCGTCGGGGTGGCCGTGGGCCCGGTTGCTGGAACATTGGTATTGGTAGACGAAACGCCGCCGCCCCCGCATCCTGTCATGGTAAATAGGGCAGTCGAAAGCACCATGACAACCAAGAGATGGAACGGCTTCATGAGATGGTGCATACCAGCAATCAACCTCCGGAATTTATCCAATCCGCCTTTCTCTTTTTCGATGTGCAGCTACTCAGGTGTGTTGGCTCTTTTTGTGAAAGGGACGTTTGTAGATGCTCGCTGCGGAATGATGGAAGATGGATGGTGGACGATGAGCAATGAATGACGAGCAATGAATGGAATGAATGACGAGCCAATCAATGGCGAATAGCAGTGAATGATGAATGACGAAAGGTGACCGGTGAAAAGTTTGCTGCGTCGTGCCAATTCTAGGAAGACGATCGAACTAAGGCCTTCTACTCGTGGAAATATTGCTGTATTGCTGAGACCTCATCTGTGCGCACCGTCCCCCGGAAACGATTACCGGAGTCGCAGGCTTTCGAGCATTTTCCTGTACGTCGGTTCGAGTTGGCTGAAATCGCGCTCGGGAGCGATAAAGACCAGGTAGGTAACTCCGCCCTGTGCCCTCGGCAAAACTACAACCCAATCGCGCTCAGGCAATGCCCGTCCATTTTCCTGAATCGGGGAAGACCCGGAGAGGTAGAGCGAACGTCCTTCCAATCCATTTGCGGTAATGCGGCTGGCGCCGCCGGAAACGCGAACACCCTGATTTTCGCTTTGAATGGCGTTCACGACCTGCTTGGTTGCCTGATCGAGAGAGTCGCTTGAGGCCGTCGGGGCCGCGGTGATAATCGCGCCGTACGCAACCGCAGACTGAGACACTGCGGAGGGCGGAGCGACCACAAAGGAACTGGCGCTGCCTCCTGTCTTCCAATTGTCGGGATAAGAAATCGTGAATCCTTCAAGGTTTGCCTGTCGGTAGTTGGCGCTGGGCCGTACCTGGCTGTAGGAGACGGAAGCCATCTCCGCGCCTGCCTCCGATGGGGCGCTCGCAGGAAGATCCGCTGGAATAGAGCCATTCTGTCGATTTTGTTGCGCCCATTGCCCCTGCTTTGCGCCTTGAGCGATCTCCTCCCCGCTGTAGGCCTTGATGCCTTCGGCTTCTTTTCTGGCGCGGGTGAAGGCTTCGCTTGAAGCAAGGTAATTCTTCCGTGGCCAGTCGCGGATTTCTTTCTGGATGGAAGCTTGCCTGTTGCCGGGGTTGGGATGGTCGCTAAGAAACTGTGGCCCGCCGCTACCGTATTTCTTCTCCAGCTTCGTGAAAAAATCGGCCATGGCCTGGGGATCGTATCCGGCCTTATACATGATGATGGCGCCCACGGCGTCCGCCTGGGCTTCATCGCCGCGAGAGTATTTCATCATCACCGTTCCGGCGCCGAATTGAATGCCCATCCGCGCCAAACCTCCGAGCCCGCTTTGCGGAATGATTGCTCCGGCGATTCCCGCTAGCAGGCCTGTCCACTGGGCTTTGGCCATCTGCTTCGCCGAGTGCTGCATGTAAACGTGAGACATCTCGTGGGCCATCACGCCGACAAGTTCGGCCTCGGTGTCGGCTGCCTGAATCGTTCCAACGTTGATGAAGATAGGTCCGCCGGGGATTGCAAAAGCGTTGATTTCCTTTTGCTCCACAACCTGGAAGCGATAGGGCCAGGACCGGTCCGGAGGAATCACTTCCTGTAATTTCTTACCCAGGCTCTGGATATATTGCGTCACGGCGCTGGATTCCTTCAGCACCGGCATCTGTTTGTAAACCTCGCCGGAAGCCTGAAGCCCCAGTTGGATCTGCTGGTCGCGGCTTAGTGAAGTCTTTCCCGGATCGGGCAATTCCGGTGGCGACTGGGCCGGCAATGCAAATGGTTGAATGGCAAGCAAAAGGGCCGCAATCAGCGCCCGCGAATGGAAGGAAAATTTGCGTAAGCCCATAAAGCCGGCGAACCTTGAAGAAAGCGATGGTACTCAATCTTGTGATGCGGAAACAGGTGCGTTCGGTACCGGCATTTGATACCTACCGGGTCGCACAACCCAAAATGATTCGGTAATCAGGATTGCGTATAAACCAGAGTGCGAGATTTCGTCATTATTCTTTAATTTCGGCCTCCTAGACACAGATTGGAGGTTTTGGAGCACGCTTTATCGGGATGTAGTTGATGCGGACAGTCAGAAAACCAAGGGTGTTCAGTACGGTCAGCATTGCTCGATCGCCTGAATCTGACTGAACTTTCAAATTTAGAGACGCACCGCCTTGTAATATCGAGACAAAATAACTGCGATCAGATTTATTTTGACCTGTTCTGTCGAAGCCGCGTTCGTCGAGCCATTTGAGAAAGAACGCAAACTTTTCTCGCGGATTTCCTTTGAATCTGACATCTCTGGTTGCCCACCATTCACCCTCTCTATCGCCACCCGAGCAACCCCTCAATTCCCCTTTGCCTCTTTCATCCTCTCCAAACTGAACCCAGGCAGGAAGATCTCCCCAGAGGATTTCTTGCCGAATGTCTGGTTGCTGCTGTGTTCCGGGCTGGTGATCCAGTAGAGCGGAGGCCGGTGCGAGGTATTCCTTCCCAGTGTCTTCATCGAGGAGATGTACTCGATCAGAGACAAAGCCGACAAGCTTGAGTTTTGAGGGTGATTGTGTCGGGCGTACGAATCGTTTGGTGTGCAGCTGGATGGTCCAAAATGTATAGCTTTCGTGCTCGAAGGCATCAATTCCGAAGCGAAACTCTTCGCTTTCTCCGTAGAATCCGGGTCCGAAACGTGGGTAATTCACGACCACTCCTGGTTGCACTTCCCGCTTCAGGCTAGGCATTGTTTTTATCCCGGCAGATTGGGCTCGAACTTGATAATGCTCCAGAACTGACAAGGCGCTTCCCGGGAAACTCCAAACCTCCATTCTCGAAAATCCTGCTGACCTGTAGTCGTCTACCCGCCGGACAATGCTTCCTTGAGGTGGTTCAAACCAATGTGGTAATGCGAACGCTTCGTCCTCTTGCCCCAGGGGCGCCTCTGTAAAGAATCTGTCTGAAAGCCATCGAGACTTAGACCCATCAAAAACCTCGATAAACATGTACCCTCGCGCCGAGTCAGCATATAACATTGCGAACTATGATTTGGGCAAACCATCTGAGTGCATCGGTACATGAAAGAGAGCCCACAAATCACCTGACCCGAAAATGAATTGGAACGAACGGCAGGCGGGTAGCCGGAGTTAACACGAGGCTGTTTTCAATCCACCTACTCTGCCCCCAAAGCCCGCGCCATTAGATGGAAGATCTCGGACATGTCGTGCACGCCGAGCACACCGAAAGCCTGCGGTCCCTGTGCGGCGATGCGCACCTGGGTTCCGGCATGTTCCATCGTATGAGTTGCCGAGCAGCAAACCGTGTTGGTGCCGTAGTGCAGCGTCATGTTGGCTTTGTCCGAGGTGATCAGCGTGCTCATCAGGCCCGAGGCGTGGCTGTCTTGCGCCTGAGGAGGAACGATCTGTGTCGAGTGCCCGTGATCGGCGGTTACGATCACCAGGGTACCCGGATGCGCGTTGGCATAATCGATGGCCAGCTTGATCGTGTTGTCAAAAGCGACCGTCTCGCCGATCTGCTCGCAGGGCTGCGCGGTATGGGCGCGCTTGTCGATCTGAGCGCCTTCCACCTGTAGAAAGAATCCGGGTGCTTTGGGATCGTTGTTTTCCAGCAACTGAATGGCTTTGAGCATCATGGAAAGCAGCGCCGGTTCATTCGATGGGCGGACAAACTCGTTGCACTTCTGCGGCCCGCTGCCGGGAAAAGGAATGGCCGGGTCTCCGTTCCACTCCATGCTCATGTTGCCGGCATTGAAGAGTCCGAGCAGGCGCTCCTGCTTGCCGGCAGAGACTTGGGTGAGTTCCTGCGCGCTGGTGACGACCTTATATCCTAAGTCTTCCGCCGCCGCGAGCACGCGCTTTCCCTGAAACTGGCCGCCGTCAATCGTCTGATCGAATCGCTGCTTGCCGCCACCCATCAGCACGTCGATCTTGTGATCGATAAGCTGTTCAGCAATGGAACCTAGAGGATTGGAACCGGGGCCGGTAGCATTCTTCTTATATTGCGGACAATTTTTCATGTCCTCCGGGCCCTGGCAGCCTCTGCTGTTGACATGCGAACCAAGAACGGCCGGGGTCGCGTCGGTGATCTCCGCTGTGGAAATATTGCCGGTGCGGTATCCCTGCTCCTTGGCAATTTCAAGGATGGTCTTGGCCGTCTTGTCGGTTCCCGCCGTGGTCGAGATTCGTCCGTTGCTGGTTTTTAGGCCTGTGGCCCACGCGGTGCCGCCCGCTGCCGAATCGGTCACATAATCCGGCTTGGAAGGATCTTTCTCCTGCAGCGAGTAAGTCGTTACGGCTCCGGTAAAAGGCAGCGTATCCATGGCGAGGCGTCCGGCGGCGCCCACGTAATAGTTTCGAGCGGCGGTAATTTCGCTGTCGCCCATACCGTCGCCTAGCAGAAAGATCACATTCTTGGCTCGCCCCGTCTGGATCAATTGCTGGAGCTGGGCTGCCGCGGCGTTTCCGCTACCGCCTGAAGGATTCGCCGAATTCGCCGGCTGCTGGGCCAAAAGTTCGCAGGAAGGAATCGATAGGATGAAGATGAATAAGACGAATAAAATGAAAGTCGTTTTGAATGGGCGCATTGGCTCTTTCAGTCTCCTCTAGGTGCGGTGCAGCGAGCAATCTTCAAATCATCTAATGTACATGACGCAAAAGAACCCGCAAGGTTAAAACATGATGAAATGCCGGATGAATCGGCCCGCATGAAACAGAAGACTCTACTGCTCGTGCGCCATGCGCATACCCCGATGGAAGGCCGTTTCTGCGGTCACTCCGATCCGGAGCTAAGCGACCGGGGACGCCGTCAATTGCCTGCAATCGTAGAGCAGCTTGGGGATCGGTATATTTCCGGTGTTTATTCGAGTGATCTGCTGCGTGCCCGCCAAACGGCGGAGCCCATTGCTTCAAAGTTCGGATTGGCGATTGAGGTTCGTCCCAGTCTGCGCGAGATCGATTTTGGAGCCTGGGAAGGACTTTCCTGGAGCGAAATCGAGCAGCGAGATTCGGCTTTTGCCGCCGCGTGGATGGCGGACTTTCCGCAGCGAACGTCTCCAGGTGGGGAGACATTCAACGATTTTGAGCGCCGGGTGAAAGAGGAGTTGTCGGCCTTTGCCAACACAGAGGGCGAGGGGTGCTGGGTGGGTGTGACCCATGCTGGATTCATTCAGGCATCTCTCAGCTTGGTGCGCCGGGTAGCCTTTCGCTCGATTGCCAATGTCGCGTATGGGGCTGTAGTCGCCTTGAGCTTGACGGAGGAAGGCTGGATCGGGTGAACCGGCGTCACGGAGTTGGTGCGGCTGCCAAGTTCTTCGATCCGTTCTTCGATCCATAGTTTTTCGATGAACCGATCTTCGATCAGCGATCACCCGATTCATGAGATTCATTCCTCTTTCGATCTCCCGCTCTCCCGCTCTTCGACCCATCCCATCTTCAATCCTTTGATCTTTAGATCTTTCGAACTTTTGATCTTGGTCGAACTCCTACCCCGTGAGCCTTCGAATTTCAATTCGGCGATGCGTCGTGACCAAAGGTCATCAACCTGAGAGGTTAGCGGCTACTCCAGCCCCGACTCTATAATGCGCACTGGACATGCTTGCTGCATTGAGAAGAAACTAAGTAATTTTACGTGGCTGCGTCATAGCCCTATGCTGAAGCCATCCCGAAACGGAACAGGTTTCAGAATTTTGTTTTAATCGACAACGCCGGCTCTGCCATGGAAGAGAACGGCTTCAGGGCTTGCAAAAAATGCACTTTGGATTTCCGCTTTTGAAACTTGGAATCGGACATGAAAGTTTCCGTGCCAATGCTCCAAGCGCCGGAGGCGCGACGAGAGGATTAGCCCACGGTGAAGCGTAGCGAAACCGTGGGTGCATGTAGTACGAAGAATCTAGTGCCAGAGGCACGGCATAGAAATCTGTGGGGGAAGATATTTTTTTGCTGACCACAAGCTATCGTCGGAAAAGAATGGAGATCCAACCGTAGAAGCGTCCATGCCGGCAGACGCTTTATTTTTGGTTGACCGTAAAAGGCGTTGTTGTCGACAACGCCGGTTCCACCGTGGAAGAGCGGCACTTGAGTGCCGCGTAAAGCGTACCTAAATAAGTTGGGGCTTTAGCCCCTGTTTTACCCGTCGCAAGAACGACAGGCTAAGCGGACAAGAATTTGATTTTTTCGGCCCAGTATTTCTCAACTTCGACTCCCATTCTCGACACACTGCGTCCGCTGTCCAATCAGCAACGAGATAGGCTAAGTGCCGGTGACTGCTTCCTGATCAGCAGCGCCATGATGCTGGTTTTTGTAAAGCTGGGAGCGATTCGCACCTTCATCGACTTGTTCGCGGGGCAGCCTGTGGCTTTGCTGTGCGCCGGATTGTTTGTGCCGCTGTTTGCGTTGATGGCCGCGGTCGCCGTACACGAAGCTGGGCATGGATTGGCGGGAAAGCTCAACGGATTCCGGACAACGGAGATCAAGATCGGCCCGTTCATGCTTCACGGATCGCAGTCCACGCAAAACCTGCGTGCGCAGCAGATACTGCCGCTGGGTGTTACTTCGATGGTTCCTCTGTTTGCCGAGCGGTTGCGGCGGCGGCTGTTTTTCGTGGTTCTCGCGGGTCCTATGGCGAACTTCCTGGTTCCGCTTTTACTGGAAAGTGCCTTTCGCATGGCGCGTAATGGAATGGACCCGTCCTTGCAGCCGACGACGCGCCTGCTGCCTGCGGTTCTTCACCTGTTCTCAGCATTCTCGGTCCTGCTCGGCCTATCGTCGCTACTGCCGGATATGACCGCGAACGGCAGCTTTTCCGACGGAGCCCGCCTTCATATGCTGTTGAAGCATGATGCACGGGCAGCGCGTTGGTTTGCCATCGTTGAATTGCAACTGGCGCTCCATCGAGGAGAGCATCCGCGTGGCTGGAGTGAACCGTTGGTGGCTCAGGCTGTTGGTCTGAAGGATGAATCGCTTGACGCCGTAATGGCTCATTGGCTCGCTTATGTTTACTACGTCTGCCGCCATGATGTGACGTTGGCAACAAAGTACCTGGAAGATGCGCTTGCGCTGCTGGGGTCAGCCAATAGTCCCATGAGGGATAGTCTTTTTCTCGAAGCCGCCGTTCTCCAGGCATGGTTCCGTCACAATTCGCTGAAGGCGCGCTTCTGGGCTTCAGAGATTCACGATAGGCGGTTTCTCTCTCCGGTCCAGAGGCTCCGCCTGGAAGTAGCGTTACTTTGGGCCGAAGGCAAACTCCTCGATGCATGGGAGAAATTGGGCGACTACCTTCGTACCATCCGTGAAATGCCGCCTTCTCCATTGCGCGACCTTGCGGAGCAAGGAGCCATCGAGTGGAAAGAGCAGATGGAGCCTCGCATGCTCGCCGGTGCATGGGCGGCTTTACATTCGCATTCACAACAGCAAGTCGCTTCAAGCACCGCCGCCGTGGCACAAGGCCTGGCCGGTGTGAGTTCATGGTAGTATCGCGTTGTGCCCACCTCAGTCAAAGGCAAGCGAGCCGGTAGCGTCTCCACCGGCAAGAGCGGTGGCGAGCCTCGTCAAAGCGATCATCAACTGGTCATCATTACCGGCATGTCTGGATCGGGGAAGGCGTCTGTACTAAAAGCCTTTGAAGATCTCGGATACTATTGCGTCGACAATCTTCCCGTAGAGTTCGTGCGCCGTTTTGCGGAACTGACCAAGCAGTCCGAGGAGATCGAGAAGGCCGCGCTGGTTGCCGATATCCGCGAGGGCGATCAACTCCTCAAGCTGCCCGCGGTCATCCGGTCGCTCAAGAAACAGCTCAAGACGACGGTGCTCTTTCTGGAGGCCTCGGACGAAGCCCTGCTGCGCCGTTTTAGTGAGACTCGCCGTCCGCATCCTTTGGGAAAAGAGTCAACGGTGAAGAGCGCCCTGGCCAAGGAGCGCCGATTGCTGCGGCCGATTCGCGCCCTGGCTGATGTGGTCGTGGATAGCTCCAAGTTCAACGTTCATGAACTGCGGGCGCACATTACGGATAAGTTCAAGACCGGCGCGGTCGACAACAATATTCTGATTTCATGCGTCAGCTTTGGCTATAAGAGCGGAGTACCGCTGGAGGCGGATCTGCTCTTCGATGTGCGCTTCTTGCCCAATCCGCACTTCGTGCCGGAATTTCGTCCATATACCGGGCGGCACCCGAAGGTTGCTAAGTACATACGTTCGTTTCCGCAGACGGAAGAGTTCATCGAGCGCATCTCCGAATTGCTGGTGTATCTGATTCCCCACTACATGCAGGAAGGGAAGAGTTATTTGACCATCGGCTTTGGCTGCACCGGCGGACAACACCGTTCCGTGTTTATTGCTGAAGAGGTGAAGAAACACCTGGCAAAAGCGGGCTACGGGGTTAAGGTGGTCCATCGGGACAGTCCCCGGTGATTGATTACAAATACTTTACTTCGCACTGCACTGTTGTGCTCCGCTTCCGAGTTCCCGCCCATTTAGAATAGAAATTCAGATGCTCCTAGCGCCAGTCAACGGTGATCCATGCGGCAATTGATGAAGTTGCTGGCCTTTGTGCGGCCGTATGTACCGCATCTTCTGGCTTCTGTCGTCCTGATGGCAACGGTTGGCCTCATGGATGCGTTCCGCCTGCTCCTGATCGGCCCCATCTTCGACAAGGTTCTGAGCCCTTCTGCACCTGCGGACAAGATCACCCTGTTTCAGTTTCCGGGATCGCAATACGCGGTCGCGCTGCAGCAATTTGTTCCTGCGAACATACGCTACGTCTGGACCATCGTCGCGGTTGCGCTGGTGGGGGCCACCGTGATCAAGGGTGTTTGCGACTATCTGGGCACCTACCTTGTGAACTACGCCGGTCTGGGACTGACCACCGACGTGCGCGACAAGCTCTACAACCAGGTGCTGTATCGTTCTCTGAGCTTTTTTGCCCGCAATCCTACAGGCAAGCTCATCTCCGCCATGATCAACGATGTAGAGAAGATTCAGTTTGCGCTCTCCATCTCGTTGTCGGAACTTCTCCAGCAGTTCTTTACGCTTATCTTCACGCTCTTCGTGGTGGTGCTCACCGGACGCAAGCTCGCCTGGGTCCTGCTGGCGTTTATTCCGTTTGTGGTGATTTCCGCCGGAAGGATTGGGCGTCGGGTGCGGCAGACCACGCGCAAAGGTCAGGATAAGCTGGCCGATATCCAGAATATCCTGCACGAGACCATCACCGGCAACCGCATTGTCAAAGCTTTCGGCATGGAGTCATGGGAAAGCAACCGCTTTTTCGATGCGGGTAGAAAGCTCTTCAAAGCCAATCTGAGGGCAGTGAGTGTTCAGGCCATCAGCTCCCCGCTCATGGATATCATCGGAGCGCTGGCCATTGCCTTGCTTCTCTGGCTCGGACGCGACCAGATCAAGACGCACGCGTTTACCGCCGGAACCTTCTTTACCTTTATCGTAGCGCTGTTCAAGCTTTACGATCCCGTCAGAAAATTTGCAACTCTCTATAACAGCTTTCAGCAGGCTCTGGGCGCTTCCTCCGAGGTCTTCCGGTTTATGGAAGAAGAGAATGAGATTCAGGATAGGCCCTCGGCGCTCACCCTTCCGCCATTTCGCAACAAGGTCCGCTTTCAAAACGTAAGCTTCTGCTACGGCGAGAGCCGCGAGGACGAATCTTTTGTCCTGCGGAAGGTGAATCTGGAGGTGCGGTCCGGCGAAATTGTGGCCATCGTCGGTTCGAGCGGTGCTGGAAAGAGCACGCTGGTGCAATTATTGCCCCGCTTTTTTGACGTTACCTCCGGAGCGATTACCGTTGACGATCACGATATTCGCGACGTAACACTGGCCTCGCTGCGAAAGCAGATTGGAATCGTGAGCCAGGAGACCATCCTGTTTAACGATACCGTGCGCAACAATATCGCCTATGGTCAGCCGGATATTGGAGAAGACTTAATCGTTGAGGCTGCGAAAGCCGCTCTTGCGCACGACTTCATTCAGAGGCTTCCCGAGGGCTACAACACGATCATTGGTGAAAAAGGACTCCGCCTCTCTGGCGGTGAGCGCCAGCGAATCGCAATCGCCCGTGCGCTCCTGAAGAACGCTCCCATCCTCATTCTTGACGAAGCGACCTCCGCTCTCGACAACGAATCGGAGGCCCTGGTGCAATCCGCGTTGCAGAATCTGATGACGGGCCGCACGGTTTTTGTGATTGCTCACCGCCTCACCACCATCCGGCGCGTGGATCGCATCGTGGTGCTGGAGAACGGTAAGATTGCCGATTCCGGCACGCATGAGGATCTGCTGACGCGCCTGGGAACCTATCGCAAGCTCTACGAACTCCAGTTCATGGATCTTGACGCCCGGCCCGACGCCAGGGCCATCGATTCACCTGTGGTTTCTGCCGCGGGCCCCTCCCTCAAGCGAACCTAATTTGCCAGGCGAAGAAGGTGGCACAACGGCCACAACCAGAGGGTGGGCTTACGCTGCGCTTCGTCATTCGAGATGTGAGTGCATAGTGAGGGCCATAAATGACGTAATTCGTTGATGGCAAAGGCCGTATCATTCCACTTCACGAATTTGCGTTTCTTCGCAAGCTCGAAAAATCAATAGATTATCAATGGGGAATGAGCATGGTGTTGTTTGTCAATTAGTAACTAGAGTTTGTTCAGGAACCGTGCCGCCGTGCTCAGGGATTGGCCGCTTTTGAAGAAGTCTTCCCAAGGGTCTGGTTTCTGGAGACGCTGCTGGAAGTTGGAAATGGTGAACTTTCCCGGAATCAGCGAGGGCTGCACCTCCGACCAGGAAAGCGGTGTGGAAACGGGTGCGTGCTCGCGCCTTCGCACCGAGTAGGGCGCAACCACCGTCTGCATGAAGCCGTTCCGAAAAGGGTCCAGATACACGCGGCCGCCGCGCTTTTTCACCGAGTGCTCTACCGTCAATTCATCCGGATGCGCGGCGGCGATTTTTGAAACCAACAATCTCGCAAAGGACAAAACTTCGTCCACATCCGGTCCCCTGCGCAGAGGCGCCAGCACATGCAAGCCCCTGCTTCCCGACGTCTTCGCAAACGACGTAAGGTGTAGGGCATCCAGAAATTCTTTGACATAGAGCCCGGCGCGCGCCGCATCGGCAAACTCTCCGGATTCAGGATCGATGTCGATACACATCCAGTCCGGCTGTCTTGGGGCGTCGGCGCGGCTGCCGGTAACGTGCACGGCAATACAGCCAAGATTGACCAGCGCAATTTGAGTAGCAAGCGCTCCGCCCACCACGTAGTTTGTCGACTTGTCTCCGGTCACATGCTCGATGCGTTTTGTGGGAGTATCGGCGGGCATACCCTTCGGCGCCTGCTTCTGGTAGAAGCATGGTCCACTCATGCCCGCGGGACATCGCTCTAAAGACAACATGCGGTCGTTGATGTACGGCGCGAGCCTGGGAAAGACCGCTTCATAGTACTCAGCCAAGTCAAGCTTGGTGGTGCCCTCTTCCGGCCAATATATCTTGTCCGGATTTGAAAGAGCGCCGCGTACATCCACCCGCTCTTGGGATTGCTGTGACCTCTTCATCTGAGTTTCCGGCTAAATGAAATTCTGGCAAAAACGGGCCTTCCGAAGCTCCATCATCGAGATGATGGAGCGCTCAGGCGAGTTGTGCGCAAATCGTCCAACCGGCGGATCGTGCCCCGGACTTTCCTGCGCGGGCCGCCCCGCCCTCTTTCATTGAAACCTGCGTTCTTTTGCGATGCGGTGGTTCAGCCGTTGATACCAAACATCATGCAATTGATGGGTTCGGGGCCTTGAGGCAGTTCTTGTTTCCTCTCCCATAGGGTTTTCTGGTCATCTTTGGAGATGCCCCAAGGCCCCAGGTCATCGAAGCCTACCGCAGTTCCGAGTTTGCCGAATTGAATGTCGAACCCTTTTGGATTTTTAAATAACGATCGGGCGTCCTTATAAGCTCTGTTGGCATGGGTCAGGCATGGTTTCCCGGAGTGGCCGGCATGAAAAATGAATGTGGTCGTTGCGGACGGAATCTTATTGCGGTAACGCAAGCAGGTGAGCAGCCCAAAGTTTTTTCCGGAGGTCGTAGAAAAGATCGAGCAGGTGGTCCCGTTGCATGTTTCGAAAACAGGCTGGCGGTCGGCGTGCCGAGCAGTGAGAATTTCTTCTGGCAGCGGAAGCTGCATGCGCAAGCTGTAATTTTCATTTAGCTCTCCCACCACGGAGCGCTGTATCACGAGCATAGATCCTGGAAAAGCATTTTGCGATCCTGGCTCAAGGTCAGACTGAGTGAGATCGAGATTTGTCCCTACTGGCAAGTCGATCAGGCATCCACGGCCTGCTTTAATCTCATGGCCTTCTACTTTGGGACTCTTGAGCACTAAGTTTCCACCGATGAACTCAAAAAAGAAAAGACCGTGTATAAGAATGTTCACATAGCCCTTTTTCGTGCCGGTTTGCCGGCTGCTGGAGACTGTTTGCGGCAGGAGTGCGGAGAGCATGGTGCCCGCGAGAAAATTTCGCCGATCGATTGTCATGTGTCTTGTCCTCTCAACTTAGTCTTGGGTTGAAAATACTTCAAAAGCCGACCAATAGTACGGGTGCGAAGTTTCCGGGGACGAGCGCGTACTCAGGCGCGCGGCACGGAGTGCCCTGGCGGGCGTTTCTCCCTGGCTCAGCTGTTGATAGAGCGTGCGCATCAACGCAGCCGTTGCCGAAGAATCCACATCCCATCGGCTCGCAATCACCGCGCGCGTGCCCGCACTCATAAAAGCGCGAACCAACCCGTTAGGATCGAGCGCGGCGTTACCTTCGGCTCCGGCGGTTGAGCAGGCCGAAAGCACGGCCAGGCGCAACTGCTTCATGCTGGTACTGCGCAGCGTCGCGGCGGAGATCTGCGCGCCGCCGTCCCGCTCTTTGTTGTGGCCATCGTTGCTTTGGCCGCCGTCTTGTTTCTCGTTTTGCCGGTAGCCCCGTTTTTCGTCTTGGCCGTCTTTTTCGTTCTGGCCATCTTTTTTGTTTTGATCTCTTTCGTTTTGATGGACAAGCAGTTCACCGCCATCTCCCCGGCTGATCGCGTGTCCTGCAAAGTGAAAAATAGAAGCTTGCGGAAGCTGTTGTAGAAGCTTCTCGATGGTTACGCTCTTCCCCCGTAGACATAAAGCACGAGGATAAAGTTCGGAGACCGCCGTAACCTCTTCCTCGGCCTGCTGCAATGCTGGATAGTGTTCCCCGTTTCTTTCAACCGCTCCGGGAGAGGCCAGAAGCATAAAGCCCTCCGGTCCCGTGTCCGGTTCCGAATCTCCGTAAAATACTCCCGGCGTGTTGATCAGCGCGGTGGCATCGTCGAGATAGCGGCCACCCTCCATCACCAGCGCCGGTAGGGGAATGTTTCCTAGCCAACTTGACGTTTCCACCAACAATCTCCGTTCCGGAGAGAGCTGCAAATGCAGCGGTAGGAACAATTGGCGGTAGAGCGCCGCGCCCATTTTTCGAACTTCCGCCACCGGAGATGCTGGATTGGCGCAAAGACGCGCAAATTCATTGACGTTGCGGCGTAGTTCTTCAGATCCCGCGGCAAGGCGATATTCCTGTACTCCGTGATCGTCGGCCACCCAAGCCAGGACCGAGCCGGAGAGCGGGGCGAACGATACCAACGTCGAGTCCTTCAATCCTCGTATGCGCGAGATCAGCGGCGTGTTGGATTTGCCATCGCCGGGAAAGATGTTGGCGGCATAGCCATGCAACTGGATGGCGCGGTAGGACTCCCAATCCTCCAGTGCCTTGACCGGGTCGTGAGGCTGCTGGGTAGTGAGCTCCAACAGTCGGAGCGAAGCTTCGTCAACCACGCGCTTCCACTCCCATCGTTCTTGTTCCGAGCGAAGACCGCTAAACCCCGCATTGCCGATTGCCGCGATGTCACGCAGGTATTGCTCCTCTTTGCCGTCGTTGCCGGCGCGCGCCACTAGCGCCCAGGCATTCAGATAGCGCAGGCGCAAAATGTTATTGCTGGAATCGGGAATGGCGGATGAAACTTGCTGGAGGCGCGCCTTGGCGGACTGGATATTCCCGTGCCGAGCTTCGATCGTGGCCAGGGCGGTTTCACAGTAGGACTGATAGAGCTGTATGGCCCGGTCTTGCGGCAAACTCGAAAACATTTGGTATGCCGTCTTCATCTCTTGCTCGAACTCGGTCATGTTTCCGGCTGATTCGGCGGCTTGAGCCATGCGAAAATGAGCGATGGCTGCTATATCCGGGCGGGCGCTCTCGCTGGTGGCGTGTACAACTTCGCGCTGCATGAGTGCCGCTGTGTTCCATTGCTCCTGCTGCTCGGCCATTGCTTCCAGGTCCGAATAAAACTGGATTTCACGGTCCGCCGGATAGGACTCTCCCCAGAAAAGCGTCAAACCCGTCAGGTTCTCTTTCCACGATTCCGGTAGATTACCGCTGATGCGGTGCATGGTGGCTTGAAAACCTAGCGCCCGCAGTTGCAGGATTCCGTAATGGTTTTCCCCTGCTTTTTGTGCCGCTTGCTCGGCCGCTCGAGAGGCGGAGTCGAACTGCGCCGCCATCCCGGCGCAAGTGGACCTCTCCAGCAAGAGCTGGATTTGTAGCCATCTGTATGAGCTATTTCTCGGAAGGACGGCCGGATTCGATAGCTCCTGCAGACACTCTTTGGATTTCGAGAGCCGATGGAGTGCGTAGATTACTTCGAATTCGCTGCGCGCCACTCCCGCCTTGTTTCCGGCGGTCCAATACTTCTGCTTTGCTGCAAGAGCATCCCGTTGGCCTTGCTGCGGGTTCCCTGAATAATTTGCATGAATCGCCGAGGATAGGAGGGGATCCGCGTCCGGCGATGGTGGCTCGGTTAGAAAGTCGGCCAGCCAGCGGTCATGGTGGTTTACCTGTAACGCAACGGCCAGTTTCATGAGTAGCGCGCGATTGGTGAAGGAAGCCTCTGAGCTTGCCAGCCACTGCCTCATGGCGACGTCAAGAAACGATTCCGTTTGCAAAGGCGTTAGCGATGAGAAGTTCTGAAGCTGGGTCAAAACGAGATGTGGATCGTCCAGCCGCCGGCGGCTTAGTGCCCGAGAGTTTTTTTTTCTTCGATTGCCTGGAGCCTTTGCCGCGCTTCTCCCGCCCAGCCGCTATCCGTTTCGACTTCAAGAAGATGCTTCCAGTCGTGGATGGCGCATTCATACATTGCGAGCTTTTCACACGCCAATGCCCTGTTAAACAGCGCAGGCAAATCGTTGGGATCGGTCTTTAGGACGATGGAAAGCTCATCGACCGATGCCGAGGCTAGCTCTGGTTTTTCAAGTTCCTTCGACTCTTCGTAGAGCGCGATGGCCCTTGTCAGGTGAAGGCTTGCGAGGCCCGGCCGTACTGGACCGGATTCGGCGTTGTTCAGTGTTGCGAGCGCTGCGGCGTAGCGGCCATCCAGCAGGTCCAGTTGGCTCTCCAATGCGAGCCACTGCGCGTCCTGCGGTTGACTTGCCAGATGTTCGGCAACCATATTTTGTGCCGCCAAGAAAGACTTTGGCTTGGACAGCACCGAGTTTTCATTTCCGGAGCGCACTTGGTGGAAGCGCGCGTAGGCCGCGGAGGGGAGCCGCATCTCGATGGTTCTGTTTCCCGAGTAAGCTTCGGCAAGGAGCCGTTCCGCCGCCCGAGGACTGCGGGCATCGCTCACCTTGAATACCACCGCTACGATTACGCATAGTGCAATCGCCGCTGGGGCCAGCATCCAAAAGAAGTTCCAGCGGCTCTTTTTCTTTTGCCCCAGTTTCTTTTGGCCCAATTCGAGGGTCAGGCGACGTGCAAGGTTCTTCCGCCATTCCGGGCTCCCGCTGTCGAGCGCGGAGAGGTCTTCAGGCTCTCCATGAATGCTTTCCACCGAGGCCTTCAGGAGTTGTGCGCACGCCGGGCAACGTGCGGCATGCTCCAACAGTTTTGAAGATGTGGCGCTGTCAAGCAGATTTCCGGCAAGTTCATACCAGACCTTCTCCGATGGGCATCTATCTGTTGCGCTGGCCGTCAATTGCCGTAGATTTTGTATTTCGCGATCGGCGCCTTCGAGTTCGTCGAGGCGGCCGGCGCAAGCAGGGCAGTCTTGCAGGTGCCGCCGCGCATCGGCGTCGCCGGACGAATCACCCACCATAAGCAGTTCGATCTGGTCCTCGGTTAAATGATCGTTACTCATGGGCGTTTCCACGTTTCCGCCTGCGATTCACCGGCCATTCCTGAAGCATTCTGTATCGAAGCACTCTGCTTTGAAGAATTTTGAATGGAAGCTTTCTGCAATAGGGTGCCTGTCTTGTTGGTAAGTTCGCGGCGCAATGCGGTGACGATGCGATGCAAAAGGCTCTCGACGCCCTTCGCTGTAAGATCCAAGGCGGGAACGGCGGCAATAGCGCTGGCGCTCATGCCATCGCGATAGTGAAGCCAAAACACAATCTTGTCCCGGCCGGCTGTGCGGCCTTGCAGGAGTCTGGAAAGCGCTGTTTCAACGCGTGAAATCAGCAATCGCTGCTCTGTGTTTCCGCTCATGTCATAACCAGGTTCGGCGCTTTCCTCCAAGGGCTGGACGGCGACTCCCGATCCCCGTTTCCGGGCATTGGCCGCTTTGTAGTGATCGTGAGCGACGTTGGCAGCCATCACTTTCAGGTAGGCGAAGAATGTTTTGTCGTGACGCATCTCCACGTTTCTGAGAATGCTTTGGCGTTGCGCAAACAGCTTGAGGAAAGTATCTTGCACGAGGTCGTCGATGGTCGCAGGTGATGGCTCGTCCCACTGGCGGGCCGTGCGGATCAGCGTACCTGCGATCAGCGGTTGAAGCCGCCGTATGACCTCTTCCCAGGCTGGAGAGGAGCCATCGGCCAAACACGCCAATAGGACTTCAAGATCTCCTTGATCGGCGAACGTGGGCGTGCTCACAGATTGGGATTCTACTGTGGGCGTTTGGCTACCGCAACGATCTACGCCCATTCCTACCGGCAGAAATAAGCCATCGGCGGCCTTTGCGGCGAGTTGTAGGGCGTTACTGTGCACGGATCGAATCACACGGTTGCGGGTGCATACCACTCTCAATAGACGATGTTTGGAACCATTTCCCTTTTCGGCTCCGGTGAGAATTCCCGGCGAGCATTCAAAGCCGCGGAGCTCAATACATTCGCGAAGGAAAATGTTCCCTGCAATCGTCCGTTGCTGTTGAGACGAGGATTTTGAATCCACTCAATTTCGCAAGGTTACAAGAAAGGAAGATTAGCAATGTCAGCAAAACATCAAAGCGCCATTGAAGAATTGCCGGCTCCTACGGCTCCTGTTGGTTCACCCCTGGCCCACTCTTCTCAACCTGCAAGAGAAGCCGTACAAGACGGCACAACTTTCACCCGCCCGGAGCAGATCCGTGAAAATGCCCACTACATCGTGAAGGATAGCAACAGCCGCATTGTCAGTTACGACAATCGTGGTCATGCTCCATGGTATTGGGCCTGGATAGGGAGGAATGTCCCCAATGACAAGGTGTGCCGGATTGACCTTGTTCCCATGGGCTCGGGCAACATCGTTCGAATGACCATCCAGCATCCCGACAGCCGCAGGCTACATCTCTTCGCTGATAATCTGTCCGATGGGTCGTTCCTCTTCTGGGGCCTTCCTTCTTACGTTGATCGCTATGCTCTTGTCCTTGTTACCCTGGAGAGAGAAGAGAACGATCTAGTGAGCTTCAAATGGGTGAATAGCGGGCGAACCATGTTCGTTGGATCCAAAGAGCATTTTACCGACGACTGGCTGATCGCGAGCACCAATCTGAGCCACAAGCTCAAATTCTCCCTAAAATCGGAATAACGCAGTCGGAATAAATGAAACTGAATAACGAAGCCAGAAAGCCGGAATAGCCGGGAGGAAGGTCTTCGCAGCTCCACTTACAGTTCTAGTTGCTCATGTTTCCGGAACTCCCGAATCCAGGGCCTTGATCTAGGCTTCCTTTTGGGAGTTCCGGATGATTTCAATCCTCGCCGATTATCGATGAGTGGTGAGTGATGAATGATAAACGATGAGTAATGGGTGAAGAGCGATCTTAAGCACAGCGGCCCTATTCGATTTCCCGCACCGATTTCGGCACAGATGCTCCGGCCGCCGCCAACAGCATTGCTAGAGCGGAAAGCAGGAACATATATTTCAGGCTCCAGGCGACCAGGAGTCCAGCCACGGCGAACGAGATAGGCGTGATTCCCACGGAAGCCAGCATGAGCACGCTAGCGACTCTGCCGCGCACCGCCGCATCGATGCGTTGCATGATCCATGCGCCGATGTGAACGTTCATAAAGCCCGCCAGCACGCCGATCGTAAACATGATGCCGCCCAGGGCAAATGCGGTGCTCACCAACCCAATCCCTGCTAGGCAAGGTGACAATGCGGCCGCTACCAGAAGAATCATCACGCCGCGGCGTCGAATCTTCCACACGCCGGCCAGCAGCGCTCCCAGCAGGGTGCCTGCGGCCACTGCCGATGTAAGAGCGCCGAGAATGGTGGGCGAGTTGAATCGGGTCTTGATGAGATAGGTGATCCCCAGGGATACCGGGCCGGACACGGAGAAATTCATGACCATAGCCAGCAGCATCAACGAACTCAGGGGTACATCCTTCACCACGTACGTAAACCCTTCGGCAATCGCCGCAAGAGGCGGTTTCCGCGTCGATTGAGATTTGGGCGGATCGGGAAGCTTCCATAGCGCGCCGATGATGAAGAGAAAACTGATGGCATCCAGGAAGAAAGCCCAGGCTATCCCTAGCTGCTTGATTACAAATCCAGCCGGAACCGGGCCGACAATGGTGGTCAACTGCGCCGTGCTTTGGCCGATTGAAGAGGCCTTTACCATTTGTTCAGGCTTGATGAGAAACGGCGTGTAGGCGCTTTGCGCCGGAGCCGCAAACGCATCGGCGATTCCGAAGGCGACCGCCAAGGCATAAAGCTCCCAGACTTTGAGCATGTCGAACCAGAGAAGCAACCCGATCACAGCCACGCAGATCGTTCGAGATGTGGCCGTTGACATCATGATTTTGCGCGGTGAGAAGTGGTCGCTGACAACTCCGCCCATAAGCATGAGCAGCGCGCGCGGGATGGCCCCGGCCATCATCACGCCCCCCATCGCCACCGCCGAACCTGTTTTCTCCAGGATCAGCCAGGGCAGCGCCACCATGTAGAATTGGTCGCCCAGAAACGAGATAGAGCCGCCGATCCATAAAAGTCGAAAATTCCGGTTACGTAACGGATGCTCAACCTCCGGTGCTGGTGCGGGTACCGGCGCTGGAGACGGCGAAGGTGTCGCGCTACTGGGATCGGTCGTGGTTGCGGTGGCCAAAGAGTCCTCCCTGCGATGCCGGGTATCAAGGCGGAGCGTACATGCCAAGGTGAGTTTATATTGTATCTTTGCCCGTGCCGAGAAAAAGAAGCTGCCGAGAAAATGAGGAGAAAGACTTCGGAAATGTGGCAACAACTACCCGTAAGGGGCGTTATTTTTTACCGAACATAAACATCGTAAAAAGAAACAGGCGGATGCGAACGCTCTGGGTTACAAGGTCATCGGTTATCAGCTCGTCAGGATGGCCATCTCCGCCTGTCAGTGGTTGTCGTTATTCATCGTTCGTTTATGTTCACCATTCAAATTCATCGTAAGACACAGAAGGCTGAGGTATCGTGGGCAAAATTCTAGCGGCAGTCATGCAAAAACCGTTTCATCCCGTCCAGGTCTGCGAGCTTGACGAGCCGGAACTGGAAATGAACTCAGCCATGCTCGATGTTCGCTTGAGCGAAGTCTGCGGTACCGACGTTCACCTGCACGCCGGACAGTTGGCCGGTGTACCTTATCCGATTATTCCCGGGCACGTCTCAGTGGGAGTCTTGAGCAAGATACGCGGGCAGGTGGCCGATGTGGATGGCCGCTCCTTTCGCGAGGGAGACGAGGTCACCTTTCTCGACGTTCACGGAACCTGCGGCGTGTGCTGGCATTGCACGGTGGCCAAAGCGAGCACCCGCTGTCCGCAGAGGAAAGTTTATGGCGTCACCTATGGCGTCACGGACGGTCTGGCCGGCGGATGGGCGCAATCGCTCTATCTGAAACCGAATACGCGCTGCTTAAGCCTGCAAGGCGTTGATCCGCAACGCTTCATGGCCGGTGGATGCTCATTGCCCACCGCGGTTCACGCAGTAGAGCGCGCAGATATCGCTCTTGGAGACGATGTCCTGGTGCTCGGCAGCGGTCCGGTTGGCCTCTCCGCCATCATTTGTGCTTTCGTGCGCGGCGCTCATCGCGTCT
>DATGIO010000179.1:0-12564 GCA_035295685.1 Candidatus Angelobacter sp.
GGTTGCCCGGGCCTGGCCGCCGCGCTGCAGACCGTCTATCCGCAGGTGAAGCCTCAGCGCTGCTGGGTGCATAAGATGCGGAACCTTCTGGAGCACGTGCGGAAACGAGATTACGAGGCGGTGAGAGCGGATGCGCAGGCGATCTATCGGGCGGAGAGTCGGCGCGAGGCCGAGCGGGCGTTTCGTCGCTTTCGAGCTCGCTGGCAAGCGGTCTACCCGACGATGGTGAAGCGGCTGGAGAAGGATTTGCCCGAGCTGCTCACCTTCTTCGACTTTCCCCGGCCTCTCTGGCGCAAGCTGCGCACCACCCACGTGATCGAGCGCTGCTTTGTGGAAGTGCGCCGAAGAACTCGGCCGATGGTTTGCTTCGTGAATGTCGCCAGCGTGGACCGGATCATCTATGCCATCTTCAATGGTTACAACGAGCAGCACGAATGGCGGAACCGTGCCCTCCGCCTTTTTACACAAGCAGCTTGACATCACCCGGAGGTTCGTCCGCTAGTCAGGCACAACACCTTTCGGTAAAATGACGCCACACTTGGAGACGCGCGCTGCGAAATTCCAGCCGCCCCTGGACGGTGCCGTTGCCAAATCCTCGGCTGCCAGCACGATAGTCCGGGAGTGCATGGCAAGCGATCGCGGCGTTTGATGCACGGCTCCAACGCTCCAATGGAACACGTTCACTGTCCTCCAGGTAATGCTCACGGCTTGTCGGCTCATGCCAAAGAACCTACTCATACGTTTTTCTACTAAAACAACTAAGTGTAAGGGTTGCCCGAAAACCCACCGTCATCGACTCAAAGGATTTCATCGATGAATGCCTTCCCAGGGGCTTGATAAAGCCTACCTCTGCATCGAGGTTCGGAACCTCTAGCCGCAACGTTCCAAAGTTTCATTTGTTCTTGTATTTGCTTTGGTATCAGATTAATTCTTCATGCGCGAGTGCAAACTCTCGATGCGTGCGGGCAGATTGATAAGCGGCCTCAACCGCGGCGACGCCGATTAAGCCATCCTCGCCTGTCGCGCACCGTGAGTGCTCACCCGTAATTGCCCGAGCGAATTCTTGAAGTTGACCGCTGAACATTTCGTGCGCTGCGCCGGAAGGCGAGCCCTCTCGGCGCTTGGGTTCATTCTGCTCGACATAACTCCAGCCGACGCCATTGTGAACTGCCGATTTCAACTGCCAGAGCGCGATGCGACCGTTTTCAGACGAGTCCCACGGCAAAAGGTCAAAGAGAATCTGTCCCTCAGTGCCGAAAATGTATCCGTACTCGGTCCACTCTCCAATACCTGAGCCTTGTGCCCATAGAGGTGAAAGACTTCGGCCGACGGTTCCAGTCTCAAACTGCAGCAGGAATCCGTTCGAAAAACGAATGACGGCAAGGCCTAGATCTTCCCAAACGGATTCCTTTGCCTTCCAGCCTAGCAGGTCTCTCGCGACGTTCATCGTCTGGGCGTAGATGGCTACAGGAGTTGTGTCTAGCCAGTAGCGAAAGAGATCAACATAATGAGGGAGGTGATCCTGAATGATTCCTCCTCCAACTGACGGATTTTTCCAACGCCAGTGATAGCCGGATAGATAGCCCTCCGGAACCAGATGTTCCGGGTCCATCTTGGCATTGCTGGCCCAGTGAACGCCGCCATAGTAAGGAATGCCGATAGTCTTATCCTGAAGGAGGGAACGGACTCTGCGTAATGTCGGATGGAAACGTTTCTCGTAGCCAACGAGCAAATGAACTCCATGCTTCGCAGCCGTTTCAACCATTGTCTTCGATTCACTCAGAGTCGGCGCCAGCGGTTTTTCAACCAAAAGGTGTTTACCCTTGGCAATCGTTGCGAGAGCGAGGGGGAAGTGAGAATCCGGAGGGGTTGCCACAATCACCGCGTCGAGCCCCGGGGCTCGCAGGACATCGTCAGGGTCTATCGAGGCACGGCCCACTGCCCACCGCCGAGTCGCATATTCCAAGCGCGCGGGGTCACGATCGCACAGCGCCACAAGCTCAAATTGATCGCTGTCCACGATGGCAGGGAGATGCGCGCTTAGCGCTGCCACGCCAAGACCAATAACGCCGACGCCAATTTTAGCTTTCCTCCGATCCTTTATCTTGCTGATGGCTTTCGGATTCGAGGTGGCCGTGGCCACCGGGTTCGCCCGTTGTTCATCCATTGCTTGCTGCTCGGCAGATTCTCTCGACCAAGCCTCCGTGCTGGCACGGACCGGTTAAATCCTTGCCTTCTAGAGCTGCTGGCAAGGCCCACAACATCATGTTTTGGTCGTAATGGCTGCCAAACAGTGGCATGCCGTTGTCGCCACGGATGATGTTAGGTTGGTTCCATTCGGAACCACTGTCCAGCGTGAGAGCCTGAACGCAGCGACGGGCAAGCTCCAAGCCAAATTCTTTCTCGTCGGCATACATGTACGTCATGGCGAGCATGTAGAGTTCAGGTACGAAAAACGCATTTGGCCCGTATCCGACACCTTCAGCGAGCGTTCCCTCCCGATGCGCCATATTCACGGCTCCATAGGCGGTGAGGTGGACGCAGGTCCGTTCAATGGTTCTGAGCGTGATCCGAATGCGATCTGTACGAAATACATCAGGCAGACCGTGAAATCGCGCCATCCAATTGCCATCTAGCTGGTAGGCAAAAATGTCATCGGATTTCCGTCCGTTCTTGGGTTCGTAATAAGCAAGATAGTACTGGCTGGCCCACATCTGAGTTTCCATCGCTTGGCTGCCTTCCTTAAACCATTGGCGGCATCGTTCTGCAAAGGCTTTATCGCCGACTTTTCGAGCCATTCGTTCGGCCATTTCCAGATTGGCAAGATGAATACCGCCGACGTGAGCCGTCATGCCAAACCACAGCATACTTTCGAACCATTCGAGGTGGTACCCTGGCTGGGCATTGGGCCGATAAGGATCAACATCATCGGTTGGAATGCTGATGATGTCTGCATCGCCATCGCCCTTTCGCAAATTCATCGTATAAATCGTATTTCTCTTTATGGAGGGATAGAATTCTCTCAAGACGGCTTCGTTGCTGGTTCGCATTAAATACCGATCGACCATGTCCACATAACTGGGGCCGGTTGTGGTGGCCTGGTAGCCTGGCGTTGGCATAGCCATTTCGGGCCCTGCGGTGTTCTCGTAGCCCCCTTTTGCTTCTCCTACCACTCCACCAAAAATCCAAGGTGCAGCGCCATTGGCGAACTGATACGCTTTGTAGCCTCGCATTGTGGACAGGGCGAGATCTGGGAAGAAATAAACGATGGGGACATTGGCGTAGAAGGTATCCGGCATGGGCTCAACTGCAGGGTCCTCTACAATTCCATCGATCATGCCGAAAAGCCCGTCTTCAGGACGGCACCGAGGCCCGATGGGAGGGCGAGCGACCGCCCAAAGGCTGTTCACTGGGAAGAGATACAAAATATTGACCAGCGATTCACGCAACCAAACCGGCAATTGAGTCTCACCGTAGATTACTTCTTGCCATGAGAGTACACGGCCGAGAAGTGAATCGTGCTGCCGACTAAAAAACTGAGCCACATCCAGCGCGTTCTTAAAGCGAGTCGCATACATGTGCATAAAGGTGTGAGGCCCGTTTCCTATCCACATGGGAGCGAACCATGCGAGAACAAAGCGGATAATCTTGCTCTCTCCGGATTCAAGGTTAAAGGCTGCTGAAACCGATCCGCCAAAGTCGGTTTCTTGAGCTTTGGGCAACGATGAGCCGATCACATGCCATGCCCGTCCGCTGCTGTATGGGATATCCTTACCCGAGAGCGCCCCTCCGGTTTGCACTTCAACGTCATCCGCAACACCTATGGCATAACCAATGTCTTTTACTTTCTCTGAGGTGACTACTAAGCCTGAAAAGCTTCCCCGAACTTCCTGCCGCAAGGCGTGTGTGGGCTCTTGTGCAACGGCTATCCATTCTATGTACGGATCGAATTTTCTCTTCCGAGGACTGTCTGAAGTAATTTGAGCTTCCGCCTGGGTCGGTCCTGGAAATGTGAAAGCGAGACGGCCTTCCTGAGGTTTACCAGCCCTGTTCCTTAAATGAACCTCAAAAACGACGCCGGGAGTGTTGCTGGTAACTGAATCTCCTGGAAGAAAGGGTGCCCATGCCCGCAAACCGACGCTTACAGGAGATCCCGGCATCTCATATTCGAGATCGGCCACAGGATAATGGCCCCAGTAGTGAATATCTGCCGGAGTCTGGACTCCGGTGAACATATACTCACCAAATGAGTCGTTCGGGCTGCTTAGCAACCAGACCTGGCCTCCCACACTCATGCCAAGGAATGGCCACTTGAGCGGGCCACGTTGCGGGCATATTGAGTTAAAGACGGTGCAGTAACCTAGTGTCGCGTCGGTTTCTAGGCTCATATACCCGGTATCAATGGCTCCTAATGCCATCCCTTGCCTTGGCGGTTGCTTTTGACGGTAAATCACTCCAGAAACGGGGTGAGAAAAACCCAAAGCTGGAAACTCAAGCCATCGTAGGGCTGGCAAATTTGTCGGAAACAACCCCCCTTGTCGCAAAGGCTCGGAGGCCTTGGCCCAGGATGGTAACGCTTTTAATCCGGAAAGAGTGACAGCGCCAGTCGCTAGCAAGAGCTGGAGTAATTCACGCCGATGCATAAGCATTCGCGGTCATTTTTATCAGGGTAGAGACCTTGTTTGCGCTTGGGCAGGAAATCGCTGAATTACACCATCTTTCCTGCCTGGATAACACGATCCACCAGACTCCCAGGGGCAGTTGTTTCCTTCAAGCTTTTTCCCTCCAGAGCGGCCGGAACAGCCCAGAGAATCATATTCTGATAGTAGTCAGCGCCGTAGACGCGCTTTCCAGTATTGCCGCTAACCACGTTCGGTTGAGTCCACGTATACCCATACTTCACGGAAATACCCTCCAGACACGTCTTGAGGATATGCAATCCGACATCTCGTTGACCGTTGTACATATAGGTGGCCGCCAACATATACACTTCCGGGGGAAAATAACCGTATGTTCCATATCCCACATGAGGTACAGGTTTACCGTCAGGCTCTGTAAAATTAGCGGCTCCATAGCGATTGATTGCCACGCAAGTGTTCTTGATTGTATCCAGCACGACGGACACCCGATCCTTCTGAAAAACTCCAGGCAAGCCGTGATAGCTTGTCATCCACTCTCCATCCAACTGATAACCAAAGATGAGATCGGATTTCTTGTCGAGTTCTGGCTCGTAATATGCCAGATAGTATTTACCTGCCCAGAGTTTCGATTCCATCAGCTCGCTGCCGGCCTTGATCCACTGTTGGCATTGGGAGGCAAATTCGGTATCCCCCATCTTGTTCGCCATGCGCTCTGCCATCCGCAGCATCGCCAAGTGAACGCCTCCCACGTGCGGCGTCATGCCAAACCATCCGTTGCCTTCGAACCAGTCAAGACCGCCGCCTGGTTTGGCATGTGGCTGAGTAGGGTTACGGTCGCCGGCAGGGACACTGATAATTCCCTCAGGACCTGGACGCAGGTTAATCGTGTAAACAATGGCTTTCTTCAGTGAGGGATAGAACTCCTTGAGGATTGAATCATCCCCTGTAGTTTGCCAGTAGCGATCAAACATGTCCACATAGCAGGGACCATTCAGCGTGTTTTGATAGCCGGGTGAGGGTGTAGCCATATCGCAAGGGTCTGTGGCGTGGTAGCCTTCCGCCGAGCCCGCTGTACAGCCTCCAAAAACCCAAGGCGGCGCGCCATTTTCAAACTGATAGGCTTTGTAGCCACGCAAGGTTGAAAGCGCCAGTTCGGGGAAAAAGTATACCAGCGGCACATTTCCATAAAAGCTGCAAGGGATGCATTCAATCTGCGGGCACTCTCGGGGACACTCGCTCATCCCAAAAAGACCGTCCTCCTCACGACACCACCTGCCGATTGGCTCCTTGGCGACCGCCCAGTATCCGGTTTTGGTGATCAGATGGAGAATATTCACCAGAGATTCGCGCAGCCATACAGGAAGACTCTGGTCAGTGTAAACGGCCTGTTGCCAGGAGATCGTTCGCTTGAGAAGTGCTTGGTGATTTTCAACAACGGTCTGGGCTACATGAACGGCATCCTTGTAATTGCGCGTATACATCCGAGCGAAAACGTTGCTCTTCTCACCTTTCCACAAGGGTGAGTACCAAGCGAGAATAATACGGATCACTTTGGTTTCATGGGGATTCAAGCTGAAGTCTATAGCCAGGGAACTGTCAAAAGCGCCTTCGCTGCTGCGTGGGAGCCGGTCAGCAATGGCCATCCATTGCTGACCGGTGGCCCAGTCATAGCCCTCTGTCCAGAGGCCACCCCCAAAACGAACTTTTTCCGAACCCATCACGCCCAGAACATAGCCGGTGCCGGTTTGCGCACTGACGGACAATCCTGAAAACTGGCTGTGTTGCACAAGTTGCCTTCTGGCAGGAATCGTTCCGTGAGCCACCGGATCTGAAACGGGGAACCATTCAATGTAGCGCAACCGCCTCGGGCTGGTAGGGGAGATTTGAGCCTCCGCCTGTGTGGGGCCAGGAAAGCTGAAACCGATAGTGGCTCTCTGGGATTGAGGGGTGAAGTTTCGCAAATGAATCTCAAAGATAGCTGCAGGAATGTTCGATATCTTGACATCCCCGGGAATAAATGGCGTCCAAGCTCGCAATCCTACACTCAAAGGAGCATCTAACTCGTATTCCAAGTCGGCGATAGGGTAGTGACCCCAGTAATAAATATCCTTGGCGCTCTCGATGCCGGTTACGGCTCGGGTTGATAAAATCCAAGTGCGACCTCCGACGCTCAGGCCAAGGAAACCGTATTGGAGTGGTCCGCGCGTAGGGACCCCCGAATTGAACAGATTGCAGAAGCCAAATGTGCCATCCGTGTCGAGATCAAGAGAACCGGTAGCTACCCCCCCGAGCGGCATCCCGTGAGGAACTTCGTCAGTGCGGCGATAAATGATGCCACAGGCGGGTTCGGAAAATCCTTCCGCAGAAAATTGGGCCCACTGCTTGCCAGGTACCTCTAGGGGAAACAAACTCGGACCTCGTTTGGCGTATGTCCACGTTTTGCCTTCAGCCTCTATTTCAGATGAACTCTTGCCTCCCTTGCAGCTTTCTAATAAGAGACTTCCTGACGTTGTGAAAACGCTGAGTACTGAATCTCGGATGAAGCGACGTCTATCCATTCTCTCCTCCTTCCTTTCCTTTCTCGCTAAGGTTATTCTTGAGTAGGGCGAATGCTATATCTCTCCCTCCTCAGCCGCGCATGATGCGCAACGCGGTCGTCGGTATCCAGAATTTGCGTTCACTTCCTCCAACGTGATCTTTCCATTTACCACACGCATCTAAAAGCTGTCAAGGGCTAAACTATCATAGTCAACCGATAAATTAGCTACGTTTATCGATAAACTTAAAACGTCAATTACAGCACGACCAAAAACACATTGCCAGAATGAGCTGAGGGTTGTCCGTCCGAATATAATAAAGGCTCGGTGCTTTTTAGCCCAACACCGGAGGCGACTTGACGGAAGTGGCACAGAATATCAAGTAACTTTATCAAAACAATGAGGGAAAATCATGCGTTAGATTCGCTTTGGGAGAAGCCACCGCCCGGGTGCGGCCCTTGGTGTGATTGGTTTTGCAAGAGGTCTGAATTGCGTATAGCCGAAAACATTGGAGATTTAGCGATTTTTCGTCACAGGAATATAGAACTGGAATTGCTGGTGACTTTGGAGTCGTAAAAAATGGGGGGTGCCGGTAGGTGCACCGGTTGACTTAAGATCGTGAGGCACCCTATAGTTGTGGTTATGGCTTACGATAGAGGCAATGAGCTGGTGCCGTATCGAGTACGGCAGGATGAATGAGGAAAATGCGGGATTATGAAAGCAGCGATGATGCATGGGGTTGGGAGGCCGTTACGAGTGGAGGAGGTGCCGGTTCCCGAAATTGACGCCGATGAGGTTCTGGTAGAGACACGGAGTTGTGGAATTTGTGGTACAGATCTACACATTCTTAAGGGGTTAGGCTACGTGCCGCCTTTGCCACACATTCTGGGCCATGAGCCTGCCGGAATCGTCACTCGGGCTGGAAAAAATGTAAGGGGTCTTAAGGAGGGCGATCATGTTGTTCCGCACTTGTTCCTCAATTGCGGCCGGTGTTACTACTGCCGGGTGGGGCACCAGCAGCAGTGTTCACAGCTTAAGGGGATTATTGGAGTGCTGGTTCCTGGAGGTTTTGCAGAGTACTTTAAGGCGCCAGCGGCAAACCTGTTTCGTCTTTCTGATCGGGTCGCGTTCGACGTAGCAGGATTATTGGCCGACGCGGTAATTACTTCGGTACATGCTTTCAGGAGGGCTAACCTTTCCCTCGGAGACACCGCAGTGGTGATAGGAACAGGAGGGATTGGCCTCATTTTGATCCAAATCCTTTATGCTGCTGGCATACGGGCGATTGGCGTCGACCGGTCCGACGAACACCTTCAGCTAGCCCGAAAACTTGGTGCGGAGGCCACGGCGATAAGCGGAGCGCCAGGCACACGCGCTCAAATCAGGGAATGGACCGATGGTTTTGGCGTTCAATGTGTGTTTAACTGCGTTGGGACGCCCCAGAGCATGCGGGAGAGCGCTGACTTCGTGATGCGTTGCGGACGAATTGTGGTGATCGGAGAAGAAGCTGACTCTCCGTTGATTGATACCACCGAGATTGCCCAGAAAGAACTGGAGATCATCGGTTCCCGCAACGGAACTCAACAGGATCTTGTAGAAGGGATCCGTCTAGTGGAGGCTGGAGTTATCAAACCGCCTATTGCCCGACGGTTTCCTCTGGAAGACATTAATGAAGCATTCGATTTTCTGCGTCAAGGGGCTCTCGGCCGCGTCGTCGTCAACATCAAGTAATAAGGCTATTTACGTTCTATCTTTCGGAGGTTGATGCGATGGAGAAATTAATTATTACGGTAACTTGTGACTCCACGATGTCGTACCCACGGAATCCTTATAACCCGAAAGGACTAGAGGCCTTAGCCGAAGAATACATTCGCTCGGTAAATGCAGGGGCGGCGATCTGTCATCTTCACGGCCCCTACACGGTTGATGAGAAAATTCGGGCTGACGGGACAAAACTTTCTGACCTCGATATCCCCGGTTGGCTACGGTTAAAGATGCTCATTACCGATAAAGTTAAACCGATTATCCAATATGGTATTGCCAATGGTCGGTTTCCGCAGCGAGTGGAACTGATGAAGCAGCATCCCGATATGATGTCAATTTGTTTCAATGCCCATGACGAATGTTTTCAGCCGGACCCGCAATATCCACCCGTTGAGCTTTATGGAATTCACGACCGCGAGGAGCTTGAAAACTACTGCCGTCTGACCCAGCAGTATCTAATCAAGCCTGAAGTGGAGGCTTTTCATTACGGCGCCATTTGGAATGCACAGCGAATGATCCAGAAAGGGATCCTCGATACGCCCGTCTGGACCACTTTTTTCCTCGGATGGCCGGGAGGCTGCTGGACGCCGTCCACTGTAAAGGCCCTGCAGTATATGCATGACCACAAGCCCGATCATTTCAACTACAGCGTGAGTGATATGGATCCTCCGACCCATTGGCAGGTTCTTGCGCAGAGCATTCTGCTCGGTGGCCACATCAGGGTTGGCATGGAAGACAGTCCGTATCTTGACGGCAAGGGAACACTGGCTCGCAGCAATGCGGAGTTGGTTGAGAAGGCCGTTCGGATCGCGCGAGAGGTGGGCCGTGAGGTTGCTACTCCCGAAGAAGCAAGAAAGATCATCGGACTCAAAGCGTGAATAGCTTTCTCAAAGGGTAAGTCACTGGTTCGACCAGTGCGACTTGCAAAGGTTTGACCGTTGAGGCATCACAATCCTCTTTAGGGGGCTTGATGGAGACCGTCTGAAAGCAAGGAGATGGTATGAATGTCTCTGACTCCGGCGTGCGGGAGGCTCCGGGAGGGAGCTTCCTGAGTATACAGGTCACAGGCTGTATTTGTTCCTTTGGGCGAGCGACTCCGTCAAGGAGATTGGTCAGACCTGTGGCTGGACGTCATCATGAGGCGCGTGGCAACCTCGGATAGGAGTGTGGTGACCGCCGCAGAGTGCGTCTACTCCACCTGGCAGTTCCAACCCATGACCAGGAGGAAAAACAGGTGGAAAAGCGTTATATCGGAGTCGACTTGCACCGCAATCAGTTCACCGTCTGCGTGCGCTCAGGCAATGGCAGAGTGAGCCTGCGCGAATTGAAGCTGGAAGGCTTAGCCCAGTTTGTGAAGAGACTACGTCGAACCGACGAGGTGGCCGTAGAGGTCACGGGCAACACACGGCTATTTCACGATGCGGTGGCGCCGCATGTGGCCCGGGTAGTGGTCGTGGATACGAACCAGTTTCGCGTGATCACGCAATCAGTGAAGAAGACCGATGCCAATGATGCACAACTGCTGGCGCTGTATCTAGTTGTCTGATTTGGTCATGTTCTTAACGAACGTAACAAGTTTTTCAGCCGGCTTTTGCCAACGGCACGGTGCCATTAATGATTGCATCGAGTTGCGCATCGACTCGCTGCAAGGCCGCCGACAATTTGGGCGGCTGCGCAACCGGATGCTCCTCGAAGGCTGCCAGGGCCGGTCGAAAGACTCGTGCTTCCAGGCGCGTCATCAGCCGCGCTACCTTCCAGCCATACGGAGTGAGAAAGTAGCGATGCGCTCGCGGCGGGCGGAAGATCAGCCCCTTCAGTCGCAGGCGTCGCAGATCGTACGTCATTTGGGCCGTCGAGTAGGAAGAAGGCTCGACTCCCAACAAGTCCGCCAAGTGACGATGCAGGTCACGATTGTGGAAGCCCTGAATCAAGAGTGGGAACAAGCTCAGCACCACCCACCGGGCCATCACCGAGGATCGCCAAACTTCAATCCCGGCGCTTTCTGACCTTCCTCGTTCACGGTCGGTTGCACCACTCTCTGGATGCTGTCGCCCGAGAGGCCACAGTTGTGGCTCACCCGTTCGACTTCCAGAAGTCGCCGGTTGATGTGGCGGCCCAGGCGCTGCAGATAGGACAGGTTGGCCAAGCCTTTGTTCACTTCAAAATCCTTGGGATTGCGGAAGATGCCTTCGGTGCGCAGGCCGTGCCCTTCCTTGAACGATTGTTTCAGGTCAAATTGCTTGTACTGGATGTGCAAGCGGGGATGGACCCCTTGCTGCATGACCCGGGTGCGAAAGGAGCCCGGCATCGCCTTCGTGATCCGGCGGTCAAAGAGGAGTTGCAGGCGATGGGGCCGGCCCATGTCCAGGTTCTCACGCATCACCTCTTCAAAGAATTCTCGCCCCTTCTGCGGGCGATCGAAGATCTGGGTCAGGCTCACCTCCATCTGCCAGATCGACAACTGCCAGTCGTAGCCGGCCTCCCAATCCTTCGCACGCAAGGGCAGCGGCAGGCGGTCCAGCCACTTGAGGAACAGGCGCTCGATGTCCTCCGGACCCTACGGTCCCAGGTTTCCTGCAGCTTTCTCAGGTCGGCACAGGAGAGAAAGCCGTTGTTCAGCGTCTCAAAAACGATGCCCTGCTTCTCTAGTTGGCGCTTCGCGCATTCGTTGTGATTGTCAACTGAAAATTCCCCAGTTATTGACGCTTTAAATTTCCCCAGGTCTTGTCGTGCGGGGACTGGGCTGGGGGGAGAGCCCAGCCCCCGGCCACGCTGCTTCAGCTGGCCTGAGTGGCCGCAGCCTTGCTCAACACCCCAGCTTTTCTTTTATCCTTCAGCCGATAGCTTTCGCCCTTGACGTTGATTGTCGTCGAGTGGTGCAGCCGCCGGTCCAGAATAGCGCTGGCGATCCGATGGTGTAACGCGCCACAATAATTTCCATGAATTTTCTCTCGGAAATTTTGGAAGATTTCTCAATTCGTGTCTCCATTTTGCCGTTTTCGGCAACGCTGGCAGGATGGGATAGGATACTTCGGTGTGTAGGTAAGCGATGCACCCTCTCCCTGCTGGAGACTGCACACTTCTGGGCCGCGAGTGCTTGTCGGCTTGCGAGTGCGAATCCCGGGCTTCCGCCAAACGCCTGAGAGTTTATCGCTTTGGTGCCAGGATGGCCCTAGAAATGCGAGACATGCGGCTCAGGTGTGCGTTGGTTACAAGACGAAGTTTCTCAAGCTCGCTGCCAAGAGGCGTGCTGGCTGAAGACGCTCGATCGATCCGGCATCGCGTTGAACCGACGGAAGTGCGAGCAATTGAGCGGCCAGAAAAACCAGTCACAATCTTTCCCCCGACAGCAAGTTTAATTTGAGAAAAATCGTCTCCAACCGGGCAAAAGATCGTGGCGCGTTACAGTACTTTTTCACGGTGCGGGCGGCCAAATGGAGATGGCGGGCAATGCGGCGCATCGACCAGTGCTCGCCTCTGGCCAGCCGATGGATTTCGTTAATCTGCTCAGCGTTCAGCATGGTTCCGGTTATAAGCCACAGCCGCCGGCGAGGCCAGAGGCATGTTCTTTACAAGAAACGTGGCCGACGCTCGGAAAAGGCTCGACGGGCTGAAGAATCAGC
>DATGIO010000180.1:0-4791 GCA_035295685.1 Candidatus Angelobacter sp.
AGTTGTTATCCACGATCAACTGCCTTCCGTCCGGCGACCATGTCGGATAGGCGTAGTCTTGAGACTTGAGCACATTCTGGAGTGGATTGCCGTTTGTATCGGTGATCAGGATCTGGATCGAGTCTTTATTTGTCTTGGCCACGTTCAGCGAGACGTTGCCAGTCACCCAGCTCCAATCTGGACGCGTCTGCGACGGGCCGGTAAAGATTCCGCCGCCGTTCTTAATAAACGGAGTAGGTGTGCCGCCCAACAGATTCAATATGTAAAGGCTGGTGATGTCACCATTAATTGGAGTGCGCTCAAACACAACGTGCTGGGCAGTAGCATCGATCGCCGGGCGATAGTCGCTGAACGCGGGGTCGCCGGTAAGGAAGTGTAGTTGCGCAAATTTTGGCGTCTTGGGTGGCATAAACAGGTATTTCTCCTCTGTAACTTCTGCCGAGCCGTGATTCTTATGCTCTCGGGCTAAGGGCCGCATTAGTTAGAGCATTGACGATCGCCGCCACATAGTTGCTCATTCCAACGTTGCAAGGACAAGGATCGCATGCATTGCTGCTAATCTTAACCATATATTTGCCGAAGGTGCTTCCAAACGTGGTCCTAGAATCGGTCCCTGCCAGATAAGTTCCTGTAGGAAAGTTTGCCGTTGGTTCTGGTGTTATTGCCGCCTATTGTTTTTTCTTCTTCTCAAATATCGCAATATGCTGTACCGGAAGCGTCTCAATGCTCCGGACCAGGGTAAAGCCAACCGCGCTCATCTCCTTTTGTAACTGCTCCAGAGACATCTTGTGCAACTCCCGGATCGGGATCTTGGGATCTTCCTTTCGATACTCCACAAACACCATGCGGCCATTGGGCTTTAAGGCCGTGGCAACCTTGGTCATCACTTCATAGGGGCAGGATAGCTCGTGGTAAACGTCAACCATCAGCACCACATCCACGCCGTTCGGAGGAAGCTTCGGGTCCGACTCGCCCCCCTTGATCACCTCGACATTCGTAATCTTCTGTTCGGCTGCATGCCGCCGGAGCGCATCCAGCATCTCGTCCTGAACGTCGACAGCGAGCACCTTGCCGGTCTTTCCAACCTTGGGAGCAATGCGAAAGGTAAAGTATCCCGATCCTGCTCCTAGATCGGCAACGATCTCGCCTCCGTGCAAACCAAGGGCATCGATGACTTCCGCCGGACGCTGCTCCGCATCGCGGGTGGGACGATCCAGCCAGGAAATGCCGCTTGGCCCCATGATGTTGGCGATCTCCCTCCCCATATAAAACTTTCCGGTGCCGCCTGGATCATGCACCACACGGACTTCGTATCGCTCAGGCTGGTCTGAATCCGAACAGGATGCCGACTGCGGGGCCGCATTCGCGGCGGCCAAAGGAATCACTGCCGCTCTCGCCGCGACGAAAGCTACGAAGAAGATAGCGAAAGCCGCGCATCGCTGGAGCCTGGACATAGTGGACCTCTCCTTAAAAATTCTTGATGGTTTACCTTTGCTTATTTTCGCTCTGAACCATTACGCGAGGGAAGCAGCGATGGAATCAATGGAACTCGATGGAGGAAATCCGGTTTGTCCGAATGGCCGGTTGTCCAAACAGAAAAGGTGTTGCGGTCACGGACCGGCACTCCCCCTTAGGCAATAAGCTTTGCTTTGTGCCGTGAATGCCGATCCGTTCCGCTTCTCGTACCTATACTTGCATTACCTGATAGTGGCTCCACCCCTAAAAACGTTACGCACACCGAGCGTTTTTTATTTGCCTCCGCCTTGAGCGGTCACGGAGGCCGGCCCAGGAGCGTTCTTTACCCAGTGGTCAAACCAGCTCACCATTTCATAAAGCGTGTGCTCGGTCGACTCGCGTGCGAGGTAGCCATGGGCTTCGTAGGGCAGTTGCACATAGCGCACGATCCCGCCATTGCCCTTGATCGCCTGATACATACGCTCGCTTTGAATCGGGAAGGTCCCGGAATTGTCGTCGGCCATGCCGTGGATCAGCAGGATGGGATGCTTAATCTTATCGGCAAACATGAATGGGGAGATTTTAAGGTAGGTCTCGGGAGCTTCCCATAAGGTGCGCCGCTCGCTCTGGAATCCGAAAGGCGTGAGCGTGCGGTTATAGGCTCCGCTGCGCGCTACTCCTGCACGAAACAGGTCGGAGTGCGCCAGAAGATTGGCGGTCATGAAAGCCCCATAGCTGTGTCCGCCGACACCCACCCGATTAGGATCGGTAACGCCCATGTCGACCGCTTTGTCGATTGCGGCCTTCGCGCTGGAGACGATTTGCTCAATATAAGTGTTGTTCATCGTCTCCGGGTCGCCGACAACCGGCATCGTCGCATTGTCGAGAACCGCGTAACCCTGCGTCAGGAGGAACAGGTGGGAGATGCCGCCGATGGTGGTAAATCGATAGGGAGAACCGGAGACCTGCCCGGCGGTGTCGGCATCGTTGAATTCCAGAGGATAGGCCCACACGATCGTGGGAAGGCGCTCGCCCTCTTTATGATTTGCGGGCAAGTAGAGCGTGAAGGAGAGTTGAACGCCGTCCGCGCGCTTGTAGGTCACAAGCTGCTTGGTCACGCCGTGCAATTGCGGGGCTGGGTCTGGAAAGCGTGTCAGCGCGCGCTTTTCCTGGCTTCCCCCGCCGCGCACGAAGTAGTTCGGTGGATCTGTGGGACTTTCATGGCGAGTGATAAAGCGCGAGCCATCGGCCGCAAGCAGCGCCACGGGTGTTTCGAACGATCCTTCCTGGCACTGGAAGATTCTCTCGGACTTCAACGACTGCAGGTCAAAGCGATCGAGGAATGGGAACTCGCCTTTGGGCGAAGCGCCCTGTCCTACCAGGAAAATTGAATCCCCATTTTGCTGCAAGACTCGTTTGCCGTTGGCAAGGGTGCGCGTCAGCGGCGTCCCCGGATCGCGATACCGCTCGCGAATGGAATGCTCCCAGATCAGCTTGCCGGGTGCGCCCGGCTGGTTGGCATTTACCACAAAGGTGCGAATCCAGCGGCGCTTCAGCTCGTAGTCGTGCACCAGGCCGATTCCGCTCTCGCCCCATTCAATGCCCCGCCCGCGTCCGCCGAATCCTCCTCCTCCGGGCGTGTATCGCTGCTCCAGCTTCACCAACTCCTTTGGCTGGTCCTGGAAAGGAGCGGCTAGCATCAGGAGATGGTCATGGAATGGAACCTTCGCTCTGGAGTCTCCGTTGTCTAATGCTTCGGCCCAAGCCAACGTTGCCGGCTGAATGGAGATCCACTCATAGTCGCGAGGACCGGTTGCCACTCCCTCGATCGGCACGTGCTCCTCCAGAGGCAGGCTCGCCAATTTGTATTCGGTTTTGCCAGTTCGGTTCCAAACCTCAACTTCTTTGGGAAAGGCATTGAAGGGCAGCAGGTAGGTATAGGGGCGATGGAGGCGCGCCACCAAGATATGCGTGCCGTCGGGCGAAGGATCGACTCTCGAGAAAATAGCGGGTTTGCCGATCGCGGTTGCATGTCCGTTGCCGGCTTCCACCAGAGTCAATTGCGCCGTCGCATAGTAGTCGAACAGGTCTTCCTCATAAGGACTCTGCAGCAAATCCTCATAAGTCGCCGCCGGGGCTTTTTTGCCGTCGCTCTCCTGGATGATAGGACCATCTGGAACTTTGGGTTCTACCGGCAGCTTGCCACGGCCTTGAGGCACCACTTGCACCAGAAGGGCGCGGCTATCGGGCATCCACTGCACCGGTTCGCCGGTAATTGCGCTGATTCGAACTCCGGGGACTCGATGGACATTACCGCTGGCTGTGTCGCCCAACCAAAGCTCAATGCCCTCTGCCGTCGTCTGTGTAAAGACGAAGTGCTGTCCATCGGGCGACCACTCTGGAGAGCCCAGGTAGGCCTTCTCAGGAGTTTGAATCGTCCGCTCTTTTCCATCTTGGATTGAGACCAGGTGCAGGCCCGTCAGCCGCGGGGGATGGTGCCTTCCATTGGTAGCCGGATTAAGGCGCAAGCCCGCCAGCCGCAGCATCGGTTCCGCCAGGTCCGCAATGGGCGGGGTCGCCAGCCGGTCGGCAACCAGAAGGTAGTCCGATTTCGGGCTCACCAGCACCAGGGGGGTGGGTGGAGCGTCCAGAAGATCGTGAATAGGTTGCGGCGCCTTTTGATAGCCGTGCAATCCTGGTTGTGCCTGCAATGCTAACGAGAGCACCAGAACAAGCGTTGTAACGAGTGAAATTCGGCAAGTGCGGGATGGCATCATGAAGCGTAACCTCGTATGCAGCATTGAAATCCGCGGTGAAGACCTGGCAAGCGGAAGAGTCTAACCGAAACTCCCCTCCTAAAACCAGAACAACGAAGCGCTGTTTTGGGTTACGATTCTTTACAAAGCATGGCCATCAATTCCAGCCAATCGCTCAAGAGCGTAGACCCCATCAGCAAGGCCTACTGGATTTGCCAGATCGCAGGATGGGCAACGATCTTCCTGTTTGAAACTGGATTCGGATTCGCATTCCGGACCAAGGAAAGTCCGCCCTTTGCCGGAGCACTCAGCGCAGCCGCAATCATCTGCCTGAGCGGCCTGATCATTACACATCTCCTCTATCTAACGATCCGCAGGCGGCAGTGGCTTCAAAAACCGCTTCGCCTGGTCTGTTTCTGGTTGTCTGGCGCTCTTGCTCTATCAGCGGTACTGCTGATGGGCGTGAACATGTTCGTACGGCACTTTTTGCTCGATAAACCGCCGTTCAAGACTCTCCTTCACCCTCAATACTTAATCTTGGTATGGGTCAGCTACGTTTCATTATTTGGGCTGTGGATGG
>DATGIO010000181.1:0-6706 GCA_035295685.1 Candidatus Angelobacter sp.
CCATCGTCAATGCTATAAACCGCCACCGAATCGAACCCAAAATTCGTAACATAGAGCAGGGCATTGTCTGGTGAGACGAGCGCCCGCACCGGGTGTTCTCCAATTGGAAAGCTGTGGTTCACCTCGTTGGAATTGGCGATGATCTCGGAAATGGAATTGGAGTCGAAGTTACTGACAAAAACTTCACCGCCATCGGGCTTTAGGGCCAGATGAACCGGGGTCTTTCCCACATCGAGCAGGGCAAGCAGCTTATCGTTCTTTAGGTCGATCGCGCCGACCTGGCTTGATCCGGAACAGGCGACGAATGCTTTGGTGGAATCCGGCACAATCGCCAGGTCATCCGGCTTTGCACACACCTTGATCTTAGCCCTTACAGACAGGCGCTCGGTGTCGACAATCGCCACGGAATCCTCGCCTCGCACCGAAACCACGGCTAGCTTTCCGTCCGGAGAAACGCGCGCCAGATTGCTGCCGCCCCCGACGGCAATTGTCTTGATCACCTTCCGCTCGTTCAGATCGATCACGGAAAGGTTGGCTGAGCCCGAGTTGGCTACATAGGCCCGAGCACCGTCCGAGGATACTTCCACGGCGAATGGGGCGCGGTGAACGCCCACTGTGGCTGCGACTTTATTGGACTCCGCATCGATAATGCTGATGTTGTTGGATTCCGTATTGGCAACGTAAATCTCGTTCTTGCGCGGATTGGCTGCAATGCCGGTTGGGCTCTTGCCCACAGGCACTGTGGCAAGCGCCTTCAAACCGCGCAGGTCGATGACGGAAACAGTGTTGCTCCCGCCATTCGTGACATAGGCGTATTCGTGATAGTTCACGCTCGGATCGGGAGGCGCTTTGCATCCACCGATGAAAAAGGCAAAAAATGCAAAAAAGCTGGGATAGATGCGAACTGGCCGCACCCACACTCCTAGCCAAACTCGTAAACGCAAAAGGGAAGTAGGAAGCAATCTATCCGGCGGCCCCTGCCATGGCTGCGCGGTGCAGCGGTTCTTGTACATTGCGGTGGACCACAGCGGCAATCTGGCGCGCTTCATCCATCAGTTCGTCGAATTGATCGGGGAAAATGGACTGCATTCCGTCGGAAAGCGCGTGGTCTGGATCGTGATGAACTTCCACTAGCAGGCCGTCCGCTCCCACCGCTACGGCGGCTCGCGAAAGCGGCAGTACTTTATTGCGTTTTCCGGTTCCATGGCTGGGATCGACCACGATGGGCAGGTGGCTCAATCGTTGTACCGCCGGAACAATGCTCAGGTCGAGGGTGTTGCGCGTATGGTCGGCAAAAGTGCGAACGCCCCGCTCGCACAAGACCACCTCGTAGTTGCCTTCGCTCAGAATGTATTCGGCGGCCATGAGAAATTCTTCCAGCGTGGCCGACATGCCGCGTTTGAGCAGTACCGGCTTCCGTAGTTTTCCTGCCTGCCTCAGAAGCGAGAAATTTTGCATGTTGCGCGCGCCGATCTGAATCATGTCTGCATATTCGGCAACCAGTTCCAGCGATTCGTGGTCGATCGCCTCGGTCACAATACGTAAGCCGTAACGGGTGCGAATCTCGGCCATGATCTTTAATGCTTCCAGCCCTAGGCCCTGAAAGGCGTAAGGGGAGGTCCGTGGCTTGTACGCTCCGCCGCGAAAGAATCGCGCTCCTGCTTTGGCAATTCTCTCGGCCACAGCGAATGCCTGCTCGGGTGATTCAATCGCGCATGGTCCTGCCACCATGCCCAGGTCCCGTCCGCCAAAGCTGCCGTCGCTCCCCGAAAACCGCACCACCGTGTCTTCTTCTTTCGCGTCGCGGCTAACCAGTTTGTAGGGCTTGCTCACCCGGATCACTTCGTGGACGCCCGACATCTCCTCGATAGCGCCTGGCTCCACAGTGCCGCGATTGCCGGTAATGCCGATGGCTGTCCGTTGCGCTCCCGGTATGGCATGGGCGCGATATCCAAGTGATTCGATTTTTTCGCAGACGGCGCGTATCTGCTCTTCACTGGCGTGGGCTTTCATGACGACGAGCATAGCGGCTTAACCTCTCACCACGTTCGGATTGGAAGTACTACGATTCAACGAATCAACGGTTCACGGTTCACGGTTCACCATTCAATGATTCGTTTCACCCAAGTCCTAAGTGTAACTGTACCGCTTGTTCCGGAGCAAACCTAAGATGATTGCGCTTACCATGTTAGAATCAATGGATTAGCACATGTCGTCGGATGGGCCAGGGCGAAAATCAAGACTCGCGATGAAAGACGTTCTGCTCTGGTCGGAAGGCGACGCGCCGAAACCAGGGCCGCGGCAGATCGGGATACATACCTCGACTGCGGGCGGCGTCTCCAAGGCGGCGGAGCGGGCGTACCGGCTGGGCGCGAATACATTTCAGATATTTTCTTCTAGCCCTCGGCAGTGGAAGCCTTATCGTCTCTCCACCACTGAGTGCCAGGCGATGCGGGCGTACCGCAAGAAGCATGCGATTGCCCCGCTGGTGATCCATTGCAACTACCTGGTGAATCTGGCAAGTGTCACCCCGGAATTTCACCGGCAATCCATTCAGTCGTTCCGGGGCGAGTTGGAGCGCGCCATCGCTCTTTCAGCCGAATTTTTGGTGTTGCATCCCGGTTCCTTTCGCGGGCGCACTAGGGAAGAGGGATTGGCGTTGGTGGCTTCTTCGATTGCGCAGGCGGCGAAGGGACTGGCGTTGGAAGAATCGAATCTCACGGTATTGATCGAGAATACTGCCGGTGCGGAGTTCTCTCTTGGTGGATCGTTCGAGCAGGTGGCGGAGCTTCTGGATCGTCTGCGGCCCGTATGTCCGGCTGGAGCCTGTATCGATACGTGCCATACCCATGTTTCGGGTTATGACATTGTTTCCGAACACGGCTGGCGGCAAACGATGCAGACGTTGGACGATACGATTGGCTTGAAGAAAGTCTTTGTGTGGCACTGTAACGATGCCAAAGATCTTTGTGGCTCGAAGCGGGATCGTCACGAGCAGATTGGAAAGGGAACCATTGGGCTGGAGCCGTTTCGGAGATTGTTGAACGACCACCGCACCGCGCACGCGGCCTTTATTGCCGAAACGCCCATCGATGAAGTGCGCGACGATTTGCGGAACGTCGAGCGATTGAAATCTTTGGTGCAAGAGTAACTGGCAGGATTTGCTAGAAGGATCTGCCAGAGGAACTAAATAGATCAGCGAAGTTGCTCGAGCATGCCTGAGAAACCCGAAAGCGGCGAATGATGAGAATGTTCGAGCAAGTGTGAATGTTTGGATCAACTGTGGAAGAGTGGCCTTTTAGGGCCACGTCAAGCGTGGCTTAAAATTTGGGCTAAGCCTCCCACAGCCGAGGTTTCGAACCAGACTCCAGACTTTGAAAGCAAGACTTTAAGAAAAACGGTGAAATCATGTCCAGGACGCAGAGCTTGATCGCGAACCAACCCGAACAACGCGAGCTTCGCTACGATCCGAAGCAGATCGAAGAGAAATGGTTTGCCCAGTGGCAGGCCGACCCGGCGCTCTATGCGGCGGAGCCGCACGATAGCGCCCGGAAGAAATTCTACGTCCTGGAGATGCTGCCTTACCCGTCGGGCGCGCTGCACATGGGCCACGTGCGCAACTACTCGATCGGCGATGCCTTGGCGCGTTATATGTGGATGCAAGGCTACAACGTTCTTCATCCCATGGGCTGGGATGCCTTTGGCCTTCCGGCGGAAAATGCTGCGATCAAGAACCGGGTTCCGCCCCGCCAATGGACTCTCAAAAATATCGAGCACATGAAGTCGCAGATGAAGCGGCTTGGCTTTGCCTATGACTGGAACCGCGAGGTCGCCACTTGCCTTCCCGAGTATTACAAGTGGAATCAGTGGTTCTTCCTCAAGCTTTACGAGAAGGGCCTCGCGTACAGGAAGAAAAGCAAGGTCAATTGGTGCCCCGAGTGCGCTACGGTTCTTGCCAATGAGCAGGTTGTGGATGGCTGCTGCTGGCGGCACGAGGAAACCAAAGTCGAGCTGCGCGAGCTTGAGCAATGGTTCGTGGCTACCACCCGCTACGCCGAGGAACTGTATCAGGAGATCCAGAAGTTAGAGGGCTGGCCGGATAAAGTCCGCACCATGCAGCGTAACTGGATCGGGCGGAGTGAAGGCGCTTTGGTTGACTTCAAGATCGATAAGATCGAGGCCGAAGCCGAAGCGAAGACAGACGACAAGATCACCGTCTTCACCACCCGCATCGACACAATCTTTGGCGCAACCTCCGTCCAACTTGCGCCCGAGCATCCGCAAGTTGCGCGCCTGATCGGCGGCGACGCTGAACTGCGCGCCAAGGTCGACGAGTTGATCGGCGAGCAGGGCAAGGCCCGCGAGGCGGGGGACATTGGCGGAATTGAAAAGCACGGCGTTTTCACGGGGCGCTTCGCGATCAATCCGTTTAATCAAGAGAAGGTCCCCATCTGGGTGGCCAACTATATCTTGATGGACTACGGCACGGGAGCCATCATGTCCGTGCCTGCCCACGACGAGCGCGACTACGAGTTCGCCAAGAAATATGATTTGGAGATGCGTGTTGTGATCCTGCCCCGCCGTGTTGGGGAGCCTCCTGCGGAAGGCGAAGAGGAACATGCGCTTCTCCCATATACCGAAAAGGAAAGCTTGTTGATCAATTCGGGAGAGTTCAACGAGCTTTCCAATCAGGAAGCCATTGAGAAGATGTCTCGCTATGCCGAGGAGCATGGCTTTGGCAAAAAGACCATCACCTACCGGTTGAAGGATTGGGGTGTATCGCGCCAAAGGTATTGGGGCACTCCCATTCCCATGCTCTACTGCGCTGCCTGCGGGGTAGTGCCGGTGCCGGAAGACCAGCTTCCTGTGATTTTGCCCGAGAACGCCGAGATCACGTTGCAGGGTAGCTCGCCTTTGTCTCGTATGCCGGAGTTTCTCAACGTGCCCTGCCCGAAGTGCGGCGGCCAAGCCCGGCGCGAAACCGACACGATGGATACGTTTGTCGATTCGTCATGGTATTTCTATCGCTATACCAATCCCCATCTGGCGGATCGCGCCCTCGATACCCCGACGGTCAACTATTGGTTTCCGATCGATCAGTACATCGGCGGGGTCGAGCACGCTATTCTTCACCTGATTTATTCGCGCTTCTGGACGAAGTTCATGCGCGACATCGGCTTGGTTCGCAATGATGAACCGGTCACCCGCCTCTTCACCCAGGGCATGGTGATTAAGGATGGCGCGAAGATGTCCAAGAACAAAGGCAATGTAGTCTCGCCCGACGACATGGTGGCCCGCTTCGGCGCGGATTCTACCCGCATGTATGCGCTCTTCGCCGCTCCACCGGATCGCGACCTCGACTGGCAGGAGGCCGGGGTTGAGGGCGTCCATCGCTTCATCTCGCGCATCTACCGCTTTGTCATGCGCTATGCCCATGTGGCTCGTGAAACGAACGCTGCGGCCGGCGGCGCTTCTGCACCATTGTCACCCTCAGCCCGTGCCATTCAGCGGAAGTTGCACCAGACCATCCGCCGCGTGACCGACGATTTTCAGGGACGCTGGCACTTCAATACCTGCGTGGCCGCAATCATGGAGTTTGTGAACGAGCTTTACTCCATTGATGAAGAGATCGCCGCAGGCAACTTCCCGGCGGAAGTTCTCGCCGATGCCCAGCGCAGGGTCGTGCTCTTGCTGGCTCCGTTTGCTCCTTATGTGGCGGCCGAGCTTTGGCAGGCATTGGGCGAACCGGATAGCATCCTGCGTCATCCCTGGCCGGAGTACGATCCGGCGTTGGCCAAGGAGGATGAGATCGAGTATCCGATCCAGATCAACGGCAAGCTCCGTAGCCGTGTCTCCGTCCCCGCCGATAGCCCCGAGGAGTTTGTGCGCGAGCGTGCCCTTGCCGATGAAAAAGTGCAGGCCGCAGCAAATGGCAAGCAGATGGCGAAGATCATCGTGGTGCCGGGCAAGCTGGTGAACATCGTCCTGAAGTAGTGCCCGCGAGTAGCTTGCGCTCGGCCTTGTCGCTAAGTAGGTTCTATCCTCACAGAGAAAACGCACAGATCGCCTGTGCGTTTTCTATTTTCGGGCAATTGCATGAATTGGAATCGTCAAAGCTCGGGATGTGGTCGAGCGCCAGACGCGCGACCAAAGAATATCCAAACTCCGGACTAGTTGATCTGTCCCGGTGATAACGTTAGAAGCTGGATCACTCATTTTTGCTGGGGCTAATATTGATTAACAACCGTGATTGGTGCTAACGAAATCACCGAGACAGCCTACTACCGGTCTGGCGTTTTATATATCTTGCATGGCGACCATGCTGGCGCAACTGTGGAAGAGCCAGGCTTTAGAGCTTGCGGAAAAACTCAAAATTCTAGATTTTTGGATGACCACAAATGTCTTGGAAATTGCAAGATCGCTCATATCGCATTTTAATGCGATGTTTTTTTCGATCATCAGCGAAAATTGCGTTTTTCCGCAAGCTCTTTAGCCGGGCGCTGAAGTTTCTACATTGGATCGCGCTTTTAGGAGGCAGGAATAGAGTCCCGAAGGGACGATTGACAATAGCCCACCATGGGTTCGGAGCCGTTTAGGCGACGAATCCTAATGGTGGGAACCGTTCCAATAGAAATAAAAGTCCCGTTAGGGACGACTGAGGTTTATGTCTCATAGCCATGTCTGCTGCCTGGTTCACATCGTCTTC
>DATGIO010000182.1:0-44884 GCA_035295685.1 Candidatus Angelobacter sp.
ATGGGCAAGCGCGTGATTATTGCCGGCCTCGATACCGACTACCTTGGCCGGCCCTTTCACCCCATGCCGGAACTGCTGGCGATCGCCGACGAAATTACCAAGACGCTGGCAATTTGCATGCAATGCGGCAATCCCGCCAAGCATACGCAACGCTTGATTGCCAACGAAGACCTGATCGTGGTGGGAGCGGAGGGTATGTATGAAGCAAGATGCCGTCGCTGTTTTGAGCCAAACCTGGCCTCGGTAAGCTCGCAAAAGAAGACCGAACTCGTTGCGGCGTCGAATAGCTGAGAGCTTATACCTCGTCCGAAGGACCATATGCGTTGCGTGGTATTGCAACTTGCAGTCGTGCAAAATTCCAATTAGTCCTGAATCAAGCGGCGAGCCCTGACAAAAACTTCCATGAACATCGCTTCGGTGAGCTTTCCGGTCAAGGTGTTCTGCATGGATGGATGGTAGGAGCACAACAGGATGCGGCCATCCGGAAGGCCGTATTGCGCTCCGTGGGCAAATTTGAATCCGGCTTTTGAAGAGAGCAACTCGCGGCGCTTCAGGTAATTCAAATACGCGTCAAAACCAATCTTACCCAAAGGCACAATCACTTTAATCTTCTTGAGAGCCGCCAGTTCCCTATCGAGGTAGCCTGCACAATTCGCAATTTCGTCCGGAGCAGGCTTGTTTTGCGGCGGTGCGCAGCGAACTGCGGCGGTAATGTAGGCGTCGATCAGGCGCAGTCCATCTTCGCGATGAGAGGCGTTGGCCTGCGAGGCGAATCCCGCCTTGTAGAGCACAGGATACATGAAGTTTCCCGAGCCATCGCCGGTAAAGGGGCGGCCTGTCCGGTTTGAGCCATGCGCGCCGGGAGCGAGGCCCAAAATCAGCAAGTGCGCGCTCGGGTCTCCCCAACCAGGAACCGGTTTCGCCCAGTAGTCCCAATCCATATAAGCGCGGCGCTTTTCCCGGCCTACCTGTTCGCGATAGGAGACCAGCCGGGGACAGAGCGTACAACGGACAATCTCTTTATTCAGTTGAACAAGACCGGCGGACATTGCGATTTCAGTGTAGCAAACGCATGTCCGCCGGTCCGCCAGTAAGTCTTTTTTGAAGCTTGAGTCAACTTGGCTGCCTACCAAGCAGGGTACGCGAACTAAGAGTCCTTATGCCGCTTCGCGCATCCGCACGGGAACATCAGGCAAGTTCCGCATGGCAATCGCCAGCATGATGTACGACCATCCGCGCAGCATGAACTCGATGCCAAGAGCCAGCCCTAGGAACCAGACGCCCGACCACGGCCAGTGCATCCACAGCAGGATTCCCAACGCCACCGTGACGATGCCGTCAAAAACCGCCCATCCCCAACTTTTGTACTTCATCTGCATTGCGGCCACGATGCGAAAGACACCGAAGACAATGAAGAATGAGGCAAAAAGCAGCGTCGAGACAAGGGCTCCCGAGAGGGGATTGGTCACGACCATCAGGCCGATTAATATTCCCAGCGCTCCGGCGGCGAGGTGCAGGAAAAAACCTCCCCAACTGCGTACCTGAAAAGCATGCACAGCCTCGACGATGCCGCTGATCACCAGAAGCCAACCGAACACCAGCACCGCAGCCAACGTTGCGGCCGGAATGGTCAAGAGCGCAACGATGGACAGGCCGATGAGTACGATGCCCAGGGCCAAAAACCATCCCCATTTGCGCCTTAATCCTTCAGGAGAGAAGTACAAAAGAGGGCCGGTCATGAAAACTCCTTCGATAGCGCATCTGGACGAGCGAACTCGCTTTTCGCTCGCAGACACAACCCGGCCACGGGTTGCCCCCAAAAAGCGAAAAACTCGCAAAGATGGCTGTCTCTAAAATCTCTTGAGATCGATTGTGGTCGCTGAGCAGTGAGATGGCGAAACGCCATCAGTGGGATGGCGGGGCAAAATAAGAAGTCCCTCTATCATCTTATTCAATTCAGGTACAAACCGGCTTTCTGCGTTGGGCCGGGAAAAAAAGACAAAAAGGTAATGCACTATAAATTGTGCTCTTTGGTTTGACCCCCGGAAGCAAGGTCTCTTACACTGGAACATTCAGGGCGCTGAAATTAAGAGTATCGATCGCTCGAGATCTTCAAAGGAAGAGCGGTCTACTCCGATTCAGTGACTGGCAGCATAGACGGAAGGAAGCCCACTTGAGTTCTACCGATACCGACAAGAACGATTCCGAGAAAAACGCAGTTGAAACCCTTGATACGCCGGCAATCTCCCCCGACCGGCAGGCAGACAGCCCAGATGGCATGAACTCCGAATGCCGCCGAGAACTCATCATAGAGATTCCTGCGGAAGTAGCCCAGGAAAGCCGTGAGTCCGTGATCCGCCGCTATTCGCAGGTGGCGCGCGTGCCGGGCTTCCGTAAAGGGAAGGTTCCGGCAAGCATGATCCGCAGCCGGTTTGCCGAAGAGGTCAAAAGCGATGTTCTGGAAACGCTAGTGCCCCGCTATTTCAGAGAAGCAGTGGCGAAGGAAAGACTGCGCCCCATATCGCAGCCCACGGTGCGAGATCTGGAGATGGCCGAAGGGCAGCCCATACGATTCAAAGCGACCTTTGAAGTTCTACCGGAAATTCAGCTTGGCAATTATCAGGAAATCACCGTTGAGAAGCCGGACGTTACGGTCACCAACGAAGAGGTCGACAACGAATTGAAGCAGTTGCAGGAACGCCAGGCAAGCTACGATCCGGTCGACGAAGACCGCGGGCTGGTTAAAGGAGATTTTGCCCAGATTTCCTTTGAGGCTCTGCCCAAAGAAGTGAACAAGACGGAAGAGACGGCGGAACAGTCCTCAGAAGCGAAACCCGAGACACCCGCGGAGCCAACACAGCCGGTACACATGGATGAAGTCTTGGTGGAAATAGGCGGCCCCAACACAATCAACGAGTTTTCCGAAAACCTGCAGGGCGCCAAGACAGGCGAAGAGCGCCAGTTTGAAGTGAGCTACGCAGCCGACTATTACGAGCAGCGGCTGGCGGGTAAGACATTCAGCTATAAAGCCAAGGTCAACGCGATCAAGAAGAAAAGCATTCCGGACCTATCCGACGATTTCGCCAAAGAGCTCAGCCAGGATTTTCAAACGCTGGACGACCTGAAGACGCAGATGCGCACGGGTATGGAAGCGGAGCGCAAGCACAAGGCCGAGCACGCAGCGAAAGACAAGCTGCTCGATCAGCTCATTGAAAAACATAGCTTCCCGGTGCCGGAAAGCCTGGTGCAGCATCAGATTGATGTACGGTTGGAGCGCGGTCTACGGGCCTTGGCGGCGCAGGGCATGCGCACAGAAGACATGAAACGCCTGGATATGAACCGCCTCCGCGCGGCCCAACGTCCGGCGGCTATCAAAGAAGTGAAGTCAAACCTGCTGTTAGACCGGATCGCCGAAGCGGAAGGCATTCACATATCGGATGAAGAACTGGACCATGAAATCGAAATCCTGGCCCAGCAGATGAAACAGACACCAGATGCTTTACGGCAGCGGCTAACCGAAGACCACGCCGTAGAGCAAATTCGGGGCCGCATACGCAGCGAAAAGGCCCTGGATGTCCTCTATAACAAATCGGCGTGATTTTGAGCGAGAAGACCCAACAGAGTCTTCAGGGGAGAAGCGACTATGGCACTAGTACCGATGGTAGTGGAACAAACCAGCCGTGGCGAACGCGCTTACGACATTTATTCGCGGCTCTTGCGCGACAACATCATTTTTATCGGAACGCCGATTGACGATACAATCGCGAACCTGGTGATCGCGCAACTTCTGTTTCTGGAAGCCGAAGATCCGGAAAAAGATATTCAGCTCTACATCAATTCACCGGGTGGCTCGATCACGGCGGGCATGGCGATTTACGACACCATGCAGTTCGTCCGTCCCGACGTGATGACGATCTGTTGCGGACAGGCCGCCAGCATGGCCGCCCTCCTGTTGTGCGCCGGAGCGCCGCGTAAGCGTTTCGCCTTACCGACCGCCAGAATCCTGATCCACCAGCCCTTGCTTTCCGGCTTAAGCGGACAGGCCACGGACATCGACATTCATGCCCGCGAAATCCTTCGTATGAGGGAAATTACCAATCAGTTGATTGCCAAACACAGCGGTCAGCAGCTTGACCGGGTGGAAAAAGATGTGGAGCGCGACTTCATAATGAACGCGCAGCAATCGAAAGAATATGGCATCATAGACGATATCATTTACAAGCATAAAGGATGATATGCGCCACGTACGCAGGACCTTGTGCCAGCCAGCCAGGGTCCACAACCCAAGGAGTTTGATGTGAAGCGGTCTCCTGAAGAAACCCTTCGTTGTTCGTTCTGCCATAAATCGCAGGACGCCGTCGCCAAGCTAATCTCGTCTCCGAACGACTATCCCCGAGCCTACATCTGCGATGAATGCGTTGCCGTCTGCAACTCCATTCTAGAAGATGACCGCTCCGAATCTCACGCCGCCGCGGCGCCGAACCATCTGCCAAAGCCGCAGGAGGTCAAGGCGTTCCTGGACGAGTATGTGATTGGGCAGGAGCAGACCAAGAAAAAGCTCTCGGTTGCCGTCTACAACCATTACAAGCGAATCCATATGAACCGCGCAAAGAGCGGTGAGGTGGAGCTGACCAAGTCCAACATCCTGCTGATTGGTCCTACCGGCACGGGCAAGACCCTGCTGGCTCAGACCCTGGCCCGAATGCTGGACGTTCCCTTCGCCATCGTCGATGCGACTACTCTTACCGAGGCGGGATACGTCGGAGAGGACGTAGAGAACATCGTGCTCAAGCTGCTGCAGGCCGCTGATGGAGACGTGGGCCGGGCGCAAACCGGAATTATCTATATTGATGAGATCGACAAGATCGGCCGAAAGGATGAGAACCCTTCCATTACCCGCGACGTGAGCGGCGAAGGCGTACAGCAGGCGCTCCTGAAGATTCTCGAAGGCACCATCGCCAATGTACCGCCACAAGGCGGGCGCAAGCATCCCCACCAGGAGTTTACCCCGGTCGACACCACCAACATTCTCTTTATCTGCGGCGGAGCATTCGTAGGTCTGGAAAAGATCGTGGCGCGGCGCATCGGCAAGAAGTCGATGGGCTTCCGTACCAACGAGCAGAAAGAGAAGGAATTTACCGAGGCCAGCAAGCGGGATACCGAATTGCTGCAGAAGTCCGAACCGCAAGACTTGGTCAAGTTTGGACTGATCCCGGAGTTTGTGGGACGATTGCCCGTGGTCGGCACGCTGAACGACCTCGACGAAGCAGCGCTCATTGAGATTCTCACCAGGCCCCGCAACGCAATCATCAAGCAGTACCAGCGGATGTTCGAGTTTGAAAACGTGAAGCTGCGCTTCTCCGAGGGATCGCTTCACGCCATTGCCCGCGAGGCGTTACACCGGAAGGTCGGAGCACGTGGGTTACGTATGATTCTGGAAGAGCTGATGCTCGATTTGATGTATCATCTCCCAAGCCAGAAACGGGTGAAGGAATTTGAAGTCACCAAGGAAATGGTGGAGCGCAGAGACGTTTCGCTCCCTGCCATGGAAAAAGCGGGCTAGCGAGCAATCAAAATTTATCCCTAAAGCCCGCCGTGTATGGTGGGCTTTCTTCGTTCAACCCGTTGATTCCACTGGACGTGCCGAAGCCACTTGCTTCGCATGATATTCTTGATATTAGAGAGTTGTTAACGCTTCGGCGCCAGTCACAACTTTCAAGAAGGCAGCTACGTGACCCAAGGCAAAGAAAAATTCGAAACTCGCAAGCTTCCGATGATGCCCATACGCGACGTGGTCATCTTCCCGCACATGATGACGCCGTTCGTAGTCGGACGCGAATCCAGCGTTCGGGCCCTCGAAGAAGCTCTGGCCTCCGATCGAAAGATCTTCCTGGCCACCCAGCACGACGCCAGCGTAGACGAGCCCAAGCCCCACGAAATTTATCAGGTTGGCACCATCGCCAATATCGTGCAAAACCTCAAACTCCCCGATGGCAACATCAAGGTGCTGGTCGAAGGCGTGGAGCGCGGAAAAGTTTTGCAGTTGAACAATACCGAAGGATATTTCGAGGCTTCGGTGCGCACCGTCCGCTATTCCACCGAGATGACTCCGGTGATTGAGGCGGCCATGCAGCGGGTAAATACGCTCTATGAGCAATATGTAAAGCTCTGCCAGTCGCTCAATCTGGAAACGATGATCACCACGGCCGGCTTGAGCGATCCGGCCAAGTTGAGCGACACCATCGCACAGAACCTGCAACTCTCCATTGAGGAGAAGCAGGAATTACTCGAGATTTTCGATCCGATGGAGCGGTTGAACCGCATTGCCGACGTTCTGGATATCGAGATCGAAAAGCTGAATATGGACCGCACCATCCAGACGCGCGTAAAGCGCCAGATGGAGCGCGCCCAAAAAGAGTATTACCTGAACGAAAAGATCAAGGCGATTCAAAAAGAGTTAGGCCGCGGCGAGAAAAGCGAATTCGACGAGCTAAAAAAGAAGATCGACAGCGCGGGCATGCCCAAGGAAGTTCATGAAAAGGCGATCCAGGAGCTGAAGAAGCTGGAAGCCATGCCCCCCATGTCGGCGGAATCGACCGTTTCCAGGAATTACCTGGATTGGCTGCTGGCAGTGCCGTGGAAGAAGAAGTCCAAGGAGATCCGCAACATCGAGCATGCGGAGAAAATCCTGAATTCCGACCACTACGGGCTGGAGAAGATTAAAGACCGCATTCTGGAGTTCCTCGCGGTTCGCCAACTGGTCAAGAATCCCAAAGGATCCATTCTCTGCTTTGTCGGCCCTCCGGGCGTTGGCAAGACCTCGCTTGGAATGTCGATCGCCAAGGCCACCGGAAGGAAGTTTGTCCGCATGTCGTTGGGCGGAGTACGCGACGAGGCGGAAGTTCGCGGTCACCGCAGAACCTATATCGGCGCCCTGCCGGGGCAGATTATCCAGATGATGAAAAAGGCCGGCACCAAAAATCCGGTCTTCATGCTGGATGAAGTGGACAAGATGGCCTCGGATTTTCGTGGCGATCCGGCGGCGGCGCTCCTCGAAGTGCTGGACCCTGAACAGAACTGGATGTTCCAGGACCATTATCTGGACGTTGAATACGATCTTTCACAGGTGTTCTTTGTCGCAACGGCCAACGTCCTTGAGAACATTCCACCGGCGCTGAAAGACCGCATGGAAGTGCTGCGGCTGCACGGCTATACCGAGTTGGAAAAGGTTGAAATCGCCAAGCAGTTCCTCGTCCGCAAGCAGCGCGAAGCCACCGGGCTTACAGAGGCGCAGGTACAGTTTTCAGAAGGCGCAATCAAAGAGATCATCCGCGCTTATACCCGCGAAGCTGGCGTACGCAACCTGGAGCGCGAGATTGGAAATGTCTGCCGAAAGATAGCGAGGAAGGTGGTTAAGGAAGGCCAGGAGTTTGCCATCAGCCTCACAGAAGAAACGGTTGGAGACTTTCTGGGCGTCACCAAGTTCCGCGACACGCTGGCTCATGAAAAGAGCGAAGTGGGACTGGTAACGGGCCTTGCCTGGACGGAAGTCGGCGGCTCGATCCTAAGCACAGAAGTTGCGATTGTTGACGGCAAAGGAAAGCTCACGCTCACCGGCAAGCTCGGCGACGTGATGCAGGAGTCAGCCGGCGGCCATGTCGTATGTGCGCTCGCGGGCGGCGCGGCTTGGAGTTGCTCGGGACTTCTATCGCAACGTCGATATTCACATCCACGTACCGGAAGGTGCGATTCCAAAGGATGGTCCTTCCGCTGGCATCACCATGGCAACAGCCCTGGCCAGCGCCCTGAGCAAGATTCCCGTGCGACGCGAGGTTGCGATGACCGGTGAGATAACGCTGCGGGGTAAAGTTCTCCCAATCGGCGGCCTGAAAGAGAAACTTCTGGCGGCACTGCGCGCCGGGATCACCGAGGCCATCATTCCCAAGGAGAACGAAAAGGATCTGCCCGAAGTGCCAGAAAATATTCGTGGTCCGATGAAGATTCACTTGGTCGAGAATATGGACCAAGTGCTGAAGATCGCGCTCGAAAGGGCGCTGCCCGACTTTCCGGAAAGCCACCAGGAGACGCTCCCAGCGGTTCCCCCAGGCGCGGAAACTCCGGCATCACGGCAGCAATATCTCTAAGGAAATTTCAAGATAGGCGTGCGGCTTTCTTTCGACCAAAAGCGAAGAAAAGCCGCATTGCTATTTCACCTGAGACGCGGATCGCAACGCTCTAAAATTTGAGCTTTAAAAAAATCCTTCCAGCAGCGGATCAGTATTCGTTGCGGATGGCAAGAATCTGGAAATCTACCAGCGACTTCTTCAGCGCATAGATCAAGCGATTGTTGCTGAGTGGATCGGGTGGCTTGACAAAAAAACCGGGACTGATCAAAAACGAGATCGAGTTGTGAACCACTCCCTCTGTCACTTCGCCATCGGCAAAGCGCATCCTGACCCAAAGACCAGCCAGCTCAGGCCGCGCCTTAAAAAATTTCACTTCGTTGTATTCAGGTTTGCCGTCAAAGCTCTCCACAAAGAAGAGGGCTTTGGCGCGATTGAGATCGACGGTGGCTGTGCCACCGCCGATCGGATGTAGTTGAATTTCGGAAGGAAGCGAGTATCCGCCGCCAGAACCCAGACAGCCTCGGACCTTCTCTTCTGAATCGTTGTAAAAACCTTTGACCAGGGTGCCATCACCCAGATGAACGACAGCCTTCAACAAAAATTCTCCATTCTGCATGCTCGGTTCTTTTCCCGTACAGCAATAAGAGGATACGAACCGCGATCTTCACCTAGTTGGCAGCGCCCATTTGCTGCACAAGCTCATATTGCTTGATTTTGTAGAGTAAAGCCTTGTAGCTGATGTTGAGGCGCGCAGCCGCCAGCTTGCGATTCCAGTTGGTGGCAACCAGCGCATCTTCAATAGCCCGCACTTCGGCTTTGTCCTTCAGATTGCGCACCAGCGACTTCAGACCAAGATCGGGATTCACGTCGCTGGAACCGCTCATCATAAAAGTATTGCCCTTCGTCTTCGCTTCCAGTTCGGAGATAGCCAGGTTCTCGTCCTGCAGCACCATGTATCTCTTTACGAAATTCCCCAGCTCCCGCAGGTTACCCGGCCAATGATGCTTCATGCAGGCGTTGATGAGCTTCTCGGAATATCCCATGGGGGGATGCGCATATTTTTCCGAGAACTGATTCATGAAATGCTTGAAAAGCAGAGGAATCTCTTCGCGGCGCTCGCGCAGCGGAGGGATGTTCATGGTAAAGGCATTCAGGCGATAGTAGAGGTCCTCGCGGAACGTCTTATTCGCGATAGACGACTGAATATCGATATTGGTGGCCGCAAGCACGCGGAAATCGGCGGAGATATTGGCGCGGCCGCCGAGCCTGGAGAACTGCCCATCCTGCAGGACGTGCAACAGCTTGGCCTGCAGCGCCGGATTCATCTCGCCAATCTCGTCTAGCAGGATCGTGCCTTTGTTGCACAGTTCGAACTTACCCGGCTTGGCGCGGGTCGCGCCGGTAAACGCGCCCGCCTCATAGCCGAACAACTCGCTTTCGAGCAAGTCCACGGGCAAAGCGGCGCAGTTCACTTTGAGCATGGACTTATGAGAACGAGCCGACAACTTGTGGATCAGGCGGGCAAGAATTTCTTTGCCAACGCCACTTTCGCCAAGCAGGAGAACCGGGACATCGACCTTGGCAACCAGGGCAACCTGGGAGCGAATCTGCTTCATCGCGGGGCTTGCCGCCAGGAAGAACAGGTCGTTCTCGAGGCTCTCGATATGCTCCTGCTCGGGCGCCGAATACTGGGCTGCAGCCTCCTGCCCGCGATTCGTCGAACCGTTGGACAGGCAGCGCCTCAATACCTCATCGAGTTCCGTCTTGTAAAACGGCTTTGTCATGTAGTCGAGCGCACCCATCTTAATCGCGCGGACGACCGTGCTGGTCTCGCTGACGCACGAGAGAACGATGATTCTTTGCTCCGGACGAAGTTTCTTGCAGGCTTCAATCGTCTGCAGGCCGTCCATGCGGGGCATCGCCATATCCAACAGCATCAGATCGATGGCCGGATTGTCCTGTACGCGCTTAAGCGCCTCTTCCCCGCTGGCGGCCGTCTCAACGGAGTAGTTTTCCATCTCCAGGAGGGTCCTGGTGTAGGTAAGCATGCTGGGTTCATCGTCGACGACAAGAATGCTTGGCTTATCCAAACCAACTGTTGTATATGAGTTCATATCTCTTCCCTATTTCCAGCTTCTTTCATTGGTAATAAAACCGAAAAAGTACTTCCGTGGCCGACTTCGCTTTCGACCCAGATCTTTCCCGCATGAGCTTCCACCAGGCGCCTGGCAATGGCTAATCCCAAGCCCATTCCCTGCGCTCCGGAAGACTGCTGCAATTGCAGAAACTCGTTAAAAATTTCCTGATGATACTCGGCGGGTATGCCGGGACCGTTGTCGGTCACGTTGATCCGGATTGAGTTGAAGACGTACTGACGGGTAGTGCTTCTTCGTTCAGGCTGGAATGCCAAACCTTGCCGAAAGCTACGCCGTTCCCACAGATAACGCTCGGTTGTGACCTTAACTCGCCCAGCGGGAGGCGTGAACTTAAGGGCATTGTCGAGCAAATTGGAGACAATATGCTGCAGTTTAAGAAAATCGAATTCGAAGGGTTCCGCAGCCGTATCGGGCACAAATTCGAGGGTGGTGCCGCGCCGGGAGTAAGAAACCGTCCAATGCTCCACGACTTCCCGGACGCACTCGTTGATGTCGCCAAGCTCCTTGCCAATCTGGAACTTGCCCGACTCGAGCGCGCTGAAGCTGAGAAAACTGTGAATAAACCGCTGCAGTCTGGAAGCGTTCTGTTGCATTTCACCCAGAACGGTCTTCTGGCTTTCCGTGAGCGGGCCAAGTCTCTCCCCCAATAGGAGATCGGTATACCCGGTCATGACGGCCAGAGGGGTCTTCAGCTCATGAGCTGCCGACGCGAGGGCCAACGTTCGCCGAAAGACTTCCCGCTTTAGCCAGTCGTCAAGTACACGAGACAGGCCTTCCGGCGCTTCCTCAAGAGGAAGTGGGATTTTTTCAGATACCGCTTTTTCGGACACTTATGCCTCTACACTCGCAACGCTGGTCGCGTAGCGAGAACCTGGTTATTCGCGCACAAGATTTGCCGCAACCCTACGGGGAAAGAGAAGGGCCTTTGACGTCCGGGTTAACTTTTATACCTGGAAACTGCTTTTATATTGCGTAAAAAATACAGTAAGCCGCGTCAAAAGTAAATAGGGCCCGTCGTTAATTTTGTGCAAATCACTATATTTTCCTGGGCTTCAACGACACGCACAAATGCCTTCCCAAGCACCTTGCATCCATCCAAGACATCTGGATTCAACGTCTTGATTCTGATGAATTAGTGAGGCTTGGGCCGATTCCGTTACATCCCATCTCAAACGCTTAATACTGATAAAAGTTGTGTGATAGGAAGAACGACAGGCAAGGCTGCCTTCCTTTTACCACCGAAGGGAGGAATGTAAAATTTGCAGATTTTTTAAAATGCCTATGAAAAGAAAGACCTAGAGAGGATAAGGCAAATCACCCAAGAAAGAGATTGGGCTTTGGCTTAAGAGACTCAGAGGCAGTGACGTCCTAAGAAAGGGCCGCGCGTACAGTCATAAGAATATTAATGACCGTACGCATGAAGTTCGATGGCTTTTCTATCGGTCAGATAATCGAAGCTTTGAATTGCAGCGGCTATTCCAACGCCAAAGCCGTTGCGATCTTTTTCAAGGCGGAGGATTTTTGCACGACATGCCACTTTGATCTCCGCGGAAGAAACTTCGGGTGGTAATGTCATCAGGATCTCAATTTCCTGCTGTTCGGCTACCGGGGCATCGGAGAAAAAGAAGATCCCCCCGGCGCTGATATCTTTGGTCTTGCCCTTAAATCTGCGCTCCGTCTCCGGAAGGGTGAGAACCAGGGGAAGCTGCAGCGCAAACCTTGGAAGAATACGCCGCTCGTTGGTAGATGTCTTGGCTCCTGTCAATCTGTTAGTCTCCTGGCTGCCGTGATCGGCTCACGCTAATTCAACAAAAGAAGAATCCGTCCTTAATGTTTCGCTATCTGCTTCGGCAGAAATCTTCAAATTGTTATCTTCTTGTTAAGAGCATTTCCGTGACCGCAATTCATAATTACCTATCTGTTTTAGAATCAGCTTCTTGAAAAATCTCTTTCCACAGGCTCCACACCAGCAAGCGCAATTCTATGCATTCCAAATGCATTCTATTACCGCTCAATCTCCAAGTGAACCGTTTCCCCGTGAGAGGGAAAACATCTTCCTAGTGTGAAAATGTTTTCTCTCTGCTCCTCCGTGGGACTTTCCACAAAAGCCTTGACTCACCAATCCGGCTTTTGTTTTTCTCACCGTATCTAACCTTTGTCTTTCAACAAGTTATACATATTTCCACCGCATTTTTATTCCCGTGATACCAGACCGAGGCAAGTTGGCGGTCAGAGTGCATTTATATGCAACGTTCCAATCAGATCAAACATGATGCTTGCCAGCAACCACTCGAGTGTTCCCTTTCGCCGCACGATTCAGCGGTACGGTGAAGGCACGGGACTGCCCAGTGAGGAAGTTATTTTCGGAAGCACGCCGGCGATGGCGGCGCTACGCGCCAGCATCGCTAAACTCGCCCCAACGAGCATCCCCGTTCTCATCACAGGTGAAAGCGGAACCGGTAAAGAAGTCATCTCCCACTTTCTGCACGAGCAGTCGCAGCTTGCAAGCAAGCCGTTTGTTCAGGTCAATTGCGCCGCGATTCCGGCAACCCTCATCGAGAGCGAGCTTTTCGGCTACGAGAAGGGAGCTTTTACCGGCGCCGTAGGGAGCAAGCCAGGCCGCATGGAGATGGCGAATTCGGGCACGCTCTTCATGGATGAGATTGGAGAGTTGGCGCCCGCAGTCCAGGCGAAACTCTTGCAGGTTCTTCAAGACGGCCAATTCAGCCGCATTGGAGCGCAGGAAGACAAGCGAGTCGACGTCCGCTTTATCTTTGCCACCAACCGGGATCTGGAAGAAGAGATTCTCGCCGGGACCTTCCGTGAAGATCTTTTTTACCGGATCAACGTGGTCAACCTGATCCTGCCACCTCTGCGGGAGCGCCTCGAAGACATTCCAGTTCTTATGGACTTCTTCCTGCGCAAGCACAACGAAAAATTCAACTGCCGCGCCAAGCCCCTGTCGCAGCCTGCGCTGCAGCGTCTGCAGGAGTATCACTGGCCCGGAAACATTCGCCAGCTTGAAAACCTGATGAAGCGCTACGTCGTTCTCGGGTCCGAAGACACGGTGCTCGCCGAGTTAAACGAGCGCGAGCCAGACATCTTCAAGTTCACGGTTCCTCCGAACACCGAGGTATCGCTGAAGCAGATCACGCGCCAGGCGGTTCGGCAGGTCGAGCGCAAAGTGATTCTGAAGATCGTGGAAGCCAATGGCTGGAATCGCAAGCGCGCGGCCAAGCTCCTCAACATCAGCTATCGCGCGCTGCTCTATAAGCTCAAGGAAGTCGGGGTTCCTGCCGAACACAGAAGGGCCCCCTCCAAGGCATCCCTCAAACAAAAACCGCCGGCGGAAGCAGACGGCGCCAAGGAATAGGTCACGCAAAGGAAACGATGCCGGTGGAGACGAACACGGATATGTCGATCAAAAGCGAACTCGTAACGGTGGTTATCCCAATCTTCAACGAAGAAGACGGAATCACGCAGCTTAAGGAAAAGCTGCAACACCTGCAAAACCTGCTGGAACAAGACTTCGAGGTAGAGCTGGTTTTTGTGGATGACGGAAGCCGCGACCGCACGGTAGAACGGCTCAGGGAGCAGTTTGTATCCCATCCAGCGGTTTCAATTGTGGAGCATGGAATCAACCAAGGTGTGGGAGCAGCCTTCAGAAGTGGCTTTGCCAAGGCCCGCGGCTCTTTCGTCTGCACCATCGATGCGGATTGCAGCTACTCCCCCGAGGGACTACTGGCGTTGCTGCATGCGCTTCAGGCCACCGGCAAGGATATTGCCGTAGCCTCTCCTTACCATCCCGAAGGCGGCGTAGAGGGCGTGCCGATGTGGCGTCTGGCTTTGAGCCGCGCATGTTCCGCGCTCTACCGGCAGCTCTCACCTCTAAAGCTGTATACGTACACCAGCATTTTCCGTGCTTATCGCGCGGCGGTGATTCAGTCGGTAACGTTCAAGGCCGACGGATTTGTTTCGGCCTCCGAAATTCTGATTGCCGCTGGCCGCCAGGGCTTCACGGTAACTGAGGTCCCGATGGTGCTGCGGTCGCGCACTGTCGGCAAAAGCAAGATGAAGGTACTGCGCACAATCGTCTCTCACCTCGAGATGCTATCCGGCTTTGTTGTTCCGGCGCGTTCCTCGAAGGAGCATCGCGCCGCACAAATGATGGAGATTTCGCAAGAAAAGTAAAAAATTCGACCTGCGCCGGAACCGGCGCACAGGAGAAAAAACATGGTACGGATTGGAACAGTAGGATTAGGGGCATGGGGCTGGAACCTGACCAGGAATTTTGCAAGTCTGAAAGATTGCCAGCTTGTTACGTGCTTTGACCTTGATGCCAAGAGACGCGAGCAGGCCGCCTCGGCATGGCCCGGAACGCAGCCGGTCGATTCGTTCGAAAAGCTGCTCATGGCCGATATCGACGCGGTGGCAATCGCTTCGCCCGCGGTGACGCACTATGAGTTCACCAAAAAGGCGCTGCTTTCAGGGCGAGACGTTTTTGTGGAAAAGCCCTTCACGCTGAACGTGCGCGATGCCGAAGAACTGCTCGAACTGGCGGACAAACACAACCGCGTGCTCATGGTAGGACACCTGCTCGAGTACCACCCGGTCGTCCATCGCCTGAAGAATTTGATCCGCTCGGGCGAGCTGGGACCGATCTATTACATCTACTCGCAGCGCGTGAACCTGGGACGCATTCGCGGAGACGAAAATGCTCTATGGAGCTTTGCGCCCCATGACATCTCCCAGATTCTCTTCCTTCTGGGAATGGAGCCTACCAACGTCAGCGCCCGCGGCCAGAGTTACATCCAGGAAGGCATTGAAGACGTCGTTTTCCTGAGCCTGTTCTTCGACAACCGTATCATGGCCCACATCCACCTGAGCTGGCTCGATCCGCACAAGGTCCGGCGCACCACGATCGTTGGACAGAACAAGATGGCGGTTTTCGACGACGCCGAAAACACCGAAAAACTGCGCATTTACGACAACCATGCCGAGATGCCCCCAGCCACCAGCTACGGCGAGGCTATTCAGGTGCGGTTCGGAGACATCGTCATTCCCCGCGTGGAGATGACAGAGCCCCTCAAGATCGAGTGCAAACACTTTATCGACTGCGTGCGCACGCGCGCCACTCCGGTTTCAGACGCACAGGACGGTCTGCGGGTCATTCGCATCATCGAAGCGGCACAACGTTCCATGGAACAAGACGGTATCCCGGTCTCAGTAAAGGAAAACAGCATCAATGACAAACTTCATACACCCATCAGCACGGATCGGCGTTGGTACGCAGTTAGCGTATAACACCGTCGTTCACGAAAACGCACAGATCGGCGCGAACTGCCGGATTGGCAGCGGCGTGGTAATCCATCCCGACACCGTGATTGGCGACAACGTTCGAATTGACGACAACACGGTGGTCGGCAAGCTGCCGATGAAAGCGGCCTTGAGCGCGGTGACAACGGAACAGACCCTCAGTCCGTGCGTCGTTGCTTCCGACTGCATGATCGGCGCCTTGGTGGTGATTTATCGCGGCTGTGTCTTGCAAAACAAAGTAATGGTTGCCGACATGGCGTCGTTGCGCGAGAACGTGGAAATCGGCGAACTCACGATCGTGGGACGCGGCGTGACAGTGGAAAACAAGGTCCGCGTCGGCAGCCGCTGCAAGCTGGAAACCGAGGCCTACATCACGGCACTCTCGGAGATCGGCGACGGCTGCTTCATCGCTCCGGAAGTCACGTTCACCAACGACAACTTCCTGGGACGAACCAAGGAACGTTTCAAGTTCCACAAGGGAGTGACCATGAAGCGCGGAGCACGGATCGGCGCAAACGTAACAGTGCTGCCGGGCTTGACTCTCGGTGAAGACGCGCTTGTGGCGGCAGGTTCGATCGTCACGCGCGACGTGCCCGCCCGCAAGGTCGTAATGGGCACTCCTGCAAAAGTTTGGCGCGATGTGCCGCCGGAACAACTGTTGGAAAACCAATAAGCCCCAAATAAGAAGATGAAAATTCTATCCATTGTCGGCGTTCGACCTCAGTTTGTGAAAGCGGCAACGATCTGTTCGGCCGTGGAGCGCTTCAACCAGCGCTCCACGGAAACAAAGATCGCGCACCTGCTGCTCAATACGGGCCAGCACTACGACCATGGAATGGCGGATATCTTCTTTCAGCAGCTGCCGCTGCCCGTGCCCGACTACAACCTGGAGATCGGTTCAGGCAGCCACGGCGCGCAAACCGGAGCCATGCTGGAAAAGATCGAGGATGTCCTCTTCAAAGACAAGCCGGATTACGTCGTTGTCTACGGAGACACGAACTCGACCCTGGCAGGGACCTTGGCCGCGTCGAAGCTGCACATTCCGGTGGCGCACATCGAGGCGGGACTGCGCAGCTTTAACCGGCGCATGCCTGAAGAGATCAACCGGATTGTGGCCGACCATCTGGCGGATGTGCTTCTCTGCCCTACGGAGGGCGCTTGCCTGCAGCTACAGCGCGAAGGCATGTTCAACAACGTTTACTTCACCGGAGACGTGATGCTGGATGCGGTCCAGGAATTTGCCGGCATCGCGGCCGAGCGATCCACAGCCCTGCGAGATATTGGGGTCTCCTCCAAGGAGTTCATTCTGGTAACGATCCACAGGGCCGAAAATACCGACTCTCTGGACCGTACCGGAGAACTTGTGGAGACGCTGTGCGAACTCAAGCGTCCAACGGTTTTTTCGATGCATCCCCGGTTGCGAGCAAAATTTGACAGCACACCGGAATACAAAGCTCTCGGCGATCGGCTGAAGAGGGCGGAACACGTCAAGATCACGCTGCCCCTTTCCTATCTCGACATGCTTTGCCTGGAGGCAAACGCCCAACTGATCATGACCGACTCCGGAGGGGTGCAAAAGGAAGCCTATTTTGTGGCGACTCCATGCCTGACTTTGCGCGATGAAACCGAGTGGATCGAAACCCTGCAAGGCGGGTGGAACCACGTAACCGGAACCTCGCCGAAAGCGATTCTGCCGCTGGTCAAGAGCTTGTGGTCCCAGAACGGCGCACGACCCAGCTGCGCTCCTTCTCTCTCGGCGTTCGGCGACGGCAAGGCCGCCGACAACATTCTTCAAGTTCTAACAAAGACTCATCCTGAGCACGGGAATTCACAATGAATACAAAGACTGTACTAGTTACCGGCGCGGCGGGCTTTTTAGGCTCGCATCTCTGCGATGCGCTTCTTTCCCACGGCCACAGAGTCATCGGCGTGGACGACCTTTCCCATGGCAATCGAGACAACCTCGCGGAAGCGGAGAAAAGTCGGAACTTCAGCTTCCATGTTTTCGATATTCGCGACGCACAGAAACTCCGCGAAGTGAGCGCCGGAGTCCAGGTGTTCGCTCATCTGGCGGCGTACAAAATACCTCGCTATGGCAATCGGCAGCAGACCCTGCTCGTGAACGCCGAGAGCACGCTCAATGTTCTGCAACTCGCCGCGGAGCTCGAAGCGAAGTTCGTTTTTACCTCAACGTCGGATGTCTACGGAAAAAACCCCGACGTCCCGTTCAGCGAGACCAGTTCGAGCGTGATTGGCTCTTCCACGGTGCCGCGCTGGGCTTATGCGATCTCCAAGCTTTACGACGAGCATCTGGCCCTTTCTTTTGGCGAGAGCCACGGAATTCCCATCACGATCCTGCGTATCTTTGGATCGTACGGTCCACGGCAAAATCTGAGCTGGTGGGGCGGCCCGCAATCGGTATTCATCGACTCGATCTTGCGGGGCGAATCGATTCCGATCCACGGCGACGGGCAGCAAACTCGCAGCTTCACGTTCGTTGCCGACACCGTCGAAGGAATCCTGGCGGCCCTGGAGAGCGATGCGGCCAATAACCAGATCATCAACATTGGCAGCACACACGAGATTTCCATCGTGGAATTGGCAAACACGATCCACGCGATTTCCGGCAGCAGCGAACCCCTGCGCCTGGAATTCATCCCGTACAAACAGATCAGCGGACGGGAGTATGAGGACGTACGGCGGCGGATTCCCGACGTCACCAAAGCTTCCAGGCTTCTCGGCTTCAGGGCGCACGTCTCGCTCGAAGACGGGCTGAACCGGACGATTAAATGGCAAAAGGCGGTTCGGGGAGTCCGTGCCGGTGAGCCAGTAGGGGTGTAATGACCTTGATCGTCCAAAAAAATAGTAGCGAGCTTCAACTATCGGCGGCCGCCGTACCTAGTTTCTCAGCAATGTGGCAGGCGGCCGCTTTGGGCGCAATTGCTCTGGCATCCTGCGGCCACTTGCTGATTAAGCTGGGGCTCACATCGGCAGCCCAGGGGGCAATAGGCCTGGGCCTCCTGGCGAAGATTGCCCACTATCTACTGCAGCCTATCGTAGTGGGCGGGCTGGCCGTGTATGGACTCGGGACGGCTCTGTGGATCTACGCCGTTTCCCAACGCAATATAAGCTTCCTTTACCCGCTGACTGCCCTGAACTATGTGATTGTGACTTTGGGAGGAAAATTTCTGTTTGGGGAAGTCATTCCCTCCGGGCGATGGATCGGCATCGGCGTCGTGGCCATCGGAGTGGGCCTGCTGCAACTCTCAGCCAAGGAGACGCAAGCATGAACGCCTCGGCGGCATTGTGGGTCAGCATTTTGTTGGGAGCCTGCGCACAAGTATTCCTCAAAAAAGGGGTAAGCCCGCGGGGCGCGGTTGAAGGACCGGTTTCTTATCTTTCGCTGCTCCGCTCCGGCTGGGTATGGGCGTGGGCAGTCTGCTTTTTCTTTGCCACCGGTCTGTGGTTGGTCGCTATTTCGTCGATTCAACTTTCCTATGCTTTTCCGCTGCTGAGCGTTGGTTATCCGATTGTCGGAGTTCTTTCGATTCTTATGCTGAAGGAACGCGTTCCAGCCACAAGATGGATTGCCATTGCCGTGATCACTTTGGGAGTAGCGCTTATTTTCCGAACCGCATAGAACGACGGAAACGACGGACGGAAAGAAAGATTGTCAGGGCAGAACGGCGCTTCGCAACCGTTCAGAGAGATGGAAGGAAGGATGCAAGTTGTGAACAACGAAATGAAGTCAGAAGCACATGTCGGAATCCTCGGCGGCGGCATCACCGGCCTGACAGCGGCGTTCTATCTCTTACGAGCTGGTTACCGGGTAACCGTCATTGAGGCCCGTCCGCAGCTTGGCGGGCTGGCCACGTACTTCGACTTTGGCCCCTTCTATTGGGACAAGTTCTATCACTGCATCCTGACCTCCGACCTGCCTCTTTTAGAACTGATTCGCGATTTGGGGTTGACCGACGAGTTGCGCTGGACAGAGACGAAGGTCGGCTTCTACACCAACGGCGGGCTCCATTCCATGACGACGAGCATGGACTTCCTCCGCTTCCCGGCTATTTCGCTTTGGGAAAAGTTCCGGCTCGGGCTTGGGATCCTGGCCGTCTCACGGATCAAAGAGGGCCTGCCGCTCGAACAGGAACCGATCGGCCCGTGGCTCACCAGGATGTTCGGCAAAGGCAATTATTCCAAGCTCTGGGAGCCTCTTCTCAAGTGCAAGCTGGGAGCCGCCCGGACGCAGGCGTCTGCAAGCTTTATATGGGCCACGATACGGAGGCTGTATTCAACTCGGGACAAGAGCGCCAGCAAGAAAGAATGCCTCGGCTACGTTCGCGGCGGATACCACACCGTTTTTTCCAAACTGCTGGAACGGGTGGAAGCCATGGGCGGCAACATTGCCACCGGCGTTACGGTCAACCAGGTCTCACAATCAAAAGGCAATGGAGTCACGGTTTCGACAACCAATGGCGAGCTGAACTTCGATTCTTTAATCAGCACCGTGCCCAGCCATGCTCTTGCGCAGATTGCAACCGGTTTCGACGACGCATACCGGGCAAATCTACAAAAGGTGCAATACATGGGGATGGTTTGCTGCGTCCTGCTGCTGAAGCGGAAGCTCACGCCCTATTACTGCACCAATATCACCGAAGATCTGCCGTTTACCGGAGTCATCGAGATGACCAATTTAGTCTCCCTCAAGGAAACGAACGGGCGACATCTGGTGTATCTCCCGAAATATACCTCGCCGGGCGATCCCTTGTTTGAAGCAAACGACGAATCGGTGTGGGACCTGTTTTATCGCGCCCTCAAACAGGTGATTCCCGACCTGAAAGACGGCGACATCGAGCGGCGCCTGATTTTCCGCGAAAGGCTCGTGCAGCCTATTCCGGTTCTAAACTACTCGGCCCTGGTTCCAGCGATGCAAACGCCTGTGCCAAATCTTTTCCTGGCAAACACGACGCAAATCGTGAACTCGACGCTCAACAACAACGAAATGGTAAAGATCGCCCGCCAGGCCGTTGCACGGATTATGGACAAGGACCAGGGCAGAGCCGTCGCCAAGGTTGAAGAAGAGCCCGTAGAGGCGCATCGGTAGCGCCCCTGACGGCCAATATGTTTCAAGAACGCTTTCAATAGATAGCAGGAGACGATCCATCCTATGAAAAGAGCATTGGCGCTACTGGCCCTTTTGGTTACGGCTTCGGTGATCGCTGCCGGATTTGCTGGTTCCGGGTTGCAAAACGGTAACCAGAGCGGCATCGGCTTTCAGCACTGGATTGTCTCGTGGCTGCCGACGATCCTCGCGATCCTTTCGAAACTAACGGAATCCAGTGCGCTGCTGTTTCTAGGGGCCTCTCTGATTGTGCTTTCGTGGCTGCTCCGGAACCAAACCGTAGGAATCCGCGGCTGAAGCCCGCAAGCGCACTTCGTTCTCTTGTCCGCGTCCGTTGAAGCGCACGGGGCGCGGGAAAGCGGGTTCAGCGTCGGTGTAACCAGGAATGAACATCGTTGGGCTTTCCGTCGAAGAAAGCCCTTACAGAAACACATACGGCAGGATACAGAAACGCTGAAAACGCTATGAAAGCCATCACGGTAGCCAACTCCAGGAACAAACGTTAAGACATGACACCCTCAACAGCCCCTCATCCCGCGGCAAAACACATCCTCAGTGTGGATGTAGAAGACTACTTTCATGTTGAGGCGTTTGCCGACCAGGTATCGCGCGACAATTGGGCCGACTACCCTTCGAGGGTGGTCGACAATTGTCAGCGCCTGCTGGACATCTTCGATCAACACAGAGTCAAAGCCACTTTCTTTGTTCTCGGCTGGGTGGCCGAACGTTTCCCGAGAATCGTGCGGGAAATTCACAACAGAGGCCATGAACTTGCCTGCCACAGCTTTTGGCATCGCAGGGTGAATTCGCTTACACCCGCGGAATTCCGGTCAGATACAAGAAAAGCGTGCGACGCAATCGAGCAAACGGCTTCGGTCCGGGTTACCGGCTACCGTGCTCCTACCTGGTCGATCAATAGCAGCTCTCTGTGGGCGCTGGACATTCTGGCGGAAGAAGGATTCGAATACGATTCCAGCATTTATCCCATTCGCCACGATCTTTATGGCATTCCCGACGCGAATCGTTATTCGTACGAGCACCCCTGCGCCAACGGACAAACTCTACTGGAATTTCCGCCCGCCACCGTGAAGTTTGGAAAGGTCAATGTTCCGGCGGCCGGAGGCGGTTATTTGCGAATCTTTCCTCTCACTTATACGAATTGGGCCTTCCGGCAATTCGAGAAAGAAGGCGAGAGGCTGGTGCTCTATTTGCACCCGTGGGAGATAGACCCGGACCAACCCAGAATCAACGGCAAGCTCAAGTCGCGGTTTCGCCACTACACGAACCTGCACCTTACGCAGCCGCGACTGGAAAGCCTGCTTGCCCGGTACAGCTTTGAATCCTTTGCGGACCGGCTGGCTCAAGGGCGGCTGGTTTCGGCGGACCATCAAAGTCCGAATCGAGCCAAAGAGGTGGCGAGCCTTCATGCCTGATGCCCCTCAACAGTATCCCCTGCTGACTTACCATGAGCTGACCTCCGAACCTTCGCAGGATCAGTACATGGTTGGGCGCACGGATTTTGAAGAACATCTTCGCTTTATCCGCGAGCTCGCCGACCGGGGTTTTCTTGCGGCAGGCACCTATCTTTGCTTTGACGACGGGCATCAATCGAACTCCACAGTGGCTCTGGCCCTGCTGGAAAAGTACAGGCTGCGCGCCATCTTTTTCATTACAGCGGGATGGACTGGAATCAGGGCTTCGTCAATGAATTGGGACCAACTCGCAGAGCTGAAGCGCGCCGGTCATTTGATTCAAGCGCACGGTTGGTCGCACAAGTTTCTTACGCATTGCACCGGCCCGGAACTGGTTCAGGAGCTTCAGGGACCCAAAATGGCCCTTGAGGATCGGCTGGGAGACAAAGTGGAGTCAATTTCCATGCCGGGGGGACGATGGAACAGCGGCGTGGTGCGCGCCTGCATCGAGGCGGGGTACACCAACATTTACACATCGGACCCCTTGCTCCATTCCACCAGAAAGGGTCCGGCGTGGATTCACGGACGCATGATGGTCCGCCGCCATACGCGTACCGAAGAGCTAAGGAAGTTTCTATGCGCGGACCGCTGGTATTGGATGAAGCTCCAGGGAAAGCACGGATTGAAGCAGGGTCTACGGCGGGTTCTCGGAGACTCGGCGTATCAATCTGTCTGGAGCAGGATTTCGTCGCGGCACGCGGCCGATATGGATTCCGGTCCCATTCCGGAGCCGGACAAAGACGTTTTCCTCAACTGAACACCGTCAACTTGAAAAGCCAGAGAGCGAGCATGAGGGTCCTTCAACTAATCAGCACGATTGGCTACTATGGCGCGGAGAGCGTGGTCTGCGGCCTCTCCCGCGAATCTCACCGGTTGGGTCACGGAACGGTCGTATCCACCTTGACCCGGAAAGACCGGCACAGCGGCACAATCGTTGAAAAGGCTCAAGGCGCGGGAATCCCCGCATTCGACTTTCCCTGTTCAGGAAGGATCGATTTTTCCGTCCTCCGCTCTCTGCGGGCCCTGATTCGGGAACAGCGGATTGAACTGATTCACAGCCATAACTACAAATCAAATATCTATGCGTATCTGGCGGCGCTGGGGAAAAAAATCCCTTTAGTCTCAACCTGCCACAATTGGACCGTTGCAACGCGAAGCCTGCGGATCTACGCCTCCATCGATCAATCTCTGCTGCGGGCATTCGATAAGGTAATTGCCGTCTCCGATAAAGTGGCGGGGCAACTTCGTCTCGCCGGATTGCCGGACAGCCGGGTCTCCGTGATCGCCAACGGCATTGAGATCCAGGAATTTGAAACAGCCCGGCCCTCCGTGCCGGCGCCCGCGCCCGGCGAAATCACGATCGGAACCGCGTGCCGCATGGTTCCCGAGAAGGGTATTCCCGATCTCTTGTATAGCTTCGCGGCGCTGCTCGATCGTTTTCCAAACATCCGGCTCATCATCGCCGGCGACGGCCCCAACCGCCAGGAATTCGAAACGATAGCCAGGAAGCTGGGGATTTCCGGGAGAGTCTCATTCCTCGGATTCCAGAACGATATGCCTGCGATCTATGCCTCGATGGACATCTTTGTTCTGCCTTCATTAAATGAAGGGATGCCCATGTCCATCCTCGAGGCCATGGCAGCAGGAAAGCCAGTGATCGCCACCAGCGTTGGAGCGGTTCCCAAGGTAGTAACGGAGAACGTTGGGGTGCTGATCGAGCCTGGCAGCCGTCACGCGCTTCAGGAAGCCCTGGAACGGATGCTGGCTAGCCAGCCGCTGCGCGTCTCCTTAGGACGAGCAGGATACGAGCTTGTAAGCCGGCAGTTTGGCGTACGGACGATGACGGAGTCGTACCTTGACCTCTACGAGGACGTTCTTCACCACCGCGGCCGCAAACAATCGCCGCAACTCTTGCCGTGTGATACGCAATGAATGCCCAGGCGCAACGAAACACCACAACAGGCCTGCGGGCTGACGCTTCTGCGGCCGCCTTGCCGCCTCGGCCACAATCGCGTCCAAGACGGCGCATCCGCGTGCTTCTCATGGACTTATGGTGCTTTATTCCCTACTACATGACGGAGCTGACCAAGGGATTGGAGGCTGAAAACATCCAGGCCGACTTGCTTTCAACGACTTATCGCTTCGAACCCAAGTTTTTTCGGCAAAACGAGGTCGTGAACAATCCGGGCCTGTTGGATGTTATCTCTAAAATAAGAATCCCCTGGGCGAAACTCCGGCAACTTCTGAAGCTCCTGGAGTACTGCTGCAACCTGACGATTCTGGTGATCACGCTTCCTTTCACGCGCCCGGAAATCCTTCATGTACAGTATCTGGCATTGCTTTCTCGCGGCCTGCCCCTGGAACTGCCTCTGCTCTACGAAGCCAAGGCTCTAGGGATCAAGCTTGTCTGCACCGTCCACAATCTTCTTCCCCACGATACCGGAGACCGGCACCGCGGCGTTTTTCAGCGTCTCTACCGGATGGCAGACCTCATCATCTGCCACAATCGGGCCACGAGGGAGCGGCTGATCCGGGAATTTGGAGTCCTCCCAGAGGTTGTGGAAGTGATTCCTCATGGCCCCTTGCAGCAGCTTCAACGGAATGTAACGGCGGAAAAGGCTCGCGAGAGCCTAGGTCTACCCCATGGTATTCCGATCGTTCTCTGGCAGGGCGTAATTGTTCCTTACAAGGGCATCGACTTCCTCCTGGAGGCGTGGGGGAAGGTTACGTCCAAGGCATACCTGCTGATTGCGGGTACAGGCGATGAAAAGCTTCTTGCGGCCCTGCGCGACAAGGCCGCCGCGCTGGAAACGGAGAGTACGAACCCGATCCGGCTCGATCTGCGCTTTATTCCGCCGGAAGAACTTCCGAACTATTTTCAGGCGGCCGATATCCTGGTTTACCCCTACAAGCAAATCACGACGAGCGGCGCTCTGATGACGGGACTTGGCTACGGAAAGGCAATCATTGTATCGAAGCTGCCGACGTTTGAAGAGATGCTTACGGAGGGGAAGAACGCCCTGATGGTGGAGTATGGCGATGCCAACGCCTTTGCGGACAGCCTCAATGCTCTTCTGGAAAACCCAGCGCTCAGAACGCGCCTGGGAATGGAAGCCAAAGCTCTCGAGCAGAGCAAATATTCCTGGAAGCAGATTGCGTCAAAAACACGCGATTGCTATGACACCTTGCTGCTTCCAGGCCAAGCTGATTGTTAGAACCAACGATCCAACTACGACGAGACGACCGGTTTCAGGAGAAACGCAGCCTTTATTTCGCCACGGCCTTTAGGCCTGTGGGCGGATTTGGCAACGTCACGTTCACCGATTGAAACGCTCCCACGTCACTGCCCGTAGGTGGACGCGGGTTTCCATCAAAGTCGCGCGCAGCTACGACCGGCTGTACCGCACCCTTACTGATGGCTGCGCTACCCGTTCCAAGCCGGAAATTTCCAACTGCTGGCGAAATGAACGTGGGATCTCCAGTAATGTCTCCGAGAAATGATAGCGGCCCGATGCCGGCTCCGAAGAACAAGTTGTTTGCCGATGTCATTAACCCCGTACTACTGTTGGTGGTGATATAGGTTTCCTTGGAAATCGGGGCATCCATGATGTTGTTCACAAGATTGATGATAGGCGAACCGCTCTGCACGGAGACGGAGCCAGTAGCTGAAGTATCGCAATTCCCCGTCGTGGCACAGTGCCCGCAATCGTAGAACGTGTTGTTGAATACTTGCGCGGTTCCAGTTCCCGCAGGTCCGTTATTGGTGATTCCGGCGGAAAGGAAGCACGCATAGTCGGACGAGCCATCCGTGGGATCGGGTCCCAAACCGACGTTGTAGACAATGTTGTTGAACGCTAGCACCGGCCCCTTAGAAGGATCGATGGTCGCGAAGTTTATTCCGTCGCATATCTGGCCATGAATCAGATTGTCATGAACGCTGAGATCGTGCTGGTTTAGTCCGGTATTGCCTCCGAGGAAGGTCGAATGGAATTGAATACCGCGGCAAGTCTTGTTGTTCTGAATGGTATTCCAGCCGACCTCAATCTGATTGCTATCGGACGTGAAATAAAGGGAGTGATAGAGCTTGGTGTCGCCCGCACCCGAATCGTGGATGTTATTGCCCAGGAACGCGACGTTGGTGCTCTCCGATACCTCAACAACGGCCGTGGGCCCGCCTCCATTGGGACTTGGCACGCTAATGTCGTTCCCGATAATGCGCCAATGATCGACCTGTTCCAGATCGATTCCTTCGTTGTTGCCGCGTATCACGAACCCGGCAATCGTCCAGTTGCTGAATGGACCGCCTGAAATCTGTGGGGTGCGCAGGCCGAACTCCTGGCCGGATCCCGATCCAATGGTAGCTGTAGCGCCAGGATAGGCAACCAGGGCTTTCGGATTGCCTGCCGTGCCGGCTTCGGCCACATCCAGCGATGCATCGTGATCGTCTACGCCCGTTTGACTCACGCCATTCATCACGTAGGCAATGTCGCCTGCTGCAATCGTGTTCTTGGCCTTCGGGATCGTTTTCCAGGGACTTGCAAAGCTTCCGTTGTTGTTATCGCTCGCGGAAGCACTGTTAGAGACGAAAAAGATATTTCCGGACCGCACGATAAAAGGAACTCCGTTGCTGGCCTGGCCGTTGACGATTGCGATGATGTTCCCGGACCGGGCATTCGCTCCGATCTGCACCACAACCTTCGTATTGCTCCAAATCCTATAGTTATTAACCGCTCCACCGCCAACCGTTACGGTAGAAGCACCCTGCGTGCCGCCAAAATTGTTTCCATAAATGGTGACAAAGGCGCCATTGTTGTTTTCGCCGCCGCTCGCCGGTCCGCCATCGAGATCCGAGAAAAAGATCACCGGGCTTTGGGCCCAAAGCTTGGGCCCAAATAACACGAGCGAGAATGTCATGATCCAATAAATCGCCGATTTTCGCATTTGCCTTTTCCCAATTCTTGAAATTTTGAAAGTCGATTGACAGCGAACGCGTCTACGGGGTGGGAACCGTACTCGACGTTTCGCCCGAGACCGTGCTCTCCACTCCAGTGCCGCTTACCGCGGTAACAACAAAAAAATAAGTAGTGCCGGCCTTGACAGTCGTATCCGTGAAATTCGTGGCAGTTGCATTTCCGACCTTGGTATAAGGTCCGCCGGACACAGTCGAGCGATAGACGTTATAGCTCGCTACACCACTGGTGGTGCTGCCTGTCCACGAAAGAGCCACGGAGTGTGGAGTTGTGGGTACGGGGGTTGGTGTGGGAGTTGGACTGCCATTGGGCGTCGGACTACCATTCGGGGTTGGACTACCGCCAGGAGTGGGGGTGGCGCCAGGCGTAGGCGTGGGCGTTGGTTTCGGCCCTCCAGCGCTGCCGCTTCCACAGCCGACGAGCGCAAGGAATAAGGTGAACAAAGACGCGACAAGAATGCAGCGGCCAGAAGCAAGAAATCTCAAAACTCACCTCCGCCCCGCGACATGTGAAATCTATAGCCTGCGCTTATGAAGATTAGAAATTTCCAATACGACTAACGCAAACATTGCCACAGTGCTTCACCGTGCGTGGGCAAAATAGAGCCGCAAAAATACCCTGAAACATGTATTCCTGGGCTTCGCGGTTGCCTTTAGACTCTCAGGGGGGAGTATTGACCAGCAAGTAACGAAATGCCTTCAGTTCAATGGCCCCAAGGCCGTGTACCACCGGAAAATAAACCAATTTGCAACCAATTATTAATAAATGCCAACACTTAACTAAAAACAATAACACTCTAGTTATGCTTGCTAAATAGTAAGCAATCTAGATCATATTGTTGGATAACGCTGGATCTAAAGAAGATACTCTGCATACTCTTGCAGTAGAATAGTCTTGAATACCGCACACGACCGTTGAAGCGCAAAAGTTTGCACAGGAGCCTCAGCAATCAATACCTGTGAATTTCCACGCTCAGATTTCAATATTCCGAGTCTCGAAGCGCGGTTTTTTAGCCGTTTTAGGTTTCAATGAACGCTGCCTTGCATTGCATAGGCCCCGATATCGTACCCCTCGCCACGGGACACGCCATCAAAGTCCTGGCTCGCCTGCGTACCTGTCCCGGAATGCACCGCCGGACTCCCCTTCTGCAAATGGAAATCCAGGCTGCCAAGATTCATGAACGCTGGATCGCGATTCAGATTGCCCTGCAAGCTCGAAGGTCCGTTTCCCACGCCAAACCACAGATTATTGCTTCCTGAAACAAGCGACGCCGAACCTTCAGGTTCTAGATAGTTTTGGCCCGCCTTCAGATACACAAGATTGTTCCGCAGCCGCACGGAGGGCGAACCGCGCGACACATTGAAGGCTCCGGAACTTCTCCCGCCGCGTCCCCCGCAGTCGTAGAGCGTGTTGTTGAACCAATCGGCGTTTCCGGACCCAGGAGAGCCGCTGTTTGTAATCCCCGGCGAACTGATGCATGCGTAGTTGGCTCCGCCATCGGGCGGATCGGGCCCGAGTCCTACTTGGTAGATCACGTTGTTATACGCCTGAACCGGCCCCTTGGAGGGATCGATGGTAGCGAAGTTAATTCCGTCGCACACCTGTCCGTGAATTAAATTGTCATGAACCACGAGATCGAATTGATTGAACCCCGAGCCCGCGCCATCCGGCGAAGAATGGAACTGGATTCCACGGCAGGAGTGATTGTTGGCAATCACATTCCAGCCCACCTCCAGATGATTGCTGTCCGTAGTGAAATAGAGTGAGTGGTAGAGCTTTGAGCCTCCCTGCTTGCCGGAATCGTGGATTGAGTTTCCCAGCACCTTCAAATTGTTGCTGGCAGCAGCCTCGAAGCAGGCGCTAGGCCCGTCTCCATTGGGGCATGACAAGTCGTTGCCGATCACCCGCCATCGGGAAACAAGGCGCAGATCGAGACTCTCATTTCCACCGCGCAGAATGAATCCAGATAAAACCCAATCGTTGAACGGACCACCGGAAATGGAGGGCGTTCGCAATCCAAACTCAGGTCCGGAGGCGGAGCCGATCGTTACCGATGCTCCGGGATAGGCAACCAATGCTTTCGGTCGGCCCTGTGCGCCTGCGGAACCGACGGCCAGCGAAGCATTGTAATCATCGAGGCCCGTCTGGCTCACACCATTGAGTACATACGCGATATCGCCGGCGGCGATGGAGTTTTTCGCTTTCACAATGGTCTTCCAGGGAGAGGAAAAGCTTCCCTGATTGCCATCGTTTCCTGAGGGTGCTACAAAATAGATCGCACCTGCCCGAACGGTAAATGGAATCGCATTCGAGGCGCCTGCGTTGGGGAGTGTGACCACGATATTTCCGGACCGGGCGGCAGCGCCTAGCTGAAAGATGATTTTGGAATCCGTCCAGACAGGATAGTTGTCGGCCTGCCCGCCGCCAATCGACACGGTAGCTGCCCCTCGCGTACTTCCAAACCCCCTGCCAAAGATGCTGACGAACGCGCCCTTCTGGTTTTGTCCACCCGTGTTGGGGCCGCTTTCCAGATCGGAATAGAAGATATGCGGTTTGACTTGTGCAAAGGCTACAAATGACGGCAAAAACAGTAAAGCAGCTAGTTGCAGCGATCTTTTCATTGATCCAGTTCCTGATCTCAATCTAGTTCCTAGGCCGTAGCATGTAGATGCTACATACGGTTGTGCGTGTTCCTCTGCAGCTCATCTTCTTCGACGGATTCGATGGAGAAGGTGGGCTGCCGTGTAGATTCATCTATAGACCTGTGCTGTAACCGCTTGAGGGCAGCATCTTCCCGCCGCATGGCGCGATATGCTTTCCAGAAAACCGAATACTCCATCTCCATCCGGGAAAAACGTTGTTCCGCGTCAACCAGCTTCCCTTCCCATATGTTGACACGCGGAATCGAGAGAGGATTCGTCTGCCGCCGCCAGACTCCGGCAGCATTGGCAAAAGCCCGCTGGTACCCGCATCGTTGGGCAATCTCGCGCACCTCATCCGACCAATCCCCGTTAGGATAGGCCAACAGATCGCATGTCCGCAGCCTGGATTCAATGGCAGCCTTGGAGCTTTGAAGCTCATCGGCCGCATCCACTACAGCCACCTGCGTCAAGATCTGGTGACTGTAGGTGTGCGATCCAAAAGAAACGCCCGCTTGCATCATCGTCTGGATTTCATTCCAGTCCAGGAATTTTCCGGTACCCTCGTATCCCATCGGCCGGGGAAAGAGGCCGGTTCGCAGCCCTTCAAGGCACTCGTCGCGATCGCCAGCATTCATCTGCTTGAGCCGGGAGACAAACGAGTCGGCAGAGGCATCCAGACCAATACAATTCATAGGAGGACGCGAGCAAAGCTCGAATAGCAAGCCAAGCTTTCCGGAGCGCTGGGCTTCGCGCCACAAGGCTACGGCCCGATCTGCCCAAAAAGGCTGGTCCGAACCGACAAATTCCGGGCAGAGAAAAACGGCGAAGCGCGCACGATGCTTTTGAGCGATCGGAAACGCCGTCTCAAAATTGTCCTTCCATCCGTCATCGAAGGTCAGCGCGATTCGGGGCCGCTGGCTGCGCTCCGGTTGCCGATCCCAAAGCTGCTCGTCAACCCCCACACATTCGCAATACCTGCCGATATAGTCGAGCAGCGCGGCGAAGGTGCAGGCCCGCACCATCATCCCCGGCTGCGAATTTGCCGAGTCGAACTCTGCATCGGGCAAGACCCGGTGGAGCGTCAAAACCACCACTCCTTTTTGGGCCACGCGCATCTTCGCAAAGCGCAGCAAGCCGCTCGCTTGCAGTAAGCGCACGTAGATGCCTTTTAGCAATTGCCTTAGAAGAGCTTTTGGTCTCACAGAATCCGCCCCTTGCTAGATTGCACGAAAGCCGCGCCGGCGAAACTCCTTCATCTCCGTCGTAGTTGGAAACGTGAAGTAGCTGCTCAGGCTGTTGTCTAGCGAGAGCGTCGTCTGGCTCTGTGCGGCAAGCTGATGCAGCACCTTGGCCATGCAGTGCGCTCCATGGCGTTTGCTGCGGCGAATCAGGTGGTCGAGCGATTCGCCCTCCTCGATTGGAAGCTGCTCCTGCAAAAGAGCCTGGCCTTCGTCGACGCGGGCGGCCATAGTGTGAATCGTGATTCCAACCTGCTTTTCACCGTGATACATCTGCCAGAAGGTGGGCATCATGCCTTTGTAGCGAGGCAGGGGCGCATGGTGCATGTTGACGCACCCGAGCGGCGGCGTGTTCAGCAGCTTGTCTTTCAAGATGTAGGGGCAGGCAATCGAGACCAGCAGATCCGGCGAATACGATTCAATCTGCGAGCGAAATTCTTCTTTGTTGGGATTGCCGATCAGGGTGTGGGCCGCGCCAAAGGCTCGCCCGACCTGCGCGATCGAATAGAACGCCTTTGCATTCTTTCCCGCGGGCAGCTTCGCCAGGAGCTTGGACGTGCCGGCCCGAAGGAGAAGCCTGAAAAGGCCAAACGGGCCATAAAGATGAAACAACTCTTTCAATAGCCTTACCCGGCTCCGGTCGCCCATGGTCTTGCAGGTGAAGATTGCAGAGACTTCAATTCCGGCCAAATCCTGGCGGAAAAACTCCTCGAAGAATGGAAGAATATAAAGTGGATCGTCTTGAGTAAGAAATACGATTTTCATGATTTTCCTTTATTTGCGTACGGGCTGCCAGACTACATATTTCTTTCCGCGCAGCAACTCGATGGTGCTCATCAGGGCCGCCGCATTCAATGTGCAAAAGTAGAGAGGGACACCCAGGATCTTCCATTGGCGGTGCAGCGGCACGATCGTCTGCAGCAGCGCCAGCGCATAAAAGCACAACTGCAACACCAGGAAAGACCGGAAAACTGGCTGATGGAGCAGCGCCAGGTTGCCACACAAGACCAGAAGCAGCAGGACGGGCACTAGCCAGCGCAGAATCTTATGGGAGAAAAGCTGGAAGGCCGTCCATGGGTTCTTCCACGGTTTGAGCAACTCGGGAACACTGAGCAGCCCCCTCATGCCGCGCGTAATGACGCGAACGCGCATGGAGAACTCTTCGGAAGTGGATTCCGTGGTCTCTTCATAGGCTAAAGCGCGGTCTTCAAAGACCACGCGATACCCTTTTTGAATCGCCCACAACGGCTGCACGAGATCGCTGATCACATCCGGAGCGAGATCGGTATAGGCGCTCTTGCGCACCGAGTAGATACAGCCGCAGCATCCGGTAAGAGTGCTGATGCGCGACTGTGAAACCTTGATGTTGTTTTCGTAGTTCCAGAATGCCATGGTGCCCATTCCGGTGGGCGAGCTTTCATTGGGATCAAAATATTTATAGCGCCCGCTGACCGCGCCCACGCGCGGATCGCTGTAGTTAGCCGCCAGATATCGGAGCGCCAGGGAATGATAGATCGTCGTGGCGTCTGAGAAGATGAGAACTTCCCCTTTGGCTTGCTTCACTCCCTCGTTTTGAGCGTTGGTCTTGCCCATGCGCTGCGGAATACGCACCAGACGCACGCGGGGGTCGGGAAAGGCATTCACGATTTCATCCGTGCGATCCTGGGAGCCATCGGAAAGGACCAGAATCTCCAGCTTGTCCGCGGGATACTCCAGTTGCACAGTCTGCTCCAGCTTCTGCCGGATTCCGGCTTCCTCATTGCAAGCAGCGATCAAAACGGAGATGGCCGGGGTGTACCCAAGCTCGGCCGTGCGGCTACGCCGCAGCGAGGCAATCAGACTGAGCAAAAGGGGATATCCCAGGTACACATAGACGAGCGCAAGCAACGATCCCCAAAATACAAGATTGGCGAAGATTGTCATTGATATCCCTTTGCCAGCAGCAGCCCCTGATAAAGCCTTATAAGATCGCGCATCATGGTTTCCACGGTGAACTTTTCGTAGATCACCTGTTCGCCCCGGCTTCCCATGGCGGCGGACAAGGCACGATCGTCGAGCAGAGAGGTCAGTCGCGCACCCATATCCTGCCAATCCTCATTGGCCACGATGAATCCCGTTTCGTTGTGCTTCAGGGCTTCGCGGTTCCCGCCCACGTCGGTAGCCACACACGGCAGCTTGCATGCCATTGCCTCGATCAGCGCATTGGAAAACCCTTCGCTACGCGAAGGAAGGCAAGACACGTCGCTCATTTTCAGGAGAGAAAAAACGTCCTCGCTGCTCCCCATGAATCTGAAATTGTCCGTAAGGCCCATCTCTGTAATCGTGCGCTCCAATTCGCGGCAATATTCTTCTTCCGACTTTCTGCCAACCACCAGAAACAACGCTTGTGGATGCTTACGGCAGACGGCCTGCGCCGCCTGTACGAGAACATCGATCCCCTTGACCTTCCTGATATTGGCGACTGTGATAATGACCGGCGTTGTTTCGGGAATGCCTAAGCTTTCCCGCATGGTTTTCCTGCTGGTGGCGGCCGCTACCTGCTCCATCTCAAGGCCATTAAACAAGGTTTGCACCTTGGCGGGATTCAAACCGTCTTGCCGGATTACGTAGTCCCTTACCTGAGGGGAAACGGCTAGCACGGTATCGCAGAGATGACCAACGATCTTGTAAGCCATCCAGTGCTTCCCCGAACGCAAGATGCCCATGTCGCGGCGGCTGGAAATCAAGACCGGGCAGCCGCTCAGCTTGGCAATCGGGCCTCCCCAAAGATCGGAGGTCTCAAAAAACGTATGCGCAACGGTGACCTTTTCCTGCCGGATGAAGCGGCGAATCTGCCTTGCGACCCGCAGAGCGTTCCAGTCGTAAGTCTTGCCCAAGGGAAGCACATAAAGAGGGCAGCCAAGGTTTTTCAGCTCTTCGACTTCCTCGTTGATTTTGAAGGTAATAAGGGAGCACCGAAACAGCTCTTTGGGCAGCAAGCGGATCATCTTGAGCAAAACGCGCTCCGCCCCTCCCATTTCGCAAAGCTCATCGATGATGAACAGCACGTGGGGCAACGAGCCCTTTGCTGAAGAGCTTATATGCAAACTTTTGCGCTTATCGGGCAAAGCCTCTTCCAAAACGGGAGGAATCGCCTTGGGATAAGCAGCTAAGTGATTGGTTCTTATCGATATTCGCATTGTTTGTGGCCCGGCAAACGGGTTTCGCCCCAGTTGCACATCAGGAGAAATGCAAGCCACAGTCCAATGTTGGGTCGATCACCCAAATCCGACAACTATTCCAGATTCAACGAGATCCAATTTCTACACGCGCGGTCCGTTCGATGCCATTCGTCGCCTCGTTTTTCATCGTTCGCTTTTCAAAAACCAGCGTCATTCCACGTCCGCACGAAGCTTCCACACCAAAACTTGCAGCTGACTAGGGCGGAGTGATGCTGTTTATCAGGCTACAGCTTCTCAGACTTGCGTATCATTGATTGGAAAAATCCTAACGTCAACAGCAATACGACTTTGGTTGGGGCAATGACTCTCGAAGAATCGATTCGCAAGAATGCAGAATTGTTGATCGAGCACGCACGGACAAAAGGTGAGCTAGGAAGAGCCTTCGGTTACACGCGGGAATCCGTCAAATGGGTGGATAATTTCATCGAGAGGCAGCGAACCCATGGATATGATGAAGCGGTAGAGAACCTGATTCAGGTGATCGGCTCCTACTTAGGCGAGTCCATCATCCATGTTTATGGAGGCACCTGGAAAGAGTGGAACAACATCGTGGGCGTTTTCTTCGATGACGGCAATCCCAACGCCAATGCCGTCTTTCCCTTCAACAAAGTGCAAAAGCAGTTTAGAGATGGGGCGTGAAAATGGCGAGTCAATTTTAGGACTGTTTGACTTTATCGGCTCGGTTTGTATTCATAGGAAACATTAAGGCTAACTTCCTTTCTTCCAACCCTCTATGCCGGCGCGAGGGCGGGGAGTTCGTCCGAATGCTCTGCGGGGAGGGCCGCCTCTTCTGCTGCTTCCGCTTGTTCCTTATGGATGATGTGCGCTCTGGCGACCAATCCTAAGAAGGTCCAGAGATACCCGTTCACCTGTAGGTACATCCATCGGTCGCCGAAGAAGTTCACAACAAAAGCACAGAACAGGTAAGCGGCGGTGCCAAGGCCGATGGCACGGAAGAAGGGGTCCTCGGCAACCTTGAATAGCCGGTAGCTCATGCGGAAAGACTTCCACAAAAGGAGCAGGAAGAGGATTACGCCCGCACAGCCCGTTTCGACCAATATCTTCAAATAGATGTTGTGGGTGTCCTTATACTCTTCGACGCGGCCCATATATTCATACGTATTGAAGCCCGTACCGAAGATAGGATTTTGCGGGACCAGCGTTACCGCATCCTCCCAGATCGTGACCCTTTCGCCCGCCGAGCTATCGATCTGCCCTTCGTCGTTGTAGGTCATGAAGATGCGTTCAGTGACAGCAGTGGGAACCAACGCCTGCCAACTCAAGACGAGGGTCACGAAGATGACCAGAAGCTTCCGGTCTTTCACACACCCCAGAAAGAATATGCCGGACATGAAGCCGAGATATCCGCCACGCGAAAAGGCGAACAAGAGACAGTAGAGGCAGAGAGCAATGAATCCGTAAATGCTCGCCTTGATCGCTATGTTTCTGGTAAACACGCACATTGCCAGGCAAAACAATGCCAGTTGGGCCTCAAATGCAGCCAGCCCGTTTTCCCCCGCATAACCGAGGGTACCCGCATAACGCAGCCCGTAGGAAAAATGGGAGAAATCGCGCTCCGAGACTGTGTTGTGGAAGCCGATATTCGTTCGCAAAACTGTGAAAGCCATGAGCAGCAGCAAAATCTGCATCTGCCGCTTTTCCTTGATCGCGGCGGCCACCACGATAAAAATCAGGGGCATGACCATGTAGTTCTTCCACACCGAGAACCGGGGATCGGTGGGCAGGAACGGAAGATCGCCCCCAAGATAAAACGCTCCCCGCCAGAGCGAAACATAGTGAAAGACCGCCCAAAAAATCAGAAAGCCGTTCAAGGCCGTATTCGGAAATAATCGGCCTTTCTTCTGGATCATGAGGCCAATAATCACACCCAGCAGGACGAAATCCACCAGCTTTTCCCCAAAGGGGAGCGGATGCAAAAGATAGCGAACCGTCTGCAGCGGCAGCAGGGGAATCAGAAAATAGATGCCGACGTGCGGGCGCCACGCAACCGACAGAAAGAATGCGATGATGGCACCAATATAGATGAACAGCGGAGTCAGGCCCGCTCCGGCAAAGTACATCGCTGGCACGCCGTGAGAAAGCATCAGCAGGCCGCCGCCCTTCCGGAGGTTCGCCGGCGCGAGGCTTCACGCCGCTTTTCCAAAAGACCCATTGTTATTTCCCGCAGCGCCTGGGCGCGGGTACTCCAGTTGAAATCGGCCAACACGCGCTGCAAACCGGCAGCGCCCATGCGGCGGGCAAGGTCTCCGTTCTTCAGGAGCAAAAGCAGGCGATCGGCAACCTCGCTGGGACTGCCAGGATCAACCAAAAAGCCGGTCTTCCCTTCCAGAACCGCCTCGGCAGTACCTCCCGATCTTCCCCCGATCACGGGCTTGCCTACGGCATTCGCTTCGGTAAACACCATGCCGAAGCTTTCCACGTCCCCACCCGCCTCCAGGCGGTTCACCATGATGAAGACATCGCAAAGATTATAGAAATCGCAAATCTGATTGTGGGGAACGTCGCCAACGAAAATCACGGCCTCTTCCAATCCAAGCTCATGCACCAACTTCTGCAGATTGGCCTTCTCGGGCCCATCTCCGGCAATCACATATCTTAGATTGGGAACTTCTCGGAGCACAGCGGGTAAAGCTTGTAGAACGACCTTATGGCCTTTGCGCGGCACCAGCCGCGCCACGGTCACCAGAACCTTCTTTCCTGCCAGATCGTACCGCTCGATCAAATCCCGCCGCGGCTCTTGAGGCTGAAAGGTCTGCAAGTTAACTCCGGGCGTCAACTTATGCAGCCGCTCCTCGGGAATGCCGATGCGCACTAAGCCATCGTAGGCAAACTGGTTCGCGGCCACGATTGCATCGGCCTGGCGGTAAATAAAGTCGCGCACCTTGGGCTGATGGCGGCGCCGATCGATCTGCGATATTTCATCTCCGTGGCAAAAAATCAGGAGAGGCATTCCAAGAGCCTTGCGCATCACCACGCCATTCAAAGCCTGCGGAAACAAATCGCCGCAGTGCAGGCAATCGTATCGCCCGGTAATTCCATAGGCAGAGGCATGCAGAAGTTGAGGCAGTGCCTTGGGAAGCTGCGAATATTTCCAGTTGGGCAGCGGGTGAAAACGTCGATGAATTCGAAATTGATCGGTGCTCTCGCGGCGGTCGAACTCCTGCCAGCCTTCGACTTTCTTCGTCAAGAGCGTAACTGAATCGGGAAATTGAGCCAGCAGATTGCGATACAGGTCCGCATAATAGACGCGAGAACCGCCCGAATGCGGCAAAAACGAGTCGGCGGTCACCAGATAGTGGATACGATCCATATCCCTAGCCGCCCTGCGTTTTGTTCCAACAGTCCGCGTTTCCATATCAGTTCACCGCCAGTTCCGAACGAGCCGCCTCAGGACTCGATTCTTTGGCCTTTGCGCTCTTCGCTTTCGCTATCTGGTTCCAGACCTGCCGCCTGACCACCGGATTCAGCAGACACACCAACAAGCTATAGACGATCATCGCCGACAAGCTCTTGACCGCCGCGCTCAGCAGAGCACTTCGCAACTCAATCGAACGGAGCAGGAAGTACGTAACCGAAGCGGCAACCACGTTCCAGGCAAACCCGGAATAGCTCAGTTGCAGAGGCATCAACCGAAATGATACGCGCCCCATCAGCAGTACGAGCAGGAGATAACTGATGAGCGTGGCGATGGCCGCCCCCTGCAATCCAATGCGAGGAACCAGCACAATATTCAGCAAGACATTGACAACGCAAGCATAGACCACCAGCGCGGTCATCGTGCCGGTTTTTTTGTGAATCAGAAGCGCCGCATTCAAGAAGATATGTATGGCGTAGACCAACAGGCCGATCACCAGTACGGGGAGAAGCCGGTGGGCTTCCTGAAATTTCCTGGAAGCAAGCACCACAATCACGTCGCGCGACGTCAAGAGGACAACACAGGTCACAGCAACCGCGAGCGCCAAAAAGTTATTCAGGCTGCGGCTCAGGAACGCTTGCGTCTGCTCCTTGCCCTTCTCCACCCAAAGTTTCATATAGATGGGAAAAAGCGCGAGGTTGATCGGCATCATGAGCGACTCTTCCACATAAGTAGAGACGTTATAAGCCGCCGAATAATAGCCAAGGGGCTGAGCGCCGAGATAGTGCTGTACCAGCAAGCGGTCGCCCGAATCGAGGATCACCGTTGCGAGCTCATATCCAATAAGCGGAAACGCAAACCAAGCCGCCTTGCTGAAATATTGCCAGTCCACGGCTCGCCATTCCAGCAAGCCACGGCGATAGAAGTAGAACATCAGGCTAAGAATGCCCAAGGCCTCCACCGCTACGGTAACTCCAAAGAAAACGGTCAGAGACTTTTTCCATAGGAGCAACAAAGAGCACGCCACCAGGACGGTTGCCGCCCTCACAAAGATTTCCACCGCGTTGTAAGTCTTCGTTTTCCCTTCCGCCCGAAGGAAGCCGATCGCCGTAGGTTGCACGCTGCGGATCAGGATCAACACGCCCGCCCAAAGAAAAAGATAGCGGAGGTTCGCATCCATCAGTGACGCCGGAAGAAAAAACATCGCAATCAGAAAGGCGACGGTGACGACGGCCCCAATCGAGCCCGCCCCAAAAAAGAGCGTGGAGTAATACCGGCGGCCAACCTGCTTGTCCGCGGAAGCGCCGTCCTCTGCATAAAGGCGCTGCACGGAATTTTGCAGACCGAATTTACCCACAACCGTGAGCAGCAGGATTACCTTTAGGACCAGGCTCATCGCGCCGTATTCGGCTACCGAAAACACCCGGGTAAAAACCGGGAAGGAGATGAATCCCAGCATCATGAGCACAACACGCCCGCCCAGATAGTGGAGCGCGTGGCGATAGAGAGTTTTCAGCTCATTCATTGGCCCCTGGCCTCGGCTCCAGATGCGGAAGGCTGGGGGTGCATTCCTCGCAGAGCTTGTAAACAACGTAGTTCGGACTATCGTAGATCATGGAATATTGCGGGCTCGATTGAAGCAACTGCCAAAGCTTGTAGTAATTGGGTTTCCATTGATCGGTGGCCGCCATTCTGCCCCAGTTCTTATCAAGAACGATATAGCGCGCATTGGGATTGTGATATTCCAGCAGCCGCAGCGATTGATACAGCTCGCTCCGATTGGCCACATAGGGTAGCAAATACCTGGGAACCGCAATCGACGCATCGGCTGGAACCAGATCCGCCACTTTTCTCGCTTCCTCGTGCCAAGGCTGAATGTCCAGGGCATCAGCTTGTTCCTTACCGGTGACGAATACGGTGCTTGCGAGAGAAGCGGCCAATACAAACAGCACTACAAATGCCTGGGCCGCGCCTGGATTGCCGCCCTTCCGACGCAGCATCCCGCTGAACGTCTCCAAAGACATCAGAAAGCTACAGAAGAGCAGGACCGTGGGAATCATGGAGTAGTGCCGGTAGATCATGGCTGTATTGCAGCCGCCGCCCTGTCCAAGGATGTTGATGGCAAGATAGGGAATGGAGATGAGCCATCCGGGATTGAGGAGGAACAGCACTCCGCCAAAAGGGTCGATGGCCTGTTTCGCATACACCAGCGTTTGCCGCGACAAAACTTCGCGGGGATGATGGATCATCGAGCGCAGCATCTCACCAGGGCCATTTCCCAGGTACGAGAAACATCCCGTAACCACCGATGTGGTTCCATGCAGAAAGTGCGGAAAGATTACCTTCCAGGAAAGGAAGGCCCACGCCAGCGCCAGCGCTGAGGGCAACGCCACCCAGCGAAGGGTACGCCTCTCCCAAAGAGCCAGCATACCGAGTCCGAAGACGGCGAAGACCAGGTCTTCGCGCACCATCAACATACACAGCAGCGCAATGGTGAAAGGCCAATATCGTCTCTCAAGAAAGAAGTACACCGTCCACAGCAGCGGAAATCCGGCGAGAGAGAGCGGAGCAAAGTCGTAAATATTCTGATACAGAATGGCCGGAACCGCCATAAAGGCAATCGTCGCAGTAGCCGCCAACCATGGCGAGAGGATGCGGCGGGCGATCCGGTACATGGGCCACGCACAAAGAACTACAAACAGATTTCGAACGATCAGCAGCGTAACCGCTGACTTATGCAAAGCATAAAAAGGCAGGAATACCGCCAGCACCGGCTGGTTGTGTCCGGCAAAGTCGCTGCTCACCGGCTGACCATATAAAAGGTCATGGTACATGTTGCTGTAAAAAAGCTGGCCGTGCAGTGCGGTGTAAAGGCACTGTGTGAAGTAGGCAATGTCCTGCCCCACGTAGCCGAACGCGTGGAGTTTTGAGATTGTGATAAATGTGGTCGCAATGAAATAGATCGCACAGAAAACCGCAACCACGGCTCCCGGCTTCAGGTTGAGGAATGAAAGAAGTGAATCCAGCGGCTGCTCTTTGTCTCGTGCCGCGATGTCCCGTGCTGCGATTGCGAAGTAGGAAACAAAGAGCGCTACAGCCAACCCGAAAAGCGCCGCCGACCGGATGAAAGGTTGTGGCCTGCCGAGGAGGTATTCCGGCAGGAAGATGCCCAACAGCAGAAAGGCAAGCAAGCTATAAGGCAAAACGTGCGCGTTATCGCCCGCGGACGTACGGCGGATGGTGCGGCCAGCCAGCCAGAGAATACCGCCGGCAAATGCAAGGGCAATCAACAAAAAGAGGAATTGAGAAGGGCGGGAGTAACCCCGCCCCCTCACAAACGCCGCCCACAGCCACGCAGAGGTGAGGGACGCGATGCCTGCCGGGCCAACCCAAGAAAACCTGGACTGCCCGCGAGCGCCTTTGGCCAACACCTCATTCTGTACCGATACTGACGTTCCCATGGACGAAATTGCCTCTTCGCTTCTCGATGGATTCCTAGAAGCTGATTACCTTCACGTTGTCGTACTGAACCGGCTGGGTGGAGACATCAAGCGCAATTCCACCAGACGTATACGTCGTATCTGTCGCCTGGATGACCTGCGTTCCATCGTAGAACACCGTGATCGTAGTTCCCTGAACATCCACGCGAACGTTATGTACATTCGTGTCGAAAGTCATTGGAGCCTGTGCGATCAGGTTCAATGTACCCACATCAATGTTCCACTGCCCAACGGAATAGAGCTTGATCAACCCGTTTGCCGGATAGAACCAAACCGCATAACCGGCGCCTGTAGTCAGATTCAACCGCGCCCTGATGCCGCCGGGGAAGTTATTCAAATTGGCAAGCGTGACATCGGTAGAGAAGCTGTAGTCGGTCCAGCTTTGGCTGCCTGTGTATGCTTGCGTGGCGCCGCCGCCGTTATAGTCAAAGGACTGGTTGACCACCGAGAAGTTCTGCGCGTTGCCGAGCGGAGAAATCAGCCAGTTATTGGAATTGCCTTCGCTGAAATCGTCGCTGAACAACAGGGCTCCTACATGCAGGCTGACTGGAACCGTCAACGGACTATTCAGCGCCTGCGGCGAGGTAAGAATCACATTTCCGGTGTACTGTCCGGAAGCCAAGCCGATGCTGGTAGCTGTCACCGTCACCGTGCCGGGTGCGCTGCCGCTCGAAGGCGTAACGCTGAGCCAGCTTGAGTCGGTGGTTGCGGTCCAATTCATTGCTCCGGCTCCGCCATTGGTAATCGCGATGGTCCGGCTCAACGGATTTAACGTGGTTGCGCCAAAGAAGTTCAGCGATATCGGCGAGGCCACAAGGATCACGGGTTGTGGGGCCACCGTGAAGGTCACCGGGATACTGATCGGTGAGTTCTGTGCACCCTTGGATACGATCTGAATCGTCGTATTGTAGGTTCCGCTTGCCAATCCCGCGACGTTCGCACTCACGCTCACCGTGGTTCCCGTGTTGCCCGACGACGGAGACATCGTAAGCCACGGGGCGCTCGATGTGGCAGTCCAGGCAAGCGTGTTGGCCGAACTGGCAACCTGGAAGGTCTGAACCGCCGGATTGCTGCCATTCGCCTGCGCAATGTAGGACAACGACGTGGGGCTGGCACTGATGGTATCAGCCGATGCCACCGAACCGCTGACAATGGCATTGGTGTAGCTTACCACCTGGTTGGAAACATCCACACCAACCATGCCGCCGGTCAACGTGGTATCCGTAACCGAAATCAGCACGTTGCCGTCTACAGAAGCCTGGATCGCCGAACCCTGGAACGCCAACTTCACGGTGTGGAAGTTCACGGTGTCCAGCGAACAGGGCGCCTGCGCAAGTAGAGTGAAGCCGGAGTCGATGTTCCAAGCCACCGTCCGGAAAAGCTTGAGGAGGTGTTCATTGGGATAAAGCCAAAGAGCATAAGACGCTCCGGTGACAGGATCGATTCTTCCACGGATTCCGCCCGGATAGTCGGCCAATGTCGCGAGCTTCACATTCGACTGGTAGGAGTAATCCGTCCAGGAGGAGTCTCCCGCATACAGTTGCGTGTGACCTCCACCGTTATATTGCAGAGTGCTGTTCGAGACCGACCAATTCGTTGCCCGGCCCAATGGCGAGTTAGCCCATCCCTGCATGGTCCCATCGGAGAAGTTGGACGCCATGAGAATGCCGGAAACAGTCAAGGTAACCGGAACCGACAGGGGGGAGTTTGTGGCTCCTGGACCTGTGACGATCACGCTGCCGGAATAAGTTCCGAGAGGCAGGCCGGCAACGGACGCAGCCACATTGATCGTGGAGGGAGCGGTGCCCGAAGCCCCGGAGATGGTAAGCCATGGAGTGTTTGAGCTAACGGCAGCAGTCCAGTTGATGCTTCCTCCGCCAACATCGGCAATCTTGAGTGGAATCGGTGAGGGATCAGGCTGACCCTGGAACCCGCTAAAGGTCATTGCCGCGGGAGTAAGACCAAGTTTGGGACTGCTGATCACCAGAGTCACCTGGATGGTTTGAGGGCTGTTGGTGGCGCCCAGCGCGGTGAACGTGATGGGGGTGGTATAGGTGCCTTCGGCCAAACCCGCAATATTGACAGAGGCGGTCACGACACCAGAATTGGTTCCCGATGTGGGAGTGACTGTTAACCAAGAAGCATTCTCCGCAACAGTCCAATTCAGATTGCCGGTGCCCGAGTTGCTGACGGAAATCGTCTGAGAAGGCGGATTCGTTCCTCCCGGAAGCGCCCCATACGTGAGGGAGCTCTTGTCCACGGCAAGTCCAGGGGGCGTCACGTTGGCGAATGAGATGGTAGTTCCATTGACGAACCCTGGGACATCAACTGGGGTACCATCGTTGTCGCCGTAGAACACCAAGGTCTGAGTATCGATGAGCTTACCGTCAATATCGGTAGCGTTGCCGCTGAAGTTGAGGGTAATTGTGCTCGGCGTAACTTGGCCGCTGACGAGATTAGACTTTACGCGCGCATGGAGATAGGCACCAAGGTCTTCCATGTAGACATGCCGGACTCCCCGACCGCCCAGCCATGTCGACAGCGTACTGATGAACTGCTGCCTCTCGGCATCGGTGCTGTGCTCCATGCTGCCGCCATCGTGGTTGTAGACCTGCACGGGCGCCATGCTCGACCAGAACCGCCAGGTGTAAACCTCCCAGTTCTCAAGAGCGAGATTCACGGAAAATCCCGCCGGATCATTAGGCCACACCGCATCGAAACTCGGATAGGTGAAGCCCAAAAGCTGGGTGGCAAAACTAAAGAAAGTCTTTGGCGGCAGGCCCGCGCGGCTGTTCACGGTATAGTCATCGGCATAGTAAATCGGCCAGCGCTCGCTGGGATTGCCGTAGGTTGGAGGCAGTTCGTAGACTCTAAATGGATGCGAATTCAGGCGCTGGCTAGCCGTTTTTGCCGTCGGCTGCGAGAAATAGACATTTGGCTTCTGAATTTCGGTGATATAGCGGATACCGAGATTCCAAAGGTCCGCGCCGGTATTGTCCGCGATATCCCAAAAATGGGGAACCATGGAAGATGAGAACGGAAGAACGTCGGACCCTCCATTCCCTTGCTGAAATCCCTTCAAGGTATTGAAGTTCGCCAGCCATTGCGCGTCGGTCAGTGGGGAGGGATTCTCGCCTGTCCAATAAAGGTCGCCGTCGGAGCCGCCGGTAACCGTGTGCGGCGCAACTTTCAAGCGCCCGGCACTGATCAGGCTGATGATCGCCTGGCGTTCGGCCGATCCCGGATCCAAATCATCGGTTTGGATCATTCCTGTGACCTTCCACGGGCCGCCTGTACCATCGGCTTGAACATTGCCGGTAAAGGTGGGATTGGACAGATCGGGAATACGGTCTTCCCAACCTTCCACCGGATCATCTTGCTGAGGGGCAAAAAACCGAGGATAACCACGCAACACGAACGGCTTCTTTGCGGCCCACACCAGACTGCGCCAGAAGAGGTCGTCCAAGCCCATCACAAAGCCAAACCGATCGGCTCTCAGGTAATCATAGGTGCCGAAATTGACGACCCGGCCCGATCCAAAGGTATTCACGGTCAACAAGGCATCCTGGCCGATTTTCGCCAGAACATTTCCCTTGGCGTTCAACAAGACCGTGCATGTGGCCGTGCTCTGAACATCATTGTCGTCGGTGTGAAACAGGTAGACAAAATCACCGGCCGGGGTGCTCGGGACGCGAACCTGCAGGCCCGTGATGTAGTGGGGAGTGGCGCCATCGGGAAGGAA
>DATGIO010000183.1:0-63157 GCA_035295685.1 Candidatus Angelobacter sp.
CGTCGCTTCAGGTTTGTATCTGCCCTACATCGAAAGCCGATTGAAGGAAGCGGTCAATCCCAAGAATGCCTCGGAACAAAGCGCACCGTGCCCCGATCTTTACCACAACGACCGCAAGATCGCTTTTAGAAATGCGATGCTGCAGGCCATGGATAACGCGCGCGTCGACGCAATTGTCTATCCTACCTGGAGCAATCCGCCGCGTAAGATCGGCGACCTGCAGTCACCGGCCGGCGACAACAGCCAGATTCTCTCTCCCCAAACGGGGTTCCCGGCAATCACCGTTCCCATGGGATTTACTTACAACTCGCTGCCTGCGGGCCTGACGTTCCTCGGCAGGCTTTTCAGCGAACCTGCGTTGATCAAGTATGCCTATGCCTACGAGCAAGCCACGAACCACCGCCATCCGCCCGAGAGATTCACGAATACAGCCCATCGAATGGGCGGTCAACCGTCGGTAGCCGGGGCTCAATAAATTAACTAGCATCGGCCACATTCCACCGCTGCCAACCTGGAGGGTTAGCCATGAAGACTGTCACTTCATTCTTCGTCCTATGTTTTCTATTCCTGAACGCTCATGCTCAAAGCGCCGACCCGCAGCTATTGGCTGAGATCAACAAGATCAAGGCGATTGACAATCACTCGCATCCGCCCAAAGTCGTCGGCCAAGGGGAAAAGGACGATGATTTCGATGCCCTGCCATGCGACCCGTTGGAACCCAGCGATCCAACCACGATTGGGCGCCCGGAAAACCCGCAGTTTTTGGGCGCATGGAAAGCGCTTTACGGATACAGCTATGCCGACCGGCGTCCCGATCATGTCCGTGAGTTGCTCAATAGCAAATACAAGGTCATGCGCGAGCAGGGCGACAATTTCCCCAACTGGGTGCTCGATCAGCTTGGCATCGAGGTTGAACTGGCCAATCGCGTAGCCCTGGGCCGAGGGTTGCAGCCACCCCGTTTTCGCTGGGTTCCCTTTGACGATGCCCTCATGCTTCCGCTGAACAATACAAGCGTCGCCTACGAGACTCCTGACCGCAAGTTTTTTTATTCTCGCGAAGAGATGGTCCTGGGCCGGTATCTGAAAGAGCAGAGCCTGAACGCCGTTCCCGCAACGCTGCAGGAATACGTCTCCAAGGTGATTACGCCAACGCTTGAGTCACAGAAGCGACAGGGAGCGGTGGCCATTAAGTTTGAAGCGGCCTATCTCCGCTCCCTGGATTTTGGGCCCATTCCCAGCGATCCATCCGAATATCAAAGCCAGGCACAACAGATTTACTCGCACTATGCCAAGGGCGGCGTTCCACCGAGAGCGGATTACATTAAGCTTCAGGATTATCTCTTCCGCTACATCGCCCGTGAGTCCGGGCGTTTAGGCATGCCCGTTCATATCCACACCGGTGGAGGCTGCGGATCGTATTTCATGCTCAACGGCTCCAATCCAACGCTGCTGGAATCGGTGCTCAACGATCCGGCGCTGCGCAAGACCAAGTTTGTTCTGATCCATGGCGGGGCGGCGGCATTCACGAAATACACCAACTATTTGCTGATGAAACCCAATGTCTACGCCGACTTTTCCGAACAGACCTGGCTGCTTTCCACCCGCAAGTTGAGCGAAGTGGTGCGCGACTGGCTCGAATGGTATCCGGAAAAAGTCCTGTTCGGTACTGATCTGTTCCCCAATACCGCGGAGATTAACTGGGAAGAGATTGGCTGGCAAACCACCCAATCTGGCCGGGAGGCACTGGCCATTGCTCTCAGTGGCATGATTCAGGATGGAGAAATCACCCGCGAACGTGCGCTTGAATTGGCCCATATGACCTTACATGACAACGCCGCGCAGCTTTACGGATGGCCCGTTCATGCGAGCGCCGGAGGAACGGCAACAAATGTCTCAAAATAAGACAGGAACCTTGAGCGGAACAGTACATCTTTCTTTTTTGAAAACTTAGTTCTTGACTTGCACACGGGAGACTGCAACACTCAACACTGTTCCAAAGGGACTTGTCCTATCGGGTGGGTAAGGGGGTAACCCGATTGGCAAATTGAGCTTTGCAACACTTTGGTGCCGGCTTCAAGCACAAATGTTTGGACCGGAGTATTTGATTCAAAGCGCTTGAATTGAATAGCACTCCTGCTTAAAAATGAATATCAAGCACACAAGCACTGGGTGCTGGCAAAAAGCACGTAAAAAGCATGGTTCATTCATAGGAAATAAAGCATAGGGAATAGGAAGTACGGGGGCTGCCCCGCCTCATCCTGAGGAACAGCCGATTTCATAGGAACGCCGCAATTGCATTTATAAGAGCAGTCTGGCACTTGTACGAGTTTGCAGTAAACCGTCGTAATTTGACGGTCGGGCCGAACCTAGTAAGAGGAGTCACTTGGAGTCCTGCTCGTTTCCTTGGTTGGATTCCGGGTGAAGGAGGAAAAGGGGGCAACTCTCCATGGAGTTCCAGGACAAGGTCTTAAAGTGCATCGATTGCGGCGCGGACTTCGTGTTTACCGCCGGAGAACAGTTATTTTTCCACGATAAGCAGTTCAAGAACGAACCCAAGCGATGCAAGAACTGTAAATCAAAACGCGCTCAAGCTCTTGGTCTTCCCCAGGGCGGCGGCAACTACCAGAGAGTGGAAACAAAAGCAGTCTGCTCTGCATGCCAGCGTGAAACCACGGTTCCATTCAAACCCACGCAGGGACGCCCGGTATTTTGTCGCGAGTGCTTCCAACAGCGGAAGACTACCGCCGCGACCGCATAGCCGCTTCCGATAACGTAAGGCTGTCAAGCCGCTTGAGGCGTAGTGTGCCTGTCCTCAAGCGGGCTTCTTCGCAGCGCGGGTTCTGGTAGTTTTGGCGGCGGGCCGGCGAAGATGTTTTTGTTTTTGATCTTCATGCTGGATCAGCAAGACCTCAATCTGCCGAAGCAAATCTTCCGCGTTGACGGGCTTCACTAGCATGGACTGAGCTCCCTCGCTCTTCCAATCGCTGCCGAGCAAAGGGAAAGCAGTGAGAATGGCGATGGCGGGATCGTAATCCGCCTCTTTGGCCGCGCGTATAACCTCGTAGCCTGCTTTGTCGCTTTCCATCTTCATGTCCGTAATCACCATGTGATAGGAACCGGACTTCAACTTCAAGGCGGCTTCTTTTGCCGAAGCAGCGGCTTCAACCTCAAAATCGTGAAGTTCAAGAATTGCCTTCAGTGTAAGGCGGATCGCCAATTCATCGTCGACAATGAGAATTCTGCGTTTCATGAAAACTCCAGGGAAAGGTTCCGGCGGCTTGCAGAGGTAGTCTGATGCTGGCGGCAACTCAGGGGTTGCGGAGAAGCCGTCCCGCAGAGCAACGTTCCGCTGATTGTTATAATACCCCTGTGCGCGCCTTTTTTGTGCAGAACTTTGGATGCCGGGCCACTCAGGCCGATGGCGCCGCGATTGAACGGCAATTGGTAGCTCGAGGCTTCCACCGGGCAGAAACGGCTGAACAAGCGGACCTTCTCGTACTCAACACTTGTACTGTTACTGCCGCAGCCGATCAAGACGCACGAGCCGCAATCCGAAAAGCACAACGCGAAAATCCCACGGCAAAAGTCCTTGTAACTGGCTGCTATGCCCAGCGTGCGCCCCAGGAGGTTGCGGCCCTTCCCGGCGTCAATTGGGTCGTTGGTAACTCCCACAAGCATCAGGTAGCGGATATCGTAGCTTCAGATGGAACAGGAAGAGAGCCTGGTAAATCGCCCTTCCCTTCTCTTCCCGCCAACCCGCTTCCTCTCTATGCGGACCACGCTTCAGCAGGGTTGTCAAACTTGGTTCCCGTGGAAAGAGTTGTTCTTAGTTCGCCGCCATTTACAGCGGTCGGCGATATCTTCGCGCATACCGAACTGATGGCCGCGCCGGTTTTTACAAGCGACAGTGTCTCTACCAAGACACGACCAAATCTGAAAGTACAGGATGGCTGCAATAATCGCTGCTCATTTTGCATCATTCCGAGCGTGCGCGGCGCGAGCCGGTCTTTGCCGTTGGAGAGTGTACTTCGGGAAACGCAGGCGCTCGTGGCGGCGGGCTACCGGGAAGTTGTTCTCAGCGGTATCAATCTCGGAAGGTGGGGCCGCGATTTTCAGCCCCAGCTACGTCTTGAACAGCTTCTGCGCTCGCTGCTGGAGCATACGGATATCGAGAAAATCCGTATCAGTTCTGTGGAGCCTATGGATTGGAGCGATGAGTTGATTGGGCTCGCGGCCGGTTCCCCGCGCATTGCCAAGCATGCTCACATCCCGCTGCAATCGGGAAGCGACCACGTACTGCGCCTGATGCGGCGCAAGTATCGCCCCTGGCACTATGCCGAGAAGCTTCGTAAGATTCACGAAGCGATGCCCGAAGCCGCTATCGGCGCGGACGTCATGGTCGGGTTTCCAGGCGAAACCGCCGAATTGTTTGAAGAGAACCGCAGCTTTATCGAGAAGCTCCCTTTCACCTACCTGCACGTCTTTACCTATTCCTCGCGCCCGGGAACTCCATCGGCCGCAATGCCGGATCAGATTCCTGTGGGCGAGGGGCGCGCTAGGAATCGCATCCTTCGCGATTTGGCGGCGCAAAAGAATCTTGAATTTCGCCAGCGATTCGTGGGTAGAGAATTGAAAGTGATTACGCTTCAGGCAGCTGAGGAGCGATCAACCGAGGCGCTCACCGATAACTATCTGAAAGTCGAAGTTACCGGCCACCACCCTGTAAATACCTGGATGCAAGTAGAAGTAAAAGCTGTTGGAACGGAGAGCCTGATCGCCTCTCGGGTATGCAGTTTGTCCTGACCAGCCTTGGAATTGCTAGCAGCCAAGCTCAATCCTATTCAGCCTGCATGTTATAATTTCTGAATCTTGCGATGGCGGCTCAAGCACGCAAGATGTTCAGGAGGATGGCATCGACAAACGTTTTATTCGCATGAATGATCGCATCCGGGCACGCGAAATTCGCGTGATCGATGCGGACGGCAGCCAGCTTGGCATCATGGTTCCACAGGATGCCCTAAGAAGAGCGCGGGAGCAGAACCTCGATTTGGTGGAGATTTCAGCCAATGCAACTCCGCCCGTCTGCCGCATCATGGATTATGGAAAGTTCCTCTACGAACAGGAAAAGAAAGAACGGGCCGCAAAAAAGAACCAAAAGCAGATTATCCTTAAGGAAGTCAAGTTTAGCGTCAACGTGGATGAGCACGATTACGAGACGAAGAGAAACCACGTTTTACGGTTTCTGACCGAGGGAGACAAAGTCAAGGCGAGTCTCCGCTTTCGCGGTAGGGAGATGGCTCACCAGAATCTGGGCAGAAATGTACTGGAACGGCTCATTAAAGATGTTGGCGACAAAGGAATCGTAGAGTTCCGTCCGAGGATGGAAGGCAATACGATGCACGCGATTATCGCTCCGCCCCGTCAGGTTCCCGGCCCTAAGAAACCGGAAAAGCCGCAACAAGCACCGCAGCCGGCAGCCCAGGGAAGCGGAACTCCGACGCAGCAAACGTAAGTAGTAAGAAATTTTCTATGCCAAAACTGAAAACTCACAAAGGCGCAGCAAAACGGTTCAAAAAGACCGGCACCGGCAAGATCAAGCGGAGCAAAGCTTTTAAGCGCCATATTCTTACCTCCAAGCCCACCAAGCGCAAACGTCATCTGGACAGCGAAACGCTGGTCAGCGACGCGGATGCCGCAAAGGTGCGGAGGATGATCCCGTACTAAAAGTGGTCCGCAGCAGGATTGCGGGAGCCAGGAGAAACAAGCTGCCTCGATCGCAGCCTTTGTTTCTTTGATTCGGGACGGCATTTAGCCCGCCTGGGACGATCGGTGCAGTGGCTGAATCCGAAACCAACAAGCGAGTGAAAAGGCTTTGATCCAGCGTTCTCTGCCTCCAGCCGCTAACAACACGGAAAGAAAAGGAGCAACCTATGCCTCGCGTAAAACGTGGCACAAAACGGCGGCAGCGCCGCAAAAAAATACTGGAACGCGCCAGTGGATATTTCCTCACAAAATCGAAGCTCTACCGCGCCGCAAAAGAATCGGTAGAGCGTGGACTCAAGTTTGCCTTTGTTGGACGCCGGCAAAAAAAGCGCCAGTATCGTGCGATCTGGATTGTTCGCATTGGAGCCGCAGCCAAGCCTCACGGCCTTAGCTATAACCGATTTATCAGCGGCCTCAAAAAGGCCGGGATCGAGTTGGATCGCAAAATTCTGGCCGATCTTGCGGTGAACGATGCCGCCGGTTTTGCCAATCTCGCCGAAACAGCCAAGCAAGCAAACGCTGCGGCGGCCAAGTAGAAATCCACCCGGTCGAAGCAATTTCCAACTCACACATTCCCAGGCGTTCCTAATCGGATTCGCCTGGGGTGTTTCCATTTTCGGTGTTCCTATTTTCGGCGCAAGAAATGCGTTTGCAGGTCGTACAAACAATCCAGGTTCTATTTTTATGGCCGTTTACACAGTTCCCAAACTCGACGATTTCTCCGCGACCGCTCTGGATAAGGCAACCCATGACCTGCTGGAAGCTGCACGCAGCGAAGCGGGCTTTGTTGCGGGCGAAAATGAATGGAAGATTTTCCGCGATCGCTGGCTTGCCCGGAAAAACGGTGTCCTAACCCAGATCAACGAATTGTGGCTGAAATCCTCTCCTGGCCCTGCTAAACGCGAAGTTGGCGCCCGCGTGAATCAGGTCAAATCTGAAGTGGAGCAGATTGTGGAGGCTGCCCAGAGTCGCAATGGCTCATCGGCCCAGTCTCGGCTTGAATTGGAGCGCATTGACGTATCCCTACCGGGAATTCATCGCCCTCTTGGGGCCGAGCATCCTGTCATCCGGACCATGCACGAGATTATCCGGGTATTCGCGCAGATGGGTTATTCGGTAGCCGAGGGACCTGAGATTGAAACCGACTACTACAATTTCGAGTCCTTGAACTTTCCGCCGAATCATCCTGCCCGGGATACTCAGGACACGCTTTTTATCTCCGGCCAGGAAAAGAAGCTTCAGCGCGACCGCTTGCTGCTGCGCACACACACATCTCCAGTGCAGATTCGCACAATGGAAAAGCTGTCGCCCCCCATCCGTGTCGTGGTTCCAGGAAAAGTACATCGGGCCGATACTGCGGATGCCACCCACTCACCCGTCTTTCATCAAGTTGAGGGTTTGGCGGTGGACACCAACATAACCTTTTGCGATCTGAAAGGCACGCTTCAGCACGCCATGCAATCGTTGTTTGGCTCCAATGTAAAGACCCGTTTTTATCCTTCGTTCTTTCCCTTCACCGAACCCAGCGCCGACGTACAGGTGACCTGCTTCAAATGTGGCGGAAAAGGATGCCGCTTCTGCAAGCAGAGCGGGTGGGTGGAAATCCTTGGCTGCGGCATGGTCGATCCCGGCGTGTTCAAGTTTGTGGAAAAGAACGGTTACGATGCTGAAAAAATCAGCGGGTTCGCCTTTGGAATGGGCGTGGAACGGGTCGCCATTCTGAAATACGAGATTGACGACATCAGCCTATTTTATCAGGGGGATGTGCGGTTCCTGGAGCAATTTAATTAGGTGGCGCTCAGCCATCAGCAGCCAGCAAAATCCGAATGTGTTCTTGGACCGACGGGCCAATAGCAAGAAATCTGTGAGACAAACCAGGATTGCTCCGTCGATGAAGGATTTCATAGATCTGAAGGTCTGCGAAAAAAGCAGATTGCTCCTAGCATGGAAACTGGTAAGAAAACTGGAAGGGTTAAAAACACTCACACTAGCTGCTGTTGGCGATCGTTTCTTGGACTAATTGCTGAATGCTAATTGCTGAGTGCTGAATGCTACTATGCGCCTCTCACCGACGTGGCTACGAGAATTTGTCGACCTGAAGGTCGATGACCGCCGACTTGCGGACGACCTCACTCTTGCCGGCATTGCCGTGGAGTCAATTCAGCAGAGTGAAGGACAAACCATCTTTGAGATGGAGATCACCACCAATCGCCCTGATGCCATGAATCACTATGGCGTGGCACGCGAATGTTCCGCAATCTACAATCTGCCGTTAAAACCCATGGCTCCCAAGCTGCCTTCCGCGGCTGCCCAAAACCTGCCGTTTGCGATTGATATACAAGACAAGGAAGGGTGTACACGTTATTCGGCGCGCGCCATTCGCAATGTGAAAATCGGCTCGTCTCCAGAGCGCATTCTTTCCCGTTTGCGGATTGAGGAGCACGGAGGGGTAAGCAATGCCGTGGATGCCAGCAACTACACGCTGATGGAAATGGGCCAGCCGACCCATGCCTTCGATCTGGATAAACTCGAAGGCCGAAGGATTATCGTCCGGCGAGCGAGAGAGTCGGAGACCCTGAAAACCCTTGACGGCGTTGAGCGGAAGCTAACTCCAGAAGATCTGATCATCGCCGATGAGCGGAAACCGGTTGGTCTCGCCGGAGTAATGGGCGGTCTCGATTCCGCGATTTCAAACTCCACGAAGAATATTCTGATCGAAGCTGCCTGGTTCGATCCGGCCACAGTTCGCCGGACGGCCCGCCGGCTGGGAATGCACACCGATGCCTCCCACATTTTTGAACGCGGGGCCGACCGGGGCGCGACACTGCTGGCCTGCAATCGAGTTGCAGAATTGATCCTGGAAATGGCTGGCGGAGAACTGGACGGCGAACCGGTGGATGCTATTGGTACGCCGACGCCGATCCGCTTGGTTACTCTGCGCCAGAAAGAGATTTCCCGGCTTCTCGGCCAGGAGATCCCGGAGGACGTTGTACATCGCATTCTTTCGCGGCTCGGTTTCGTCCTGACGCCCGCCAAGTCCAATCATGGAACTTCCTGGGACGTAACAATTCCAACGTGGCGGCTGGATGTGGAGCGTGAGATCGATCTTCTTGAGGAACTAGCGCGCGTTTACGGCTACGATAAATTTCCCGATAGCTTACCGACGTTTGGCAAGGGTGTCGTCGAAGCATCGTCCGCTCGAACCGAGGCAAGGCTACGGCAGGAGCTCCTGGCGCTCGGCTACAACGAAGCCATGTCATATACCTTCATTTCGCCGGCTAACGCCAGTGCCTTTGCCGACCAACCGGCGGTATTCCTGGCAAATCCCCTCAGCGAAGAACAGTCGGTGATGCGCACCTCCCTGGTGCCTGGAATGCTCGATATGATCGGCTGGAACCTCAATCGCGGATCCACTGATGTACGGTTGTTCGAAGCAGGACACATCTTCTCCCTCGTAACTGAAAAATCCGATGAAACCAAAGCCATATGCCTGGGCGCAACCGGCTATTCTGAACAAACGGGAGTTCACGCCAAACCGCGCCCCTACTCTTTCTTCGACTTGAAGGGAGATGTTGAAGCTCTCCTCGATCTCTTCGAAACCCGTGATGTGCGTATCGACTCCCCCGGCCCCGCCCATTACCATCCCGGTCGCTCCGTTCAAGTCTCCCGCGGAGGCGAGATTATTGCCCAGTTCGGCCAGCTTCATCCCGATCTGGCATCGGCCCGTAAACTCAAACAGGACATTTATACTGCCGAATTATTTCTCGATCGCCTGCTTCGCATTCCCTTGCGCGTTCCCCGCTACCAGGCGGCCTCCAAATATCCGGCGATCGATCGTGACTTCTCTTTCGTGTTCGATGACTCGATCTACTTCGAAAAGATCGAATCGACCATCCTTGCATTAAAAATCGCTGAACTTAGATCGTTCGCTCCGGCGGAGATATTTCGCGGCGGCTCGGTGCCGCAAGGCAAATATTCGGTTCTACTGCGGGCACAATTTCAATCGAATGAACAGACTCTGCGGGACATCCAAGTGGCGCAGTGGTCGTCCCAGATGATTGCGGCGATGGAGGCAATCGGCGGATCCATTAGAAGTTCATAATGAATGATTGGGGATTGTTAATAGTTTAGTGATTTCTAATTCCAGTTTGGTACTAGACCCAGAGTACACTCGATTAGTTACTCCGAACGGCAGTAGAATTCTTCTACCATGTTAAGCCGACGGAATCTGATAAAAGCCGCTGGTCTGGGCGCCGCTGCCGCTGCGTCGTCCGTGAGTTTTCCAACTCTGCCAAGCTGGGCCGCTCCACCGCGAGTACGATCCGCTAACGGCCCCATACTTCTGGATAGCAATGAAAATGCCTACGGACCCTTCCCTAGCGTGCTGGCGCTCGGAAATCCGTTCATGGAGATCAACCGCTATCCAGACCGCTATTGCCAGGAAATGCAAGAGAGACTCGCCGGAAAATACAAGGTTGAGCCTTCCCGCATTCTGCTCGGATGTGGATCGACTGAAATCCTACGCATGGCCGCCAATGCATTTACTGGTCCGGGCAAGACGATCATCCGCTCGGCGCCGACTTTTGAAGGGATTAGCGAATATGGCCAGATCGTGGGGGCCCGGACGATCGAGATTCCCCTGGCGAGCAATTTCTGCCACGACCTTGGAGCCATGCTGAAGGCCGCAGGTCCGGAAACCGGCTTGATTTATCTATGTAACCCCAATAATCCGACGGGTAACATTACGCCACGGGCCGATATTGAAGATTTTCTTTCCAAGCTGCCTAAAAATATCCATGTGGTGATCGATGAGGCTTATTACGATTTTGTCTCTCCCGGCGTGGACTATATTTCGTTTCTCGACCGCCCTGTAGAGGATGAGCGGCTCATTGTTTCCCGCACGTTCTCCAAGATCTATGCGCTTGCGGGCATGAGGCTGGGATATGCCGTTGTCTCAACCTCAACAGCCAAGCATATGTTGGAACAAAAGCTCAAGGACAACATTAATGCTTTTGTACTGCATTGCGCGCTTACCTCATTAAGCGACGAGACAAGCTATCGGATAGCGCAGCAACGAAATGCCGCCGACCGCGACGAATTTACCCGCCAGGCAATAGCCCGAAACCTCAGCGTGATACCGTCTTCCACCAATTTCGTCATGCTGAACACGAACATGCCTGTCCAAAAAGCCATCGCTCATTTTCAGAAGAATAAGATCGAAATTGGACGGCCCTTCCCGCCACTCAACACCTACGCACGAATCTCACTGGGCAAACCGGATGAGATGAAGGAGTTTTGGAGGGTTTGGGACTTACAGGAACTGCCCTCCTAACTTAAGGAGTTATCGCTGACTGACCAGGATCCGTTCCTCCCAAATGGGAGGAACGGATCGTTTCAGCCGGCCAAGTCTTTCCTATCTTCTGAGTCCTATTTCTTTTCGGTAACAATCTCGGAAAAATCGGCGATGCTGGAAAAGTCATTCACGAGCATCTGCAAAAGGCCAAGGCGGGTAGCACGCAGGTCTTCCTCCTCCACCATGACCATCACCTTGTCAAAGAAGGCGTCGATTGGCGGACGCAACCTGGAAATCTCGCGCAGGGCATTTTCGTATTCTTTTTTCGCGCCCAACGACTTTACAAGGGAGGCAACTTCGGGAGCCTGCGCCGCAAGATTCTTTTCGGCTTCTTCTTTCAAGCTAGCGGGATCGTAGGGATCCGCCACCCGCTTCTTGGTTTCCGAAGCCTGCAGAAGGATATTCTTCATGCGCTTGAACGAAGTAGAGATCGACTCAAAATCCGCTGAAGGACGCACCGCTGCTACCGCATGGGCACGGGCAACAACATCGACAATATCGTCGTCACCCGCCGCAAGTGCCGCGTTGACCACGTCGTAAGCAAGCCCCTGCTCCCGCAAGAAGAACTCCAGACGCTCGCGGAAAAAGCCCTGAATCGCTTTGGCATAGGCTTCACCCTGTTGGCTAAACTTCTTTATGGCATCGCCACCCGCATAGCCTTTGAGAGCCTGTCCCATGAGCATACTGATCTTCAGCGGCAACTTGTGTCCGGCAACCGTACGAACGATGCCGTTCGCTTGACGACGCAATGCGAAGGGATCTTTGGAGCCGGAAGGAACAAGCCCCATAGCAAACATTCCGGCGATGGTATCGGCTTTATCGGCAATCGAGAGCAAGGCCCCTTCCAGGGTGCGCGGAATGGCATCGTCCATCGATTCGGGACGGTATTGGTCGTAAATCGCGTCGGCGACCGCTTGGGAATGCTTTTGCGCGGTGGCATACAGGCCACCAACAATTCCCTGCAGTTCGGTAAATTCCTTGACAAGTTCGGTGGTGAGATCGGTCTTGGCCAAACGGGCGGCTTCGGCAACGGCGGCGTGATCCACTTTCCTGCCGACGCTGTCGAGAATTGGCGATAGTTCTCCGCTGAGGTGCACGAGACGCTCGGCCTTGGCGAAGTAGCTTCCAAGATCTTTCTGGAAGGTCACGGCGCGCAGCATCTCGACGCGGCCAACGAGCGGGAGTTTCTGATCCGTATCCCAGAAGAAGCGCGCATCGTTAAAGCGAGCGCGCAGAACGCGTTCGTTCCCGTGGCGAATCAGGCCATCGGCATCCGCGTCCATGTTCAGCACGGCCAAAAAATGCGGAGCCAGCTTGCCCGAAGCATCCTCAACCGCAAAATACTTTTGGTGATCGCGCATGACCGTCACCAGCACCTCTTCAGGCAGGGACAGAAACTGGCGGTCAAAGCTACCGAGCACGACAGAGGGCCACTCGGTCAGATTCACGACCGTCTGTAATAGGTCGGCGTCTTCGCGCCAGCGCGCCCCGGAAACACTCCTTGTTTCGGCATCGAGGGCTTTACGAATCCGGTGCTCTCGAACCTTGGAATCGGCGATAACGCTTGCTCCTTCCAGCAGGACCGTATATTGGGCCGCATCGGAAACCTTCAGTGGGCCATGAGCGAGAATGCGATGCCCGTGGGTTGTCTCGCCCGCCTTGATTCCAGCAAATTCCACGGGCACGACCTGACCGCCAAGCACGGCAACAATCCAACGGATGGGCCGGACGAATCGCTCGGTCTTGCCAGGCCGCCAGTACATACTCTTGGGCCAATAGATGGATGCAATCTCTTTGGGCAAAAACTCACTCAATACGTCAACGGCGCCCCGGCCTTTCCTGGTGATGGTGGCGGCGAGATACTCGCCTTTGGGATTGCTGACTTTTTCCAGTTTCGAAACGTCGAGGCCTACCTTCTTGGCGAAAGCCTCGGCGGCGGGCGTCGGCTTACCATCCTTGTAAGCAATCTTCACAGACGGACCAAGCACCTGCTCAGTGGTATCCGCCTGGGTCGAGGCGATTTTCCGCACAACCGTAGATAAGCGCCGCGGGGTCGAGAACGATTCAATCACCAATCCCTCTTCCAGAACAAGGGCCTCGCGGACAATCAAATCCTTGACCCGGCGAGAAAGCTCTTCGCGGGCATCATCTAGCATTCGGGCTGGAATCTCTTCGCAGCCAATCTCTAACAAGAAATCGGGCATCAGGCCACCTGCCCTTTCTGATCAGCCACGGTTTGTTGCGCTACATAAGCTTTCGCCAGGCCCACAGCCAGTTGCCGGATACGGGCAATCACTCCGACTCGCTCCGTCACCGAGATGGCTCCACGAGCATCGAGAATATTGAACAGATGCGAGCATTTGAGGCACAGGTCGTAAGCGCCCAACAGAGGGAACCGCTTTTTCTCAGCCTCGCCGGCATTCTTGTCGCTGCTAAGAGCCTGGTAACGATCCAGCAGCGCCTGGCACTCGGCCTCGTATAGCTCCAGGTGCTTCCACGCCTTTTGCACGTCGGCAAATTCAAAGTTATAGACGGAGAGCTGCAGTTCATCCTGATGGCGAACCGTGTTGTAGCTCACCGATTGACCCTCGGCATCGCGAACCCAGGCGATCTCGTAGATGCTATCCACATCCTGCAGGAACGCGGTCAGGCGCTCCAATCCGTAGGTTAGCTCGGCAGAGATTGGATCCAGATCGATTCCGCCGCACTGTTGAAAATAGGTAAATTGGGTGACCTCGAGGCCATCAAGCATCACCTGCCAACCAATGCCCCACGCGCCCAGCGTCGGCGACTCCCAGTTATCTTCTTCAAACTTGAGGTCGTGCTTGCGAAGATCGATGCCCACTGCAGCGAGCGATTCCAGGTATAGCTCCTGCACATTCTCCGGCGGGGGCTTGAGGATGACCTGGAGCTGCATGTGTTTGTACAGCCGGTTGGGATTGTCACCATACCGGCCATCGGCGGGTCGACGCGAGGGCTGCACATATGCAACGCGATAGGGCTGTGGACCTAAAACGCGAAGAAAGGTCTCGGGAGACATGGTTCCCGCTCCAACTTCAATGTCATATGGCTGCTGCAAGACACAGCCGCGCGCTGCCCAGAATTGCTGGAGGCGCAAGATCAGTTCCTGAAGGGTAGGTGCGGTAGATTTTGGCATGGGTGGCAAAAATATTAATGTATCAGAACAGGTAGAACGCGGATTGATAGCGTTTGCTGTATCGCTGCTTGCATGCTCTCCGTGCAATCTTTCTTCGTTGGAGCCAGCCTCGGTTACGCTTCAATCTAGCCGGTCAAGCATGGCTGCGGTGACCAATTTCTTTTCGATGTGCCGCTCGATGCGCTGCCCTAGAAATTTGCGGAGATCAGCACACTTCTGGCGCGGCCAGGGTGAATCGGCAAAGGAATCGATGGGCGCGCGAAACATGCCGGCTGCGGCAATGCGGGACTCCTCGGAAATCTCGGTGCTGGCCAGACGCTTATCGTCGGCACACAATAGGCCATCCGCCAGCGGATGGAAGTAGGCTCGGCTCCCATTCAACGCGGCATTGCACACCACGCAATGTCCAAGCTCGGGAAGCAGGCCAATCAGACGCACGATCCATAGATCGAAATAGGTGAGCGGCATCCAGATTTGCTCGCCGTGCAGATGGCCCACAACCGAAAGGGCCAACCGAAAGATATGGTCGTTCGGCTCACGGTCGGGCAGCAGCTCATCGATTAACTCCGCCACGTAGCCCAACGCAACCGCACGCGGATAAGCCATTTCGGTCGTGAGCGGTGAAGCCAGGATGTCGCAGGAGTCGAGGCGAGAGAGTTCCTGCCGCGCCTTATCTTCCCAGTGCGCCACCACATACGTAAGAGGCTCCAGCGCTCCGCCAAAGCGCCTCTTCGACCTCTTTGCCGACTTGGCAACACCTCGAATCTTGCCGTCCGAGCGAGTGAAAAGAGTAACCAGCAAGTCCGCTTCATGCAGCGGATAGGTGCGCAAGATCAGAGCTTCAGATTGCCTCGGCATTTCAGGCCCACCCAGCCACCTAAAAGACAAAAGACGCGCAGTGTATTCATGCGCGTCCCGAGCCTGCTTTGAAAGTTAGCGTCCGAAGTGCTTGGCGTTAATATCGGTGTAGGTCTTCCACTTCTCCGGCAGGTCATCCAGGGCGAAGATCGCGGAGACGGGACACACGGGAACACAGGCGCCGCAATCGATGCATTCAACAGGGTCTATAAAAAGCTGATTCGCGCCCTCGAATTGAGGCTCGTCTTTCTTGGGGTGGATGCAATCGACAGGGCAAGCGTCCACGCAGGCCGCGTCTTTCGTTCCGATGCAAGGCTCTGCTATTACATAGGCCATAAAGCTAAATTCTCCACGAGTTTCTTAAGATGACGGCTTAACCGGTTATTTTAGCACCAGCATTACGGCAGTAAAGACAAAGAGATCTGTGGAAAGCTTCCTTTTTTTGTAGCTTCGCTTCCCAGGGCGCCAGGCAGCTTCCAGCAGCTTTCCTCCGGGCAGCATCTCTTCATTTCGATTGATTTCGCATTGATTTTAGGACACCTGAAAAAAAGCCTCAATTCATCAAGTGGAATCAATTGGTTCAAGTCTAAAACAACTTTCTACTTCGGTTTCAAGCTTCCACAAGTTCGCGCTGGGTAGTCGGCTCGTATTCCACAATGTAACCGGCCACAGCACTGGCAGCCACGGTATAGGGGCTCGCCAGGTACATCTGTCCGGGGCCGCTACGCCCGGGGAAATTGCGATTCTGCGCGCTAATCACGACTTGATCCGGGCGGGTGGAAACTCCGGGCCCCGCATTGATGCAGGCTCCGCAGCTTGGCTCGATTACCTCGGCACCGGCGCGTTTGAAGATCTCCAGATAGCCTTTGCTCACGCAGTATTCGCGCGTTTCCTGAGAGCCGAACTGAATATAGAACTTGCAGGAGTTAGCCACACGACGTCCATGCTGAAGGGCTTCGGACAGCACCTGGGCGTACATATCCATATCGGCGTTCTTGCCTGCGGTGCAGGTGCCGCCATACGCAATTTCGACAGGAACGGGCGTGTTGAGGTCGCGAATGAACTTGCCATTTCCCGGATCTCCTGGGGTTGCGACCATCGGTACGATCTCATCGGCATTGAGTTCGATCACGTGCGCATATTGAGCCTCGGGATCGCTATAGAGCCCTTCGCAGAATTTTTCGGCTTCCGCGCGGGGCATGCCACGGCGCTCTACGAGGAAATCTACGGTTTTGCGGTCAGGCGCAACGATTCCCGTAAAGCCGCCGATCTCAGCCGCCATGTTCGTCATGGTAGCGCGTTCATCCACACTCAACTCTTCGATGGCCTCGCCCGAATACTCCATCACCTTGGCCAGAGCCTTGCCGCTACGGATGTAGTCCATGCTCAACAACAGCAGGATGAAATCCTTCGCGGTAACATTGGGATGGCGCTTTCCGCGCACCACAACCTTGACCGACTCGGGAACCTTGACCCGCACATCTTTGGTGATCCATGAGTTGAATACGTCGGTTGTACCGATGCCAAAGGCGACGCATCCTACGGCCCCCACATGGGGCGTGTGCGAATCGGAACCCACGTTGAGCTGGCCAGGCAGAGCGTAGCTCTCTGCGATCACGGAGTGACAGATACCTTCGGAACCTTTGCGGTCGCGCAACTCGCCATGCAGGCGTATTCCCTGCTTCTGGGAGAACTGCTCCTGCTTCAACTTAAGCTGACCGGCAAGATCAAGCAGGCCCATTTTCTTTTTCTCTTCCGAAATCACGTCGTCGAGGAACGTCAGGTGATCGCGGAAGAAAATGATGCTGGAAGCATCGTTAACCTTGGCATCCTTGCCAACAAAATGCTCAAAGAAAATGGCAGCCATCGGGGTCACGTATTCGTGGCTAAAGCGGAGATCGGTCCGCGCAAAGCCTGTATCGCCGGGCTTCACCGAGGGGACACCCACCTCGCCTTTCTCATTCAAGATATGGCGGGCGAAGATCTTCTCGGAGATCGTCATGGGACGCTTCGCCGTCTCAATGGAAGGCAGAAAAACCTTCTTCTGCAGACGACCAACGTTGAACGGGAATAGTCCCCCGTGCTCGATTACCTGGCGCGTAATCTCGTCTTCGCCACGCGTAAATTCGCTGAGGGGAATCTGCTGCCCGGCGCGTACCCTATCGATCAAACCGAAATCCGTGGAGGTCAGGACGCCAAGGTTCTGGCAGTTCTGCTTGTAGATTCTCTCAATATTCTCGGCAATCACCAGCTTGATGCCCGCACACAGCTCGGCGTAAGGCGACTGCTCGCGGCTCGATCCTTTGCCACGGCGCTTGCCGCTCACGGCAGCCACGAAGCCGCCTTTTTTCACATCGCCGCGTTTGATCGGCACTTCATCGCCGCACTTCAAGCCGGTATAGGGAAACTCTCCCAGCGTCTCATCGAAAAAGAAGCAGATATGCGCCGGAGTAATCTCATCGGTGGAGATGTCATCGCGCAGCTTGGGATTGTTCTGCGGATTTTTTGTATCCCAAGGCAGATCCTCGCCGGCCAATTGACGGCGGATCAATTCCGGATCTTCGGTGAGAAAAAGGATGCGACCACTTAGCGAGACTTGCTCAGGACGTTTCTCGATTTTGCGATTTTGAAGAGAGGGTTCCACAATTGAATTTTAACAAGAGAGAGGGCATTTCTTCACGCTCTTTCCTATACTGATGGAAGATCGACGGCGCCGTAGCCGGACGAACCGGCTACTAGCGTTTTCAGCGGTACTGCACCCCACTTGCATGCTTCCGTGCGGCTTTTCTTTTGAATGAAGAAACGAAGAAAAAGGGCGGAAAAGCCGCGTCGTGACCTTGATTCCTGGCTCACTTACGCTGAAAACGGCCTAGGGCCTGAATCGGCTAAAGCTTACGATAAGCGTATTTCTCTTCCTTCTTAAAAGGCAGCCGCAAAGCCAGCCCACGCTCGTCTCGAAGCTGCTTGGCGTTCATGAAGGAAAAAACGTTGAGATTGTGGTTAAGGTGCATCGGATGGGCCTTGGTGGATCCCGCCGGAACATCGAACATCAAAAGACCTCCAGAAGCCAGGAGCGAAGACAAGAAGTTAAGCTCACCGGGAAGGTCGGGCAGGTGCTCGAGAACATCGAAAGAGAAGATGGTATCGAAGCCGCGGCCCTGGGCGTCGGCAGCCAGCTCATCCTTGGTGAGGCAAAAAGAAACCGCAAGATTCTGCCGAGCCGCGCGGGAGCGAGCAAACTTCATCGTAACGCCATCCACGTCATAGTAGGTCGCCCGATGTCCACGGCGGGCAAGCTCCAGAATAATCTCGCCGTTGCCGGCCCCATAGTCGAGGCACGACCCGGTCGCCGATTTCATTACGTTGAGGTTGGATACGATACGTTTGTACTCAAGGTTGTAACCGGAGATAGCAAAGAGATACAGCTCGGAGTTGTCTCGATACCATTGCGCCAGGCGCTCGCTTTCGTCGGGCGGAATCGCGGCCTGCTGCCAGTTTTCCGCGAGCTGCCGATTGCTCACTGCCCATAACTGCTCGATCTTTTCGCGCCCGTAGCCGGTAAAGTCAGTGAGCTCGCGCATGGCGGCAGCCTTGTTTTCTTCGTTCTGACGCTGGGAGCGATGGACCAGCCAAGCTGTAACCATACCTGGAAACAAAATCAAACCGGTAAGCAACGCATACAAAGCAGGTCCGCTGTTTTCATGATAAAGCGAAATCCAGAGAACGGCGAGGCCGGCAAAAGCAGTCAGGCCCGCCCAGCGAAACGGGCGGCTCTTCGATGCGACGATCGCCAGGTGAGAGGCCGCAGCCAGAAGCAGGCCACCAAACCCAGGATTAAGCCAACGCCCAACCACCAGAACCGCTATGAGCGAAAACTCGCATACCCACAACCAGGCGACGGCGGAAGACAGTATTCGCTTCGCCACCAATGTCGACAGCAGGAGCCAAACCGACGCAATTCCGGCGGCAATTGCCGAGGCACGAGACGAGGACGCCACCATACCCAATATAAGGACAGCGGCAACGATCCGCCATCGCACCTTCACCGCCCAACGCGCCTGCCGCTGCGGATCGACCGTAAGATGCAAATAGTTGGGTAAATACCAGAGGCACACAACCAAAGCTCCGGTCACCATGGCCGCTACCACCATGGAAGCGCCGGACGTTGATGCGCCCAACCTCCAACATGCTAAAGCCAACAATATAAAAATGATGCCTGAGCCAAGGGCATAAACGCGGCTTTCCCGCAGGTATCTCTGCTGCTTGAGGTAATTCATTCAGGTCAATTCAGTCTATTCATTGTAATGGGTACCTTTAGCCAAAGCTCCGGAGGTGCCACGCACCACACCAGACCCAGAGGTAGAAACACCCATCTCAGGAAGGCGATTGCAAGGAGCAATGGTGTCCGCCATTACCGCATTGAATGGCGGTCCGGAAAAGCAAGGGTAGAAGAAGGATGGCAGTTTCCAAGAGCCGAGATCTTTTGCGGGCGGTCATCAACCGCGCTCGCGTTGCAGTATATGAGCACAATGGCGACGTTTCGATACCCATCCGTCGTGCGGCTTTATCCGCGATCATAGCTCGTAAATCATCGCTCGTAAATCATCGCTCCTGCACCTCAATGCGTGCGGCAAGCGTGTTTTGCAAATGCTCTACGATAAAATGTTCGTCCCCTTTCCCGAGCAACCGTCCGATTTTCGGCAGCGCAATTCCGAAAAGCACTAGAACCGGAGGCACTACTAATCCGATCCATTCGTTATCGCTCGCGGAGTGGCTGCCACCAACTATAGCGATCGCTGTTTGAATAAAAATCGGTACGCCAATCAAGACAGCGAAGGCGAGCCAAATACGCATGAAGTACTTGCTCAAACCCGGGGTATCGAAGTGGCCTTCGATTCTCGTCCCGCCTGGCTCAGGCTCAAATCGACCGTAGAATTGCCTGGCGAAGTCATTGCGATGGTTGATCCGCTTCCTCAGTCTGAATGTTTTCTGGCTAACCTCGCCCAGCACCGGGCGGTTGCCCCGGTAGCCAGACATGGAAAACAGCGTCCATTGTTCTTCGTCCATTGAACTTAGCAGAGCGTCAGCAACTGCATTCGGAGCAAGTGCGGAATGGAGGACGAAGACGGTGCGGCCCATATTCGCTCCAGTTTATCCGACCTGGTATTAGAAGTCCTCGATTGACGTACTCGGGGGGGACTCAGAAGCCGGATCGATGGCAGGTCTTTGCACCACTTTGAGCAGCGTGATTATCGATTTGGGCAATCCAGGCGGCTGGCGGAAGTTGATGGATGTTGAAGTTATCCAGAACCACATGGAGTTAACTCAGGGGTAGGACTTCACCATCTCAGCTACGAAGCTCAGAAGTTCAGCGTGGGTCCAGCGGTCCCGGACATGGCCACTAACTTTGCCAGCGACGATTTCAGAGCCGCCAACAGCGTCTGAGCCATGCCGGGACATACTCATTGGTCTCATGGTTCAAGCGTGGATTTTTTTAGCTTAGCGCCCAAAAAACATCATGTTTGAAAAGCAATCTCATCCCCCGATTACTTTCATCTGAAAACCAGCTGTATGGGACAAACTCCCGCTGGTCGCGGTAACCACCACGTTCGTAATTACTCCTAATTTGGCCTCGGCCATATTGCTGTGAATCTCAAGCTCAGCCGTACCCGATCCGGTGACTGTTGAATTGCTGTCGCTTAGCAGGACTGTGACACCAGGGGGCAAGCCGCTGACCGTGACCGTGACGGTGCCATTAAATCCGTTTAGAGCCGTAATGGTTGCGTCCAATATGAAGCCGTGATCTTCCTTGAGCTGGACCAACCCGGACTGCGACAACGCAAGAGTAAAATCGGGCGCCGTTGTAGCTGTGGCACGAGCCGTGTTTCTGATGAGGCTGGGAGAAACCAAGGTGAGAATAAGGCAACAAATTGCAGCTTTTCTAACGTTCTTCTCGAGCATGAGGTCTAACTCCTTGCTGTGATTTCTGAAAATGCGCCGGGATTATATCTAATTCGGCGGGACAAGAACCTCTTCCCCAGGAGCCACCAACGGACACCACCTCAGGATTCTCTCCAAGACCCTACCGAGCGACCTCGTGAGGAACTTCTGCCAAATTTTTTCGTCTTTATTTTCAGCACCCTCCCGGGACACTTATTTCTAGCCCTTCTATCGAATCTTCTTGGCCAACTCTTTGGATGGTTCCCAAATACCTCGAAGCCTCCAGAAGACGCCCGCCTCATTCAGGAAAACCAGATCACAACGGCTCGAATCAGCATAGCGACGCCAACCAAGGCGGCCCAAAACATCGACCTTCTCCCCCTGGCGGTCAAGTTGGGATTGCGATAGTTCCGGAAGAGCGCAAAGAACAGATATCCTGAGCTGCCAAGAGCCGCGGGAGCGATCACAAAACGATTGGACGAGACAAGCTGCGTGAAGAACAAAGCCAGATAGGCGGCAAGCCCTGCATAAGTCTTTCCCCACGCGTGCGTTTTACCAACAAGCGCGATTGCACCGCCAGACATAAGTTCCGATTTGAGTTGCTCGTAATCCTCAAGCTCGCACGGCACCCAGATCATGCGCAACCTCTCGCCCGTGCAGATCTTGAAGCCTTTGCCCTGAAGCTCCTCGATCCGCTCAATCTCAGAGCGCCGGAGTACGACATCGGGTGTGTTCTTTTGGACCTTATGAATTGAGTCTCCATCCACGGTTAGAGCGAAGGAGGCATAGGCGTCGTCGACTAGTTTGTTCACGCGCCGAGCGCTTAGAAGCACAACAAACGCCACGAAAAGAGCCGAAACCATGAGGAACGGGAGATTCAATGGACCTTTCCGGGCTTCGGACAGGACAACATACAGAACACTAATCAAGAGGATTCCGGATGTCAGATACACAGTGCGACGCACGGTCGCATCCCGTTCGACTTTACCCTTCTCCTCGGAAATTTTGTAAATGCGCATTCGCAGCGCCCCTTATCGTTCGTTTCCTTACCAACTTTTCTCTGATTTTGAACGATGATACCCACTGTTATAGTAGGCGTCTATACCTTTCGGGAGAATCGGACCTTGGCCACCTGCAGACAATGCGGAAAAGAACTACCCTCTCTAACTCTGGGTGAACTGAATGAGTATTGCCGGGAATGCCGGTCCCAGCAGCCTGCGCCGACCAGCGAAAAACCGCTCGACATCGCCCCGCCAACGGCCACCAAGGTCACGGCAACCAATCTGTTACTCGGAATCAATATCGCCGTTTTTGTCGCAATGACGGCTTCAGGAATTTCACCCATCCAACCGACTCAGGAGCAATTGATCCGATGGGGAGCCGATTATGGCCCCAGCACACTCGGGGGACAATATTGGCGGACCGTCACGTCGGCATTTCTTCATATCGGCATCCTCCACCTAGCCGTCAACATGTACTCGCTATTTAACGTGGGACGCCTGGTGCAAAAGCTGATCGGAGGCTTCACGACACTCGGAGCGTACCTGGTAACCGGAATAGGCGCTTCCATGCTAAGCCTGGCCTGGAATCCAATGAGGGTGAGTGCCGGCGCATCGGGAGCACTCTTTGGCTTTATTGGACTACTTACAACACTCCTCTACTTTGGCAAGCTGGGACTGCCCAACCAGCAGCGCAAGCAACTGCTTTCATGGCTAGTCAGGATTGCCTTCCTTAATCTCGTTATCGGCTTAACGGCAGGGATCGACAATATGGCCCATCTGGGTGGTTTTATCACCGGCCTGGTACTGGGATTCTTATTTGCACGGTCCATCGGCGCTTCGCCTCAAGCACGCTCGCTGGAAGAGCGCTCTTCCGGGTACCGGCTCGCACTCGCGGGAGTCCTGATATCTCTGGCACTTTTGTTCATCCCTTTATTGAAGGCTAAAGGTTATGCAGCGGACTGGGGAGCGGGACGTGCAGCACTGCAAAAAAGCGACTATGCCAACGCCATTCAACATTTTCAAAAATACGTGGCCGCCAAGCCGGATGATTCTTCCGGACACCTCAACCTTGCCATTGCCCTGCACCAGGCGAAACGATATGACGAAGCCGGCCGAGAGTACGAGCGATGCCTTGTACTCAATCCGAACTCTTTCCCAGCTCAGGTGAACCTTTCCCTCATTTACATGGAGCAAGGAAAGAACTCCCAAGCCGCAGACCTTCTGCAACGAGCCATCTCTTCGAACGAAGGCGACGCTCAAATACTCGGATACTACGGACAAGCACTGAAGAATTTAGGCCGCTACGCCCAAGCGGAAGATGCCCTGCGCAAATCCCTCAAGCTGAACGACAAGGATCGCAGTATCCACGAACAATTGGCTGACGTTTTGGAGTTGGAAGGCAAGACGGCTGAAGCTGAACAAGAAAAGAACCGCGCCAGTCAGTTACCAAAAGACGAGTAATATGCTGGACCGAAATGCCGCCATTACTGCGATTATCCCCCGCCGTCCCTTAGACCTAGCGCCGATGCGAGCGGCCTTCACCCGGATGGTCTCGAAACAGTGGGACAGATATGTTCCGAAATCGTGCTGCAACCGGCTGTACGAAGCTAGAGGCTCTATTTATCAAATCCGGCGGACTCAAGTATGATCAATTCTGTAGACAAACTTGCACATGCCGAATTGCGTAAAATGCGGTAATCCCGTTCCTGTCAACGAAGAAGGCATCGCTCCGGTTTATTGCGATAACTGCGCCAATATAGCAGTTTCGCGAGCGAGCCGCGGCATTCGCACGGGTGCCATGTCCGATTTTCCCGTCACCACTGCGCTGCTTGCGATCAATCTCGCAGTCTATATCGGAACCCTTTTTACCGGCGGCAGTTTGCTTGCTTCTGGTCCCTCCTCGCTGTTCCGATTGATGGTGAATTACGGTCCATGGACCATGGGCGGTGAGTACTGGCGACTGGTCACCGCCGGGTTTCTGCATATCGACATCCTGCACATCAGTTTCAACATGTGGTGTCTCTGGAGCTTGGGACAGCTTTCGGAGCGGCTCTTTGGACGATGGGCGACGGCCGCCATTTATTTACTGACGGGAGTGGGCGGAAGTCTGTTGAGCATCGCGCACAACGCTCAGACGGGAGAGGCAGGGGCTTCTGGAGCGATATTCGGAATTGCGGGCGCGGTTCTTGTAGGCGTGCAGTTTGGGCATTTCTCCATATCGAGCGGAGAAAGGTCATCGATCATCAGCAGAATGATCTTCTTCATCGGCATGAATCTGTTTCTCGGCTTTTCTGGCGGTTTCGGATTCGGAGCGTTTAGCAACATCGATAACATGTGTCACCTGGGCGGGCTGATTTCAGGTGCGATCATCGGCTTGCCCCTGGCAACGTCCCTCTCGCAATCCCACGCCGCGAATAGAACCATCCAAGGATTGACCCTCGCAATTACCGCATTGCTTATGGCTGTCGGCGGGCAACAGCTTGCCCAGCGAAACGCCGCTCTGGGGTTAGGTCCAAGGCAAGAAAGCCAGGAAGTCAAGGCGGCGAGCCGCGCCCTTAGAAACGGCGACTTTCCTACCGCCATTCGGATTCTGACACCCTACAACGATGCACACCCGGAAGATGCCCAAGGCTTTGCGTTGCTTGGCTTCAGCTACGATGCCTCCAACCAGCCGGAAAAAGCCATAGAGGCTTACAAGAAGGCTCTTGCGCTTGAACCCGAGTATACGAATGTGCGCATACGGCTCGAAGAGCTGCAAAAGGACGCACCCGCAGAAGCGAAACCGCAATGATCCACGAGGCTTGAATGCGGTGCCGCATCAGGCTAAAAGCAACCTGCCAGCCGTGAGCCTGCTCCTCTAAAAATAAAAAAAGGAAGAGGCAGGTTCGCCTCCCCCTCCTTTTGTGCGCACGACGAAAAGTCGTGATCAATACAGGTGGAAATCGACTTCGATGTTCATGGCGACCGCAACGGCTTGGCCGTTTCGCTTACCGGGCTCAAAGAGCCAGGTCCGCACCTTTTCCAGAGCCTTTTCATCCAGCCCCATACCAAGGCTGCGAAGCACGCGGATGTTCCGCGGACGACCGTCGGGACCGATGATGGCAGCCAGAGTCACAGTACCCTGAAACTTGGCCTTACGGGCCTCTTCCGAATAATCGGGGTCCGGGGTGAACTTCGGCGTAGGAGCGGTAACTCCCAACTCGCCCACTTTATAGATGCCGCCACCGAAGCCGCCACCCTCTCCAGGGCCGTGTCCGGGGCCTGTTCCAGAGCCGACACCGTTGCTTGAACCGCTACCGATTCCCCCGCCAGAGCCGGGCCCATTGGAAGCAGGGCCGCTGATGCGCGCCGACATCGGGTTGCCGAGATTCGGCATATTGGGAGCATCCGGAAGCTTCACGTTTGGCGGAGCCACCACCGTCGCCTCAACCGCCAGCTTGGGTTTCTCATTACGAATCTCAACGGTGGGAGGGGTAATCTGCTGCGGGGCTATCTTGGGCAGGTGACCTTTACTCTCAAAGATCTTGGCATGCTCGCCGCCGCCACCGCCGCCTGCCAGAGCTTTGACCGCTTTGTGCGGAGTCATCACCGGTTGGTAGTCGGTAAGCGGAGGCGCAATCAGCGTGACATGTTCCTTCGTGGCAAGGGTCTTTACGCCGCGCGCTCCCAGGATCGTTGCGGCAATAATGGCCGCGAGCATGAGCCCGTGCACAGTCAGCGAGCCGGCCGCAGCTTGGCGATGGTTGCTGTTACTCCATATCTCACGCACTGCAACCGGCCTGGACGTGAGCTTTAAAGGAGGCAGCTTTTCGGGAAAGAGCGCATCTTTCACGTTCTGAAAGAGCGACTTCCACATGGGCTCTTCCACCGGAGGCAGAAGATTCAACACCGGGGGGGCAACGGAGCGGTCCTCTCTAGGAGGAGGAACTAAAACATGGTTCGCCATTGGTTCGACCCGAGCCTCATTCTGTTTACTCTTTAGAGATGAAGTGCGTGGGGGTGTAAGTTGCTTTTTTGGCGGGAGAAAGTTTCTGCTGGAAACGCCTGCGACACACGCAACAAATCTTCACGTTGCACCTTATTTTGAAAGACGAAAATCATTGGTAATCGCGTTTTTAACGCTTCTTTAAACTGCTGCACTTTTAGATGCCGTGCTTTGACCTGCCGTGCTTGAAAACTGCCGTACTCATTGCTGTGCGGCTTTGTCTTTCGATAGACCGGCAACGCCTTTACAGCACACCAGCAATCGACCTTGCGCGTATTACGAAGCCAATACGCTCCTAATTAGGATGCATCTGCGCTTAGGATGCGTCTGTGCTTAGGATGCATCTGTGCTAGGGGCCGCGCTGGTGGAGTGAGGGATGCGGCGCTGTTTATAATGGGGGTTTACCTAAGAAAACCCGGAGAAACGATGCGAGCGCCGCTCGAACTGAAAACAACCCTGAATCTGCCGAAGACCGAATTTCCTATGAAGGCGAATCTGCCGAAGAACGAGCCCAAGTGGCTGGAACTCTGGGAGAAGATCGGGATTTACGGAAAGATTCGGGAGGCGCGGCGCGGCGCCCCTAGCTACGTTCTGCACGACGGGCCGCCCTACGCCAACGGCTCTATCCACGAGGGCCACGCGCTGAACAAGTCGCTGAAGGATTTCGTCGTGAAATCGAAGACCATGTCGGGCTTCGATTCGCCCTATGTGCCCGGCTGGGACTGCCATGGCCTGCCGATCGAGATCAAAGTGGACGAGTCGCTCGGGCGCAAGAAGCTGGCCATGCAGCCGATGGAAGTCCGGCAGGCGTGCCGCGAGTACGCCCAGAAGTTCTTGAACATGCAGCGCGAGCAATTCAAGCGCCTTGGGGTGTTTGGCCGTTTTGAAAAGCCGTATTCCACGATGGAGCCGGAATACGAATCGGTGATTGCGCGCATTCTGTTCGATTTTCTGGAGAAAGGGGCCATCTACAAGGGCCTTAAGCCGGTCTACTGGTGCATCTTCGACAAAACTGCTCTGGCGGAGGCTGAGGTGGAGTACGCGCAACACACCAGCCCGAGCGTTTGGGTGAAGTACCGCATGACGAGCGCTCCGGAAAAGGTCGACGCCAAGCTTGCGGGGAAGAAGGTCTCAACCATCATCTGGACCACGACTCCTTGGACGCTGCCGGCGTCCATGGCGGTGGCATTCCATCCCGACCTGGAATACGTAGCCCTGGAGCACCAGGGCGAGGTTTATATCGTTGCAGACGCGCTGGCCAAGCAGACCATCGAAAAGTGCAAGCTGGAGGGAGCGACCGAGGTTACCCGCTTCCCAGGACGGAAGCTGGAATATGCCACGTTTGCGCATCCTTTCCTGGAGCGCAGCATTCTCAGCGTACTCGCCGATTACGTAACCACCGAACAGGGAACGGGCGCTGTCCATACGGCTCCCTCTCACGGCGCGGACGATTTTTATACAGGCGCAAAATATAAGCTCGACCAAACGTGCAATGTCGATGAATCGGGAACCCTGCGGAATGGCCTGCCCGAGTACGACGGCAAACGAGTCTTCGATGCCAACGCATCGATCGTTGCGCTGCTGGCTGCGCGGGGCGTCCTGATGGGATCGGAGAAGATCGAACATTCCTATCCCCACTGCTGGCGCTGCCACAATCCTGTGATTTTCCGGGCGACGGAGCAGTGGTTCATCTCCATGGAAGCAGCCATGGATGGCAGCACGCTGCGGCAGCGGGCCCTGGACGAGATCAAGCGCGTGAAATGGGACCCGCCCTGGGGTGAAGAGCGCATCACGAACATGATCGCCACCCGCCCCGACTGGTGCATCTCAAGGCAGAGGATATGGGGAGTACCGATTGCCGTCTTCTTCTGCGAAGGGTGCGGCAAGCTGCTGATTTCCAAAGAGGCCAACGCCGCCGTGGTTCAACTGTTTGCGCGAGAAGGCGCCGACTCCTGGTACAAGCGCAATGTAGAAGAGATCCTACCGGCTGGAACGGCCTGCGCGAGCTGCAGCGGCAAAACGTTTCAGAAGGAGATGGACATCATCGACGTGTGGTTTGAGTCAGGATCGAGCCATGCGGCTGTGCTGGGAACCGAGCCGGATATGCCGTGGCCAGCCGATCTTTACCTGGAAGGCGGCGATCAGTACAGAGGGTGGTTTCACTCTTCCCTGCTCTGCGCCATCGGCACGCGCAGCCATGCTCCTTACCGGGGCGTTGCCACCAATGGCTGGGTGCTCGATCCCCAGGGACGGGCGATGTCGAAGTCTCTCGGCAACGGAGTAGACCCGGTGGAGATCGCCAACAGGCTGGGAGGCGAGATCGTTCGGCTGTGGGTAGCTTCGGTCGATTTCCGTGAGGACGTGCGAGTTTCGGAAGATCTCATGCAGCGGGTTGCGGAAAACTATCGAAAGTTGCGTAACACCTTCCGTTATGTGCTGGGCAACCTGGACGGGTTCGTGCCTGAGCAACACAGCGTGAAATTCGACGAGATGGCGGCGCTCGACCGATACATGCTTTTGCGTATGGCTGAAGTGAGCGAAGAGGTGCGCGGCTGGTACGACAGCTTTGAATTTCACAAGATCTACCATCGGCTCAACGAGTTTTGCACGGTCGACCTGAGCGCCGTCTATTTCGACGTTCTGAAGGACCGCCTGTATACATCCGCGCCGAAGTCGAAGGCGAGGCGCTCCGCGCAGACCGCCGCCTGGCGGATCGGCGAAGCTCTGGTTAGGCTGGTGGCTCCCATCATGTCATTTACAGCCGAAGAGGTTTGGTCGTTTCTCCCCAAAGTCCCAGGACGAACGGAGAGCGTTCACTTGGCCCATTTTCCCAAGGCTGAGGACATTACAGGGGTTGTGGGCGATCCGGAGCAGGCCAAGGCGCTCCGCGCCGACTTTGACGCACTGATGGGGGTCCGGGACGAGGCCCTGAAGGCTCTGGAGGTGGTACGCCGGGACAAGGTAATCGGCAGCGCCTTAGAATCTGTGGTAACCATCCATGCGCCCGAGATTTTGTATAAACTGTTAGAACGCTACCGCGACGATCTGCGGTTTTTGCTGATTGTCTCCGGTGTGGCAGTGGAACGCGCGTCCGGCGGGAACGGAAACACGCCGTTGCACGTAGAAGTAAGCAGGGCCCCAGGTAAGAAGTGCGAACGGTGCTGGAATTATTCGGTGCACGTTGGGGAAAGCGATCGCTATCCCATGGTTTGCGAACGATGCTTGGCGTCCTTGAATGAGATTGAGCAGGAATAAGCCAGCGTGAATATGCGGAAGTATCACATCCTGATCGCCTCCCTTGTGGTGGTGCTGGACAGATTCACCAAATGGATGGTGGCACAGAGAATCGCCCTGCACGACGGCGTCGACGTGGTTCCCGGTCTCTTCCGATTGACCCACGTGCAAAACCAGGGAGCGGCCTTTGGACTCTTCTCCGATTCTCCCTCCGAGTGGAAAGTGGCAATGCTGATCATGTTCTCCGTGGCGGCGCTCGGAGTGGTATCGGCTTTGCTTTGGAAGAACGGCAACGCCTTGAATCCTACAGCAGTCGCGCTTTCCCTTGTTTTTGGCGGCGCTCTGGGGAATCTATGGGACCGCATCGTGAGTGGTCGAGTGATCGACTTTTTGGATTTCTATGTCGGCTCCCACCATTGGCCGGCCTTTAATGTGGCGGACAGCGCCATCGTGATTGGAGCGCTTCTGCTCCTAAGCGAGATCTTCCTGGCTCCACAGGAAGAGAAAGCCGTCAGTTCGTAATCGGTAAACAAAACCCAGCCTGCGGCGCTACCACAGAGGACACAGAGGAAAAGGCTAGAGGGCACAGAGGTGCGCATTACGATGGCTTAAAAAGCTCTTTTGGCACTCGATAGTCTTCAGTCGAGAAAGCACCCAACAGTCAGACCTCCACTGATCTTCTGATCTTTTGATCTTTTCAATTCCTGTCGGCCCAATTCCTGTCAGCGTGCCAGGATACAAACGCTCGACAAATCATCTATTCGCACACCACCATTCGCACTTCAGCCATTCGCGCATCATCCATTGGCACATCAGCCTTCTGCCTCGGCGACATTTTCGTTTGCGCATTTCCCTGCGGCATTTTCCAGTAGATAGGACACAGTAGAAATCACCCGCGCCTTTTCCCGCCTGAAGTCTTCCAGAACATCTCGCCGAAGAATCGCTCCATCCAATTCGACAAATGGTGAAATTGCCGAGGCTGGACTCGGAGTCGGAGCGGTTCTGTATGAGACTCAATCGATTGGTCGTACTTCTAGTTTGTCTTGGCCTGTTGTTTACGCTGGCCTCAACCTCTTTGGCGCAGGAGCGCACTCCCAACAAGAACGACGTGAAGGGACTCAATCCGAAACACAACCGATACGTCCTCTCGGTTCTGGGCGGCGCCGCTGCCGGGGCGGGCCTGGGCTTCCTTCTGGGCGGCGGCTTAAAAACGGCTAAGCTGGCAACGATCGGCGGCGGGGCCATGAGCACATGGTACCTTTACGGGCATCGCACCACGTTCGGCAGCTATCACAATATGGCCATGATCGGATCGAACGCCGTTCTAGGCACTGGCATCGGCTGGACGATCTGCGATTGCGGCAACGGCGCGGCGGCGGGAGCCCTGGGCGGCGGCGGCGCAACGGCGATCTGGCAAGTGGTGAAGCACGACAAGAAGACTTCGTGGAACCAGATGCCTCCACCTCCTCCAACTATTCAGCCCGACGATCAGACGCAGGATTCAAAAAAGCAGGATGATAAGAAAGACGACAAGAAACAGACCGATCAACCCGCTACGGGAGCCACCGCATCGGTAGGCCAAGGGAAGAATCCTCAATAGCAGGCTGTCTTCTGCCGTAACGGGCAATTGCTACATCCTGTGGATATATTTGTGTGCGGCTCTTCGTAACAGAAGAGCCGCAAAACTTTTTGAACAGCGAGTGCAGTAGTCCGCCTGAATGCTACACGATTGGAGCCGGGAGAAATTTAAAGGGTTTGTTTGGTTGCAGGTTGGCTCTCCTGGAGTTGGCTGGCGAACTCAGATATTAAAGCGATTAGAAATTTGCGAACTTCCTGTCCTTGCTCAGTCAACTGAATGCCATAGGTGTAATTCTTATCTGGGTAGCTTCGGCGCAGATCATCGCTCGAAAGCTCCTTGACTAAACCTGCTTGCGCCAGTTGGGCATGTTCTGATTTTGCGTAGGATGGATCTGAGCTCCAATATGCTGAACTCGTGTGGCTTAAAAGCACGTCAATCGAATGTGGGGACATGGCCGCGAGTTCCTTTTTCACCTCGGGCGAAGCCTGACTACTTAACCGCTGCCCCAATTTGATCGAGACGCCAGCTATGGTGATGGATTCCGAGTGGCCAAGCAAGGTGGGAGCGAGCGTTACAAGATCATGCAGAGGCGTCCAGAAGACAGCCAAAATAATGAGAATAAGAATTGGCCAAGCCAGGGCTTTTGTGAGTTCCACGGAGAGTTCAAATCTGGTTTTTGGTGTGTCGGCCATACTGAAAATAACCGGCTGATATTTTAGAACAAAGTGATTCTGGCACAGACTTCAGAAGTCTTGAATCTGAAGATGAAGGCGGCTTGAGGCCAAAATTGAGCATATTGAATCGCCGGTATGAAAAAAAAGCGGCGTGGACGGGCGCAACTCGCCTCAATTTGTAAAGCAGGGGCGGGTTTGACTGCGGTCCGTTACCTGAGATTCTTCGTGGTCTGCGCCGTCTGCGTGCTGGACTTTGCGTAGAGCAACCGATAGAGCACCGCATTCCTCATAATCGCCTGGACGTATTCGCGGGTCTCGGTAAAGGGGATCGATTCGACAAACTCTTCCACATCCTGGTAATCGCCGCTGCTCCGCCAGTCTTTTACACGATCCTCACCGGCGTTATAGGCGGCCAATGCGTACTCAACCTGACCATCGTAACGCTCCACAATCTGCTTGAAATAGCGGGTGCCTAGCTGAAGATTGATCGAAGGTGTAAGAAGGGCGTCCGAGGAAAAGCTATGAATCTTCTCTTCTCTGGCAAGCTTCTTGCCAACCGTAGGCAAGATTTGCATGAGGCCCATGGCATTTGCGCGGGAGATCGCCACGGCACTGAATTCCGACTCCTGCCTGATCAGAGAAGCCACAAGATAGGGATCGAGTTGATGGGCCGTGGAATATCTCTGTAAGTCCACCCAATACGGACGAGGGAACAGAGTCTCCCAAATCGGACGAGGGAGTTGCGTGAGATTCGCCGAAAAGTAAGAAGGAACCGCGCGCTTGAGCGTCTCGATAGCACGCCGGTAATCGCCCGCCTCGGCATAGATTTGTGCAGCGGACTTCGCCTGCCAGGAAGATCCATTGCCTCCGGCCGCCTGTAGTTCTTTCACGGCAAAGTCGTAGAGAGCCGCGTTGGCAAGAAGCTGCGCCTTTTGTGTACGAAGATTTCCGGCAGGCGTCTCCCAATTCCGAACCACAGAAGGCGGGCGCGGCAGCCGATCCAGTACGGCGGGATCGCCCACATTTTCAACGCCAATCCTGATCAGGCGCTCGCGCGCAAGATTGGCATAGTAGTAATAACGGTAGTTGTCGGAAAGCTTCTGGTAGTAGGCGCGAGCCAGGGGCTGATCGCTCTCGGACTCCGCCAGGCGGCCACGCCAATAAATGGCTGCCGATACCTCCGTGGAACCGGGATAGAGGCTCACCTGCTCTTCAAAAAGCTTGCGCGCATCGTCTTTTTTACGCAGACGATAGCTCAGCCACGCGGCTTTCCAGTGGGCGTAGGCCGCAAATTGCCCGTTGCGATCGCTCTGATAAAGCTCCGAATAGAAACGCAGCGAAGCCTCAAAATCCTTCCGCAGCAGATACATGTTGCCGGCGGAAAGCAGGGCGCGCTGGAACCAGACGCTTTGCGGCGCGGTACTGCGGATCTGGCTAATCAATGCGGCATGGCGGTCGCGGTCGTCCTTATCCCGGGCTATCTCGGCAAGAAAATAGAGCGCCTCGGCCTTGGTTTCCGCCGAAGCTGTGGGAGCCTGCGACAGGCTTTCGAAGAGATGCTGGGCATCTTCGCGTCTACGCTCGTGGTAGAGAGCGGTGGCAAAATCCGATTGGAGTTCGCCTAGAGCGGCAGTCGAGGCCAGTTCCACAAGCGGGCTCAACTCATTCGCGGCCTGCGAATACCGTTTCTCCTTGAGCAGCAATTCGGCGCGGGTGCGGCGTTCGTCAAAGCTTCCGCGAGGCGGCGCTTCTCCAAGCGATTGCAGTTCCACGGCGGCAGCGTCGGCTTCGGGCCTCACCGGAAAGCTGAAGTAGAGCCGGCGAAAGATATCCGCCGCTTTCACCTTATTGCCGGCGCCAACGTAGGCCCGGCCAAGGGCCAATTCAATGTCCGCCTGGGCCGGTTCGCGATGTTTCTCGAACCAGGTTGCCGCTATCTCCGGCTGGCCATTGGCAGAAAGTGCGGAGCCGTAGAGCATGGCTACATCGTGGACAAGAATTGAATCCGGATATTTCTGCTCGAATCCCTCAAGAGTCTTGATCACGGAGGCGCTGTTTTGCAGCTCCTGGTAGGCATTGGCGCGAAGATAGTCGAGATAGTCGCCTAACGCGGGCGAAAGCGCGCTTGCGAACCGCCAGTCCTCTAGAGCCTTGGCATAGTCTTTATCGAGGTTGTGAGCATATCCCAAAACCAGATGGGCTAGCGGTCCCGCATCGTCCGCCTGATGCTTGCGGGCATACGCCTGCACACCGGCATACGCCTGCGGTGTGCGGTTTTGCAGAAGCTGCTGCGCCATCGGCTTCAAGTCGGTCGACGCAACAAAGGCGCGATTGATATGCTGCAACCGCCGCGTGCGCGCGGAAGCTTGCGAGCGCGATTTACTTTGAGCTTGCGGCACACCTTGCGAGGGCAAAGGAGCAACGCATGCAATCGCGAGCAGGAAGATAACGAAAGAGAAACGTCGAGCTACCACGGAACCAATCTTTACCAAGCTAAAACGAACAAAGCTAAACGGAGAAAAATTTAAAGCCACAAAACCTAACGCGGAAAATTACCGCCCATGAGCGAAACATCATTATCCGCCAAAACGCGGATCAATTCCTGATTAAAGTAGATGCCGGAACCAACGATTTCACCATGCCGCTTGTCGAACGTGGAGCGGCTTTTTTCGATGTCTTCTCTGAGACGATCATAGAGGTCGCGGTTTTGCCTGCCTTCCGCGACTTTATTCTGGTTATAGAGCTTGATTTCATCCACCAGCAACTTGGCGAACCGGCGGGCCTTTCTGGTTCCCTCGTCTTCTTCAATGGCTGGAGCGGGAGCCGCCACCGCCACCGCCGCAGAATGGGCGGGAGGCATGGATACGGATTGCGCTACAGGCGCCTGGTGGGGTTGGGACACAACCACCGCGGGAGGAGCCACAGGCTGCGTCACGGCCGCGTTCGATTCCTCAAGCCCGGCGCCTACGCCTACCCTGCGCAGAGCCGTAAGTTCCAGCCACAATGCAGTCACCTGGCATAGAAGGGTTAGAGCAGAACGATCGACCACAATGTCGAGATTATCTCCGGCGTCGGCATAGATAATCGCGGCGACCTTTTCTTTGACCACGAGCGGCAGAACCAGGCAGTGATCTTCAGCCGGAGCCCCGGCCAAGGTCAAAAACGCGCCGTCAAACTCGGCGGGAGCGCCTGTTACGGGAATGCGTCCCTGCAAGGCGCGGGCGATTAGGTCATTCGAAGCGTTGAGGCTGAGCGTTCTGATTAGATCGTTGTCGGCGAAGCCGATGCCCTGCCATCCGTTGACAGAGACACCCTTGGCGACAAACAAGGCACATCGGCCGCAGAATCGGGCAGAGCCTTCCAGCAAGCGCTTGAGTATTTCAGCCTGTGCAGCCGATTCCTGAATCGCCACCACCGCGGCCCTCAGCAAATCGGTAGGCGTGTGGCCCTCGGCCGGTTCTAGAGATTCCAACTCTTCAGACGCCCGCCGGACAATCTCGGCGCGCAGCCCAGGTAGAATCGATTCGAAGGTTTCCGAAACCGTCTCTTCGATAATGGATTGAATCTTGGCAGAACGTGACATCGCAGCTAATAGCATTTCCAGCGTTTCCTAGATTCTTGGCTGTATCGCTGTGCAGCTTTCTTCTTGTCTTGCTCTTTTTTTCAGCAGAAAAGCCGCGCCACGGCTTCGACCCCACGATCTTGATTTCGTGGGAACCACCCGACGCTGGAAACGCTTTAGGGCGATTATATGGCCTGATGCTCGCCTGTCAACCAGGGTAGTTACCCAAGTTTGTTCCTCAACCGCACACACGGTTGCACGCAAGCCGATGTACTTCCGGTGAAGCAGAAACGGCTCGACATTGAGGGACAAATCAGGACAGTGGGCACGACCATGGATGTCCCCTGCCAGGCGTGCGGCGATCAACTTTTGCACGAACTCAATCTGCTTGAGCGCCCTGCGCTGCGCGGGCACCAGAACCTTTTTGCCGCCCGGGTGGACGCACTTCTTGACCAAAGACAATTTGGGCTTCAAACCGGCCCCCCCAAAGCGGACTCCGCCCGGCTCCCAGCCTCGATCATCGATTTCATCAGCTCAAACGCATTGAGCAACCGGTGGTCGATGCCCCTATACCGTTTCACTCTTGCACCACTCTATCCGCGCACACCGTTGCGAAGAACGTACCAGCAGCCTCGAACGTCTTGACAAGAAGAATGCGGTTCAATATATTTGCAATATGCATGATATATCAAGCACTTTGCAACTATCGACTTCGCCTTCCCTGGACTTCTGCATAGGTCTGGCCAAAGCCAGCGCCGCCCTGTCCCGCCGGTTGGATGGACACCTGGGCACGCTGCACGGGCTCAGTTTTGGCGATTTTGCACTCCTGCTCCAACTTGGCCGCGCACCGCAAGGCAAATTGCGGCGGGTGGACCTCGCCGAGACGCTGGGGCTGACCGCCTCTGCAGTTACACGAGCTCTGATCCCGTTGGAGAAGATCGGCTTGGTCACGCGGGAGCGAGACGTCCATGACGCCCGCGTGGGCTACGCGGCACTGACCCGATCTGGCCGGAGAATATTGGAACAATCGTTGGTCACGGCTCAAGCAGTCAGCGCGGACGGCGTGCGAGACATCAACGCGGAGAGCTTACGCTGGCTCGTCGAACTGATGGATGGCCTCAGCAGCAAGTAAGTAGGCCGTTATTCCGAACCACGTCAGCGAGGGCGCGCTGTCCTTAGCGCCCGGGTAGGGTGAGGGACCTGGCGCTCGGAAGCAGGAAAACACAAGGCCCCTCGGCCCTGCTCGCACGAGCGCCAAGAGATACAGCGGCCGAGATGAAGAAAGATTTCTGGATCGACAAGTGGTCGACCAAGTACTCCATCAGCAAGTGGAAAGCAAAGAAAGCCGCGGCCAGAAAGACATAGTTCATGGGATTCCCGGCTAACAATTCACAAACCGCCCTCGTACCAGTTCTTGTGAACGTTACTGGGCAACGATCTTCGCGGTCATGTCTTCGTGATGAGGTCCACAAAGGATGCTGCACACAACCTTGTACTCGCCCTTTGCCGGCGACTTGATCGCGATCACCGCAGGCCGGCCAGGTTGGATGGATTCGTTAATTCCCAGTTGCGGAACGCCGAAGCCGTGCTGGACATCCGCGGTTGAGACTTCCAGCTCTGTGCGTGCACCGCTCTTTACGGCAATCACGGGGGGCTCAATCGAATATTTCTTCATTACGACTTTTATGCGCTCCACCGGGCCCTGGCTTGCGCTCTCGCCCTGTTTACATCCACTCAGGCCCATGGCCCCAAACGTCATCAAAACAAAGAAGATAGCTTTTTTCATTGGTAAAAATCGAGAGTGTCCATCAACAAAAGTGTGTGCGGGAACGTCTAAATAGTAAAGGCTGTAACGTCGTTGTAATAAAAGAAGCCTTTTTTGAGCGATCATTCCCCTTTGGGGGAGTAGACATAGTAAATTATTTTGAGTCGAGCATTCATGGAAACCATCCAAAAGAAAGCAGCGGAAGACACCAGCGAACTGGCTTTGGTTCAGGCAGCCAAGCAGGGAGATCTGGAAGCCTTTAGCCAGCTTGTTAAGCAGTACGACCGGAACATTTTTCGTATTGCTCAACACATTATGCACAACGAAGATGACGCCCAGGACGTAGTCCAGGACGCATTCTTCAAGGCATATCGGAACCTAGAACAATTTCAGGGCAATTCCAAGTTTTATACCTGGTTGGTACGGATTGCCGTTAACGAAGCTTTGATGAAGCTTCGACGGAGACGTTCGGATAAGACTGTCTCCCTGGATGAGGACGTAGAAACAGAAGAAGGAACCATGCCGCGAGAAGTTGCGGACTGGGGGCCGAATCCAGAACAGCTATTCCGGCAAGCGGAACTGAGCGATATACTGAAGAAGACCATTCAAGGGCTTCCTCCGGGGTTCAGAACGGTGTTCGTGCTGAGGGACGTTGAAGGGCTTTCAACAGAGGAAACGGCGGAAATGCTGGGACTGAGTGTTCCAGCAGTTAAGTCCAGGCTATTGCGGGCGCGCTTGCAGCTTCGCGAACGTCTGGCAAAATTCTTCAAGCCTAGTAAAGGCGGAGACGGCCAACGTGAACTGCACTGAGTTTTTGAAAGAGTTGACCGATTACTTGGATGGTTCGATTACCGGCGAAGTTCGAGCCGAACTCGATGAACATCTGCTTTGGTGCCACAGCTGCTTTGTGGTGATGAATACAACGAAGAAAACCATCGAGATTTACCGCGACAATCAACTGTTTGAGCTTCCGGATAACCTTCGCTCCCGCCTCCACGACGCGATCATCAGCAAGTGTAAAGGCAGTAAAAGCGGCAAGAAGACAACCCCATAAAAGCGATACTGAATCTTCCATTTGAGCCTCATCGGCGGCGAAGGATAGTTCCGTCCACACGCCGCCCAATGTTGTTTGGGATCATTGGACCTCGCTAATAAAGGCAATCAACCCGTTTACTTTCAATAGTTTATGCTCATTTTACCCTTTTCCGCCGACAAAATTTAACAGTCCACAGATACGAACCTTTTCCCGGAACTCTGAATCTAATCCAAAGAACACGGTAGAACATGTACTGGTGTTGACCCTTGTAAGAACAGTACGTTCGATCCGAGTTCCGATCCGGGGGTGTGGTGACATGGCAAATCTTCTAGACATGCTTTTTGGGTGCTGGCACAAGCACTACAGCTTCCCTATCACAAGAAAAGCTGGGCAGCGGCGGCCAACGGCGGCTTCACTGACCGGCACGTATGTGGTGTGCCTGGACTGCGGCAGAGAGTTCCCCTACGACTGGAAAGAGATGAAGGTAATCGAGGCACATCCTGTGCATGCTGAAGCCCTGGCCGGCAAAGCTGCGGAATCCTACGCAGGCAAGAGAGCATGATTTAACGGCAATTTTGAACGCGAACGCGTGGGAGATGTGTGTCCGGGATCAGATCTCCTCCGGGCGCACCTTTCCCTGCAAATTGCTTTTCTACATAAGGCGCAGATCACAGATTGAAGACACTTTGGATTCCGATTTCGCGGGCATGGAAAGAGCAGATGCTCAGAAACAGAGACCACCAGATACTTAGACTTCTCCAATCTAATGCGGCGGCAACAACAATGAACAGCTACGGGCCGGACGCCTCCGATCATTTCTAAAACAATCATAGTAATATTTGTAGTAAGATGGCTCTGGCTTTCCCCGACATGAATGATCAGCCTCAAAAACCGCTCACCGGCCAGCAGTCCCGTCGCCGGAGAGGTCCAACGCCTAAGAGCAAAGGGCTGTGGGTCTATCTTTCCGAAGACGAGCGCGGCACAGTAGAGCAGGCGCGGCTGGTTTTGCCTGGAACTCCGAGCGCCAGCGCATTTATCGCACAAGCGGCGCTGGAGCGTGCACACGAGATCATTCGCAAGCACAATCGCGACGTGCGCGAGCAGAAGAGATTTGAACAGAAAGAGCAGTGATCGGCGCGAGCCCAATCCGTTTATCTACTCGAACCCAATCCTCTGCAGAAGCTGCAAATTTAGAGGCGCAAGGCTGCAGTCTTAGTTATTTTTAATGTTCCCGAATCGGGAAGCATCTGCAAATCTTTTCTCCAATTTTTCTACTCTCTCGTTTCTTCTTGTGGCAGTATCAACTCAAACATTAACTCTGCACTTTGGAGAGTGAGCATGAAACAGTCTTCTCGTACCGCTGACTGTACTCACAGGGAGACAGTGTGCCTGCGCAAACCGATCGACGTAAACTCGAAGCTTATCGAGTCTCACTGCTTTCTCTGCAGCTCGTTCCTGGCTGCGAGTCAAAGTACCCTGCTGCTGGATCTCGTGGAGAAACTCCATCATTGTGAAGCGGCGAAAATCTCCAACTCCGCGCCTTCTATGGCCGTAATGGGGCGCTACTTTCACTAGCGGATACCGGCCGTCAATAGCGCCAGGCGGGCGGAGCGCCACTTCGCTGAACGATTTCCAAATGGGCCTCCATACCGATTCTTAACGATACGAAAGCCTATACGTTGAAAGATTGACGGTGGAAGGATCGCGGCGCTTCAATGTGGGCCGGTCGCCATCCTTGTCTTTGTCTCCACCATCCGGCGTAGGGCCCTCCGCGCTGCGACGCAGCATAGGCTTGGCTGTCTTTTCGTCATCCCCGGCGGGGAAATGATTTTCGAGGCGAGCCATGCGGGCCTTCACCTGATCGAATTCCGAGGTAGTCACAAGATACTGCTCGCGCGCCGGCAGGATTCTCGCAATGGCCTTCTGGGATTTTTCAACGCGGTCGGGAGTCTGCGGGTGATCGGAAAAGGCTTTCGCTAAAACTCCAGGCTTCTTCTTTTCCAAGGCACCGATTTTCTCGAAAATCGTAACAAGTCCGTTGGGATCGTAGCCGGTCTTATACATGTATTGCAGGCCAAGATAATCGGCTTCGGCTTCAAAACCGCGGGAGAATTTCAGGAAAGCCAGCGGAATACCAAAGTTCGCCGCCTGTCCACCGATATAGCCGCCGATGCCAGGGCCTGCCACGATGCTTGCTGGAATCATCATGAGATTCACGAGCTGCGCCCGGGTCATGGTTCTGGTGATATGACGCGCGGCAACATGAGCAATCTCGTGGGCCATGGCGCCCGCCATCTCCGATTCATCGTCAGCCGCCAGGATTAGCCCGGAGTTTACGTAAAAAAAGCCGCCGGGAAGGGCCATCGCATTGATGGTGTCGTCGTCAATGACCTTGATGGTAAAAGGAACCTTGGCATCGGAGTTCCGGACGAGGTTCTGCCCAACACGGTTTACGTATTCGTTGATCACGGGATCGGTGACCAGCTTTACGTTCTTTTCCAGCATCTGCGCGAACTGCCGGCCCATCTGGATCTCTTTTTCAATCGAATAGAAATTCATCCCATCGACTTTCCTATTTCCGATGGCCTCCACATCGTTCTTGCCGCCATCGTGCTTGGGATGAGGCTCCGCGACGGGACTCTGTTCCGAATCGCTGGCGGACTGATCGCCGGTTGCGTCATTCGCCGGTGTGCCACCGGTTTGATCGCTCGTCGGCCTTGGAGTCGATGTTTCGTTCTGTTTCTGGTCTTGTGGTTGTGCCTGGTTCTGGCTCTTATCTCCATTGCCAGCGGCTTGGCCCCGATCATCGGCGTACACAGAGAAGCACAGCGCCATCCCTGCGACAAGAAAGAGTAACGGCGAAGAGACACGAATCCTCACGAACACACTCCGTTCCATGCGAGCGCACGCACACGCAAGCTCGCGAAAATGTCTACTGCTCTGGGTCAGGCTTTAAAAAAGATGCCTTTGGGTTGCGCTAAGAGATGCGGGATTTTCCGGGAGGGTTATCCGGGTACTCGGATTTTGTCGCTTGGAGGCCGATCGAGCAAACGGGCGGCCCATTCGAGGCCGCCCGCCATATTGAATAGCAATTTTTACCTTACTGGTCGCGCCGTTTCAGTGTCGGGCGATCATCGCCATTGCCATTGCCGCTATCTTTGCCGTCCTTGGAGGTATTGCCTGCCGTGCGGCGCAATGTGGGCTTGTTGGTCTTGTCGTCATCCACATGATGACGGTTCTCAATGGCAGCCAGGCGAGCCTTCACCTGATCGAATTCCGAGGTGCTGACGATGTACTGGTCGCGGGCAGGAAGGATCTTGGCGATCTCCTCTTGCGATTTCTCAATGCGATCGGGAGTCTGGGGGTGAGTGGAGAAAGCCTTGCCCAAAGTGCCCGGCTTCTTCTTCTCCTGCGCTTCCAGTTTTTCAAAGAAGGCCACAAAGGCATTGGGGTCGTATCCGGCCTTATACATATACTGCAAGCCCAAGTAATCGGCCTCGGCTTCAAAACCGCGAGAAAAACTCAGGAACGTCAAGGGCAAACCGATGCCGGCAACCTGACGGGCAAGATAGCCAACGCCACCGCCGACGAATATCAGAGGGATGGTCATGATATTGGCGACTTCAGCCCTGGTCATCTGGCGGGTGGCATGGCGAGCGGCCACGTGAGCAATCTCGTGCGACATCACGCCCGCAAGTTCCGCTTCTTCATCGGCGGCCAGAATGAGCCCGGAATTGACGTAGAAGAATCCGCCTGGAAGAGCAAAAGCGTTCACTTCGTCGGAGTCCACGACCTTGATGGTAAAGGGCACCTTGGCGTCAGAGTTACGAACCAGGTTTTGGCCAATGCGGTTGACGTATTCGTTGATGACAGGATCCTGCACAAGCTTCATGCTCTGCTCGATCTGCAGGGCATATTCCTTACCCATCCGCACTTCTTTCTCAATCGAATACCAGTCCATACCGCCCACTTTGCGGTTGCCAACGGCTTCTACATCGTTCTTGCTGCCGTCGTGCTTGATCTTTTTCTTGGAATCCCCTGGCTGGTCCTGATCGGTGGAGGACTGATTCTGGCTGGCCGCAGTGGAATCCTGATCGGCCGCTGGAGCCTGATTTTGCCCCGATGCCGCTGGAGTCTGGTCGTTCGCAGAAGCTGGATTCGATGTCGCCGGGGCCGATGTTGTTTGGTTCTGATCGGCTGATGACTGTTTCTTATCATCCGACGCTGGCGTCTGTTTTTGATCGTCCGAGGCCAACACGGGGATAGGCAGACACACCCCCAAGGCCAGAATTAACGACAAGAAAAAAGCACGACTCTTCATTAGGTACACTCCAGCCTGAACGAATCGCTTCATCTTCAAGATACGTTCATTATACTGCCAGAACAAGGCAAGCCTACACGGATTTCCTACCGCAATGAGATGCCGAAAAGTCTGGCATTGGTTATCCAGACTACGTTTCCAAAATCGGTAAAGATTTGGTAAAGTCCATCGGCTCTTGCACTTCAGGCGGTCGTGGTTCGGGCTCTTGAGGCCCGGCATCCCCTGTTTTGGGCTCCGAGCCCTTAGGATCTGGGCCTTTCAGAATCTCCACCCGCTTTGCCCGCCACTCGCCCGACGAGTCCTGCTCGGCGGTGACTCGAACTTCCTGACCCACCACAAGACATTCCGGCCGGCGACAGGGCCGCTCATGACCGCCCTCGAGCTGAGCAATCGCCGCCTGGGAGACCTCGACCCTCCGCAGCGCCCGGCGACCGCTCTGGACATAGATCCAACCCTGGAGAACCGGCGCGCCTTCTGGAGCACTGACGATTCGGCCCTCAAATGTCCCTTCGGTGGCGCCAATCCAAGCCCACAGCAAACAGAGCGCGGCCAAATTCAAGCAATCGAAATTCCAGCAACCGAGGTTCCGATAACCCATGTTCTAGCGACCCAAGTTTCTAGCAGCCATGGGCAATACGATGCCGCCGATAGCGGCCGCGTTCGCCTTCCAGGAACCGGCCGCCCGGCAAAAGGCATCAATCGTAGTATTCAAGACCCAGATGCGTGATCAATTCCTCACCCCGTAGATGCCGCAGCGTGTTTTTCAGCTTCATCAACTGGATGAACAAATCATGCTCGGGATAAAGTCCGGGCGCGGTCATCGGAGATTTCAGATAGAAACTCAACCATTCCTGGATTCCCAAGCCAGAGAGTTCCTCGGTCCGTTTGGCCAGATCGAGGAAGAGCAGAAGATCCAGAACAATGGGGGCCGCCAGGATCGAGTCGCGGCAAAGGAAGTCCACCTTGATCTGCATGGGATAGCCGAGCCAGCCAAAGATGTCGATGTTGTCCCAACCTTCTTTGTTATCTCCCCGCGGCGGGTAATAGTTGATGCGGACCTTGTGGTAAAAGTCCTTGTAGAGTTGCGGGTACAATTCCGGCTGCAGGATGTGTTCGAGCACCGAAAGCTTGGACTCTTCCTTGGTCTTGAAGGAGCCGGGATCGTCGAGAACCTCGCCGTCGCGATTACCCAGAATATTGGTGGAGAACCAGCCATGCAGTCCCAACATGCGAGCTTTGAATCCCGGCGCAAGGATGGTCTTGATGAGCGTCTGGCCGGTTTTGAAATCCTTGCCCGCGATCGGAGCATGGTTCTTCCGTGAAAGCTCCCACATCACGGGAATATCGACGGTCAAATTCGGAGCGCCGTTGGCAAACGGAACGCCTTCCATCATCGCGGCGTAAGCATAGATCATTGAGGGAGCGATGTTTTCGTCGTTCTTCTGCAGGCCGCGCTCGAAAGCCTTGGCTGAGGAGTGGACCTCGCCCTGTTTCAGAAATATCTCCGTGGATCCGCACCAGACCATGACCAGCCGGTCGGCTTTCGATTTTTTCTTGAAATCGCGGATGTCGTCGCGCAATTGCTCCGCGAGATCCATCTTGTTCCTGCCCTTTTTCACGTTCCGGCCATCAAGCTTCTTCACATAGTTGCGATCGAACACGGCCTTGCGCGGCTTGATCGTTTTCAGAAAGGGCTTGATACGGTCGAGAAGGGTTTTTTCCAGAACCCCCGCGTGCACGGCCGATTCGTAGGCATCTTCCTCGAAAATGTCCCAACCGGTGAAAACAAGATCTTTCAGCGGCGCGAGAGGGACAAATTCGTTGATCTTGGGGGAACGGCCATCGGTGCGTTTGCCCAAGCGGATTGTGCCCATCTGCGTAAGAGACCCGATGGGTTGCGCGATACCTTTGCGGACAGCTTCAACGCCGGCAATGAAGGTGGTAGCGACGGCGCCCATGCCTGGAATCATTACGCCCAGCTTGCCCTTGGCGGGAGCAATCTGACTTGCCGGTTTCTTATCACCGTTGGAAGAACTAGAAGCCATTGAGGAAAACCATCCTTATAAGTTGAAAAATCATTTCTCGATTGATCTTTTGAAAGCCGGCTTGAAATGTTGGGAAACAAGCTGCTTCCGGCAAACCTGTTCAGCGAAAGCAGATAAAGCGGAGAACAGGGGACCAAGCCCCTAGGTTGCACATGGTCCAGCCTTGTGGGCTCAAACTTGTTATCTTCTCGTATTCATGGCCGTTTGTAAATATAGGCGCTTAAAAACGCAGGCGCTTCGCGCCTCCTATCTTCCTGTTTGAACGCCCGCAACTAACAAGACGGGCCGCCGTTACTATGCTGCCGCCATTACAATGCTGACGATGACCGAGAACAAGAAGAAGGATTGGGCGACTCTTCTCATCCATTCCGATGCTGTTACACCCGGCGGCTTTCATTCCCTGAGCTCTCCAACGCACCGCGGTTCGACGGTCTTGTTCGAGAAGGCGGAAGCGGCCACCGACCATTGGAACCAGTATGAAGTTGGATATACCTATGGTCTATACGGGACACCGACGACGCTGGAGCTGGCGGCCAAGGTGTGCGAACTGGAGCGGGGCTTTCGAAGCATCATCACTCCAGGTGGACAAGGTGCGATTTCACTCGTCCATCTCGCGCTGCTCCAATATGGCGACCATGTCCTGCTTCCCGAGAATATCTATGGTCCCAATCGCAACTTTGCCTCCAGAATCCTGCGGCGCTTCGGAGTAGAGGTCGGCTATTACCCTCCCGGAATTGGAGCGGCCATCGATTCCCTGTTTCGGGATAATACGCGCGTGGTCTGGTGCGAGAGCCCAGGATCGATCACGATGGAGGTGCAGGATGTGCCCGCCATCGCCAACGCCGCTCACAAACACGGCGCTCTCGTGGTCTTGGATAACACCTGGTCGGCAGGAATCTACTTTGACGCTTTTGCCCACGGAGTAGACGTTACCCTGCAAGCCCTCACAAAGTATGTCGGCGGCCACAGCGACCTCTTGCTTGGCTCGGTCACGGTGCGCAAACCCGATCTCTATGAGCGCCTGGGTCAGACGCATCAGGTGCTGGGCTGTTCCGCATCTCCGGACGATTGCAGCCTGGCGCTGCGCGGCATGAAAACCATGGCCGTGCGGTTGAAGACGATCGAGCAATCGGCGTTGTCGCTGGCACAATGGCTCGCACTGCGGCCTGAAATCGAGACAGTTTTGCACCCGGCTCTGCCGTCATGCCCCGGACATGAATTGTGGAAACGCGACTTTACCGGGTCCACGGGGCTTTTCTCGCTTGTGTTTCAGCCCAGCTTCACCAAAGAGCAGGTTCGCAAATTTGTCGATGCGCTGCAGTTATTTGAGATCGGCTATAGCTGGGGCGGCACCACCAGCCTGGCGATGGCGTACACCCTCGACTCGCCCAAGCGGCCCGGTTACAGCCACAGAATTGTTCGACTCTATACGGGCCTGGAATCTTCAGCCGATTTGCAGGCCGATGTCGAGCAGGCTCTTGTGGCGATGAAGCAAGGTTAGAAAGTCGCTAAGGTGAGTTATCGCTGAATGAAGCGCCGTCTTTGATTGCCGGGGCGGACGCATGAGGTTTGGCTGAATCTTCAAATCCGGTCTTCTTCAAACCCGGTCTACGGTCGTTGCAGAACAAGACAATGTAAAATAGTAGTGAGTAAAGCTATGACTTTAAAGGTGGAATTGAACGCTAAAGTGGAAGCGGGGCTGATGGCACAAGCCACAGCACAGGGGCTTTCGTTGGAAGCGTACGTAAGTCGTGTACTGGAAGAACGTAGCGGGCAAAGCGTGACCGGAGAGCGCCATGCGCGCGGGAAAAGTATTGTGGAGTTATTTGCGCCTCTCAGAGGGCTTGAGGTCGAATTCGAGCGGAATCAATCGACGGGCAGACCCATCGATCTATGAGAGGCTACCTCCTCGATACGAATATCCCCTTCAGAAATGAGACGGGTTCGTCCTGAACCAAGGGTAATCGAATGGCTGAATGCGGCCAATGATGACGAGTTGTATTTGAGCGTGATCAGCCTTGGAGAGATTTGGAGAGGATTTACACTTCTGCGCGATCCAAATCGCCGGTCACAATTGGAGCAATGGATTCAAAAGGACGTTCGTGAATGGTTTGCCGCGCGCATTCTGCCAGTGAGTGACACTGTAGCAGAACGTTGGGGAATTCTCGACGCAGAGCGACAGCTTCGCGGCGCGCCTCTCAATATCGCTGATGGTCTCATTGCCGCCACTGCTCTTGAGCATGGCCTTACAGTTGTCACGCACAATGGCAAAGATTTCGCCGGATTGGGTGTTGAAATTGTCGATCCTTGGAAAGTGTAAAAGACTAAGGATATTGTCCTCGGCAGCGCACCCTGATTCCCAGCCCACACCATTTGTGATCTTGTCCGGCTTTACGCGTACTTAGGCAGTCCCGCGTGTTTTGTAATCGTTGTAAAACCTAAATAGCGTTACCCTGTCGCAGCAAGATCAATCTTGGCCAACCGCCTTTTATTTTGCCAAGGATATTATCCAAGCTAAGTGATGAACCAAAGCTAAGAGCAGCGCATGGAATCAAGAATCGATCAAGTGTTTGCAGGAACGCTCATACGGTTCTTCCAGTGGGAGCGCACATACAAGAACGCCGCAAGCAAGATGGCCACAATAATGACCGCATCAAGCCGATGCAGCCAGTGGGAGAGGCGAGCGTCCGTGTGCCACTGCTCTCCTAATTTCATGCCAACCCAAGCCAGCCCGAAGCACCAGGGCCAAGAGCCGACAAAGGTATAGAGATGAAATTTGCCGCGCGGCATGCGGGCGATACCGGCAGGCAGCGCAATGAATGTGCGGATCACCGGCAGCAAGCGGCCAAGAAAAACCGCAGCTGAACCGAACCTGAGAAAAAATCGATCGGCGCGATCCAGGTCATGGCGGCTCAAAAGCAAGTTGGCGCCATATTTCTCCACGAGCGGGCGTCCGCCGTAATAGCCGATCTCGTAGGCCAGCACCGAACCAAGATTGCACCCCAAGGCCCCAGCTGTGGCCGCCCAAAGAAGCTTGAACTGGCCGAGATACACCAGGTATCCGGCGAAAGGCATGATGATCTCGGAGGGCAGCGGAATGCAGGCCGATTCGATCCCCATGAGGGCAACGACTCCGCCGTAGCCTGCCTTGGAGATGACGGCAATCACGAAGCCTGCCAGCGCGGTGATGATCTTCTCAACCATTGTGTGAAACTCTTGTGCCTCTCAAAGATGTTGTGATTCTTCAATGTGGCGTGCTGGATGGAAAGGCTTCCGGCACGATCTTCCATGTTTACGATCTTGCTTGTATTCAAGATGCGGGCTTTTCAGGCGCGCTGGGGTTTCCGCAAGCGAGGCCTTCAAAACTCCTGCGACGACTCCTGGGTAAAAGTGTAACCAGGCAGCGTTACACCACTCGGAGTCTTGGATACCTTAATCCGGATGGTATCCGCCTGAGGAGCGCTAAAATCCGCCGGACGCAACATGGCGTATTGGGTAAAAAGCTCGCTGTAAACCTTGGTCACGAGAAAATTCGTGCCCTGTTCATCGTTGCGCCATACTTGCCCCAACTGGATCGACTTGACTGACATACCAAAGAGCTTACTCAGGGCTTTGCGCAAACGTCAATGCGTCTCTCTGGTTCCGGCAACACCGGAGTTCCGGCAACACCGGCTTTCCAAACACCAGGCATCCCGCAAAGACGGGGCCGTGGAAACATCCACACCCCACGCAAGCATCAACCCGGCAGCTTTCCGCTGAGAAGCTCATCGAGTTTGTCTGAAGGGCAGCGAACACCCACGTAGAACGTACCGAAGAGCGCGTAGACGGCGCTTACTTCGTCAAAGCGCATTTCGTAGATCAGCTTCTTGAACTCCAGGGGATTGTCTGCAAAAAGATCGACGCCCCACTCCCAATCGTCGAAACCGATGGAGCCGGTAATAATCTGCTTGACCACTCCGGCATACTTGCGTCCGATCATTCCGTGCTCATCCATCTGCCGCTGGCGCTCTTCAATGGGAAGCTGATACCAGTTCTTGTCTTCTCCGCGGCGGCGGTCCATGGGATAGAAACATATATACCGGGCTGACGGAATCTGCGGATACAACCGGGGACGCATGGCTTCGGTCTGCCGCTTCACGGTCTCTTCCATCACCGACTTCCACTCCGGCGTGTTCGGGGCAACGCCTTGCTCCTGCAAGGTGCGATACATCTTTACCGACGATTCATACAAGCCCAACTCCACAACCGAAAGATAGGACGTGGTCTGTTCGAGAAAGTCGCTCAGGCGCAGGCCGGAAATCTGCAACTCGGCGGCCTTCAGGTGCTCGAAGGAATTTCTGAAGTGAACAACCAGGAGATCGCCTTTATGGCCGAGCAAAGAGAAGATGGCGCTCTGCCCTTCCATATCCTGTTCCATCTTCGAAAGAACGCCGACGGCTTCTTTCGCAATTTCCTGCCGCTGCGCTTCGCTCAACTTGCGCCATTCCGCCCAGCGGATGCGAAACATCTGGTGGAGCACGCTGGAGCCTTCAAGGGTGAGAGGAACGGGTGGAAGGTCGTGTGGTAGAGTCTTAATCGCGACTTCGGTGGTGGATGCCATCTGTTTCCCTCTGCTGATATTCTTAAATGTAAGATAAAAATCTTCGCGCCGAAGCGCCAAATCCCAATGCCTATAGCCCAAGCCAAACGTGCCAAGAAAGCAGTATCCGGCGCTAAAACCACTCCCGCCAAAACCAAGCCGGCTTCCCGCGGTTACGATCCGCTTGCGCCGCAACGAATCCAAGATATTCTACACCGGCTCGAAGAAGCCTACCCTGGAGCCACCTGCGCACTGACGCATCGCAATGCATGGGAGTTGCTGGTTGCCACGATTCTCTCCGCGCAATGCACGGACGTGCGTGTGAACATGGTAACGCCGGAGCTTTTTCGCCTGTATCCTACGCCGCAGGCGCTGGCCGCCGCCACACCGGAAGAAATTGAGCCGGTGATCCGCACCACCGGGTTCTTCCGCAACAAGGCAAAGTCGATTGTAGGCAGCGCGAAAAAGCTGATGGGAGATTTTGGCGGCAAAGTCCCCGACGATATGGACAAGCTGCTCACCGTGCCCGGCGTTGCGCGTAAAACAGCCAACGTGGTCCTGGGCACATGGTTTCGCAAAGCGGTCGGTGTAGTGGTCGATACCCACGTTCATAGGATCTCCCGCCGCCTGGAGCTGACGAAGGGCGACGAACCGAAGAGCATTGAGCAAGATTTGATGCGCGCGATCCCGCAAAACCGCTGGATCGATTTCTCGCACTTGATCATTCACCACGGGCGCGCCGTCTGCATGGCCCGCAAGCCAAAGTGCGCGGAGTGCACACTCGAAGAGCTCTGCCACGCCGGCGATAAGACCTGGTCTACCGTCGACATTCATAAATCCGCCAAACTCTAGGAGAGCCATGCGCCGCATTGTTCTATTGATTCTGTGCCTGGGAGCGGCAACGTTCCTAAACTCCCAGACCTCCGCTCCCGGCTTCATTTCCGACCCTACTCAGATTCAGTCGAAGGACAAGTTCGACATTCAGGCATTTCCCATCGACAAGCTGTATATGACGCGGTCGGTCGGATCGAATAGCTGGTCACCGGATGGAAAGCAGATCGCCTTTGTGACGAACACCAGCGGCCGTTCGAACATCTGGCTGGTTCCTTCCGAGGGCGGGTGGCCTACTCAGCTTACCGTGAGCAACCAGAGGCAGACGAGCGTGGCATGGTCTCCGGAGGGGCGCTGGATTGCTTACGTCTCCGACTACGACGGCAACGAGCAGTGGGACCTGTTTCTGGTTTCATCCACAAGCGGCCAAGTCTTCAATTTATCGAATACGCCCGAAGTCTCCGAGGAGTCGCCGACATGGTCGGCAGACGGGCAGATGCTGGCCTACGCCGTGAAGCCCAAGAACGCCTCCGGCCACGAAATCGATTTCATCGACGTAAACTCGAAGAAGGTCACGCACCTCACCAGCAACACGCCAAAAGGTCTTTCCAACATTGCGCCGCTATGGTCGAAAGATGGCAAACAGATTGTTTTTACGCAGTCGCGCGCGGACGGGAAAGACTCCAACGTTTTTGTGGCCAACGTGTCCGACGCCAAAGCGACCAATCTCACTCCGCATGAGGGTGAGCAGAACTTTTTTGCCAGCAGCATTTCGCCTGACGGAAAGACCATCCTGATTTCATCGAATGCGCGCAACGGCTACGACAATGTCGGCCTGCTCAATATCGCCACCAAGAAGATAGATTGGCTGACCAATGAAAAATGGGAGATGGATGCCGGAAGCTTCTCTCCCGATGGAAAACATGCGACCTGGACCATCAACCGGGATGGAAACTTCGACATCTTCTCCTACGACGTGCAGGCGCACCAGGCGCATGCGTTGCCGCTGGCAAAGGGCGTGAACACCCTCGGAGGTGGCAGAGTTCCCTTCACCCAGGATGGGCGGCGCATGCTCTACTACCATGACGGCCCCAACGCTCCTGGCGATTTGTGGACTTACGACTTTAATTCCAACAAAAGTTTTCAGGTCACGAATTCCATCATCGGCGGAATCCGCCGCGACGATTTCGTGGAACCGTTTCTCGTTCACTATCCAAGCAGCGACGGCAAGTGGTCGATCTCCGCATTCGTCTACGTGCCTTACAACGCGGAGCGCAATGGGCAGAATGCGGCGCTGGTTTATATTCACGGCGGACCCACCTCGCAGACGCTCAATTCCTTCAACAGAAATATCCAGTACCTGGTGAACCAGGGATATTTCGTGATCGCGCCCAACTATCGAGGATCAACCGGCTACGGCAAGGAGTTTGTGGACGCCAACCGCTTCGACATGGGAGGTGGCGACCTCCAGGACATTGTTGCGGCCGCCGAGTGGATGAAGAAGACAGGATATGTCGATCCGAAAAAAGTTGCGGTGATGGGCGGCAGCTATGGCGGATACCTCACCATGATGGCCGTAACCAAGAATCCCGACCTGTGGGCGGCAGGCGTGCCGATCGTCCCCTTCGTGAACTGGTTTACCGAGGTGGAAAACGAAGATGCGGCCTTGCGCGAGTACGATCTTTCCACCATGGGTGATCCGATGAAAGACAAGGCCCGCTACCAGGACCGCTCTCCGATCAATTTTGTCGATCAGATCAAAGCGCCGTTATTGCTGCTGGCGGGTGGAAACGATCCGCGCTGCCCGCATACGGAAGCGGAGCAGGTGTCCAGCGCGGTTAAAAAACGACACGGCGTAGCCGAACTTAAGGTCTATGAGAACGAGGGCCACGGCTTCGCCAAGGTGGAGAACCAGATTGACGCGTACAGCAAGGTGGCGGAATTTCTGAAAAAGTACGATCCGCCAGCCAAGTGCGGATGCAACATCAACGAATGAGTTTAACGAGTGAGTCTTGGGGCATTCTCGGCAATGGCTTCTACTAGGCCTTGCATGGTGTATTCACGGGCTTCAATCGCCGGTGGGAAACCTGCGTGCTTTAGCGTTCCGCTAGTCACGGGGCCGATGGAGGCCAATTTCACGCCTTTCAGCCACTCGCCTGCGTGGGAGCCGAGCAAGGACAGAAGGTTGTTCACCGTTGACGAACTGGTAAAGGTAATGACGTGCGGCGGGCGACTGGAAAATAGATCGCGGAGTTTCTGTTCGGCCTGCTCGGGAACGATGGTTTCGTAGGCATCAATCACATCCACCACGGTCCCGGATTTTCTCAACTCATTGGGCAGTACATCGCGCGCGACCTTGGCGCGCACCAGCAAGACGCGCTTGCCAACGGTCATTCCCAAAAGAGCTTCCACCACCGATTCAGCCACATATTTTGGAGGAGTTACAGCCACATGGAGGCCATGCGATTCGATCGCTTGCCGGGTGGCGGGGCCAATGGCGGCGATTTGAAGATGCTGCAGACTCTGCACGGAAACGCCTAGCTCCCGGCAGCGGTCAAACAGCGCATCCACGCCGTTGACGCTGGTGAGGATCAACCACTCATAGGAGGCGATTTCGCGTAGGGCCTGATCCAAAGGGGCAAAGCTGGCAGGCGGCCTGACCTCGATAGTTGGAACTTCAACAACTTCTGCGCCGAGATCGCGGAGCGGCGCAGCCAACCCACTGGCCTGCTTGCTTGCTCGGGTAACGAGGATACGTAGACCAGTGAGCGTTTCGCTTTTTGCAGCGGTCGAGGTCGTCATCTTTTTACCAACTTAGCCTTTTTACCAACTTAGTCTCTTGCCAACTCATTTCCGTTATTTCTGGTCAGTTTGTTTCCTGTTTATTTTTGGGATCATTTTATATAAGCCAAGCCCGTTCGATCACAGACCTTTGCGATCAAGGAACGAATCGCTCAAATTCTCACGATTGCGCCGGAGCCACGACTTCTCTCTGATAAATGTCGCTCAGAATCCGGTCGGCGCCTTTGCGTAGCAGCGCATCTGCGACTTCCCTGCCCAGTTTTTCAGGATCGCTGCCTTCGCCGCTTTCGCGCAGAAGTTGGCTGCCATCGGGACGGCCGGCAATCGCGACCAGCGACAGCTTTCCGCCCGTCCTTTCGGCGTACGCGCCAATCGGCACCTGGCATCCGCCACCCAGACCGTTGAGCAAGGCTCGCTCGCACTGGGTGGTAACGCGAGCATCCTCGTCATCGAGAAAAGCCAGCGCGGCGGCCGTGGCAGCGTCGTTACTCCTAGTTTCAATCCCAAGAGCACCTTGCCCCGCGGCGGGGCAGACTAGCTCGGCGGGAATCCGATAACGAAGATGCTGCTGCAAGCCGAGGCGCGTAACGCCAGCTGAAGCCAAGATAATGGCGTCGTAATCCCCTTCTTCCATCTTGCGAATGCGGGTGTCCACGTTGCCGCGCAGAGAAATCACCTGGAGATCCGGACGCAGCGCTTTGAGCTGGCACTGGCGGCGCAGGCTGCTGGTACCCACGCGCGCGCCTCCAGGCAGTGCAGGCAGGTCGGAGAACTTTCGGGAGATGAAGGCGTCGCGGGGATCTTCGCGCTTCATGATGGCGGCCAGAGTAAACTCCGGCTGCAACTCCGTGGGAACATCCTTCAGGCTATGGACGGCAAGATCGACTTCACGGGCAGCGAGTGCCTCTTCGATCTCCTTAGTGAACATACCCTTGGTTCCCACCATGGAGAGAGCCACCTCGGTGATCTTATCCCCGGTGGTTTTGATGATTTGAATCTCGACCGAATGTCCCTGAGAGCGCAGGAGAGCGGCCACATGATTGGCTTGCCAAAGAGCCAGCGCGGAACCGCGCGAGCCTATGCGTAGATGCGCCATTTAGCTGTCAAACCTTCCAGTCTTTGGACCAGGACCATTCGCTTGCGGGTACTCCAATTCTTCGCCTGATTGATCCCTGCTTGCTTGGGTATTGTTTCCATTCGCGCTGTTTAAATTGCCGTTCAAATTGAAGATCCGGCGAATCATCTCGTGGATGGTCGCGGCCTCCGGACTGGCGGCGCTCGACTTTAGCGTTGTGATCGGAGTGTGCAAGAGCTTGTTGATGATGCCGCGCGTGATGGCCTCGACGGCCGCCTCCTGATCCACATTCAGCTTGCCCAGCTTGCCGCGAGAGCGATCGATTTCGGCCTGGCGGATCGTTTCGCAGTATTCCTGCAAGGAAAGGATGGTCGGCACCACCGCCAGCGACTTCATGCGTGAAGCGAAGCGATCCACTTCAAGCTCAATGATGTTCTCGGCTCTTTCGGCTTCCTTCTTGCGCTCAGCGCTGTTGTTGGAAGCAACGCCCTGCAGATGATCGATGTCGTAGACAAACATGCCATCGAGGCGGTTCATCTCGGGATCGACGTTACGCGGAACAGCGATATCGATGAAAAACATGGGGCGATTCTTGCGCTGGCTCAACAGACGTTCGCCATGCTCGCGGCGAAACAACGGCTCAGAGGCTCCTGTAGAGGTAAGAACGATATCGGCATGGCACGCCGTCTCGTAAAGCTGCTCAAAGGGAATGGCCTTGCCGCCAAACGCCTCAGCCAGAAGAGCGGCGCGCTCAAAGGTACGATTGCTGAAAAGGATGGTCTCGGCCCCGTTTGCGATTAAGTGCCGGGCAGCCAATTCCGCCATCTTGCCCGCGCCCACCACATACACAACTTTGTCTTTGAGCGTGCCAAAGATCTTCTGCGCAAGCTGCACGGCTACCGATGAGATTGAGACGCTGGAGCTGCCGATTGCGGTCTCAGTGCGAACGCGTTTGGCTACGGCAAAGGCGCGGGAAAGAAGCGCCTCCAGCGCGGAATGCACGGCTCCAAGGCCGCGAGCGACTGCATAAGCTTCCTTGACCTGTCCCAGAATTTGCGGCTCGCCTACCACCATGGAATCGAGGCTGCAGGCGACACGAAAGACGTGGCGAACCGCATCCCGCTGCTCAAACTCATAAATATGAGAGCGAAGCGCGTCGGAATTGACGCCAAAATAACTCCGCAAGAAATCCTTCAGATCGCTTCCGTGCCGGGTACTGGCCAACAACTCCACGCGATTGCAGGTGGAGAGCACCAGTCCTTCTTCCACGCCGGGCTGGCGCACAAGGCTCTGGATGGCATCGGGCAACCGCGTCTCCGGAATGGCGAGACGCTCGCGCAGCTCTAACGGCGCGCTGTTGTGATTCACTCCGATGAGTTGAAAGTTCATTGGAAAGCGACGAAACCCGTCCCCTTATGTATTCGCTGCAAACGCCAAAATTGCGGCCAAAAACGCAAATGCGCCGAGATATGCGGCGCGGCGTCCCCGCCAGCCCACATTCCAGCGCGTGTACAGCAGCACCGTGTAGACGACCCACATCAGGATCGAAACGAGGATCTTAGGATCGCGAAAATAACCGGCTCCGTAGCGGACCTCTCCCAGAAACGCCCCGGCCAGAAAGCCGAACGTCATAAAGGGAAAGCCGACCACCAGGCTGCGATAACCAATCTCATCGATCGTGGCCAAAGGCGGCAGGCCCGACCAGAATCCGCCAGTCCCCCGCGCCTTCAGATTTCTTTCCTGGATCAAATACAGGATGCTCGCAAAAAAACTGAAAAACAGCGCACAATAGCCCAACAGAACCAGCCCCACGTGCATGTAGATCCATCCAGGGCTTACATGGGTTGAGGGCGACTGCGGAGAGATTCCCGCGAAGGCCGACGAAAACGTCAGCAAAAAGACCAACGGGAACACTGCGATGCCGGGAGAGGCTGTCTGGTAGCGCGCGTAGATGAAGAAGAAAAACGCCATCAGCAGAAATGCGAACAGCGACTCAATTTGATGGAGCGAAGACAAGGGATTGGTTTCGCTCAGCATCGCGCCCTCTGCCAAAGACACGCAGTGGACAACGGTGCCCAACCCGACCGCTGGAATCATCACCTTGGCAAGGAGCCTGCGGCCGCCCCATAGTCCTATCAGAGCGTCCAGTAACCCCACGCCATACAATACCAAGGCGACTCTTAACCAAAACTGCGGCATAAGTACTTGAATTATAATCCGCTGCGGCATGATGCAACGAAATGGCGCTTTGCGCAAGCCTATCCTTGGAAAACCTTAATATTTCTGCGCGGCTAGCGCACCGATGTTCCCTCTAAATTGTTGATTTCAATTAGCTTGCCAGAGTATTGACGGCCTTCGAGAAAATCTTAACGCCATTGGGTAGAAACCGGAGAAAAACCCACCTCCAAAGCTCATTCTTCTCGTTACCTATTCTTCCTATCATGAACTGGAAAGAACCCTTCGGCATGGCACAAAATCCGACTGGGCATCATGAAATCGGAACGGCGTCAGAGCGGGAAAGCCAACTGACGCCGGTTAGATAGTTCAACGAATCTTTAATAAGGTGCGCGATCCTACTTGGATGAAGGGGGAGCCGCAGCGGGCTTTTCGAACTTCGCATCGTCAATGGGGAGGTTCTGCTGCACCTGGTCCAACTGAATCGTAAAGCGGCCTAGCGGGCGAGCCAGAGTCCAGCGGAACGGCACCTTCACCCCATTCTGATCACGATAGTCCGCATAGTCGAGTTGCACCGGGTTCCGTCCGAGAGGCGTTTCCGCATAGCGAATGCTGCGGACCAGCAAGCCGGACTGCTGATCGAAGAAGAGGCGCACAGGAGGATGCCCCTGCTTGATCCCGATAAGCTGCACGACTTCATGATCTGCAATCTTGTCGGCGGACCTGACCCGGAACTGGTCGAACATTTTCTTCAGCTCCAGCGGAAGATTGAACGCAGCGTCAAAGCGCGCGCCTTCGGCTTCAGCGGCATTCATGTCGCGAGGCGGCCTTCCACCAGGGTTTCCAAGCCAGCCGGAATGGCCGTCGAAGGCAGTGACGTTGTCGCCATTGGGCGTGTGCGTGATGGAGACCCGCTTGTCGGGAGCCTTGGAGAGAACTTCAATGGATAATTCGCGTCCGCCAACCTTAATGTTGCCCTTGCCGGAGCGGGTAGTGACCTTTTGCAAAGCGTCGGCGCCACCGGCGGCCTGGACGAACTTATCGAGCACCTGATCGGCGGTTGGAAGCGAGGCGGCGGGCTTGGCAGCATCGTGCTTGGGTTCCTCGTCGGAGATGATCGGCGTTCCAACGGGACTGTGGGAGCCGCGATGGCAGGTATTGCAAGTTACCTCGGTCTGGCCGTTGAAATTTTCCTTGTTGATGGCGAACTGCATCTTGATCATCTGGCGGGCTGTTTCTTTCTCCTTCTTGTCATCTTTCTCAAAGGCGCCCTCGACGTGACAAAACTCGCACTCTACCCCTAAAGAATTGCTGATGAATTGCATGGAGGGAATCATCTGATCGGCGGGCGTTCCCTTCAACGCCTGTATGTTCTTGAAGGCCTGCTCGGCAGTCTTCGCTTCGGCACCGGCTTGTGCGGATTGCGCTCCCAACTTACCGATTGCGAAAAAAAGTGTCCCGGCAACCACTACGGCCGCGGACATGACCACTCTCATTGTTCTACTGCTCATGGCTCTGCTGCTCATGTAAATTCCTTTTTGAATTTCGGAGTCGAAACGAAAAGCTGGCATGAATTCCCGGACCCTTACTATACCTGAAGGGGTGCTGACGGAGGCGCGGGCGGCTCCGCTTTCATTGCACTTGAGAAAGGGATAATCTGCTCAACGGTCACACGCCCAGGACTCTGTTTCGACGCTGTTTCAAAACCAAGCTGCAAAACTGCCACCATGCGTCATAGCCTCTTTCCCATTAAGAGCGCATCGAGAGAACCCATGTAGTAACGTGGAAGAATCCGCAGAGCCGAGTAGCCATGTTTCTTGTAAAAGCCCAGAGCGGGAAGGTTGTCGACAGCGGCCTCCAGGGAGACATAGCCACAGTCGGCTGCAACCAGTTTTTTCTCCGCAGCCTGAAGGAGCTTACTTCCGAGTCCGCTGCGGCGCGCATCCGCCAGCACGTCGATGGTGATGATTTTACCCACGTATCTTTTTGCGCCACGCGGCCGATAATGGTCCGCAACGATAAACCCTTGAATGTCACCCTCGTCCTCGCCAATGATCGTAAAGGCCGAAGGTAGTGACAGAAAATGATGCAACTCCGCCGCCGAATACGCGATGCCTTCGGCGAAACACGTAAGGTCGATCTCCAGGAGACGTTCAAAATCCGCTGGCTGGTATTCGCGCAGGCACAACACGAGAGCATTGTACCGGGCAGGCAGATTGTATCGGGAAGAACGATCTCCGGATCCACTGGTTCTTACGAACCGACGTAGCCCTCGGCAAAGCAGCACGACGACATGGCTGTGATTGCATTGCGCATCACAGACTGCCTATCGCAGAATGCCCTAGGCATCGCTTGCATTCTAAGATTTAAGAATAGGTCGATTCGAAAAGAGAGTGCCGTTGCCAGCAAGCCAAACTCATGCTCTTGAGCTCAGGCCAAGCCGTCAAACAGCTTTGCGCGGGCCGCGCTTCCTGCAATCTTCGCAGAGGCCGTAAATCTGAAAGGTGTGGCGCGTGGCGTCGAAGTGATATTTGCGCCCGATTTCCTCTTCCAACTTATCTACCTCGGGAGAGAAAAACTCAACGGAGACTCCGCAGTCGGTACACACCATGTGATGATGGCTGCGGCGATTGAACTGGTGCTCATAGCGGGCGACGCCATCGTGAAAGGCCACCTCGCTCGCCAAACCACACTCCGCCAGGAGTTTGAGAGTCCGATAGACCGTGGTAAATCCGACCTTTGCGTCTTTCTTCCTTACCAGGCGAAAAAGCTCGTCGGTGGACAGATGATCCCGCGTCTCCAGAAACGTCCGCAAGATGATGTCGCGCTGATCGGTATGCTTGAGACCGACTCGCTTCAGATGCTTATAGAAGATGTCCTGGGCTTCGCGCATGCCCTCCCGGGTCGTGGGAGCGTGGTCGTCAATTCGTCGCTGCAGCATGCTTTTAGCTAATCCCAGGCCAGATTGAAGGTTAGATTGAAAATGAAATTCATTTTCAATTAGACATGCTATTGACTCGCCTCTGGCCTGTCAACTCGCCAGCAGCAATTCAAATTTTGTGGGACGTTAAGCCCTCTTTGTTGGCCCATTCTTTCCTTTATGTACTTCTGTACTTCGTCAGGGCGCCAGCCCCCCACTTTGTTCTCCCAGACAGCTGGTTTATCACGAACAGAAAACGCCCGATTGTGACTCGAACATACCTGGCTTACAATTCTCGTCGTTATGTCTGTCCCAACGGTCTCCGCGCCTGTCACCCCTCGAAAGTCGTCACTGCTGAAGCGCTTGATTCAGGTTCTTTTGACGCTTGTGCTGCTGGTTCTCGCCGGTTCCTTTGTGTGGGTCTATCGCCTCTCACATTCTCCGCTTCCACAACTGGATGGCTCGATTGCGATTCCCGGACTCAAGGCCTCCGTTACCGTGCAGCGGGACGCTCATGGCGTGCCTCACATCACCGCGGCCAGCCTGGACGATCTATTCGTTGCGCAGGGCTACATTACAGCCCAGGACCGCTTATGGCAGATGGATATGGCGCGGCGGGCAGCCGCCGGCGAACTCTCGGAGATCCTTCCCGCAGCAACCTTTCCTCCAGGCGGACCCGGCAGCCGGCCAACAACACTCAAGAGCATTCTCGACATCGATAAGCGGCAGCGGATTTTCAGGCTGAGAGCCGTTGCCGAGGCCATCGCCCAGCGCCTGCCGGCTCGCGACCGCGCTTTCTTCGAAGCCTATACGCGCGGGATCAACGCCTATATGGAGCAGCACCGCACCAATCTGCCCTTGGAGTTTACCGTGCTTGGCTACACGCCCAAACCTTGGACGGTCGCCGACTCGGTAATGACCGGCTTAAATATGAGCCAGGCCCTGAATACCCAATATGAACCGGAGTACTGGCGAGAGAAAGTCGCGGCGCGTCTTTCACCGGAACTGCTGGCCGATCTTTATCCCGTGAGTTCGTGGCGCGATCATCCTCCAGCGGATGCCGCCAAGGATGCCTCGGTCCTTCCGCCGGCGCGGGATGAGAACGACTCCGATGAAGAGAGGCCTGCCAGCAGCGTGACCCATTTGCACGGAGCGGGTGCGGTTGGCGATTGCGAGGCTTGTATTCCGGGATCGAACAACTGGGTGGTTTCGGGTGCACACACGGTAAGCGGCAAGCCCCTGCTGAGCAACGATATGCACCTTGGGCACAGGCTTCCGGGCGTCTGGTATGAAGTCCAACTGCATTCGGGCGACTACAACATGGCAGGCTTTAGCCTGCCGGGGCTTCCTTTTGTCGTTGTGGGCCACAACCAGCGGATTGCCTGGGGCTTCACCAATCTGAATCCAGACGTGCAGGATCTTTTTATAGAGAGGTTCAACGCCACGGGCGAATATCAGACTCCCACCGGCTGGCAAAAGCCCGAGGTGGCCCATGAGGTCATCCATGTGAAAAACCAGCCTGACGTGAACCTGGATGTGGTGATCACGCGGCATGGCCCGATTATTACCGACCTGCTGCCCGGGGAAAACCGCAAGATCGCCCTTGAATGGCTCATCTACGACTACGAGAGGGCGGGAGCGGGCATACCGCTGTTCGACATGAACACCGCGCAGAACTGGCAGCAATTTCGCCAGGCTCTCTCGAACTTTGCCACTCCTTCGCAGAACGTTGTTTACGCGGACGTGGACGGACACATCGGCTATCAGCCAATGGGCCGCGTGCCGATTCGAGCCTCAGGCGATGGCACAGCGCCTGTTCCCGGCGCGGATGGCAAGCACGATTGGACCGGGTATCTGCCTTTCGACAAGATGCCTGACCTTTACGATCCGCCGTCCGGCATTATCGCCACGGCAAATTCCCGCATTACACCCAATGGGTATCCCTACCTTCTCTCCACACAGTGGGTACCGCCCTACCGCGCCGAACGCATCTATCGCGTGCTGGAATCGGGAGCGAAGTTCGGCCCACCGGACATGCTTCGCCTGCAGACCGACATCACCTCGGACTACGATCGCTTCTTTGCCGACCGATTCGTCTATGCAATCGACCACAGCCCGAAAGCAACCGACCGCGTGCGTAAGGCTGCCGCAGTCTTAAGGGGATTTGACGGCCGCATGCTTGCGGATGCCGCCGCGCCCACCATTGAAGTGAAAGCACGCGCAGTTCTCGCCGAAAAAATCCTGCGGTCCAAATTGGGAGACGACTGGCCCGACTACGAGTGGCCTGAAGCGGCGGTTGCCCTGGAAAACATTGTTCAAAAACAAATCGCCCGCTGGCTGCCCACCGGCTACGGCAACTTTGACGATCTGCTTACCGATTCCGTGGCCGAGGCCATCGCAAACGCCCCAGCAGACCTCAGCACGTGGAAATACGGCCAGCAATATCCGGTGGAGATCAGTCACGATCTCTACAGCAAGATTCCGGTCGTGAGCAGCTTGTTGAAATCGTCCATAGGGCCGGGGCTTCTGCCGCAATCAGGAGGCAGCTACACGGTGAAACAGGTCGGGCGAAAGTTTGGCCCCTCCGAGCGCATGACCGTGGACTTCTCCAATCTCGACAACTCCACATTCAACATCGTGATCGGCGAATCGGGCCAGATATTCAGCCCTTATTACATGGACCAGTGGGACGCCTGGTATAACAACAAAACTTTTACGCTACCGTATTCGGAGCAGGCAGTGCACTCCGCCGCAAGTCACAGCCTTACGCTGACTCCAGGGCAATAGTTTTTGTAAGGGTTCGCTCTGCCCCATTGCATCCTGGGCATCCCTGCTTGCATGGCTTCCGTGGCGGCTTTCTTTTTAAGAAAAATAGAGATATCTAATTTTCTTCATTTTGGATGCAGTTTTGCGAAAAGCAAAAATAATGAAGTGTAATGAATCGGTCGTCGTATTTAATCCCGGATTCATTGGGCGATTTGAAATCCGGTCTTCAAATTCAGTATGACGGAATCCGTTCTAACACAACTCACTCAACAAGAAGTGAGCCTATTCACAGCCCAAAGCCCACACCCATTTTATAGCGTTTTCAAGCATTCCTGTATGGCGGAAACGCGTTAGTTGTTCTCGGGCTTCGGCCGCGAGGCCGCCCGTTTTTTCGCGGGATGCTTGTCCGTCGCATTGTCGTCCACCACAATCTTCTTTACGCCTGCTGTAGCTGGAGGGGGTGCAGTGCGTTCCGCAAGCTTGGCTTCTGTCTGGAGAGCCGTCTGTTGGATATAAGCGGATAGCTCCCGCTTGATGCGGCTCATATCTCCGAGATCGTTTTCCAGGGCAGAGTATTCGTCTTTCCTTCCGCGATTCCCTGAACCAACCAATGAATCGAGCGACTCGCAAACCACGATCAGGTTGTTGTAGAGCTTGAATGTGGCTGAGAGGCTTCCATGCGAATTCTGTGCGTCGGTAATCAATCCGGGAACAGCGGCTTCAAGGTTGCGCTGAATCGATGACTTCAGATCCGACTGATAATGACTGGGGCTGTCCTTGCGCCAGAACGTCATCCAGCTTCCCTTCTTACTTTCAGAGCTTACCGCAGCCAGATCCTTATTGGTCTCGGAGATCACATGGGTAAGATCGGACAAGGAAGCACTTACATCGCGGACCGCAGGGGAGGCGCTCGCAGAGGCATCGGAGGGGCTGGCAGCTTTAGGCTGGGCGACGGCGCACAGAGAGGCAAACCCCACAATGGCGATCAAAAAGAAGACAGTGCCGATCATGCTGCGCAGTTTCGCAAGGTGCGACCGGCTACCGATGTTCACGCTCATTTAGCAACTCCTAGAATTAATAACCCTAGAATTAGCAACCCTAATTTAGCAACTCCCAAAATGGCAACGCTAAAAGATATCCCGTAAGCATAGCGCCTTCTCGAATAGAAGCAAGCGTTACAAACGTCGTGCGGCGAGCAGAATAAACGTACATCCCGAGGGCTATGGCTCGGCTTTGGGAGCCGCGCGTGGTATCCTCCTGGCCGCCAATCCGGATACTCGTGATGCGGACTCCGGTTTTCCGGACTCTGGGCTGAGCTATCCTATACGATTCAAATCTTGCATCAGTACAGTTCCATCGCCGGATCGCACCACAATACAAGACTCGAATACAAAACTCGACCCACGAGGCGCCCATGCCAAAAGCCATGAGATCGGTCCTTTTTGTTCTGTTCGTCCTGTTGATATCGCTGACGTCCCTTGCCCAAGAGCAACAAGGGACAAGCCCAGTAAATAAAGTTCAGGGAAACAAGACTCAGGCAAGTAACGTTCGAGCCTCCGGCCATGAGCAACCACCTCTGGACTTGAGCAAGGGCAAGACTCTCTTTGTGGTGGGCTACGCGCATCTGGATACCCAATGGCGATGGGAGTATCCGCAGGTCATCCAGGAATATCTCTCAAAAACCATGCGCACGAATTTTGCGCTCTTTGAGAAATATCCTCACTACATCTTTAACT
>DATGIO010000184.1:0-24436 GCA_035295685.1 Candidatus Angelobacter sp.
TCGCCGGTAGCGTAATCGACGTGCCGGCGGTTCCCGCCAGCGAGCCGGTCGCACCAAAGAACGCCTGCATGTGGGCGTTCGAGCCGATGCCAGTATCCCAATCGAGATTTACGAAGCCGGTACCGCCCTGCACAGCGGTCATGATCGCCTGCTGCCACGCGGAGCTGAGGTTCAAGCCACGATGTCCCGCGATGACAAGCGGGACAGTGGTCAGGTCCGGGGGAGGGGTATTCGAAACATCGATCACCCGATATGGAAGCTGCAGATGCTCGAAGTAGCGCTCAGGGTAACGCTGATACTCGCCCGGCGTAGTAGAGCTCGTGTTGTAGCCGGTAGTGTTAGTCGAATTAATCAAGACATCGACAGTTAAATCACGGGTCTGGGCCGGAGACGAAGCGGCCAGCAGGGCGACGAGCGCCAGCAACCCACAAACGATCGCCGATACGCGGCAGAGGGCCGCAGGCAATCTATCGGGTGGATGAAGTTTCATAGCTAAATCTCGTTTCTTTTTTGATTGTTACTTGGCCCTACTTTTTCTTCTTCACATTCGGATAGTAAGCGGATAGATATCGATAGGCGGAATCGGTGCATTCCGTGCCTTCATTCATCAGGACTTGTTTTAATCGGGGCCCCAGAAGTTCGATCGATTTTTCAACCATGATTCGAGGGGTAACGCGTGCCCTCACCACCAGTAATGTGAAGTCGGCAAGTGCGCTCAACTCCAGCGAATCGGAAATTGGAAACAGGGGTGGCGCATCAAGGACGATCCACTGATGACGCTGCCTCGCCCACGCGAGAAAACTAGTCAGGCGCGAGCCTGTGATCATGTCGACCGGATTGGAGTGCGGCCTGCCGGCGGCAGCCACATACAGCTCCATCCTGTTGACCTGGCGGAGGATATTTTCCGGCTCGTCGTCGCCGGTCAGAAGCGAATCGATGCCGGCGCTTTCGCAGCTATAACCTAAAAGCTTGGCGACCGACGGCTTGCGGAGATCCATCTCCGCAAGAAGGGTCGGCATCCCCCCCTCGGCAAAGCTCCACGCGAGGTTGGTTGAGGTAAGCGTCTTGCCGTCTCCCGGCATGGCGCTGGTGATCAGCACCACCGCACCGTGGGGGTAACGCTCCACCAGCTTACGGCGCAACACGCGATACTGCTCCGCGGGAAGCCCGACTGGGTCCGCGGTGAATACGAGCCGGCTTTCACCCTCTTTGGCTCGCACGATGACAGGCATTGGCTTCTTACGGCTGGCTACAGGTGTATCGAGCAACATGAATGTGGTCCCGGAGGCCGGATTGTGAATCGCGCTCATAAAATTGGGTGCACCTTCCAAAGAATGGCCGCGGTTATCAAGCATCCGACCAGCGAGGCAACCACGGCGTAGACGTGCATCCGCCGGGCGCGGCGGCGATCTTCGTTCAGCTCAATCGATGGAATCGATCCAAGAAACATCACCGATTGAGGCAACATGTCTTTCAATTCGCGATCCGACTTCACAGTCCCACTGAGAAGGTCCTTTACAACCACCACGGCCACCGCAAACAACAGCGAGCCAAAAACCGCCCCAACCATGAATGCCAGCCGGGTGGGCTTGAACGGACGGTCGGGGGCCCGAGCCGGATCGAGAATCGTGAATTTCTCACCCTGCTGGCGGCGCTCCAAATCGGTCGCCATTTCCGCAGAGAGAGTCTTCTCCAGGAGCGAGCGATAGTGCTCCTTGGAGATCTCGTAGTCGCGGGTGAGGTCGCTCAACTCCTGTTCGAGCAACGGCACCGCGTCGACTTTGCTCTGGTAAGCATCGGATTGCTGCTGGATGCGGTGTTGATCCTGCGTCAGCCGCTGCTTTTCGCGCTCGATCATGTCGATCCGAACCTGGCTGCTGGAGGGCTCTTTAGCCAGCGTCTCCGGAGTGGCCGGGGGCAGCGCATCGATCTGCCGCTGCACCTCTTTCAGCCGCACGGCGGCCGCGACTACGTCCGGATGAGCATCGGTGTACTTCTTCTTCAGATCCCAAAGCTGATTGCTTAACTGGCGATGCTCGATCTCCAGCCGCGCCCGATCGCTTAACTGTGCATTCGGGGAAGGAGGAGTGGTATCCGGCAACCGAGTCAGAAGCTGCTTTTCCTGTTCCATGCGGTTGAGCGACTCGGAGTTGGCCTGCAGTGAGGCCTGCAGCCTCGCTAAGGTTTGCAGATTCGCAGGCATCTGGTCCGGCATCGAACCCACATGGCGCATCTTGAAATCGCGCAGCTTCTGCTCCTGGTTTTGCAAATTTTGCTTGGCCTCCTCGAGCTGCGTCGCCATGAATTTCGTAGTGTCTTCCGCTCGCTGCTCGCGGCTCTTGAGGTTCCAGAAGATAAAGCTGGAGGCTAGCTGGTTTGCCACCTTGGCGACCGTAGCGGCCGCGGAGCCTTCATACGTAATCGTGAACGAACCAAGCCCTTGCCCGGAACTCTGCTTCACCTGCAACGTAATGTGGCGGCGCATGTTTTCCACAATGTCTTCACGGGCATGCCCGCGAAGCTCGGGATACAGGTCCATACTGTCGATGATCTCGCCCAGGCGGGTCTCGCTGAGAACCTGTTGACTGATCGTGTTCAGACGCTCACTGGGGTCGGCAGGCACCGTGGAGGCCACATACCGATCGGGAATCTGCTGCGGATCGACCAGAATCGTGGTAGAGGCCTTGTAGGCGTCCTTCATGAGGGCGATTCCGATGATTGCCACAAGACTGATGGCCACCGAGATGGAGCCAATCATCCAGATGTTGCTCTTCAACAGGCTGGCATATTCCTGAATCTGCTGAGGAAGCTGCTGGCCCTTCTCTTCATTGCTATTCTTCATTGATCGCCCCCGGGTTCGGAAGTAGTTCCCTCCACTGGGCGGAATTCGGGCGCGCGGTGCGCGGAGTGGCCCGCAGGCGTCCAGATCAACGAAACAAAAGCCACATTCCGATGGAGGGCCGCCTGCGCGACGGTGTGATCGAAACGGCGATAGGTGGCAACCGCAGTCAACGATTTCGACAGCTTGTGACGCAGCTCGGTGTCGGCAAAGTATCCGTGATAGCTGGGAATCGTGCCGGTGGAGAGATCTCCCCTTACGTAGCCTCCGTTTGCGCTCCACGTCAAGCGAGGGCCAAGCGTCTTGCCGAAGCCAATGACAACGTTGTCTTCCCAAGTACCTCGGGTCACATATCCGCTGCTGAACTCGCGGCTGGCGGTCACATAGGCGCGGGTTGTGGAATTCAAAACATCTACGGCGGCCAAACGGAAGTTAAGGCCCTGGCGCTTCATGCAGCCCGCGCTGTCGAATTCAGGCCCCACTTCAAATTGCACCAAGGCATCCCGGGTCGGTTTGGTGGATCCCTTGATGCCGGCGCCGTTGCTATTGCACGCCGAATCGCCGGTCTGGCGGATCGTTTGACCGTAAACGCCGAACGTCGTGCGCTCCGAGAAGGCCTTCTGATACTCAACTCTGGCGTCCGAGATGTTGTCGTGCGTATCGTCGCCGAAGACGCGATGGTAGGCGTCGCGCACGCGCACGATCACCGAACGAGTGGGATCCAGATTCCAGGTCAGCATGCCTGCGGCGTCGGCGCCCCAGATTAGGCCATTGTTGAGTCCCGCGATGGCGGCGCCCGGCTCTTGCGTGGCGAACTGGCCAACCGTTTTTTCTGTAATCGGATTGATCAGCTGGAGCTGATCCTCCCCCACCGCATTATTCGCCTCAAAGCTCCAAATCAGAGAATGCGTGAACGAACCGCTGGCCAAGACCGCCGTCCGATGAAACGACTGGCCCTGAATCGCGGTAGCTCCGTAGTGGCTGAAGGTGGAAGCCTGCTGGATCAGCAGGTACCCTCCGGGAAGCTGGGCGGAAGCAGCCGCATACCCATCAAAAACAGAGGCCCAGGTGCCGCCAGTGTTGTCAGCCGCACCCGGAGTGGTGTCGTAACCCTGGGTCGTGCTGCCGCCGTACAGATAACGGAAGCCGAAAGGCTGTGGCGCGATAATGGGCGCGCCGCCATTGAGTGCCGGCACATATTGAAAGTTAAGCGGCTTTACCTGGAAATCATCCTGCTGCACCACAGGCCTGTCCTGGTCTTCCGGCTTCACAGCCTCGCCCTTGCCGGCGTCGTCATTCAGCGCATCGCAAGGATGAGTGCCGTCCGGCCCCGCGGTGAGCGCGGGATTGCAGGTTACGGCTGGCGCGGGTGCCTTCTGAGCATCCGCCTTCTGTGCGTTCGCCTGGGGAACATCCGTCTGAGGAAAAGCGGCGGGCACAAACAGCAGCAGCCATGAAAGCCCCGCAATTCGGGGCAGCGAGCGGAGAGAGATCACGGGACCACCACCGTATCGCCAGACTGGAGAATGATGTTCTGCTCAGGATTCCGGCCTTTCACAACTTCCTTGTAGTTGAAGCGCAAGCGGATCTGTTGATTGCCGGCCCTGAGGACATAGATCTCTTTGCGATTGGCAAACTCGTTCAACCCACCAGCCCGCGCGATCAACTGGAGTACATTCATCGGCGCGATCACCGGGTAGGCTCCAGGCTTGCCGACCTCACCCGTGATGTAGACCATCTTGCTTCGGACTTCCACAACCGTGACGGTCACCTGCGGATTGGTGAGGACGCTGGTGAGCTTTTCCGTGACAAGCTGCTGAATCTGCTTGGGCGAGAGGCCCGACACACGAATCTCGTTGACCAGCGGAAGAGTAATGTTTCCGTCGGGACGAACCGCGACGTTCTGCGATACCTCGGGTTCCTTCCAGACGTTAATGCGAAGCAGGTCTCCTTCACCGACGATGTATTCCTCTTCACGAGACACGGGCACGTCTCTGCCTACGGATCCCCGGTCGTCGTACTGCTTGGCATTCGAACGACTCGCAACCGGTTGACTGCTGGGAGTGTTTTGCTGTCCGAGAGAAAACAGGGACACCATTAACATCAGCCCGCTGACGATCCATGTCCTGGGCTGTCCCATGCGCGAACCCGGTCGGTTTGTGCGAACAATCATGTCTCTTGGTCCTTTCGCAGGGGGTCTAATGCACTTTGGTAACCAATCCACACCACTCATCTCGCACTGCAATCCCCTTTCGTTGCAGGCGTTTAACGCGCTATTCGCTTCCATATTTGCGAGAAAGTGAAATCTTTTGCACTTACAATCGCTGACTGTTTCCCATTTCGGGAAGGTAGCCGGGGATCGCGTTGAACTTACTTGGCGCCCCGGCCCAACAGAACGACCTTTGCGGTTTCAAAAATGATGGCGAGATCGAGCATGAGAGAAAGGTTCTTGATGTAGAAGAGGTCATACTCAAACTTGACCTTGGATTCTTCCAGGCTTGCACCGTACTGATATTTCACCTGCGCCCATCCGGTCAGGCCCGGCCTTACGCTATGGCGCTGGTTGAAGAAGGGAATTTCGCGCTCAAGAAGCTCACAGAAATAAGGAACTTCGGGACGCGGGCCGACAAGGCTCATCTGTCCGCGCAGGATGTTGAGCAGTTGAGGCAGCTCATCCAGGCGGAATTTGCGAATGAAGTTGCCGACGCGCGTAATGCGTGGGTCGCGATCGGCGGTCCAGCTTGGCGCGCCCTTTTCAGAGCCCTGCCGCATGGAGCGGAACTTAAGAATCTGGAAGGAGCGGCCTCCCAATCCGATGCGTTCCTGGCGGAAGAGCACCGGCCTTCCGCTTTCTAAAACAATGGCCGCCGCCGTGAGGACCATCATTGGGAACGATAGAACTATCAGAATCGCGGACACCAGCAGGTCGATCACCCGCTTCCCGGCGGAAAGAATGCGCGACTTATGGAAGCCGTCGGAATGGATGAGCCAGCTTGCCTGAAGGCTCTGTAGCATGATGCGACCCGAGATCCGCTCATAAACGGACTGCGCGTCTTCAATCGGCAAACCCTGCAGCTTGAGGGTGGTGAGCTGCCGGATCGGCATGACACCTCTCCGTTCGGCCAGCGAAATCACCAGACGATCGACGTGTTCACGCTCCACGACTTCTTCCACCTGCGAAACACCGCCGACAATCCCCGGACTCACCATCGATTTGCCGATGTGTTCGCCCTTTTCCTCCAGAAAGCCCACGATGGAATACTGAAGCTCGGGTCTCCGCATGATCTCGCGCGCCAGGTTCATCCCTTGAACGCCTGTACCCAGAACCAGTACGCGCTCCAGCGGGCGGCTGAGGCTCTTGCTCGCGTTCAGAAGCAGCCGCCAGGCAATCATCAGCATGAGAGCCAGAGGAGCAAACAGCACCACGATTCCCCTCTCCAGGCGCACGGGAGGAAGAATGTAGTAAAGGAGAGCAAGGGCTAACAGCCCTACGCCTATGGCGCGTAGCGAGCGGGTTAACAGCACACTACGCTTCCGAATGGTCCGCAAGTCATACAACTCGCTGTAATAAAAAGCGACCTGGCAGATCACCGTTACAGAAACAAAACGAAGCCAGTTACGAGGCTCCGAGAGATAGTCCCGAAAGACTGCGGAATTCATGAACCGCAAAGCGGTTGCCATCACCAGCGCCGCCATGATCAGCACGCTCTCGGAAATTGCCAGCAGCAGCGTTCTCCGCGGAAGATAGGTATTGCCGATGCGGATCAGCGTCCTGCCATAGTTCCGATGAATCAATCGGAACCCGGAAGAAGGAGCAGTCGCCACAGAACCCGACTGCCCTCCCTCATTTTCGCGATGTTTGGTGCTTTCTTCCGCCACGACGTTCTCCCCCTACCTCTTCAAGGCTGTTTTCAGCATGTCCACAACGTATTCGCTCTGCTCGCCGGTCAATTCCGGGAACATCGGCAAAGAGATCACTTCACGGCAAGCGGCTTCGGTATGAGGCAGCGCACCTTCCTTCACGCCGAGCGAGGCATAGATGGGCTGCAGATGGATTGGAACCGGGTAGTAGACCATCGTGGAGACTCCGCTATCGGCCAGGCGCTTCTGCAGCAGGTCGCGCTCCTGAACGCGGATCGTGTATTGATGAAAAACGTGGTCGCCAAAGCCATTGCGCTCGGGCAAGGTCACCCCGGGAACATTCTGCAAGAGATGGTCGTAGCGAGCGGCAGCGGCGCGGCGGCCTTCGCTCCATTGATCGAGATGGCGCAGCTTCACCCGCAGAATCGCAGCCTGGAGTTCATCGAGGCGGCTGTTCCAACCCTGCTCTTCGCTGAAATACTTCTTGGTGCTTCCATGGGCTCGGAGCGAGATCAGGCGGCGGTAGATCTCTTCGGAATCAATGACCACCATGCCGCCGTCGCCATAGCAGCCAAGGTTCTTACTCGGAAAAAAGCTGATGCAGCCTACATCGCCCATCGAAGCGGCGCGCCGGCCTTTGTAGGTAGATCCGATGGCCTGGGCCGTATCTTCAATTACTTTTAGGTTGTGCTCTTTGGCCAGTTCCAGAATCGGGTCCATATCGGCAGACTGTCCATAAAGATGAACCGGGATAATCGCCTTCGTGCGGCTGTTAATCAAAGGTTTGATCTTGGCGGGATCGAGATTGAAGGTCCCCGGTTGAATATCGACGAAGACCGGTGTTGCTCCCAAGAGACTCACAACATCGGCGGTAGCAATAAACGTAAAGGAGGGAACAATGACCTCGTCTCCGGGGCCGATACCGCAGGCGCGCAAACCGAGAATCAGAGCATCGGTTCCGGAAGCAACTCCCACCGCATACTTCCGGCCGCAGTATTGAGCAACCTCCTGCTCCAGCGCTTTGACCTCGGGGCCAAGAATGAAATGTTGCCGTTCGAGTACTGTATTGAGGACCGACTGAATCTCTTCTTTAATGGTCGCGTACTGCGCCTTCAGATCGAGAATCGGTATCGACATTTGCACTGGGGCTGAAGTTGCCATTGAATTTGTGAACCTTTCGGATATGTTGATTGCACCGCTCTATAGAGCATTTCGTCTGCCAAAAGAAAACTGCGCACAAGGGAGCCCTCTGCTCCGGTCGACTGCAAGCGATCACACGCGGATCACGCGCAAAATAGCTTTGTTTTCGATTGATTACAAAACGGGATTACAGGCACGATTACTTCTTGAAAGGGGCAGGCAAAAGGGAAAATGCAGGCTGCTAGTTGAAAAACGTTTCACATGCCCGTGGTCAATAAATCCTGCTGTCTGTTTTTCGATGGGTAGTACCTGAACACCATTCTGTGTGAAAAACGTTTCATATCCCCCAAGGTTGATCCGAGTTCAAATAAGGATCGGAGCCCATCAGGCAACAACAGCGGCTGGAGAAGACACGAATAGATTACCCATCTCCTTCGACGGGTTATTTTCACTAGCCGAGCGCTAATCGACAATCCGCGCGAGACGCGTCTTGGCTCATCGTTCATCTGGGTCTATGTCCTAGCTATGTCAGAACCAGCTTTTCCAGAACTTCGCCGAGTTCGCTTTTTGCAAGCAGACTTGGTTGTTTCAAATCCTGAAGGCCAATCATTTCGTTGATTCCCTGACACTTGAGCAGCGGATTCATGAGTGGTAAAGCCCATCGCATCTTAAGTTTCCCCTGGAATATCTTGGGGATGCGCGCAGTAGGTATTTGCATCCTGTCATGCGTCAACGCCAACCCATAACTACAGGATTTTCGTGTGGCAACCCAAGCAGCGTGAATTGGCAACCTAAGTGCATTGACTATGCATGCCATGAATACCTATCAACTTTCGCAAGCTTTGAGCACATCCGAGTTGCTCAAAAACAAAATTGAAAACCGTACCGCCAAGATCGGCATCATCGGGCTAGGATATGTCGGTCTCCCCCTGGCGCTGTTGTTTAGCGAGCAGAAATTCAAAATTACCGGCTTCGACATTGACGGTAAAAAGGTGGAGACCCTGACTCGCGGCGGTTCTTACATCGTCCGCATTCCTGAGACGGAGATTCAAGCGGCGGTAGCCGGCGGGTTGAGGGCCACCACTGACTTTTCGTCTATTACAGACATGGACGCCGTGATCATCTGCGTGCCCACCCCGCTGGACGATCACCACGAACCCGATCTCAGCTTCATCGAATCGACCGCCAAGACCATTGCTCCACATCTTCGCGCGGGACAGATCGTGATTCTGGAAAGCACAACCTATCCCGGCACCACGGAAGAGCTGCTCATTCCCATCCTTGAGAAGAACCCCCGCGGACTCAAGGCGGCCCGCAACGGCGATGCCTCGGAACAGGAGTTCTTCGTTGCGTTTTCTCCGGAGCGCGAAGATCCAGGCAACGACACCGTAGCCCGGCGCGATATTCCCAAGGTTGTGGGCGGCTTGAATCCCGCGGCCACCTCCGTAGCTGGCGCGCTCTATGGTTCCATCTTCAATCGTGCGGTCCCCGTTTCAACTCCGGCGGCTGCCGAGATGACCAAGTTGCTCGAAAACATTTACCGCTGCGTCAACATCGCGCTGGTGAACGAGCTGAAGGTCCTCTGCCTGCGTATGGGAATCGATATTTGGGAAGTGATCGAAGCGGCCTCCACCAAACCTTTCGGATTCCATCCGTTTTATCCCGGTCCTGGCTTGGGCGGCCACTGCATTCCGATCGATCCGTTCTATCTCTCGTGGAAGGCAAAGGAATACGACTTCCACACTCGCTTTATCGAACTCGCCGGCGAGATCAACCTGAACATGCCCTACCACGTGGTATCGGCTACTTCCGCCGCGTTGAACCAGCGGAAGAAGACGCTGAACGGAGCGAAGGTCTTAGTTCTGGGCGTCGCGTACAAGAAGGACATTGACGATCTCCGCGAGTCTCCCTCGCTCACGATCATCGAACTTCTGCAGAAAGAAGGCGCGGAAGTCAGCTACAACGATCCTTACTTCGAGTTTGTAGGCCGCGGCCGCAAGTACGACCTGCAGATGTCCAATACCCCCCTCGACAACCTTGGGCAGTATGACTGCGTGGTGATTGTGACCGACCACTCGGACTACGACTACGCGCGCATCGTGCGTGAGTCTCAGCTTGTGATCGATACGCGCAACGCCACTCGCGGGCATCGCGCGTCGAACGTAGTGCCCTGCTAGTGCTCGTCGCGCAAGGATTTTCCGGGCCTGGTTCATCCAGGCCTGGGATGCATCCGCGCGAATCTTCCTCTCTACCGGAAAATCTCTATGTGTGGAATTGTCGGATATGTTGGCAAGAAGGAAGTTGTGCCGGTCATCCTCGATGGCTTACGGCGCATGGAGTATCGTGGATACGATTCAGCCGGAATTGCAGTAGCCGGTAACGGCGACGGTCTGCAAATTCGCAGGGCCGAAGGCAAACTCCGTAATCTTGAGAATACCGTTCGCCAAAGCCCTCTGGATGGCACCTACGGCATAGGCCATACCCGCTGGGCAACCCACGGCAGGCCCACCGAGAGAAACGCCCATCCCCACCGCGATTGCACGGGAAAGATCGTTGTGGTGCACAACGGCATCATTGAAAACTATCTGCCGTTGAAAAAGAGCCTCCTGGCCTCAGGCCATACGTTCTCGACCGAAACCGATACCGAAGTCATCGCGCACCTGGTCGAGAAATACAAGGCTCAATCGGCGACCCTCGAAGAAGCGGTGCGCAGCAGCCTCAAAGAGCTACGCGGCGTTTTTGCCCTGGCTGTAATCTCCGCGGACGATCCCGACAAGATCGTCGCGGTCCGCAACGGCCCTCCGGCTGTGATTGGCCTGGGCAACCACGAACACTTTATTGCCTCCGACCTCGTGGCAATCCTCAATCACACCAGGGACCTCTTTTTCCTTCAGGATGGCGACATGGCGGTCATTCGGCGAGAGTCGGTCGAGATCACTGATTTCGATGGAGCGCCGATCGCCCGTAAGGTGCAGCATGTCACCTGGGACCCTGGGATGGCAGAAAAAGGCGGCTTCCGCCACTTCATGCTCAAGGAAATCTACGAGCAACCGCGTGCTGTGAGGGATACCTGCGTTGGCCGCATCTCCCTTGAAGACGGCAAAATCACGCTGGAAGGCTTGGGAATCTCCGAAGACGAATTGCGCCGGGTGCGCAAGATCAACATCGCCGCCTGCGGCACCAGCTGGCATGCGGGGCTCGCCGCCAAGTTCATGATTGAACGCCTGGCCCGCGTACCCGTGGAAGTCGACTATGCCAGCGAGTTCCGTTATCGCAATCCGATCGTTGGTCCCGACGAGGTGACGCTGCTGATTACACAATCAGGCGAAACGGCGGACACGGTGGCTGCCCAGCGGGAGGCCAAAACCAAGGGATCGAAGACCATCGCCATTTGCAACGTAGTCGGCGCCATGGTTGCTCGCGAAGCGGAAGGCACCATCTACACGCATGCGGGCCCCGAGATTGGCGTAGCCTCCACCAAGGCTTTCACCGCGCAACTGACGGCTCTCGCGCTGTTCTCTTTATATTTGGCGCAGATCCGCGAGCAGCTTTCGGCGAGCGAGCTTAGCAAATATGTTGCGGAACTAAGCGCGCTTCCTGCTCAGCTCGAACTCCTGCTGACTCGTGACCAGGAGTGCGCGAACCTGGCCATCCAGTATTCGCAAGCCAAGGATTTCCTCTTTCTCGGAAGGGGAGTTCACTATCCCATTGCCCTCGAAGGCGCGCTCAAGCTCAAGGAAATTTCCTATATTCATGCCGAAGGCTATCCCGCCGGAGAGATGAAGCATGGCCCGAACGCCCTGATCGACAAGGATCTCCCTGTGGTTGTAGTAGCCACAAAAGATCCCAACGATCCGGCGTCAGTCATTCGTTACGAAAAGACCATATCGAATATCAAGGAAGCCAAAGCCCGCGACGGACAGATCATCGCCCTCGCCACTGACGGCGACGATGAGATCACGGAAGCGGCCGATCATGTGCTGTACATTCCGAGAGTCTCGGAACTGCTCCTTCCGATCCTGGAAGTCGTTCCTTTGCAGCTCTTGGCTTATCACATCGCTGTCCTTCGTGGATGCGACGTGGATCAGCCTAGGAATCTGGCCAAGTCGGTGACCGTAGAATAGGCGGCCTTTTCGGCGACAACCCGCTTAAAAACAGCATGGGCGCGGAATAATTCCGCGCCCATGCTCTTATTGCAAGAGAAGTCGAAACGGTGGGGCTATTTCTTGTGTCCCGCCGGAAGATAGTCTTTCTTCTCTCCCGTGCGGCCGTTCGTAATGCTGAACTTTCCATTCGATTCGGCGGATAGCTTGATCCAGTACCCCCTGTCCCCTTGTGCATCCTCGTCGGGATTGGCCAGGTTCGCAATGTAAGTTTCGGGCGCATTGTCCTTGCCGGCGGCTGCGGAGGAGTGAAGCTGCCAAATGTCTTCCAGCCCTGGCGCCTGCCGTATGATCTGCAAATCTTCAGGCGCTCCACCCTTCTTGGCTCCGTTATCGATAATAGCGACCCGCGGCGCAAGCGCCTGCACGATCTGCGGGCTGCCCGACGCACCTCCGTTTTCGCTATAGGTACCGTGGTGGTTTGCCAGATAGACATCCACGGTCCCTACGCGGTTATTCGGACAAACCAGTTCGATTTCCTTGTTCCAGGTAAGATCGCCAAGATCCGACATGCGGAACTTGCCAAACGTAAGGAGCATACCCACGCTGTGGGAGTTCTCGCTGGGGTCGATGTCGCGCACTTGAGCCGTGGCGCAAGTGGGGTTCAAAACTCCGGCTTTCTGCCGTGGCTTGGAAGTTCCAGGTTGAAGCAGCGGCCCTGAAATCACCTCACCCGCCGCAGTCACAAACTCTACGTCGATGCCCTTCAAGGGGAGCTTGTCCCCTGGCTTCGCCACGATGTGATCGCCGCTCTGCCGCACTTGTTCGTAGGCGGCAAACAAAGCGTCCGGCCGTTCCCCATGCTCAAAGCTCGGGCCGTGATCGACGAAATGATCTATTTTGATCTTGGCCGCCAACTGCGGAACTCCGCCCACATGGTCGGAGTGATAATGCGTGACGACCAGATAATTGATCTCCTTGACACCTGCATCCTTGGCCGCCTGCAAAATTCGTTCGGCATCGCGCCCGTTAAAACCGTCCCAGCCTGCATCCACCAGCATCGACTCGCCGGATGGTGAGACAAACAGTGTCGCTTGTCCTCCTTCAACGTCGATGAAATAGACGTTCAGAGGCTTGGCCGCCCACGCCGAAAAAGAAGCGCAGAAAAGAAAGAAGGAAAGAATTGCGGTCTTCATCGAAAGTCATGGTAACACGCGCCAATGTGGCTTCTTGCGACTGCCTCATGAGCGTGGTCGCCTGCCGATTGCTGTTGCGCCCGAATCCAGATCGAATCGCAAAATGGCGCCAACTCCGTTTGACAGAGCGATATTATTCGTATCAAATCGACGCATTTACAGTTGCGAGTGGAAGCCGAACGGCAGCCCTCAAGGATTCGAAATGAAAGACGCAGCCAACAATCTGAGCAGGCGTGAACTGCTGACGCACGCACTGCGGCTGGCCGCCGTGGGAGCAGTCGCCACATTTCCTAGTGACCTATCGGCAGCCGGGCAGGCCGTTCTGGATGTCGCCTATGCCGGCTCGATGACCTCGATTATGGAAGGCCCCATCAAGGCAGCGGTTGCGCAACGGCTGGGCGCTGAATTGCATGGTAGAGCGCAAGGTGCAAGCGGATTGGCGCAACTGATTGCGGGCGGAAGCATCCGGCCCGATGTTTTTATCTCGATCACACCCAGTCCTGTGCAGACCGTATTTCGCGCAGCCAAGGCCGAGTTGGCGGAGGCCATTGCCCACACGGAAATGGTGATTGCCTACAGCCCCAAGAGCCGTTTTGCGGCCAAGTTTGAGCACGCTGGAAAAAGCGGAGCGCCCGAGTGGTGGCAAATCCTGCAGGAGCCGGGCATTCGTTTTGGCCGCACCGATCCCGTGACCGATCCGCAGGGAAGAAATATCATCTTCACGATGATGCTCGCAGCCCGCCATTACAAGCAGCCCGATCTGGTGGAAAAAATCCTCGGCGCAACGAACAACGAACGCCAGATATTTACCGAACCCTCGGTGCAGGCGAGGCTCCAGAGCGGCGAGCTTGACGCGGCTTCCGCCTACAAGATTCAGCCCGGTCCGTTTCACATTCCTTATTTGACGCTGCCGGAGGCCGTCAACCTGAGCGGCAGGCTTCAGGAAGATCACGGCGGCATTGCCCTTACAGTCGGCGAAAAAACGTACCATCCTGAGCCGCTGATCTACTATGCCGCCGTCCTCAAAGACGCGCCTAATCCCAAGAGTGCGGCGGCACTTGTCGAATGGCTGAAAGGCGAGGAGGCGCAAAGCATTTTCCGACGCTTTGACTACGATCCACCGGGGGACGCGGCCCCGCTGCGAGCATGAAATCACTCCGCTTCTGGCTCAAGAGATTGGGCGCGCTCCTGTTCGCGGTAGCTCTTGTTTATCCTTTGAGCGCTCTGTTCCTCTCCGTCGGTGGATGGCAATGGAAGGGCGATTTGGGGGCGTCCATGGCATCCTCCATCCGTACCTCGCTACTGCTGACGGGTGCGGCCATGGCAATCATTGTGCTCATCGGCACGCCGGTTGCGATCTACATCGCTCGCTGCCCGCGCCGCGAAAGGTTCTTCTGGCAAGCGCTTCTGCTCATCCCGATTTTGCTTCCTCCCCTGGCATTGGGCATCCTGCTTGCCCTCTCCTTTGGACCTTATGGCGCGGTTGGCCCGATGCTGGAGCGTTTTCACATCGTAATGACCAATAGCGCGCTTGCATTCATCGTCACCCAGGTTTACGTGAGCATGGGTTATTACGTCCTGGGAGCGATCGTGGCTTTTGAAGCCACGCCCGCCATGCTCGAAAAACATGCGGCGCTGCTTGGATTATCGCCTTGGCGTGTCTTCTTGCGGGTCACGCTGCCCTTATCGCGCCTGGGACTGGCGGTGGCGCTTAGCATCGCATGGGTCCGCGCCATCGGAGAATTTGGCGCAGTGGTTGTAACCGCCTATTACCCGGCCGGAATGCCGGTTCAGCTTTGGGTAAACTTACAGAGCTTTGGACTGCCGGCGGTCATGCCTCTTCTTGTGGCGTTCCTGGCTGCAGCCCTGCCACTACCGTGGCTTGTGCAGGTAGCAGCCCAGCGACAAAGGAATGCTTAAAGCGGAAATCACCAAGAAGCGCCGGGACATCGAGGTTCACGTCTCGCTGTCCATAGAGAAAGGTGGCTCGCTGGCGCTGTTTGGAAGCTCCGGCGCGGGCAAAAGCACCGTTCTGGCCTGCATTGCCGGGCTCGAAGAGCCTGATGGCGGTTACGTGCAGCTTGCCGATCTGCGGATCTTTCCGCCCTCGCTTCCGCTTCATCAAAGGCCCATTGGCTACCTCACGCAGGAACCGCATCTCTTCCCTCATCTCTCGGTCCGTGAAAACGTCTGCTTTGGCGTGAATCGCCATGTCGAGGGCGAGCACGCCCGCTGGATCGGCACACTACGCGATCGCCTGCGGCTAGGGCCGCTGTGGGAAGCCCATGCTTCCAGGATTTCCGGCGGACAAGCCCGGCGCGTTGCCCTTGCTCGAATGCTGGCTCGCAAGCCTCCGCTTGTTTTGCTCGATGAGCCCTTTTCCGGCCTTGACCGGCAACTCGTGCGCGAGTTGATCGACGATCTTTTGTTTTGGAGCCGGACCGAAGGCTTCAGCATGATTGCCGTCGATCACCAGGCTGAGGTGCTTAAGCGGCTTTGCCCAGATGCGGTCATGGTCCTGGAAGACGGAAAAGCTATCCAGCAAGGAACCTGGGAGAGCATTTATCGCGCCCCCGCTACTCCTTTACTGCAATCCCTTCTGTCGCCTCTTTAGATCTCCAACCTTCCATCACCTTCCTGCCAAAGAAAAACTCTTTCGCGCAATGGAAATGTTCTTTCTAAGGCCTCGGCAAACCCTCAAGGATGGCTCTTGTCCGCCTCGTTCATCGGCATCAGGTGCCATCCCTGGTGCTCCATGCCGTGATGCTTCATCAAGTCGCCGCCTGTGGGTAAAGGCCCAAAGTAGTCTTCATTGACACTGGTGGTCACGGAATCTCGAAGCGCCCCGGTCCGCTCTTGCATTCTCTCCGCCGCCAGCAAGGTGCGGATCTCGTTGGCAGCCAAATCGAGAGGGATCAAGTGCCTCGACTCTATCTTGTAAATGAAATTGCCGTCGCCCTCTGCGATCAATCGCGAAACATCATCCGGCTTAAGGTCAAAAATCCCTTGAACTGCATTAGGCAGCGTAGCCCGCTTCAATGTACTGGTGTGGGTTGTAGGCGCTCCGGAAGGCCTTCCCAGCGCTGCCCAAACCTCACGTTGCAGTAAATCGAAATCTTCGCCCTTGACCGCCCTCTCCCGAAGAGTTTCGGCTTGGCCCGGCTCCATCCACTTGCCTTGCTTCGGGATAAAAATCTTGCGGAACGAGCCTTCTTCAAAAGCCGCCTGGTGCTCCTGATAGTAATGAGCGATGTCTTCCTGGGACATGCTGGAGGCCTGCGACTCCAGGCTGCGGATAAGCTGCCTTTGCAGCAATTGCAGGCGAGTAAACTCCTCCAGCTTCCGGAATGTCTCTTCCCGATCGAGCCGAAGCCGCTCCGCCTCATGGCCCATCGCCAGCAATTTGATGTATTCATTGGCCAAGACCAGCCGGTTGCTCTCCGGCATATTGGGATCAAGCGCCGCAATCAGGCTGTCAAAGTCATATCTTGTAATGACGGTCTCGCAAGGCTTCGAACTGCCCTTCGATGTGGCGTTCGGCGAGTTGCTTTTTGTAGGGCAAAGCCCATGAAGAATTAGGACGGGAGCATGGGGATCGCTTTTTCGCGGAGTGGGTGCCGCATTTCCAGTTTGACCATGCATTGAGCTACCCATGAAAAAGTAAATTGCCCCAGTGACGAACAAGACCCGCAGCAAACCCTGAATTTTTTTGTTTTGAATGCGCCGGAACAAGGCACAAGTGAATGGAACAACCATAGCGAGCAGTATGCCACAGCCCCCAGTGCAGGCCGATTGGTGAAATACCTTGTGGATTCAGTCTGGCCCTGCGATTGCTCTTAATACCAAAGCTCGCCCGGGTTTGAATTTCATAAATATCTGGTTACGAGGGATTTGTAAGACCAGATCGTCGTGGTGGCTAACCCAATCTGCATTCTCAAGTGCAAATCTTTGCAGAAGTTCTGTAGTCATCTGTCCTCATGGCCGGAGTTAGGCAAGGACAATCCAAATGCATCTCCCAGCGGTTTTTCGTTGTAGGGGAGTCCAGTCTTTACTCCTGAGTTTGCTTGTGCTCAGTGGCGCAAGCGCACAAACGATTTCGCGCATCAGCCCGACAGCGGGAACAACCGCAGGGGGAGGATCGCTGGATATCCTTGGCTCCGGCCTCAGCGGAAGCATGAGTGTGACCGTCGGCGGTGTAAGCGCTCCGGTGGTTTCATCGCAAACCGATGGATCGCGGATCACGGTCACGGTTCCGGCGGGCGCTGCCGGTGCTGCCGATGTGATCGTAGGCGCAACCGCCCTGTCCGGCGCTTACACCTATCTGAATCCGGCCACCATTCTCTTTGCCGATGACTTCAACTCTGCAAGCCTAGGGAATTGGACAGCTTCGCCGCTTGGATTTTTCGGAAACTGGAGCGCCTCCGGAGACGCCGCGGATTATAACGGCGGCGGCCATACGCAAATCTACGCCGGATCGTCGGGCTGGACCGATTACACAGTCGAAACCAAGTTCCAACTGTTCAGCGGCAGCAACTATCCTGGAGGACTGCGCGGCCGCGTGAATCTGAACACTGGAATGGCCTATGCCGCGTGGCTCTATCCCGGTAGCTCACAGATCAAGCTATTTCGCACCGGAGGATGGGACATCGACTCGGGCGGCCTGGCTGTCCTGCAACAGGTGACGGTAAACAACATGGCGGCGGGCGTGTTTCATCGCCTGGCCCTGAGCTTTAGCGGATCGCAGATCGCAGTTACCTACGACGGCACAACGGTCATTCAAACGACCGATACCGCCTTGAGCGTCGGCGCCATCGCCCTCGACGTGAGCAATCAGCATATTCAGTTCGACGACGTGCTCGTCACCCAGGCGCTCCCGGATACAACTCCACCTACGGTTGCCCTTTCTGCTCCCGCTTCCGGCGCAACGATCTCCGGAAGCACTACCATAGCGGCCTCCGCCTCCGATGACGTTGCTGTAGCGGGTGTCCAGTTCCTGCTGGATGGAGCGGCCCTCGGATCGGAAATAACGGTTGCGCCTTACACGCTGAGCTGGAATTCAACCACCACGAGCAACGGCGCACATACCCTTTCGGCCCGCGCCCGCGACGCCGCCGGTAACACCGCAACCGCTGCCAACGTCACCATTACCGTTTCCAATACCGCTGGCGGCCCGCCTTCCATCACTAGAATCAGCGCTACCTCGGGAAGCACAAACGGCGGCGGACAGATGGACTTGATTGGCAGCAATCTTTCGGGAGTCACCGTCACCATTGGAGGCCAGAGCGCACCTTTGCTGAGCGCCCTGCCCGATGGCAGCCGGGCCACTGTAAAGATTCCAGCGGGCGCGATTGGCGGCGTGGATGTCGTCGCAAGCAGCAGCGTCGGGCAATCGACTTTACCGGGTGGTTATTCCTATATCGATCCATCGCTCCTTTTATTTGCAGACGATTTCAATAGCGGCACACTCTCCAACTGGACCGCTTCTCCCCTTGGCTTTCTCGCGAACTGGAGCGCGACCGGAGACGTAGCGGACTACAACGGCGGCGGCCATACCCAAATTTACGCCGGATCTTCGGCATGGGCCAACTACACCGTCGAAACCAAGTTCCAGCTTTTTAGCGGGAACAACTATCCTGGAGGCTTGCGTGGCCGCGTCAATTTGAGTACAGGCGTGGCCTATACCGCGTGGCTCTACCCCGGCAGTTCGCAAATCAAACTGTTCCGTACAGGCGGGTGGAGCATCGATTCCCCCGGACTCGTGCTCTTGCAGCAGGCCACAGTAAACAACATGGCTGCTGGTGTGTTCCATCGGCTGGCGCTGAGCTTCAATGGGCCGCAGATTACCGTCACTTACGATGGAACAGTTGCGATTCAGGCGACCGATAGCACACTGGCGATGGGCGCGATCGCGCTGGACGTAAGCGACCAGCATATTCAGTTCGACGATGTGCTGGTGACGCAAGGCGCAGTCGACACCACGCCGCCAACGGTTGCGATCACGTCTCCTTCGCCGGGAGCAACGGTCGCAGGAACGGTCGCGGTCGCGGCTTCGGCTTCCGATGATGGAGCAGTGGCGGGCGTCCAGTTCCTGCTGGATGGAGTCGCCCTCGGGGCAGAAGTGCTCGCACCTCCCTATACCGTGAATTGGAATACGGCAGCTAGCGGCAATGGGACCCACGTTCTTTCGGCGCGGGCACGAGACGCGGCAGGTAATACCGCGACCGCCGTGAATATCACCGTGACCGTCGCTTTACCAACTCTCACCGGAATCTCGGTTTCCCCCAGCAGCTTTAGCCTGGGATTTCCAGGAGCACAGCAACCGCTTGCGGTAGCCGCCAGATATTCCGATGGCACGTCTACAGATGTGACCAGCGCATCTGACTACAGCTCAAGTAATTCCACCATGGTAGGCGTCAATGCCGCCGGTGTGGTGAGTGCGGGGACCAATGGCAGTGCGGTTGTCACGGTCGTTTACGGGGCGCTTTCTGCAAATGTCACCGTGACGGTTAGCTTTGCGCCCCCCATCGTAGAGCGCATCAGCCCGTCCTCCGGGAGTTCCAACGGCGGAACTCGTGCCGACTTAATGGGACACAACCTGAGCGCCCTGACGACAGTCTCCATCGGCGGCGCGACAGCCAACTTCGTGAGCGCCTTGCAGGATGGAAGCCAAATGACTGTGAGTATTCCTCCTGGAAGCATCGGCTTGGCTGACGTGGTAGCGAACAACTCGACGGGGTCCGCCACCATGTCCAATGGCTACCAGTATCTCGACCCTGCGACCATCCTCTTTGCCGATAGTTTCAACCTTGCGTCGCTCTCGCTGTGGCTGCCTTCTCCCATCGGATTGTTCGGCAACTGGAACGCAGTCAACGACGTGGCTGAATATAACGGGAGTGGCCATACCCAGATCTACGCGGGTTCCGCTTCCTGGACGGACTATTCGGTGCAAGCCCGATTCCAGATCTTCAACGTCACCAACTATCCAGGCGGCTTGCGCGGACGTGTCAATCTCACCACGGGTACAGCCTACGAAACATGGCTGTTACCTGCTTCATCGCAAATCAAGCTCTACCGCACAGGAGGATGGAGCATCGATTCCGCCGGGCTCCAGCTTGTTGCCCAAGCCAACGTTCCGTACATCAATCCGGATGCATTTCACACCCTGCAAATGATCTTCAATGGATCGCAGATTACGGTGCTTCTCGATGGGCCTGCTGTGCTCCAGGCAACAGATACAACGCTGACTGCCGGTGGAGTTGCCCTCGATGTCAGCGATCAGCACATCCAGTTTGACGACGTTCTGGTAACGACCATTCCCGCGGATACCGTTCCTCCGGTGATCGCCATTGCCTCTCCATCGGCCGCGAGCACCGTTTCCGGCGTTACGACTGTGTCGGCCACCGCCACAGACAATGTGGGCGTTGTGGGCGTTCAGTTCATGCTCGATGGCACACCGCTGGGCAGCGAACTCGTGGCCGCCCCCTATTCAATCCCCTGGACCACCGCCAATGCGGTCAATGGCCCCCATACATTGACTGCCGTGGCCAGAGACGCCAGTGGGAACGTGGCGGCTTCGTCGCCGGTTACGATTACGGTCTCCAATACGTACGACCCGACCGGCGCTGGCCAGTGGACCGCTCCCTTTAGCTGGCCAATTGTCGCGATCAATCTCGCTGTCATGAAAACCGGGGAAGTCGTCTCATGGGACGGCCCGCCCGCCGACGGAGGCAACTCGGCGACTCTCTGGAATCCTTCGACCGGCGCTTTCACGGGAATCCCCAACACCGCCAGCAATATGTTCTGCAACGGCCAAACAGTCCTTGCGGATGGCCGCATGTTGACTGCGGGTGGGCATGCGGATTGGGGAGTGGGCATACGCAATACCGACATCTACGACCCCGTAACCAGGCTCTGGACGCCCGTGGCTCCCATGAACTTCCCACGCTGGTATCCAACGCTGACCACCTTGCCCGATGGGAGGGTGCTCTCCGTTTCCGGTTCGGATCGATGCGAAACCTGCCCGGTTCCGACGCCGGAGATTTACGATCCCAACGCCAATACCTGGACGGCCTATCCGAATGCGCCATTGACGCTACCTCTCTACCCCTTCATGTTTGTTCTTCCCGACGGGAGGGTTCTGGAGGCGGGATCGGTCAGCGCTGCCGCTACAACCGAAGCGCTTGACCTGAACACCATGCAATGGACGGTAATCGACGAGAACGTAGTGGATGGGCACTCCGCCGTCATGTACCAGCCGGGCAAACTAATGAAATCTGGAACAGGCTCCGTGCCAGGAATGGGTAATGTCCCTGCACAGCCGGTTACCTTCGTCCTCGATATGACCCAGGCTGTCCCGAAATGGCAACAGACGCCCTCCATGAACTTCCCCAGGGCCTACCACAACCTTACATTGCTTCCCGATGGCTCCATTGTGGCCACCGGAGGAGAAACCACGCTTGACGGCGAAAACTACGGCAACGCCGTCTTGCCCGCAGAGCTTTGGTCGGCTGCAACCCAGAGTTGGACAACCTTGGCCCCCGAACAGACAGGAAGGCTCTACCACTCGACAGCCGTCCTACTGCTCGATGGACGCGTTCTGGTCGCCGGCAGTGGCCGCGCCGGAACCGCTCCCGAGCTAAATGCCGAAATCTACTCCCCGCCCTACTTGTTCCACGGCGCCCGGCCGGTCATCAACTCCGCTCCCAGCCAGGTCGCCTACGGCGGCACTTTCACCATCAACACACCGGACGCGGCAGGGATCACCTCGATTGCGCTGATGAGACTTTCTGCTTCCACACACGGATTCAATAATGGCCAAAGCTTCCAGAGACTTGCTTTCCAGCAAACTCCCGGCGCGCTCAATGTAACTGCACCGGCAAATGCAAATCTCGCTCCTCCCGGCTTCTACGCCGTATTTATCGTGAACGGCAATGGCGTGCCCTCGGTCGGCTCGGTCATTCAGATTCAGTAGGGATCGGAACGAGAATCGGACCGAAAACCATCGAGGAAGGGTGCTTCAAAGTTCTTGAGCACCCTTCTTGTATACTGCACTCCCATGTCCTCACAGGCAGCTCTGCCCTCATCCGGCGATAGACCTGCAAGCATAACCAACGCGCTACTCACCTGGGGATTCCTCATTCTGCTGGCGGCAATGGCGATCCTCGCATTGCACCCGCCGGATCCTGTGCCTGCATCCGCGCCGCCTCAAGAATTTTCGGCAGAGCGCGCCATGAGCCATGTGCGCGTGATTGCGCGCCGCCCTCATCCAATAGGCACACCAGCCAATGCCTCGGTCCGCCAGTACCTCCTTGAACAGCTCTCTACGCTGGGCATGGAGCCGAAAGTATTTTCAGGAACGGGAGTTGACGTTGCCTTTAGTTTGGTAATTGCCGGAAGCGTGCAAGATATTCTCGGGCGGATTCCTGGGACCGCCAACACCCGCGCAGTCCTGCTGCTCGCCCATTATGACTCCGTTTACCGCGCTCCCGGAGCAGGCGATGACGGCGCGGGGGTGGCTGCAATTCTCGAGACGCTTCGGGCGCTTCGGGCGAGTTCTCCTCTGAAAAACGACCTGATTGTGATGTTCAGCGACGGCGAAGAGGCCGGTCTTCTGGGCGCAGAATCGTTTGTAGCCTCGCATCCCTGGATGAAAGACATTGGGCTGGTGATGAATTTTGAGGGCCGGGGAAACCAAGGCCCTTCCCTGCTCTTTGAAACGTCCGACGGCAATCGGCCGCTTATCGGCTCGGTGCAAGAGGTTACAAGCTATCCAGCCGGCTCTTCGTTGGCATACGCGCTCTACAAAACCCTTCCAAATGATACCGACCTCACGGTTTTTCGGCCCTCTGGCGTACCTGCATTAAATTTCGCGTTTGGGAACAACCTTGACGCCTATCATGCGCCGCTCGACACGCCTGAAAACCTGAGCCAATCCTCGTTGCAACATCATGGCTCGTACGCGCTCGCCCTTACCAGACACTTCGGCCAAGCTGATATGAACGCCTTGCGGGCAAAACATGGCGACAGCATCTTCTTCGACTCGTTTGGAACCATGTTGGTGAGCTATCCGGAAAGCTGGGCTCTTCCTTTACAGATCTTCGCTACCCTGCTTCTCGTTCTCGCTATTGGCCTGAGTGTGCGGCGGGGAAAGGCCCGGTTGGGCCGATTGCTGTTGGCTTTGCTTCCGGCTCTTGCTTTGCTTGCAGCCATTTCCGGAGTTCTTGCCGCGGTATGGATGGGCTTGGAAGCGGTGCTTAGAACCAGAAGGCCAACCGGCGATTCCATGGGGAACAGCCTGCTGCTCATAGGCCTGTCGCTTTTAGGGTGCGCCATCGGCGGCTGCATCTTCTCCTTCCTTCGTAAACGATTTGAGACCGATGAAATGTCTCTTGCCGGTCTGATCCTCTTATGCGCCGTCACCTGGGGAATGACCATCGCTCTGCCGGCAGGAAGTTACCTACTGTTCTGGCCTTTGCTCGTCCTGATCCTTGGTTCTGTAGTGGCCAATCTTGGTTCCGGATCGCCCAACTTGACATTCTGGTGCGGCGTTCCCGGAGCGGCAGCCATGGTCCTGCTCTGCGCTCCACTCCTCTATCTGGTCTATGTTTTTATCGGTCTTGGAACAATCCTGGTTGTTGTGACCGCTGTACTGATCGGATTGTTTTTGGTCTCGGCCGGCACGGTGCTGGATATTGCCATGCCACAAGGTCGATGGCGTGCGGTTGCAATTCCGCTCTTGCTGGCCAGCATTGCCTGCCTCGCGATTGGAGCAGGGATGAGTCATTGGAGCGCGGAACATCCAAGGCCGGATAGCCTGATCTATGGATTCAACGCCGACGATCATTCCACAACCTGGATCAGCTCTAATTCGACGCTCGATGCATGGACATCGCAATTCTTTCCCGCATCAGCTACAAAGCACGAAGCTCCTTCGGAATGCTTTTCAGGATATCTCTATTTCCGCCGGAATGGCCCTGTTTACACGACTACTGCTCCCCTTGTGTCTTTGGAAGCGCCATTCGTAGAGACAAAATCCGATGAAGTGCAGGGCGACGCCCGCAAAGTACACCTCATGGTCACATCGAAAAGAGGCGCTGATGTGATGGAATTGGTATTCGATCGGCAAACATATATCACCTCAGCCACGATCAATGGCCGCAGTGTTCCGCTAGATAGAGGCAAGCGGCGCTCCGAGACCGCAAAACCAGGCAGAATCCTCTTGAATGGAATGGGCAGCACTCCCGTTGATCTCGATTTGACGCTCCATGGTGCCTCCGGCGGAGGATTTCACATTCTGG
>DATGIO010000185.1:0-28917 GCA_035295685.1 Candidatus Angelobacter sp.
TTCGCCTTGGCATTCAGTTCCGAGTAGTTCAGTTCGCGCTGCCCATAACTTACCGCTACCGACTGCGGCCATTTGGCTGCTTGTTCTTCAAAGAGTTCGGCAAGGCTACGCTCCGCTGGATAAACCGCCTGGGTCGCGTTCCAATCGACCAGTATCCGGCGGCGTTCTTCCGGGGTGAGGATGGAAACTTCCGCAACATGCCTGTCGGGATTCGCGGCAACGCTTTCGAGCAGGATCTGGTAATGCGCCACGAGCCTCTGGATTGTGGAAAGATCGAACAAGTCTGTGTTGAACTCGAAGGATCCGACGAGCCCATCGGCGGCTTCGAACATCGTGATATTCAAATCGAATTTAGATGTTCCCACCTGCACGTTCATGGCAGGGGTGGTTGACGCAGGCGCCGCCTGCCCAGCGAGCGTGGGGGCATTCATCAACTGAAAAATTACCTGAAACAGCGGGTTACGGCTGAGGTCTCGCTCCGGCTGCAACTGCTCCACCAGCATCTCAAATGGAAGATCCTGATTGGCGTAAGCCCCGATCGCGGTTTGCCGCACCTGGACCAGCAGCGAGCGGAACGAGGGGTTGGTATCAAAGTCGGCTCTGAGGATGAGCGAGTTCACAAAAAACCCGATGAGCCCTTCGATGTCGGGCCGATTGCGGTTGGCCACCGGGGAGCCCACGGCGATGACATCCTGACCGGTATAGCGATGCAGCAAGGCGTGGAATGCCGCAATCAATGTCATGAACAGAGTCGCATCGCATTCGCCACTCAGGTCCTTGAGCCTCTGCATCAATTCCAACGGAGCCGTAAAGGGGCAGGTATCGCCGCGAAACGTCGGCATGGAAGGCCGTGCATGGTCGGTCGGCAAATCGAGCGTTGGGATTCCTTCGAGTTGGCCCTGCCAGTACGAAAGCTGTTTCTCCAGCACCTCGCCCTGCATCCATTCCCGCTGCCATAGGGCAAAATCGGCATATTGGATGGGAAGTTCCCGCAAAGGCGAAGGCTGGCCCGTGGCAAAGGCGGCGTAGAGAAGGTCCAATTCCTGAAAGAAGATTCCCATGGACCAGCCATCGGAAACGATATGGTGGATGGTGAGGAGAAAGACGTACTCGTGCGTATCCAGTTGCAACAGCTTGCTGCGGATGAGCGGACCTTTGCCCAGATCGAAGGGCATGCGCGCCTCTTCGGTGGCATACCGCAATGCCTCCGCGTCACGAAGGTTCTGGGGCAAGTGGCGCAGGTCGGTTACGGGCAAATCAAGAATCAGTTCCGGTGCGATGATCTGCACGGGAACGCCCTCCGCCATGGCAAAGGTGGTTCGCAGCGATTCGTGTCGCCGCACAATCTCGTTGAGGCAACGGCGGAATACATCCACGTTCAGCGGAAACACCAACTTGAGCGCGCCGGGAATGTTATAGAAAGGATTGCCGGGAACCAGTTGGTCGAGAAACCACAGCCGCTGCTGCGCAAATGAAAGTGGAAGATGATCGCGCGTGGCGTGCTTGGGAATCATGGGCAGGGAAGAGCCGCGCAGGCGCTGCTCAAACAGTTTCCGTCGTTCGGGAGAAAGCGCCGCAAGGCGCGCAACAGTATTGCTCATAAATGGCGGACTCCTAGGAAGCGTTGGCCTTGTCGCTCACCTGGCGCAACACCTCATCGTCGGAAAGCGCGGCAATTTCATCCAATAGTTGCTGTTCCACCGCATCTGCCAGCGCTGCTACGGTAACGGCTTGAAACATCAAGCGCAGCGGCAGTTCAAGGAGAAACGTTCGGTTCACTCGGGAGAGAAGCTGGGTTGCGAGCAGGGAATGGCCTCCCAAGCGAAAGAAATTATCGTGAATGCCCGGAGGAGCGATGCCCAACACCTCGCCATAAAGCCGCGCAATGGCGGCCTCCGCGGTGCTTCGCGGCGCCACATATTCTTCGTGAGCGGCGGCCTGCGCCATTTCTCCGGTCAATGCACGGCGGTTCAATTTCCCGTGCTCGTTGCGGGGCAATTTATCGAGCCAAATGATCCCGGGGGGCGTCATGTACTCTGGGAGACGACGCCGGAGAAAGCCAAGCAAGTCTTCTTCTGGTGGGCGCTCGCCTCGGGCAACCGCGCAGACGGCAAGGTGAGTATCGCCTCCCCGGTTCCATGTAAATGCCGCGCACTCCGCAATCGCCGGATGGCCGGCAAGGCAGGACTCGATCTCGCCCAGCTCAATGCGAACGCCTCGGATCTTCACCTGGTGGTCGACGCGTCCGGCAAACTCCAGGTTTCCATCAGGCCGGTATCGCACTATATCGCCGCTCCTGTAGACCCGCTCTCCTCCTGGCTCGAATGGATTGGGAACGAAGCGCTCCGCCGTAAGATCCGGACGGTTCAAATATCCTCGCGCCACACCCGCGCCCGCGATCCAAAGCTCGCCGTAGACGCCCACGGGGACCGGGCGCTGGTTGCGATCGACGACATAGACCTTGGTGTTCGGTATGGGACGTCCAATGAATGGGTCGTTGATTAGAGTGTTGATTAGAGCGTTGATTGGAGCGTTCGCGGTGGTGTGGGTGTTCGCGGAAACCTCGGAGGGGCACTGGTACACGGTTGACCAGACGGCGGCCTCAGTGGGCCCATACTCATTTACAAGTTGCACGCCTGGCAGAAGGGCAAAATGGCGCTTCACCATTTCGGCCTTGGATGCTTCACCAGCAACGATCACGACCTTGAGATCAAGGCCCACAACATCGAATGAATCCAGTAGCGCGAAATAGAGAGAAGGCACCGCAACAATATGGGTAATCCGGCTCCGGACAATCTCGGCGGAGAGCGCTCTTGGATCACCGATCGTTTCGCGGCTGGCGATGTGAAGCGCGCCGCCAGAACAGAGAGTCCAGAAAATTCCTACGATCGAACTATCGAACGAAAGGGGAGAAACCAGAAGGAAGCGCTGCACGGGTGCAGGGTAATAGGCCAATCTCGCACGGGTGGAATGAAGAAGAGAGCGGCGGGAAATGCACACGCCTTTAGGCTTGCCGGTCGATCCGGAAGTGTAAATCAGATAGGCGAGGTTCGCGTTCACCGCCGGATACGCAATGGGGCCCTCGCCACTGAAGGCCGCGATGGCTTCCGAGTCGCGATCGAGCAACACCGTTCGCGCCGCAAGCGCGGGCAGACGAGGAAGGAGAACTTCACGGGTAATTACTAGAACGGGGTTGCAGTCTTCCAACAAGAAAGAAAGGCGCTCGCTGGGATACGTGGGATCGAGCGGAACATAGGCCGCTCCCGCTTTCAAGACTGCAAGAATCGCAACGATCGCATCTATCGAAGGGGCAAGGCTAATCCCTACAAACGTTTCAGCAGCGACACCCAAAAATTGGAGATAACGGGCAAGTTGGTTGGCGCGTCTGCACAAATCTCCGTACGTCAGCGACTCCTCTCCAACTACCACGGCCGGCTTCGAAGGGTGCAATCGCGCTTGCTCGTCGATCAACTGGGGAATACCCAGGTCTTCCGGATATTCGGTTTTGAGACTATTCCAGTCCCGCAAGACCTGCTGCAATTCAGCTTCTGAAAGCAGTTCGATATCCCCAATCGCAAGACCGGGATCGTTGATCACGGCTTCCAGCATCGTGCAATAGCGCTGCGCCAGACGCTCGATAGTAGACGGCTCGAAAAGGTCGGTGTTGTACTCGAAGTTTCCAGCGATTCCGTCTGGCATGTCCCACAAGGTCAGGGTAAGGTCGAAGACGGAATTGTTGCGGTGCGCCATATTCACATCGCCCGTGGCAACCAAGACCTGAAACATGATCTGAAAAAGGGGATTTCGACTGAGGTCTCGCTCCGGTTGCAGCGTCTCCACCAGCATTTCAAAGGGAAGATCCTGGTTGCAGTAGGCCCCTAACGCACAATCGCGAACTCGGGCAACCGCCTCTGTAAAGGTGGGATTGCCTTCGAGGTTGGCGCGCATCACCATGGAATTTACGAAGAAGCCGATCAGCGGCTCGATTTCGCGGCGGTTCCGGTTTGAGGTGGGAGAGCCGATCACAATGTCGTCCTGCGCCGTGTAACGGTGCACAAGAATCTTCAAGACCGTAAGCTGGGTCATGAAGGGCGTGGCCTCAAGATCGGCACTGATCTTTCTTACCTTGTGCCCGGTATTGCTATCCATCCGAACGTGATAGGAAGCGCCCCGGAACGTAGAGACCCTTGGCCGGGGAAGATCCGTCGGAAGGGTGCATGTTTCAAGTCCGGCAAGCTGCTGCTTCCAGTAGCCAAGCTGGTCTTCCAGGGTTTTGCCTTGCAGCCAGTTCCGCTGCCATACGGCAAAATCCGAATATTGCAGGGGCAGTTCGGGCAGCGGAGACGGCTGCCCCATCAGGTATGCGCCATAAAAGGCATTCAATTCCTGAACGAAGATATTGATCGACCACGCATCGGAAATGATGTGGTGCATAGTCAGCAGCAAGATATAGTCTTCCTCTTCCATTTGCACCACGCGGGTGCGAATGAGCGGGGCTTTCTTGAGATCGAACGGCAGCGTGGCCTCTTCCGCCGCGAGCCTCCGCAACTCCGCTTCCTTTTCCGGATGAGTGCGCAGGTCGTGAAACGATAGCGGGGCGGGCAGGCTTGGCTCGACAACCTGCACCGGACGGCCATCGATGTCGATAAAGCTCGTCCGCAGAACTTCATGCCGCCGCATGATCTCATTGAGGGCCCGCTGCAACACCGGCAAGTTCAAGCTCAACTTAAGCGGCAACGGCATCGACAAGTTGTAGACCGATGCTCCCGGCATGAGCTGATCGAAAAACCAGAGCCTCTGCTGCGCGTAAGAAAGCGGGGCGCTGCCCTCGGTCTCCCGTTTGGGAATATTCTTGCCGGAATCCTGTGGGCTGTTCTTGTGCAGCAACTTCGCCAGAGCGGCTTTCTTATCGGGAGAGAGTTCTGCGGGAGCGGCTCCCGTTTGTGTTGTGGGGGACAAAATTACTCTCCTCCTTCATGGAGTTGCGCCTTGACTTCCGCATCGCTCATCCCTTCAAGGTCACCGAGAAGGCGCGCCAGTTCTTCACTTTCGTTGACTCTGCGCTCAATCAGGCTGGCCAGCCCCGCAATCGTGGGCGATTCAAAAATCTCGCGCACGGTGGCTTCCACGCCGAAGGCGGAGCGAATGCGTGAGACGAGTTGGATTGCTAACAGGGAATGCCCGCCCAACTCGAGGAAGTGGTCGTGAACACCCACACCGTCGATGCCCAGCAGCGTTTCCCAAATCGATGCCAGCGACCGCTCCACATCCGTGGACGGGGCAACAAACGGACTGCGCATTTCGGGCCGCGCATGGCGATTCTGTTCCATAGCGGGAGTCGACTGACTTTCGGCCCCATTGCCGGAGAGAAGGATGCGGTTTTGTTCGATCCGCAGAGCAAGCGGCAGGGTCGAGATGCAAATCTGCGGCAGGCGTGCCGCCAGCGCCCGCCGAAATGCAGCCACGCCCTCAGCGGAGAGGATGCCGTTCCTCAGCGCCTCCGCACGCAAGGCCTCCATGCCAGAGGGGACGGCTGTTTCCACCGCCATACCCGCTTCCGACCAAGTGTCCCAGTTCATTGAAACAGTGATCCGGCCTGAGCGGTGGGCTTCCCGGTGGGCATACGCATCGAGAAAACTATTTGCGCCGCAATAGTCGGCTTGGCCCGCTCCGCCGAGCAGCGCTGCTAAAGAGGAACAGCAAACAAAAAAGTCCAGAGGCTCGTCTTTCAATAGCTCGTGCAAGACGAGTGTTCCCTTTACTTTCGGCGCGAGTACCCGGTCTGCGATTTCTTTCTCCTTGATCTCAATTACTCCGCCGCCCGCCACACCGGCGGAGTGAATCACGCCGTGCAAGGGACCGAATCTCGTATGAAATTCCTGAAGCGACGCTCTCATCTTGTTTTCGTCGCAAATGTCGGCTGGGCAAGCCATTACCTCCGCCCCGGCTTCTTCCATGGCTTGAAGCCGCGGCCAAACCGGTGAATCTTCTTTCGGCAGATTCCTGCCCACCAAAACCAGGCGCGCCTGATATTCGGTTGCAAGGTGCTCGGCCAGGGCAAGACCAATGCCGCCGAAGCCGCCGGTAATCAGATAAACGCCGTGCTTCCGCAAAGGAGGCTCTGCCGCCGCTAAAGGCGCATATTCCACGGTCTCGACCCAGCGCCTGCGGCCACGGTAGGCAACGAGCGCCTCGAAGCCCTGATGAGCCAATTCGGCAATCACTTGTGCGACGACGCCTTCACTGGGCCAGCTTACGTCGAGGCTGCGGCAGCGAATGTTCATGCGCTCCAGAGGCAGAACACGGCAGATGCCGAGAATGGCCGCCTTCTCCGCATGAACCGCCTCATCGCCAGTGACCGATTGCAGATGGTTCGACACCACCAGAACATCCATGGGATCGGAGTACGCGCACAAAGCTTGCGCGAAGCAATGCAGGCTCTCGAAGCCCACACCTACAGCGGCAGCCGAATCGCTAATGTTCCACAAGTGAAGGAATCTTTGAGGAAGCTTGCCCTCAGCCGAGAGACTTCGCAGCAGCTCCGCGTGATCGGCCACTGAGTTCGGGCGAACAGCAAACCTTTGTTCGCTGTAACGCTGAAACTGCTCCCCGATCTCTACCGTGACGACTTCGCAATTCGCTTCGCGCAACTTTGCAGCAATGGACTCCCCGAGTCCCAAGCCATCGCTAAAAATCGCGAAGGGGCCAGTAAGGTCACCGGCAATCGCGGGGGGAGTTTGCCGCCATGAAGGCAGGTAGAACCATGCTCCAATATCGGGATTCTTGCCAAACACTTGCGGCGCCGGGGTGGTCGAGACTTCAACGTCATAGCGCTTGTGTTCAAAAGGATATCCAGGTAGCGCAACCCTTTGCCGCTGTTCCTTCGCGTAATAGTTATTCCAGGAGATCGCTCCGCCACCGAGCCATATTTCTCCGAGGGCTCTTGTGAGGCACTCAGCATCGGAGGCAATCTCTTTTTTATCGCGCATGGCCGGGATCGCGGCACCGGCTCCGGCCTCCCGCAACAGGGGCCGCAGCAGCGCGCCAAGCGCGTGCCCCGGCCCGACTTCCACCTGAATGCGAAATTTATTTTGGCAAAGCTCCGCGGCGCCGTCCGCGAAGCGCACGGTCTGCCGCAGATGCTGGACCCAGTAGTTCGGATCTGTGGCCGCATCGGTTTGCCATTTTCCCGTGAGGTTGGAAACATAAGGAATGGACGGCGGCTTCATGGCTACGCTCTTCAACACCTTGCGGAACTCTTCCAGTACCGGATCCATGGAGGCGGAGTGAAATGCGTGAGATGTGGGAATGCGTGAGGTCAGCGCGTTTTGCCCGATGAGGATCTGCTCCAATTCAGCAATCGCGGCGGCGTCTCCCGAAAACACGCATTGCGAGGAACCATTCACCGCAGCCAGCGAAATAGAGGGCCTAGAACTTAGCAATTGCAGCGCCTCGGATTCGGAAAGGGAAGCGGCGAGCATTGCTCCTCGCGCCGTTTCCTGCATGAGTTTTCCGCGCTCCGCCACCACCGCCAGAGCATCGGGTAAAGAAAAGACTCCTGCGAGACACGCAGCGACGTACTCGCCAAGGCTGTGTCCAAGCATGGCTTTGGGTACGATTCCCCAGGAGATCAGCAGCCGGGCAAGCGCGTACTCGATGGTGAAGAGCGCCGGCTGTGCAATTCTGGTCTCACGCAAACGGTCGTTTGCAGCTTCTGGCGCAACTTCCGGGGCCGCATCCGCCCCAAAAAGCTCATCGCGTATGTCGAAGTGAGCACGCCGCAGCAGAATCTCCGCGCAGCGGTCCACTTCAGCACGGAAGCCCGATTCTTCCTCATAAAGCTCCTTGCCCATACCCGCATACTGCGATCCTTGTCCGGGAAAGAGAAAGGCGACTTGCGAATTGTTCTCAGCTTCGGCGGTGCGTAGTCCCTGTGCATCCTGAAGCTGGCGAATCGCCTGCTCGGTGGTTCCCGCGAGCAGGTAGCGCCGTTGGGCAAAGCCACGCCTGCCCGTCGCCAGCGTAAATGCCACATCCGCAAGCGGACGCAGCGGGTGGCTCCTCAAGTTGTCCAGCAGGTTAACAGCGGCTTGGTCGAGCGCCGGCCCCGTGCGCGCGGAGATGGGCAGCAATTGCAGCTTCCGCGATGGGCCGGAAGCTCCCGCAGCAGGCGCCTCTTGCAGCACCGCATGAGCGTTCGTACCGCCAATGCCGAACGAACTGATGCCTGCGCGCCGTGGTCCACTTCCGTTCTTCCATTCCGCCAACTCGCCCTGTACATAGAACGGGCTGCTCTTGAACGGAATCACGGGGTTGGGCTTGCTGAAATTAAGCGATGGCGGAATCTGTTTGTTCTCCAGGCACAGAACGGTCTTGATGAATCCGGCAATTCCGGCGGCGGCGTCCAGGTGCCCGATGTTGCTCTTGACCGAACCGATGGCGCAGAAGCTGCTTCGATGGGTGTCTGCCCGGAATGCTTGCGTGAGCGCGGCTATCTCGATGGGGTCCCCAAGGGGAGTGCCGGTGCCATGCGCCTCAAGGTAGCTGATGGTATCCGCCGAAACGTTGGCGAGCGCCAGGGCGGTAGCCACGACTGCGGCCTGGCCGTCGGCACTGGGGGCGGTGTAGCCTACTTTTCCCGCTCCGTCATTGTTGATGGCCGAGCCAAGGATTACTGCGCGAATCCGGTCGCCATCGCGGAGGGCATCGGCCATGCGTTTCAGCACCACCACCCCGGTGCCGTTGCCAGGCAGAGTCCCCATGGCATGTTCGTCGAACGGGCGGCAATGGCCATCGGGAGAAAGAATGCCGCCACTCTCAAAGAAATAGCCTGACTGCTGGGGAAAGTTGATGGATGTACCGCCCGCCACCGCCAGGTCGCACTCCTGGATCAACAGCGACTGGCAGGCGAGCGCCACCGCAACCAGTGATGTAGAGCATGCCGTCTGGACCGTTACCGCCGGTCCTTTCAGATTCAGCTTATAGGCGAGCTGTGTAGCCAGATGATCTTTGTCGTTGCCAATCATCACTTGGAATCCGCCCACGGCAGCCACCAGGGCCCGATCGGAATACAGGCGATAGAGATAGGTGCTGGCACTCGTCCCGGCAAAGACGCTGATAGGAAAATTCGCCGACTCCGGAACGCAGGCCGCATCTTCCAGGGCGTGCCATGCACACTCCAGGAACACCCGCCTTTGCGGATCGAGCGCCTGGGCCTCACGCGCACTGACGCCGAAAAAAGCGGCATCGAACATCTCAGCATCATCGAGCGGGGCGCCCGCATTCACAAACTCAGGCTTGGCTTGCAGTTCAGGGCCGATGCCCGCCGCCGTGAGTTCTTCGGGTCTAAAGTTGCGAATGGATTCGACGCCCCCGCACAGGTTCTCCCAAAATTGCTCCAGGTTGCGTGCGCCGGGAAATCTTCCGCTCATGCCTACTACAGCGATGGCTGTGCCTGAATCAGCTAGGCTCATGGGGTCTCCTACTTGCATTGCGTGCGGCGAGAGCCTCGCGCAGTCGTGCTCCCTGTTCCTGTGCCTGGCTTACACCGCCGCCGGTGGCGCTCTTCGAGGTAAGGAACTCCGCCAGCGTGCGGATGGTTGGGTGGCGGAATAAATCGATGACCGAAATATTGGCTTCCGGATCATCCTGCTTCAGCCGACTGTGTACCCGCACCAGGGTCAGCGAGTTTCCTCCGAGATCGAAGAAATTCTCGTCAATACCCACGCGATCGATCTTGAGTTCTTCCTGCCAGATGGCGGCGATCTTCAGCTCCATGGCACTGAGAGGCGGCGCATAACCTTTCTGCTCCCGGTCGGCAAGCGGCGGGAGGGCCGCGAAATCGACCTTGCCGTTTACCGTGAGAGGCAGCACATCGAGAACGGCCAGGTGCGCCGGAACCATATACGCTGGAATCTTCTCGCGAAGCGCCTCCCGCAGAGCTGCCAGATCGAAGGGCGTTTGGCTCGGAACGATGTATGCGGCCACGCGCTTCTCGCCTCTGGAATCGTCGCGTACCGTGACGGCGCAACTCTTCACGCTCGGAAGAGACAGGATTGCGGCTTCGATCTCGCCAAGTTCAATTCTGAAGCCGCGAATTTTGACTTGCCTGTCGTTACGGCCGATAAATTCGAGCGTTCCGTCAGACCGGTAGCGCACGATGTCTCCGGTTCTGTAGGCAAGTTTTCCTGGCGTGACCGGATGCGCTACGAACCTTTCCTTAGTTATGGCTTCGCCATTGCGATAACCACGCGCAAGACCCGCTCCACTCAGCCAGAGTTCGCCGCTGATGCCCGCAGGCGCCAATTGCCCGCGAGAATCCACGACAAAGGCTTCTGTGTTGGCGATTGGCCGTCCGATGGGAGGTATTCCTTCCGTTTCGCGGTCCGGAACCTCGGCGTAGGTGGCAATGACGCAGTATTCGGTAGGGCCATACAAATTAAAGACCCGGAACGGCAAATCCTTCGGAACACCGCGATGGAGTTTGTCGCCGCCGGTTACCAAGGCGCGAACGCGGCAGTCCGCGCTCCATGGTCCTTCAATCACCATTTCAAAAATGGGTGGGGGAACAAGACAAATGGTTACTCCGTGCGCTTCGATCCACTGTGGCAGGGAGCCAGCCGAGAACCGGGTCTCGTTATCCGCAATCTGCAGGCTCGCGCCCAATGCCAGCGTGGACCAGAGTTCCCACACGGAAGCGTCGAATCCTAACCCCGAGAGCAACCCGCCGCGGTCGCGTGGAGTCACCTCAAAATGCTTTGCGTGCCAATGTACGAGGTTGGCAAGGCTTCCATGCCGAATCTCCGTCCCCTTCGGCTGACCGGTAGATCCAGAGGTGTAGATCACATAAGCCAGGTCGTCAGCCAGATCCCCGGCTTCGAGCGGAACTGCAAGGTTTTCCGCGCTCTCCCGAGCTATTTCTTCCGCCTGCCTATCCACGTAGACCACTCGTACACTTGATTTCCCATTGATTTTTAGGCGATCGTTTTGATGCCTCAATAAATCAAGTGGAATCAATTCAGCGCCTACTTCGATCCGTTCTCTTTTTCCATCGCCCGCCGCCGAAAAAACATTCGCAAATTCCGCGGAGGTGATCACCGCGGCAGCCTGTGAATCCGCCATCACAAACGCCAGACGTTCGCGAGGCAAGGCCGGATCGAGCGGCAGATAGGCTGCTCCTGCTTTCACAACCGCCAAGCACGCCGCGACAAACTCTGGAGAACGTTCCAGGCAAATGGCCACGACGTCGCCGCGCTTGATCTTTACTTTTGCTTCCGCTAATTCTGCTTCTACTCCCATTTCTTCCGACAAGAGCCACCGGGCAAGCTGGTTGGCTTTCCGATTGAGCGCGGAATAACTGAGTGTTTCGGAGGCAAACAAGACCGCCGGAGCTTCGGGTTGCTTTTCCGCCCAGGCCTCAAACATGGGAACAGCCAATTGGTTCGGAAAAGCCGTTTGGGTAGCGTTGCATTCGGTCAGGATTCGCCGCCGCTCGGCGGGAGTCAGAAGGACCGCTTCGGCTATGGTTTGGCGGGGATTCGCAGCAAGGGATTGCAGCAGTGCCTGGAAGTGTCCTGACAATCTGGCGATGCGGTCTGCATCGAACAGGTCCGTGCTGTACTCGATAAATCCGGAGATACCGTTCCCCTCGGTCTCGAACAGGTTCAAATTGAGGTCGAACATTGCGGTGCCAATCTGAAGCCTGACCGAGGGCGCTGTGTTCTGTTCGCGAGGCTGGTCTTCGGGCACCGTGACTAACTGGAACATGACTTCAAACAACGGATTTCTGCTCAGATCGCGCTCGGGGCGCAATTCATCCACCAGCATTTCAAAGGGAAGATCCTGGTTCGCATAAGCTTCCACCGCCACGTCTTTCACCAACGCCAGCAATTGGGAGAAGGAAGGGTTCGCCGCAAACGAGGTCCGCATGACGAGCGAGTTTACGAAGAAGCCGATCAGCACTTCGATTTCCGCGCGGTTGCGGTTTGCCACTGGAGAGCCTACAGCAATGTCTTCCTGGCCGGTATAGCGATGGAGCAGCAGTTGAAAGGCGGCCAGCAATGTCATGAAGAGAGTTGCGCCATGTTCCGCGCCGATCCGGCGCAGAGGCCCGACCAAGTCTTCATCAAGATGGATGGCCAGTTCGCCGCCGCGAAAGCTGGTGACAGCGGGACGAGGGCGGTCGGCGGGAAGCTCCAAGGGGGTAAGCCCGGCCAGCCGCGATTTCCAGAAGGTTAGCTGCTTTTCCAGCAGCTCTCCCTGGAGCGACTTTTTCTGCCATTCGGCAAAATCCGCGTATTGGATTTGCAAGTCGGGGAACGGGGAAGGCCGCCCCATCAGGAACTCCGGATAAATGAGGTTGAGTTCCCGGAACAGCAGCCCCATGGACCAGCCATCGCTCACAATGTGATGGAGCGTAAGCAGAAACAGATAATCCTGCTCTCCCAGGCGCAACAGTTTGCTGCGAATAAGCGGCCCGGTCCGCAAGTTGAAAGGCATCTGACCTTCTTCGGTTGCCAGCCTTAAGGCTTCACGCTCCCTTTCCGTTTCAGGGATCGCTCGCAGATCTTCAACCGGCAGCTCCAGCACCAGCTCAGAGTGAATCATCTGCATGGGGACGCCGTTCTGCGTTCCGAAGGTTGTGCGCAGCGATTCATGGCGGCGCACGATCTCATTCAAGGTCCGCGCCAATACCGCGAGGTCCAGGGGAGTTCGCAGGCGGTAGCCCGAGGGCACGTTATACATGGGAGTGCCGGGAGCAAGCTGATCGAAGAACCAAAGCCGCTGCTGCGCAAACGACATGGGCGCTAGTTTCGTTGGCCGGTGGGTGCGCTCGCTCTGGCGTTGCTTGAGCCGCGCCGCAAGCTCACGGCGTTTTTCCAGGGATGGATCGGCGATGGCAGGTACGCTCTCGCTCATGCGCCACTTCTCCCCATGGCCGCGGTACTTCCATTGTGGCTTTCGATGGATTGGGCGTAGATGGCTGTTTCTTTCCGCTGCTCGTTCTCTTCTTTCTGGTTCTCTTCTTTCTCGTTTTCTAGCGACACCATGATGTGGGCTAGATCGTCGAGGACAGTGTGCATGTGATGTTCTTCCAGAAGGGGATTGGTAATGACGGCTCGCAGGGCCACCAGCGGTATACGGGCCGCGATGGACGGCACATCAATGGGAAGCAGATCAAGGGTCGTGCGCGAAACAAAGGTACGCCGTTCTCGCGACTGGCGCTTCTGCAAACGCTCATTGAAGCAGTTGATATCGGCATTCTCCGCGACGGAAAACGAATGCCCTTTCCGGTGACGCAAGGCGGCCGGCAAACCTCTGAACAGAAGGATGCTGGTTTCCGGCGCAACCAGAATTTCAAACTCCGGGCGGCTCCGGATCAGATCGGCCATGATCTGCGCTTTACGCAGGTTCTCTTCCACCAGGAAGGCATAGCCTTGCTCTCCGATCAGGTTCAGCCCCGCATGAAAGAACAATGCGGCTCCATTGCGCGAGCCTTCCAGGGATCGCCTTCCCAAATCGCCGGAGCCTTCCTGCAGCATGTAACGGCTGTGTTTCTCGATGACTTTGGCGGCATGCGGATCGCGCAACAACAGGGCACTCACGGCGATGGGAAGATACATTTGCTTATGGCCATCCAGCACCACGGAATCCGCCTTTTCGATGCCCGCCAGACGCGACCGCTGCCGTGCAGAGAATAAAAGCGGGCCGCCCCAGGCGCCGTCTACATGGAAAAAGATTTGGTGCTTTGCCGCAATTTCCGCAATCTCTTCAAGTGGATCAATACTCCCGCACTCGGTAGTCCCAGCCACTCCCACCACAGCAACAATCCGCGTGTTGCGCGCGGCACAGTCGGAAATACAGTCTTGCAGCGCCACCATGTCCAGGCGGTTCGCTGAATCTACGGGCAGCAAACGTGCATTCTCAGAGCCGAAACCGAGCAGCGATGCCGCTTTGGCAATGGAGTAATGCATCAGCTTGGAGCCCACGATGACCGCGTTGCCGCATCCGTAGTGGTCAAGAGCCCGCGCTACTCCCGCCGCTTCGACGCCAGGAAAATCGCGGCTTGGCCCAAAGCAAAGATTACGGGCAATCCATAGAGCTGTGAGATTGCCGAGTGTACCGCCAAGGGTAACTAAACCCAAACTACTTTCAGCATCCGCCAGGGACTCGCGATAGTATCGGGGGCTCTGCCGATAGACCAATTGGTGCAGGCTTGCGATCGTCTCGAGCTCCAGGGATGTGAGCGCGGGCGATGCTTCTACTTTCACCAGATTTTGATTGAGAAGTACGATTAATTCGCTGATGAGGCTCGCAAAATAGGGAAGTGGGCCGGTCATGTGTCCCATGAACAGCGGCGACGCAAGGTCGGGTGAGCCAGGAATTACGGTCTTGCACAGAAATTCCGTATAGGTATTCAAATCCTGTAGATCCAAAGCTGGTGGAACCAAATCCGGCGAAGAGGGATCTTGAAAAGAAGGGGCCATGTACTCCGGTTCACTGCCCATCCAATTGTCCGCCCACCGCCCGCCGCGCCGGGAGGCGAGAGCACCCAGCAGGCGCTCGCGCAACGCAGCATACCGGGATTCGACGCTGGAAGACCCGTCGATGCTTGCAGATCCTTCGTTGCCAGAAGATCTGGAGAATAGCCCGAGAATGTGGCTCTGCAAAGAGCACTCACTGGTGTGCAACATAACAATTTCCTGCGAGACTTTCCTACGAAAATGCTGAGACGGGTTCAACGATCAGTCGTTCAATAAGCAGTCGTTTAATTAGCAATTATGGACTGGCTGGACATGTTGAATTGCAATACCACCGGAGACGTAGCAGTGATGCTATGAAAGTAACTCAGTATTTTAATACGCTCGCTGAATTCGAAATAGCGTACCCACAAAATTCTTTCTAAGGTACGATCTCTAACTGGAAACGACGTTCGTGGAAGAAACCATTTCTGCAAAATATTGATGGGAGAATTCTAATGTGTGTTGAACGATGCCGATGTGAAACTACGCTTCACGTAATTTGTCGCCGCACGCATGTTTACAACGTGAAAATGTTGTAAATTGAATTGCGCGTAAAGCTCGGTTGTGTTGGAATGCTCCTGTAAAACTACTTATGCGAAAATCCGGAAAATCCGGCGGGGTAAGCAAGGGATCCGGTGAAGTACGCAAAGCGAAAGCGAAGGAGCCGCGGATGAATCCACCCAGCAAAACTGAAGCCGAAAAAACTTCCTCACCTCTCCAGGGATTAGCGGGGCAGTACGGCGAAGCGTACAACCATTTGGTGCAAGCTTCTCATGAATCGTGCGCGAACGGACGAAAGCAACTCGAAGAAGCCTATCGGGAATTGGCCAAGGCGGTCTCGGGCGTGCAGCAGGATGTGAACAAGCGCTATGCAGAGGCTTACCAGCAATACTCTAAGGCTGTGCAATCCGCGGCCACGAAAGAACAACCGCAACAGGAAGCGGAGCAGGCATACCGCAACTTCGCCGACACCGCCAGAGGACTTCAAGAAGACGGTTTACGCCGCACCAACGAGGCGAACTCCGCTTTCCTCGGAAAAGCCCAGGAATCCACTACGGCGTCTCAGCAGCAGGCAAAAGAGCACTACCAGAATTATCTCCGTGCCATCCAGCAGGCTTGGGCCAGCCTGGATGTAAATTCAGTGGCATAGATCGTTTCCTAGAAATCAAATCTTTCTGCAAGTGGAAGCTGGTAGCCTGCGCCTGCATTAGGCAAGCGCATCGGCCACCAGCTTCGCTACTTTGGAGCCTTGGCGCTCAAGGAAGAAATGCGTCCCCGGGAGCATGTGCAGGTTGAACGCTCCTGTGGTTTGCGAATGCCAGGCCACCAGGTCTCCCCGGCTTACCGATTCATCTTCATTGCCGCCGAATGCAAAGATGGCGCATGGCAGCGGCTGCGCCGGCGCATATTCGTAGGTCTCCGCCAAGCGGAAATCCCCTTTTAGTGCCGGCAGCAGGACGCTCAGGAGCTCTTCGTGTTTCAGAACTTCATTCGGTGTTCCATTCATCTTGGCCATTTCACGAATGAATTCCCGATCTTCGAGATGATGAATCGGATCGTCCGTGCGAGCAATTTGCGGTGCGCGGCAGGCCGAGACAAAGAGCTTCTTAGGAGCGGGCAGCTTCCAGCGCAGCATCGTTTTTGCCAGCTCAAATCCAGCGAAGGCGCCGAGGCTATGTCCAAAAAACGCGATCGGCCGGTCAAAATACGGAGCGGACTCTTCCAGCAGCCGGGTCACGAGTTTCAACAGGCTCTCCGGAATAGGTTCGCCGATTCTTCCACCCCGGCCCGGCAACTCTACAGGGCACACCTGAATTTCTGAGGGAAAGTGCGCTTGCCACGAGTAATACGGTGCCGCGGTTCCTCCCGCATGAGGGAAGCAGAGCAAGCGCATCCGCGCCAATGGATCGGGATCGTTACCAAACCAGCAGGAATGCTTCTTCGATGAGAAACTATGCAATGAATCTCCCCCAGGGCGATTACGTCGTTGTTGGCCGTTATTTGGCGTTGTTATCCGAAAGCCGATTTTACGCAGAAGCCGGGTGAAGCGTAACTGCTTCAGAATTGCAAAATTGACAGAATTGGAAAAATTTCCGCAAGCACAAATCGCAAAGAAAGGGATGCAGCCGACTGGCTACATCCCCTAACCTCTCTGGAAGTTTACCTAGAATGTGCAGTGGCAAACTGTCCGCGGTATGCTGGGGCAGATGCAAGGGGTCATGAGACAGGACACGTCATGACTGTTGGCGAATCCCCCAATGACCTTGTGAATGTCATCCTGCGTCAACGTCCTGATCGTCTCCTGATTCAACACCAGCTTTTTCGGATTCTTTTCCATGCTCTCGACCTTTCCTATCTGGACCCCGAAGGAAGCAAGTCCGGTCGATATTATAAGAGCCCGCAGTCAGCAAACCGGCTTGAAGTTCCATGTAGTGCGATGTAGCGGAAAAAGTCTTTGCGGTCTGAGTCCGGGAAGAGCCTTCCGTCTGCGCAGCGTCTTCCTGAGAAGTCTCGTTCGTCCACAAATCTCGGCTCGTCGGCAAATCTTCGCTGCCCCAGTCGCAAAGATCAACGTTTCGGCTGAAGGTGGATGGTGGAGCAATGGGATGCAAATCGGAAAAACGGCGGTGGGGTGAACCGGACATCATGGAGAACAAGATCAGCAATAGGATGATGGCAAGAACCAGCAGCCCAATCTTGACGACGCTGTAGGGGCGCTCTCCCTGCACCTCGGCGGTCTGCGCATTCACAATGACCTGATAGGCTTTCTGCTGAAAGCGGTAGGCGCCGATCCAAACCGGCAGGAGCAAGTGGCGGAAGGTGTTATTGGAGTAGGAAACATTAAGGTTCACGATGCGCTGTTCGTCACCGCCAATATCCTGACGCACATCGGATTCGATGGCCGACCGCATTCGGGCCTGTGCCTCAGTGAAGCCATCCGCCAGTTCGACCTGGTATCGTTGCGCCTTAAACCCTGCCAGAAACGCAGGTTCATATAAGCGCGTGGCGCCGAGGTTCCAGGGCTGAAGCTTATTGAGCCGGTGCTCATTGACTGTACGGGTGGCGGGAACCAGGACATCGTCGAACCTGCGCGCCACTTGTCCGGCGGCAGGATACCACGCAGTGCGCTGAACCTCGCGCGAGCGGGTCACCCGGTTTCCGTCGTCGTCCGTCTCCTCGTAATACTCGGTCTCGTAGTAATACTCGCCGCGCTCCCCGACATAGCTGCTTTGCGTATTGGAGTCGTAGGTCCAGAAGGGAAGATAGACTCCGGAAATTCCTTCCTGACGTGCAATTTTCTTTAACGAATTTGGAGCAAACCAGCGGCTGCTTAGCCATTGTTGAACGGATGCCTGCGCGTCCGCTTTGGGGACGCTGGCGGGCAAAACACCATCGGGCGCCACCAGGGGATCGGCGGCCTTGGGTTCCGCCACGATTGCCGATCCGCAAAAAGAGCATGCCCCGGCGACCTCCGGCGGCACGAACACGACCGCCCCGCCACAACTGGCGCAATTGGCCTGGAGCGCGCCCTCGCCGATGGTTTGCGTGCGGCTCTTCTGGCCACTTAGGACCTCTTCGAGCGAGTGCCGCTGGACATCGGTTTGGTCTGGTTGAATGGCTTGCAGGGAGCCACAGTATGGGCACTTCATCTGTCCCGATTGAGGATCAAAGACCATCTTGGCCGAGCAGGAGGGACAAGGAAATTCCTGCGTCTTCTGCACTGGCGGTGCTTCAGGCATGACTCGTTTCTCTCATGAAGGAATGATTGGGATTTGTTCCGAATATAGCATTATCTTCCTGTAAATCCGATAAAAGAATCCTTCAGCAAAGAAGGGGCGACGGCAGAAAAAAACGGCACGGTGGAGAAACCGTGCCGTCCCTAACTTCATTTTACGTGCTTATTTGCGCGGAGACGCTTATCGAGTTCCGCCTTGCCGCACACCCATTCCGTAACCGGCGGGCAGTGGCAGGCGTCCATCCGCTCCGGCAGTAAGGGCGATGAACGTAGGATCTTTGAACAACGAGGAAAAGACCGCATCCACGCGTGCTTCCATCATCTCTTTGCTGCGAACCGACTGATACCGCTCATATTCAAAGAAATGGCGCTTCAGCAGCTCGATGGCTTTGTCTTTTTGTCCCAACTGAGCGTAGATGGCCGCCAGATTATACGAAGCAGGCAATAGAGCTTCATTGTCTTTGGCGATCTTCAACGCTTCGGCAGCGTGATCCGGCCCCATGGAGGCGGCTGCAAAGATCAGGTTGTAAGGATCGTGCGGATCGAGAGCCAGCGCCAGCTGAACATAGTGATCGGCTTTGGCACCGTCACCCTCGGAGTTCCAGTAGACCGCCAGATTGCGATATGCCAGGGCCAAAGGATACTCTTTGGTGGAGCTTTCCATCAGCGCCAAGCCCTTCTTGAACTCGCCTTCGTGAATGGTCATCTTGCCAAGACCATGCAGGGCCACGGCGCGAGAGATAGGATCGGCTTGCATAGCCAGGATCTCGTCAAACACCTTGCGAGCCTTCTCCCAATCTCCGAGGTGATGGCGGTACAGTTCGCCAAGATAGCGCATCGGCGTTGCATCGGCCGGGTCCATGTGGTGAGCCTGAGCGTAGAGCTTTTCAGCATCCGTATATTTTGCGTCAAGCTCGGCTTTGAGGCCGCGCTCCATGGTCGCCTCAATCTGCTTACTCCGGGAAGGATCGAAGATCGGTCCATCGGAGATCTGGCCAACTTCCACACCAAGTTTCTTTAGCTCTTTGGCCGCGTCTTTCGCTCTGCTTGGGAAAAGGCACTTTTCATCGACAACGCCACGAAGCAGGCTAATGGCACCATCTTTATCGCCGGCTTTGACGTTATCTTTGGCTTCCTTAATCTTGTTCTTAATGGTCTCTTCGCGCTGCTTGATTTCTGTCTGAAGCGCTTTTTCCACGGCTTCTACCTGCAAAAAGCCATCTTTATTCTCTACCTTGGCGATCAGCTTTCCATCAGCCTGTGCGACAACGGCCACAGGGGTCTTATCCCCACCAGAGATGAACTTTTGCCCGAGGGCAGTACGGAAATCGACGATGCCCATGGTCACGCATTGCTGGGCGTAAAGGGAAAGCGTACGCGAGTTACGCAGACTGGATTTATCGATCTCGGTTTGCGAGGAAGGGAACCAGTATACGGCGAGGCCAGAGGTGAGAGGCGGATCCTCAGGTTTAATGAGCTTCCACGGCACAGGATAGGTCTGTGTGTCGGGCATTCCGGTGCTCGAATTTCCACCGCTACTCTTCATGCCGCCCATACCGCCGCCGCCGCCTCCGCCGCAGGTGGCCCAAGTCTGGACGATGAAGACAAAGAACATCAAAACAACAGCAATAGGACGTGCAAGCCATGTTTTCATGCGCAAAATTATAACAGAGTAAACACCCGATATCAGCTCGTGCACAGGCCCTACTCGCGGGCCTCGGTGAGAACCCAAAGGATTTAAAGATCGTAGGATTTTAGGATTAAAGATCGAGGGATTTAAAGATATTTAAAGATCAAGCGGTGGGCAATTCCGGCAAAATCGCCCACCATCGTCCTACCAAGGATAACGACGCGCCGACAAGACCGCTTCGGCAATATCCTGACGTAAAGCTGCGGTGTCGATCGGAGGCAGCGATGAGAGCCGCTGAGCCGACTCCCATATCTTGGCCCCTGCGCCATGAATGTTGAGCATACCGGCGAGGTTTCGGGCGTTCACGATGATGCGATCGGCGGCGTCAGACGCATAGAGCGAGGCAATGGCAAGGGGCAGTTTGGCGGCCTCGGCACCGTGACGGCCTGCGAGCTTCGCGGTACGCAAGTAGACCGATTCGGTCGTATAGGTATCGATCAGGATGTCCGCTACGAAAGCAAGGACTTCTTGTTGCGCTTTCAACTCTTCGCCTCGGCCGCTGGCAATGGCGCGAAGCGCGGCGATTCCGGTCTCCTTTGCGTCTGCGAGCCGCTGTTCCAAGCCCGTGCCAGACGCTCCGCTACTCGAGGATGCAGAATGGCGGGCATCGCCGTTAGCGCCGCTTTGCAGAATTTCCCGAAAGTCTTCCGCAGCGGCTTTCAACAGGCGATTGGTAATGACCATGCGATTGATTTCATTGGTGCCTTCATAGATGCGGGTAATACGCGAGTCGCGCACGATTCGCTCCATGGGATAGTCGCGGGAGTATCCGTACCCACCGAAGACCTGTAGTCCTTCGTCGGCAACGTAGCCAAGCGTCTCGCTGGTCCAGACTTTAATGATGGAGCACTCAACCGCAAACTGCTCGATGATCTTCATGACCTGCATCGGAACGCCCTGGTCCACTGCTTCCAGCGCCCGATCAACCATGCCCACAGTCCGGAAGGTAATGGCATCTCCAACGAAGCAGCGCACCGCCATTTCGGCAAGTTTCTTCTTGATGAGACCGAAGCTAGAGATGGAGCGCCCAAACTGGCGGCGTTCCAGAGCATAGGCTACCGCATAGTTCAGCGCCATCTTGGCAAGGCTGATGTTGCGATTGCCAAGCTTCAGGCGTCCGAAGTTCAATGTGTTGAAGGCGACCACATGCCCTCGGCCGATTTCACCGAGCAGATTCTCCACGGGCACCGCGCAATCTTCCAGCGTGATGGCTGTGGTGGAGCTGCCATCAAGACCTAGCTTCTTCTCGTCATGTCCGCTGACCACACCTGGGCCGCGCTCCACGATAAAGGCGGTGAACTTGTCCCCATCCACTTTGGCGAAAACGATCAAGAGATCGGCCAGGCCGCCGTTTGTGATCCACATCTTCTGGCCCCGCAGGATGTAGTGGCGTCCATCGGGAGAGAGCGTGGCTTTGGTCTTGGCGGCCAGGGCGTCGGAGCCGGAGTCCGGTTCAGTCAGGCAAAACGCGGTTACCAACTTTCCACTGGCGAGTCGAGGCAGGTATTTGGCGCGCTGCTCGGGAGTCCCAAAATAGACGATCGGCAACGTGCCGATTCCGGTCTGTGCGCTGAAGGTGGCCGCGAACGACGGGTTGAGCGCCATTTGCTCCGAGATCAGCGCCGAGCTTATCTTGTCCAGCCCCATCCCTCCATATTGTTCGGGAATATCGGCTCTCAGCAGGTCGAGACTTCCGGCATGTTCGAGCAATTGGCGGGTTGCAGGCCAGTCATGCGCGTAGAGCTTTTCCGCATGGGGCATTACCTCTTCGCGCATAAACTGCTCCGCAGTGCGGGCAAACAACTGTTGCTCTTCGCTGATGTCTTCCCGGATAAAGATACCTTCCGGGGCGTTCTCCCGAAAAAGAAAGCTGCCGCCGGTCGGAGTGCTTGTGGAGGTGGTATGCACGGTGAGGTCGTCCTTTCCCTTGCGTTTCAGACACGCTACTATAGCAATCTCTCCAGCCGAAAAAAACCAACTGTTCAACTTTTCGAGCGAAGTCGACCCTTAACGTGCGCCGGTGCTCTGCCTTATGTGCGGGATCTCAAAAGCGCGTAGGGCGGCACGCGAATGCCGCCCTACAAACGTTTCGATGTTTCTTGGGTGGGATAAGCCTTGCGTTTACTGCTGGGTCACCTTGACCAGATTGTCGTCCGGTTTGCGATCGATCAATTTATTGAGTGGATCAATGCCGGCTTTCGCTGGAAGTTTGTCCACAACCAGGTCAAATTCGGAGTTCTCGCGCTCGATTTTGTGTTTCTTCAAATAAAGGAACTGGCCCTGGTCGTCGAGCACGCCGATGTCGATCCAATCGCCGATCGGCGCATCCTTCTGCTCGCCGGAGCCATCGGACTGGTACTTTTTGAACGAAGTTGCAAGATGGACGCGATATCTTCCATCGGGCTGCTTGCTATAGGTGGAGGAAACCGCGCGGCTTTCATAGAAGGTAATGTGCTCGAACAGGTCGTCGATGAGCGATTGATATTCCGGCGGCGTTACTTTCCGCAACTGCTCGATCAAGTCCTGCGAGGTCGCGTAAGGCGCGCCCTTGAAGCGGAACTGTTTCATGAAATCTGCGAGCGCCTGATCGACTTTGTCCTCTCCGATGTAGTCCTGCAGCGCGTACATCACCAGGCCGCCCTTTTCGTAGTAAACGTAAGGCTGCCTTTCCACGCGATAGAGCGGCCTTTCTTCGTTGTGTTCCAGGGTCCGCTGAACCAGATATCGCGTGAGTTCCTGGTGCAGGAATTTCTTCATCTTTTCCGCGCCGTAGTGGTGCTGCATCACCATGAGCGCAGTGTATTGCGCCAGGGTCTCGCTCACTGCGGCTGCGCCCTCCACATCCGCAGGGGCCTCCTGGTGCGCCCACCACTGGTGGCCGATCTCATGGGCGGTGATATAGAGGGGAACGTCGATTGAGTCTACTTTCTTAGGCTCAACCTTGGTGGTGAAGCCGATACCCTCGGAAAAATTGATGGTATTGGCGAAGGAGATCGCAAACGGATAATAACGGGGAATTTCGATGATCCGCAGCTGGTGAAACTGATAGGGGCTGAAGTGAGCGGAGCAATAATCGAGCGTCTCCTTCATGCTTTGCCGCATGTGGTCGACGTTGAACTGGTGATCGGGATGGTAATAGATCTCGAGGTTTACATCGTTCCAACGGTCGCGGAGCACCGCATATCTTGCGGAAGAGAGGGCAAACAAATCGACGATGGGGGCGTCCATTTTGTAATGGAAATAATGGCGCCCGTCCTGGGTCCACTCCTTTTGCAGATATCCGGGAAGAATTGCAGTCTGATCGGCAGACGTGCTGACGGTGGCTTCAAGGTTTACCCAGTCGCTGTCGCTGCGAAAATAGTCCTGGCGAGCGGCTACGTCCTCAAGAGTCGCCATGTGCCTGGGTTTGCCCAGACCGTGACGCCGCCGAATGGTTTCATCTCCCAATTCTTCCCCTGGCAAGTAGCCGATTGCGGGTAGATAGTTATTGTCCACGTAACTTCCGTTTTGGGCGAAGTTCACATTCGGATCGGAGTTGGAGAAGCCCCGATTGTCGAATTGAAAGGTGAATTTGAGCTGGACTTTTTGTCCAGGAGGAAGCGCTGACGTGAGGCGATAGACATAGAATCCAAGGTCCTTGTCTTCTACAACGGGAGTCTGGCCTCCCTCGAAAGCAAGTTCCTTGATCGTGAACTGGGACCTGGGAGCCATCGTCAGAGCTACGCGATCGATAGGCTTCTCCGTCTTATTCTGGAGCCAATAGCTTCCCTGGATATGGGCGCTGCGCTTTTCAGGATAGAGATCGATGGCTGCGCTGATATCAGTGATCTTTGGCTGAGGTAAATCTTGGTAAGAACGGTACTTCCGCTCATATTGCGCGGGAATCTCCGCCTGCTGGTACTCCGTTCGATAATGATGGAGAATTTCGGTGTTGTAGAAGATATAGGCGCCGGTTGCGAGAAACAGCGCAGCGAGCAGAGCGAGGCTCCCAAGAGTAGCTGGAGTGAGGCGTTCCCGAGCAAGGCTCAGGCGCTGTTTGAAGCCTGAATCGACACCGCGCACCCACAGTAAACCGGTCACGACGGCCAGGACGATCGCAGCTAAAACCCAATACAGCCCAAACCAGAAGCGCGGCACAACGAAAGGGCCGAAGCCGTTCATATCGGAGTAAGCCCCGTTGGGAAACTCCCCGAAGCGATAGAGGTAATTCGACCACCCGGCGAAGGCCGTCGCAATTTGCACGATGTAATACAGAATCACGGCGAAATGGCCAATGAATTTCTGGTTCACCAACGTGTGGAGCAGCAGACCCACGACGCACAGAATCCACCAGGGAATCATTTGAACCACGAAGAGTTCTTTGAAATAGAGGCCAAATTCAAAGCGGTGGTACCCGGAGGCAATTTGCACCGAAAGAGCTGAAAGCATCATGATGACTGCAATCAGTACCTGGACAAGCATGAGCGCGCCCAACTTGGAGCTGAACAAAACCCATCGCTGCACAGGCATCGCATCCACAATCTGGTTGACCTTGGCGTCGCGTTCCCGCCACACCAACTCCCCCGAATAAAAGATCACAATGATCAGGACAAATAGTCCGAATCCTCCGATTACCGCCTGCAAGATGACGGACGTTAGCGGATATGGCGGCGAAGACAAGGGGTCGATGTTGCTGGTAGCAATGAAAAGCGCCAACAGAAATCCCCCAAGCAAGATCACGAAGAAGAAGACATTCTTGACCGTCTCCATGAACTGAAGCCAGGTGAGGCTGAATAGCTGAGACCATGAGGCTGCGGTCGAAAAGACCGTATGGACGACCGGTAGGGATTGCGTAGAAGTCCCGGAGGCCTCCTGCGTGACAACAATTCTTTTTCCCCTACTGGCAGAGCCGTAAGCTCGGGAAAATCTGAAATAGGTGAAGACAAACATGGCAACGGCCACGCCCAGCCATACGAGCCGGTTTTCCAAAAGAATGCCTGAAAGCGGAATCAACTGATGATTGCGTTCAAAAGGTGTCCAGTATTGAGTGAGACGCCCGGTTGCGGCTCTTCCAAATGGATCGACCAGAGTAAATAGGGAATTGCGAGTAGGATCGGCGAGGATCTGGATGACAAAGAGGTAGCCGATCAACAACAGGATGCCGCCTGCATAGACGGGGAGCATCTTCTTTCCCAAGGTAGCCAGGGCAAAGAAGATCGCCGAAAAAATAACAATATTCGGCAGGACGATGTTCAGGTAGGGCTGCACATACGCGGCAAACATATCGGGGCCGACTTTGGTTGGATCGAGAAAAGGCATGTGCGCGCCAATCCAGGCCCCAATGCCGATGGAAGACAGGATTGCCAACAGGGTAACCACCGCGCCCAAGAACCGCCCCGCAAGATAATCAAGTTTGCTGATGGGTGCCGTGTAGAAAAAATCTTCACTGCGGTTGTCTACGTCCTGATAGGTGGCCTGCCCGGCTACCGCAGCCACAATCATGATGGCAAAAAAGCTCAGGCCGCTGATGATGCCGTGGAGGGCAAAAGGCGAGTTCACCATCACTTTTCCATCGGCCGCCGCGCCGAAGTTCAGCGCCGGAAACGCCCCACCCGAGACGACGGTGAAAAGGAACGCTATGGCGAAAAAAAGCGCGAAATAAAGATAGGTAGAAAAACTCGCCAGGCGATTTTTCAATTCGAACAGCAGAATTGTTCCGATCATCGTCAATTCACCTTGGCCGCGGTTGCGGCTGCCGTCGAAAGGAATCCCTTGATGGTTGCGAAATAGAGGTCTTCCAGGTCGGGAGAGACCAGCTCGAAACTCGAATCCGGCTGCTGGTTGCTGTAAACGTGAATCATCGTTTGTCCTGAAAAACGCCGCATGGAAATTACCTGAAAGCGTTCGCGGTGGGCGTCGATTTCGGAGGATGGAATGGCGCGCTTCCAGATTCGGCCATCGAGTTCCGCTACCAGAGCGGCCGGGGTCCCTGCAGTCATGACCCGGCCTTCATGGATGATGGCCATGTTGCTGCAGAGGTCGCTCACGTCAGAAACGATGTGGGTGGAGAGAATCACGATGACCTGTTCGCCGATCGCGCTCAGCAAGTTATGAAAACGAGCGCGCTCTTCAGGATCGAGGCCGGCGGTCGGTTCGTCCACAATGATGAGCTTGGGGTTGCCCAATAGAGCTTGCGCGATGCCGAAGCGCTGCTTCATACCACCCGAATAAGTGCCCAGCGCCTTGTTGCGATGCTCCCACAGGTTGGTCTGCCGCAGAAGCGAGTGGACGATGTTCTGGCGCTCTTTGGGATTTCCAATTCCTTTGAGCGTGGCGAAGTGGGAGAGCAGATTTTCCGCGGTGACCCTTGGATAAAGCCCAAATTCCTGGGGAAGGTAGCCCAGGATTTTCCGTATTTCATCCTTTTGGCGCAGGACATCCATATCGCCGAGACGGGCTGTACCGGAGTCGGCTTCCTGCAAGGTTGCCAGGGTACGCATGAGGGTCGATTTGCCCGCTCCATTTGGACCGAGCAGGCCGAACATACCCAAAGGAATGCTCAGGGAAACATCGTTCAGGGCTCGTGTCCCGTTTGGATAACACTTTGAAAGCTTCTCAATTCGCAGTTCCATGAAATCTCCTGGTTGAATAAGCCCGGTTCATAGGCCCCGGTTTAACAGACCTAGATGAATAGGGCCAGGCCATGCCGGATTTGCAGTCACCTTGCGTAGTGACGATTATCTTCATTTTGCTAGGGATGGGAAGAGAATTAGGACGAGTGGCCACATCGCATGAGGAACGGCGCGGTTTAAAGTCCCGTCCCATCACCCAGTTTTGTGGATTGGAATGGAGATGGGCTCCAACCTCGATCGAACGTTTTGCGCGAGAAAGCGTGAGCCGTTCCGATGGGCACGAAATTGTACCTTGAGCCGCACCATCCTCACCCTTCTGCATATAATTGCCCCCCGTTGTCAGGAGATCAAGATGATTAATAAACTTCGAATGCCTCTCGTAGTACTTGCTGCCTTTTGCCTGTTCTCCAGCCTGTCCTATGCCTCTCAGCCGGGAAATATGGACGTGACGATTCCGGGTGGAGACGGAGCATGCGCGCCTCCCGGTTTTGCATCGGGCAGCCAAACATCCATTACAGGTGTGCCGATTACGATAAGCACATGGACCGCCAACGGACAGAGCATGGCCGCCGTGACCGCGATCATTACCCAAAGCAGCCCATCGAGCGGCATTTTGCCCGCATTTCATCTTGTCTGGACATTCAACCTGACGGCGGGAACTTACGCCAGCAGCGTGCCGAATTTCGGAAGCAACACCAGCGGACGATTCACTGGAAGCATCACCACGAACAGCGCCGGCGGCTTTGTACTGAATGTTACGCTGGGGTGCGGCACAAAGTTACAGGGAGCCACGGAATTTGTGGGGAGCTAGGACGGCGTCAATATTCCGGCGTTCCTCATTTGGCGTTCCTTCATAAAAACAGGGGTAAGGGCTGGCAACAGGTCGGCGAGCAGCCCTTGCCTTTACAGTACTACTTGCGCTTACAGGCTCATGACCTCGCGCAGCTTTCTGGATTGGCGCCGGGAGATGCCAATCTTGAGGCCGCCGGTCAACGTGGCGATCAAGCCTCCGTCGGGTTGTGGCGCCAGCGATTCGATGTCGCGAAGGTTCACGATATGCGACCGGCTGGCGCGGAAGAATACCGCCGGATCAAGCCTCGCCTCCAAGGCGTTCAGCGATTTGTAAATCAAGGGCCGATTCTCCGCGAAGTAGACGCGAGTGTAGTTGCCTTCCGATTCAAGCATGCGGATCTCTTCCAGCCCAATAATCCAACAGCGCTCTCCATCCCGCAGGAAGACCCTCTGATCCCGACCAATACCCAGGTCTTTGGTTTTCGAGGCCTTGCGCAGCTTTTCGAGGGCCGTGGCCAGCCGCTCGGCAACGATAGGCTTCAGAAGGTAATCCACCGCGCTCACTTCAAAGGCGCGAACGGCATATTCCTGATAGGCCGTGGTAAAGATCACGGCGGGAAGATCCTCGATTTCTTCGAGCAGTTCCAGGCCGCTGCGGCCAGGCATCTCGACATCGAGAAACAGGACATCCGGCTGTAATCTGCGAATCTGCTCGGCCGCCTCATCGGCATTTACGGCCTCGCCGACGATCATTACGTCCTCGTGAGCTTCGAGCAGCCGGCGTAGCCCGGCACGGGCCAGCCGTTCGTCATCTACCAGCAGAGCTCTCAAGTCGCGCCTCCGTTGCCGGCAATATTGCGTCAGGTGAAGGTGTTTGAGGCAAAGTTAGGTAAGGCGAAGACGTGAGCGGTAAAGTGACACAGGCAAGCACCCGATGTCCCGCCATACTTTCGAGAATCATTTTTGCCCCGTCACCGTAGAGAAGCTGCAGTCGCGACCGAGCATTGCGCAGGCCGATGCCATTGGCCGAGGGGGATTCTGCAATTTCGCCGCTATTGACAACTTCCATGGTGAGCTTTGAACCGTCGCCGGCAGTGATCCGGATCGCGATCTCGCCGCCTTCCGGCAGGCGGGCAATGCCGTGCTTCAGAGCATTTTCCACCAGGGTTTGCAGCAGCATGGGCGGCACGGCTAAGGAGGTATCGTGACAATCGATGCTCCAAAGGACGCGCAGACGATCTTCATAACGGACGGCTTCCAGATCGAGATAGTCCCGGACAGCTTGCAGTTCGTCGGCCAGCGGTACCAACTCGATATGGTTCGATTGCAGGGAGTACCGCAGAAGCCGGGAAAGCTGGGTGACCATCGCCTGGGCGCTTTGAGGATTCTCGATAATCATTTCGCGCAGACTATTCAAGCAGTTGAACAAAAAGTGAGGATTTAGTTGCTCGCGCAGGCCGCGCAATTGGGCTGTCTGAGCTTCGAGTTCAAAGCGCAGCGCATTCACCTCGGCGCGTCTGCGTTCGCGAAACTCGTGGACTGCCAAATAAAGGGCCATCCACAGCC
>DATGIO010000186.1:0-13726 GCA_035295685.1 Candidatus Angelobacter sp.
CAGGCGCGGCCTTCTCGAAAAGCTGGTACAGGGCATCGACCGAAGCGCGCCTGGCCGATGAACTCACGCCGCCAATGGTGGTGCTGCCGCCGGAAGGCCCGGAAGGTGGATAGCGATTGTCGCCGATGGCAAGCTGCACCTGATCCATGGGCAGGCCCAGCGTATCGGCGGCAATAATAATGATCGCTGTGCGTGTACCGACGCCCAAGTCCTGGGTGGCCATCTTCATATCGACGGAGCCATCGGGACCGATGGTGAGCGCACACTGGCTGTCGTGTCCACGTCCGCCCCAGGTATGAATTGAGAGGCCAAGACCACGCTTCACCGGCCCCGGTGTAGTTCCCCGCGGACGCCAGTTCTGCTTCCACCCGATGAGTTCCGCAGCGATCTTTAACTCCTCGCGATACGTATCGGCACGATGATACGGATCGGTCTCGGCGGCCGTGATATTAAGGTTTTTCAAAAACAGGTCCAGCGGGTCCATGTTCAACTTGGCCGCCAGATCCTCAATGGCGCCCATGGTCACAAGGCAGCCTTGCGGATGGTTCGGAGCACGCCATGCGCGCGCCGGACCGATATTGGTGGCGACCGCCGTGTGCTGCTTGCGCTGATTGGGGAAGTTAAATACGTATGGCATTGGAGGAGCGCCACCGCCGCCAGGGCCGCCGGTGCTCCACGAATCGGACTCCCAGGCCAGCAAGGTGCCATCTTTCTTGGCGGCCACTTTGACTTGCGCCCAAATCGAAGGACGGCATCCAGCCAAGGTAAGTTCCGCGTCACGCTCCAGCATGACGCGCACCGGCTTACCGCCGGCCTTCTTCGAGAGCTGCGCCGTATAGATGCCCCAGCGATCCGCCCCGAACTTGCTGCCGAAGCCGCCGCCGATGTGATCCTGGTGCACGGTTACATTTCCGCGAGGAATGTTCAGAGCCCTGGCGTACTCACCCGCTACGCCTGAGACGTTCTGCGTCGAGATATGAACAAAAAGCTGATCGTCGCTGGTCCACTCGGCAATCGAGCCATGGCTTTCCAGGCAGCAATGGGTAATCACCGGGCAGCCATACATTCCTTCTACCACCGCATCTGCCTGCTGGAATGCATCTTTCGGCTTGCCTTTTACCGCCACGGCATCCTTCTTATATGGCGAGTTGGTGGCGGCTTTTGGAGCTTCCCGCTTCTTCGCCGATTGAACGGCTTTAATCAGATCGTCCCCAACCTCTTCGTCATGGAGCCTTTGAATGATCTGTGGAGTTACGTCGAAGCCGATGCCACGCTTCTGCAGAAGCTCGATGATTTCCGGCTCCTCCATATCCTCCAGCAAGCCGAGCAAATCACGGGGGCTGAGAGGCGCGTCGTTCTCAGGAGCATTCTGCGGCCGGGCGAAATCGTCGACAAAGTGCGGCAGCTGCTCGTACTCCACTTTGATGAGGCGCGCCGCATCGGCTGCGATTTGCTCATCGATCGCGGCGACCGCGGCAATGTCGTCTCCCGCCCAAAAGATCTCGGAGCCAGGACCTTGCACTACATGAACCGCCTTCACACCCGGCAGCTTCTCCGCGGCGGCAGTATCCACGCTCACCACTTTGGCGTGCGGATAAGGACAGCGAACCACCTTGCCGAAGAGCATTCCGGGCCGATGCACGTCATAGGTATACTTGGCGCGGCCCGAGACTTTGAAAGGACCGTCAACGCGCGAGATGCGCTTGCCCAATAGGGACCGCTCTTCCGGCGCGGGCCATTTATAGTCGGGTTGATTGTCTGCCATGGATCAAGCTCCCTTCATCGTGTGAGCCGCCTGCACAATGGCGCGGCGCATGCCTGCATAGGTTCCGCAACGGCAGAGGTTTCCGCCCATCCCGTGCTTGATCTGTTCCATAGTCGGCTCCGGATGCTTGGCGAGGAATGCTTTGGTCGCCATGACAAAGCCAGAGGTACAGAAACCGCACTGCTGCGCGTCATTCTCGACAAAAGCCGCCTGAATCGGATGCAGCTTTTCGGGGCTGCCGAGTCCCTCGACCGTGCTGATCGCGTGGGACTGAGCATCGATCGCCAGTATCGAGCAGGAGTAGACCGCCTTACCATCAAGCAGCACCGTGCAGGCGCCGCAGGTGCCGCGATCACACACACGCTTCGCTCCAGTGAGCTCAAACGAATCACGCAGCGCATTCAGCAACGTGACCCGCGGCTCCAACTGCGCGTTATACGGCTTGCCATTGATGTTCAATGTAATCGGAACCTTACCCGGTCCCTGAGCAGGCACTTCCTCGGCCTCTGCCGCCAGCGCTCCGGCTTTGGCGATCAGCGGCACAGCGGCGGAAACGCCGGATATCTTGAGAAAGTCGCGACGGGAAACGCCGGACTCGGAAGAGGATTGCGATGATTTGTCTTTCAATCCACTCTTGTCAGGCACTTCACTCTTATCAGGCAAGGCACTCTTATCGGGAAGATCGTCCACTTTGGCCTCCGGAGATGCTTGCGCGGGCCAGCCGATGGAATCGGACCAAATCGACTCAAATCGACGCCCAATTGCAAGGTGGGAGAATTTTAGCGCGAGCCAGCGATTTTGTCTTGAGCCGCTCTGAAAATCATGCGCGGGAAAGGCCGATAGCGACGGATGAATCCCACATCGTGGATGAAGGAACAGAAGAATCGCACGACGATTTTGGTTCCGAGATACACCGAGAATCGGCTTAATCATTTTCGAAATGGTTTATCCGGACAAGGACACAAATCTTCTCTGCCATTCTTCTCTGCCAGGCATTCAGCAAACAGCAGTCCGACCCGATGGTGTCTGCAAACCAAATTCTTCGTCATTTTTCCGAATTATGCCGAGAGTTCAGCGATCTAATAAAAGAAAGCGGTTTGCCGATTTTTCCTTCTAATATTCGGGAACGATTCGCCTGTTATGTCAAGCCCTGTTTTATTAGCTATTCAGGCTCAGATAGGCTTAGAATGCGGCTTTGGGCAGCAAGCACATGTGGCGCACAACGTGAATCCCCTCATTTCGCATTGATTTTTGGGGCGTTTTGAAAACACGCAAATTAATCAAGTGTAATGAACTCTCACCCGATGGTTTTAAGCGGTTCTGCAGAGGCACTTTTTCCGTTGCCCAGGACGGGCATGGATAGAAAACAGGAGCCCAAGAAAGCGAAGGGCATGGCTTATGGCCACGCCCTTCCAGTTCAGCTTTGTCTATTTCAGCTTCGTTTATTTTAGCTCCGTTTATTTTCAGTCCCGAGGAATCGGCTTATTGCGCCTGCACGGAAACATCGTCGATCACAAACGAAGTTTGGAGTTCAAAATCTTCCACGCCTTCGAAGAAGAGCTGAACGGTCTGGCCTTTGAACTGAGAAAGGTCAAAGGATTGTTGCTGATATCCGGTAGCCGCATTCAGGTTGGAGAAGGTGGCCAGAGTGGCGAGAACATTCCCCGAGGTATCACGCACCGAGACCGTCAAGGTATCGAACATCCGAGTAGTGCTGGTCTCGGCGGTATCGACGTGCAACCAGAAGGTTAACGTAGCGGTGTTCACGCCGGACGGTATGGAGATCTGCTGCAGGAGCGTGTCCGTGGTGCTTGCTCCATGTCCATCGAGCCATGCGTCAAAGCTGCCGGAGTGCGCCGGTTCGGTTCCAGTGTTGTTGATGACCCTGGATGGCGATGCAGTGCTCGTCACCGTCCACGGCGTGGTCGTCATCGCGCCAGACTCGAATCCGCCATTTCCAACAAGCTCCGTGGCTCCGGTCGTTCCGCCTGTTCCGCCAGTGGAGGGCGCGGTTACGTTCAACTGGAAGTCATCGACCACAAACGAGGTTTGCAGCTCAAAGTCTTCCTTACCCTGCAGGCAGATCTCAATCGTTTGTCCCTTAAAGGAACTCAGATCGAACGTCTGCTGCTGATATCCGCTGGCCGCATTCAGGTTCGAGAAAGTAGCCAGGGTCGATAGAACCGTGCCGGACGTATTCTTAATTTGCACCGCGAGAGTATCGAAGGCCCTGGTCGTGCTGGTCTCAGCCGTGTCGATGTGCAGGAAGAAGCTAAGGGACGCCGCCGTGGCGTTGGAGGGAATGCTTACCTGCTGCGTCACGGTGTCAGTGGTGGTCGCTCCATGACCGTCAAGCCATGCGTCGAACGTGCCTGAATGCGGCGGCTCGGCACTCGAACTATTAATGACGCGGTTGCTGGAAGCGGTTGTGGTTACCGTCCAAGGCGAAGGATTGCCCGGCCCGTTCTCAAACCCAGGGTTCCCAAGAAGTTGACTTGTGCCATTGCCAGGCGCCGGGGTTGGCGTAGGAGTTGCAACAGGCGTAGGAACCGGCGTTGGTGCAGGAGTCGGAGTAGGAGTTGGCGTTGGAGTGGGGGTTGGCTTCGGGGTGGGGGTGGGAGTTGGGTTTGGCGTGGGTGTCGGAGTTGGAGTGGGGGTTGGAGTAGGTGTCGGTGTCGGAGTGGGCGTCGGCTTCGGAGTCGGGGTGGGGGTCGGAGCCGGTGTAGGAGTTGGGGTTGGAGTCGGCGTCGGGGTTGGGGTCGCGGTACCCAGCGCGGTGGCGATCGTTTGGGCAAGGCGGACACCAGCGCGGGCAATCTGCTGGCGAATTACCGGAACCGCGGCATTCTGATAAGCCGTGCTCTCGGTAGTCGTTCCCGTGGCTGGAATGCCGTTGTAGGCGGTGCTTTGGGCGAATGCATGCGCCTGAATCGCCCATGTTTGCGGCGTAACCTGCGCTTCAGCCTGAGCCGCGGAAATCTCAGAGGTAAGGGCGTTGGCAAGGGTGGTTGGATCGGCGGCTATTTCCGAAACCAGAGGCGCGTCCCAGGAGTGATGGAGACTCGTGGACATTCCATTGATGATTACCTGTTCAGCGTTGCCTCCAGCATCGTTACCGCGAGTGGCGGAATGCAAGGGCTGATGAACGTCACCGATGAAGTGAACCAGGAAAGCCAGGGCCTGCAGGCGAGCCTGGTTGGACTGCGTGGTGTCCGCCAGGATTTGGCTAAAGTTTGCGATCTGGGTGAGCACGCAATTGTTGGCGCAGGCGGTGGAGAGATCGGTGGCGCTGGGATTGGTCAATGGAACCGGAATATCGATAAAGTGCCAGGGCGCGGTGCCGCTGGGCGAGTTCGGGTTGGGGAACACGATCGCGCAGTTGGAATCGAGCGTGCTGCCGCCACTTTGAAAATCGCGAACCTCATCCGCGCATGTTGAAATATTGGCCAAGGTCAGGCCCGAATTGCCGAGAATGGCCTGAACCGGGCCAAATTGTCCGGACTGCGTAAGCAACTGCTGAGCGATTGTGCCGACGGCCTGATGTCCCTCAGCCGACCAGCCAAACAGATTGGCGCTCGCCAGGACGATCACCGTCAAGGCCAGCACTTTGCGAACTCTTGCTTTTATCATGTCTCTCCCTTGTTTGTTCAGAGTTAGCTACTTCTGGCACGAACTTGCTCATGCCAAGCCGTTTCAACTAAATCCGCTAGAGTAAACATGACCTGTTAACAATTATTCGCAGAAGTATGAAGATTGTGTAAAAACGCAAGCGAATCACAGCTCTGCTTGTGTAATCTTTCATTCTCGCTGTCGCAACCTTCGTGGCACCTGTTTTTGTAAAGGCTCTCGAAGCGTTGTGCGCAGCCTGCGACTTAACCATTTATGAGTTTTTTCCAAGAAAAGACGTTACAGTCCTCTCGCAATGTGGCGGCCTCAAGCCGCTCAGTGGGCAATGCGCGCAGATCTTTGATACTGGCGCTGACTCTGCTTGTGCCTTACTGTGCGTGGTGCGAAAAAGATCGCGATCGCGAAAAGGCTTCATGCCCAACCGAAGCGCGCAAGTTTGCCAGCGTGGAGAAAAAAGCGGAACTTCATGACGCGGCGGCGCAGACCATCCTTGGGTCGTGCTATGAAACGGGACGCCATGTAACGCCCAGCCGGGCCGAGACTATCCATTGGCTCTCTTTGGCCGCCAACCAGGGATATGCTCCGGCGGAGTACGAACTGGCGCGCATCTATCTTTTTGGCAGAGGGGTTCCTGCGGACTACGCGCAAGCCCTGCTCTGGGAAAAACGCGCCGCCGAGCAAGGCGAACCCGAGGCCCAGCGCGACCTGGCCTATATCTATCACCGAGGCTTGGGCACTCAGGCCGATGCAGGCCAAGCAGCCTTTTGGAATCGCAAAGCCGCTCTGCAGGGCGAACCCGAAGCCCAGCTACGTCTCGCAGAGGCCCTCGAAAAGGGATACGGCACTCAGAAAAACACCAACGAGGCGCAGCGATGGTATCTCAAGGCCGCCCAGCAGAACCAGCCACGCGCACAACTTCGCCTCGCGCAAATCTACGCAGGCGAAAGCAACGCAATCCAGACTCACCCCGCTAAAGTTTCCGCGGCTGTGATTGCTACAGATGGGAACAACGCGGCACAGGCTGGGACGAAAAATGGACCTGCAAAAAATGACAACGAAGCGAATGCTCGCTCCGGCAAGAACGCCCCCAACTGCAAGGCAGCTCGGTTCTGGTATCAAAAGGCTGCCGAAAACGGGCAAACCCAGGCCATGTACGAACTTGGCCGCCTTCATCAGGACACAACCTGCGGTCTTGACCGAGAGGAGGCTTTCCTCTGGTTTCAGCTTGGAGGCCGTTTTGGATCGCAGGAAAGCCAGGCCGCGGCAGACAAACTAGCTCCTCTAGTTCCACCGGATCAGCAAGCCAAGATTGCACGAACTATGGATCGATGGATCGGGAGACACTCCGGTGCGCAAAAAGAAGAGGATGAAGAGGAGAAGGATTAGCGAGGCGCTTAACACCTCGAAGGCTGAACTCGCAACCTTCAGCTTACTTTCCGAAGTAGCCTCGTCTTCTTTTTCTAAGCTGCCTTCTTGGGTTCTGTCTTGCGCGTTTTTTCTATGCAACCCGATCGTCCCTGATTATTCCAAAGATTGACTCCCCGGGTGACAACTCTTCTGTCGTTGGGATTTTCGGGAATCCACTTTGCAAACTCTTCGTTGAACCCTTGACGATATGTCTCCAGGGTAGGCCATCCAGCAAAACTGTAGTAAAGGATCTCTTTTTCCAGTTCACCGCAATTCTCGATTTCAGCTAGGCGCTCCGGATCGTATATAGGTATCTTGGGCGAAGCCCTGTGTTGTCTGCCAGAAAAAAGCGGCTCCCGATTGCCGTTGGTGACGAGCACTAAGTTCTTGGTTCCTTTTTTGGTATCAACCAAATTGCGCTCCTGGCTTTTTGCTTTCGCATCATCAATAAGGTCATCACACAAACCGGCTATATATTTATCCAATTCCTTCCAGGGCCAAAATCTGGATCCTTCTACAATGTTGCCACGCAATCCTTCCAATTTGCCAATTGCGTCTTGCAGCCAAGCTGCCTCGGGCAAACCTTTGTACTCTTGCGCCCTACTCTTTAGAGATTGCAACTTACGCTCTATAGTCGCAGCTCGGCTTTCAGTATCCGGATAAACGACCGGAATCGGATCGTCAAGCCTGCCTTTCCGCAGGAGCGCCGGATCAATTTTTTCAATAAAGTTGGTACTGAAGATGAAACAAATCTCTTGCCTTGGGCATGCTTCACGCAAATCTGCGAGTCGATTCAACATGGATGGGGTGAGCAGTTCCATAAAAGCGAGAGGATTCTTGGACTCTCTTCGTCTCAACAAATCATCAATCTCGTCGAAGAGAATGACGATGCCACGGGTATGCCTCAGCAGATGAAAAATGGCGTGCGCCTCGGAATCCATCCCGCTCTCTCCATGCCGCGTGAAATCCGCGGGGGTAATACGGATCAATCTACGATCAGGCCGACGGCCAGCGGTGGGGTTACGCCACATCTGTTCCGCAAGCGCCTCAGCCATTGCTGTCTTCGACGATCCCGGAGGACCGTGAAACATAAAAGCATACTCCGCGTTCGGGCCCCCCATCTCGGCAGTACGCGCCATCTTGATCAGACGGTGATGCAGTCGGTGCGCGTGTTGGGCACCTAAATCCACAGGATCAATCTCCGCAAGAGGCTTCGTCACAACAGGCGTAGTAAAACGGCGAGCGCACGCCTGCCACAATCGGGATTCGAGCAGATCTCGTATTTCCATGAGAGCCTGCACCGTGAGTGCCGTCGCCCAAATATCAATCCGCTTGCATTCCCAAGAGCGCTCTGACGCCCACCCGGTCTTGATCGACCTCCCGCAGCCCACCTGCGTGACGGTTTTTTCCAGCCAATTTACATATTGCGCCAACGCACGATCCGCTACTTCCAATTCAGGCCGTTGCTTGAGCACGGAGGCGAGGGTCCAAATGATATCGGAGGTAATTGGGTGTGCCGCTAAGACCCGATGGCTGCTGAAGAAAGGCTGGCCAGTGTGCCAACTTCCGTCGGCACGGCAACCTGCTTCCACGGCTTTTTCTACCGCGTCGGAGACCTCAGGAGTATTGGTCATTTCACGCCAATGAACGGCGGTAGCGATGCCACTCACCAGCTCCGCAGGATCAAAATCCATGTCATTGTGCGCGCTGGCATGAGCAATCTCACGCTCAACCACCGAGCAGCACCATTTCGCGATGCCTTCCCCCGCGTTATGGAAGAGTTTTGCCAAACCGCAATTCTGCTCCGCAAGCGTGTCCAGAGCCTTCTGCAGGGTGTGAACCCCCTTCAGTCGCCGGGGCGAACAATCGTGCGATATTTTTCTAAGGATGTCGAGGGTAGGCTCGCATATTTCGAGAGCCTGTTCAGCAGCTGCGTGTACTTCTTTGAAATCAACCTTTGTCATCCACTCCGGTATCGGTATGCCAAGTTTATCCAACCCTGCTTTGTCACGAGTTGATAGTTTAGTGATGAATTCATCTTGAATCATCGAAATAACTTGTTCGCCCTGATCCGCCAATTTTTCGCTCTCAGTACCAATGGCCTGAAATGCCTCGACAACAATTCCGTAAATTCTTCGCCATACATCCTTTGTCTCACTTCCAACACGGAGATCGCCAGCAATCTTCTCGATTCGATTCGCGGAGTCCGCAAATTTGCCAGGTACAAGCGATATCAATTGCAAATCCGACATCTGCGTGCTCAGCCGGTCTAGCTTGGAAGCAAATTTCCAATGCTGCCAGGGGCATCTACCATCAACAGGGAGTTGGTCTATTTCCTTGATCATTGCCTTGATGTCGGAATAGTACTCGGCACGGCGCTGACGAATATCGACAACGCTCTTGATAGGGAATAGGCACTTACTCGCAAGAAAGGCGGTAGGTCGCCAATTTGTCCGCGCCACTCGGCGGCCAATGCCATCCGAGTAGAGGTAACGAAGCGACAACATCATTGAAAAGAAGGCTAAGAGTCCAATGCCGCGATGCGCCACACTTTCTCCTCCGTAAACAAGGACTCGAAAAACCTGAGCCGATGTCCAAGGATTGAGATTGCCGAAGATGGTGCTGGCTAAATAATCTATATAGCCTTTCAGGCTCTGCGGTCTGTTTTCAGGGGCAACAGAGGAGATGATAAGACTCTCTAGATTCTCAAGATGCTTGAGTGTGTCACCCGTTAGCCAGTCGAACCGTCGTTTGAATTTCCAGAGGTGTTGGAAGGTAGTGCACAAAATCGCCCGTGGCAGAACCGCTTCGTCAGGATGAGGATCAGCGTCAGGACTATCCGATATCCAAAGTGGAATTGAAATTTGACGCCCGCGTACTTGAGCATTGGCAACTTCAATCAGGGTCTTCGCAGAGTTTTCAAGGAGCTTATCGATGCGATGGAGCAGGTCAATCTCGCGATTAGGGAGCGCAGTGGCAGCCATAGTTCTCTCCCTCAAGAAATGCTTTTTAGCAGGTTAGATCGAAGATATAGGCAGCGGGTTGCCGCCAAGTAGGCTTCAGCCCAACGAGGCAGGCGCACTCGCCAAGGGCTTAGGAATCGATTTGGGGAAGCTGTCCCACTCCATACGACAGTCTGTGAAGATGCCTAACATCCTGGAGGACTGTGATGGCAATGATTATTCGACGTTGCCACCGGGGATCATCCATGTACGGTCCTCTGCAATTTTCGGATCAAAAAGGAATTCCCTCGAAGATGATCGGTGACGGACAGTCAGGCAGAGAGAGGCGCTAGAGCGTGTTGCGGTGCACAATCCGGTGGAAACGGCGGACCGTCCGTATCCAATAACGGCAGCGCCTTCTCAGTAATTGAATGGTGAAGGAATGAAAACAGTTTTTTTCAGCAAACGGTGTTTCTTGGGGAAATCATCGCGGTGATGGCGCTCTCTGCCAGCGGGTTTGCGCAGAACCTCTATTGTCCCGCGACCATTTCCGTAAACCAGCAAATGGAGCAAGTTCCCGCCGGTTGGAAGGCGTCAAATGAGAACATGCCGCATCGGCTGGCTTATATCACGTTTTACGACGGCCCTCCGGAGCAAAGGGCATCCTTGACCAGCGATAGTGCGAATAAGAGCGGAACAATGGAAACCTGGCGCTTTCAAACGAACTCTGAAGGAACCTGGATCGCTTGCTCCTATGCCTCCACTGATGTGGTATTGGCACAGTCGCTGCCGGAAGGGACTTCGGAATGCAGCATCAGTTACAACGCTCGAGTTTTCATCGACGGACACCGGGAGATCAAGAGCGTATCTTGCGGAAAAAATTCGGCCGGAAAGGGTGCGGCCAACCGCAGTGCGTCAACCGCACGGACTAAACCGAAACCGTCTTCGACGCCCTAAGACGTAAATCTGGACGCAACACCTTATGGGGTCTTCGAGGCCCTCTTCCACCCTGTTGCAAAAGAGCTTTCTTCTGCCGAATACTCTCTCGTGTTGTCTTAAGCCTGTGACTTGCAAAGAGGAAGGCACTAGACCTGAGATGATTAAAACAGGGGCTAAAGCCCCACCTCATTAACAACTACACTTACGGGGTCCTAAACAGTCTGTTACGAAACTCGGATTTTTTCAGAAGAGAATACAACATATCGGGCTAGGCGAAACACCGACGCACAATATGTGACTTCATTTCTGAGTTTCGTAACAGACTCTAAAGGACCCTCTTCCACAAGGCCCCACTTCCACGAAGCCCTCTTCCACAGATGTGCCAGCTTCGTCGCCGGACCTGAGTATCAAGGCTCCAGACGCTTGGACGATCCGCGCGCTTCTTTTGAATAGTCGGGGGGAATAGGCAAGGGCTGAAACCCGAAGCAATTTTGACCAGCGAGTAAGCGTCGGAAATTACGGGCAGGCAGGTCACCTGCTTGCATGTTTGAAAAAGCACTCTTCACAAGCACAGGCCTGAGGAAATCACTTTCTCAAAAGACCCACCCACCCTTTGCTCCGAGCGCAAAGAACAAGAGCGCGCTCGCCACAAAGGATGGGGCACCCAATTTCCCGTGAACACTAGATTTTCGTGTTGCAGGTTGTGACCGCCAGGAGTCGGTGAGCACAAACCTGTTTGTGATTCACGATAGACAACTTCGGGTTCTCACACTCTAAAAGGAACCCTCTTCCACCTGTTGCAAAAACGCTTCCTGTTTGGCTTCTGCGGAAGAGCCGCGTCTATTTGTTAATACCCGCGTTCTTAATACCCGTGTTCTAGTACCAGCCGTCTCCACCCGGATTCAGCGCTGTCTCGGCGAGCGCGCGCGAGGCGGCGGTAACATGCTGAACGGCGCCCTCTTGAAACGGCACCACGACATAGCGAACCGCGCCCGCCTCCACATGGAAAAAGTTGTGATAGGCGGCGTAGTCTACACCCGCCTTGTGCGCGCCAATCGTAGAGTTGATTCCCGGCGCGAGAAACACGACATAGACGCTATTGGCGGCAGGCTGAGGAAGCACGCCATGCTCGATCATCTCGGCGAGCTTACTTTGAATGGTCAGGTCCCCGACCTGACTCTTGGAGAGATCGCTGAAGTCATCCACACTCGGCGCCGCGCTCAACACCTTTACGCTGTGCTTCTGACCGTCGGCAAATTTCGTGCCTGGCTGGCTGGCATTCAAGTTGAGAAGAGCCGCCTGCCGGGTGCGCACCTGCTGGTCTCCCCAGGCGCCGCCAAGAAATACACTCACCTGCTGGACTTCCTTCATGACTGCGCCGCCATGAAACTGCCGGGTTCCCACCGCAGAGAGATCGGCGGGCACAATCTGTGCTTTGCCCCCATCGTCGTCAAATACCAAATTGGTTTCGACCGGGCGATCCATTGACGGCACTTCCTTATCCTTCGCTTCCTGCTTTGCCGACTGGGCGGTTGCGGCAACCGCAACGATGAGCATTAAACTAAGCATCCATCTCTTCATTGGCATCTCTCCGTGTTGAATCGCGCTCTTCATTTCCATATACCCCGATTCCCTATATACCCCGATAGCTTTCCGCGGGGACCTTATTGGACTTGCAGCGAAACGTCATCCACGACGAACGAGGTCTGCAGTTCGAAGTCTTCCACTCCCTGCATGCAAATCTGCACCGTCTGGCCTTTGAACGAACTCAGGTCGAAGGTGTGCTGCTGGTAGCCACTGGCAGCATTGAGATTCGAGAAGGTTGCGAGCGTCGAAAGAACGTTGCCAGCCGAGTCGAGAACCTTGACTGTCATCTTGTCGAAGGCGGTCGTGGTGCTGGTTTCCGCCGTATCGATGTGGAGCCAGAAGCTCAACGTGGCCGTGGTGATTGTGGAGGGTATCGCCACCTGCTGGGTGATAGTGTCGGTAGTGGTTGTGCCGTTCCCATCCAACCAGGCATCGAAGGTGCCCGAGTGCGGAGGCTCAGCGGTATTGCTGTTAATGATCAGATTCTGGGACGAGGTGGTTGTCACCGTCCAGGGCGCAGGGCTGGACGCTCCATTTTCAAAGCCGCCATTCCCGATCAGTTCCGTTGGCGTGCCGCCGGTAGCGGCATTCGAGACCGTGACCGTCACCGTGGAGGACGTACCCACATTGCCCGCCGCATCGAAGGCTTTCGAGACGATCGTGTGGCTGCCATTCGCTACCGAGGTGGTGTCTAAGCTGAAGGACAGCGAGGTCGCGTTGGTATTGGAAGTAACTATGGTGCCATCGATCAGGAGCTGCATCTGCGTTACGCCCACATTATCGGAGGCGGTGGCACTCACATTCACCGTTCCGGAAACCGTTGCGCCATTGATGGGGGCGTTCACAGACGTGGTGGGGGGCGTCGTATCCGTAGTGCTTCCGGGAGTCGTAACGTTCAGGGTGAAGTCATCGACTACGAACGAGGTCTGCAACTCGAAGTCTTCTTTGCCTTGGAGGAAGACCTGGATGGTCTGCCCTTTGAAAGAGCTTAGATCGAAGCTCTGCTGCTGGTAACCACTGGCTGCATTCAGATTCGAGAACGTCTTGAGCGTGGACAGCACGGTTCCAGAGGTATTTCTCACCTGCACGGCCAGGGTGTCGAACGCCTTGGTGGTGCTGGTTTCCGCCGTGTCGATATGCAAGAAGAAGCTCAAACTGGCCGCAGTGGCGTTCGAAGGAATCGCAACTTGCTGCAGGATGCTATCGGTGGTGGTCGTGCCGTGACCATCCAGCCACGCATCGAAGGTGCCGGAGTGCGGAGGCTCGGTGTTCGTACTATTAATGACGCGATTCGTAGAAGCCGTGGTCGTTACTGTCCAGGGTGAGGGATTCGCCGATCCGTTCTCAAAGCCGGGATTTCCAAGCAACTGCGTCGTCGTATTTCCACCACCACCGCCGGCCGCAGTCACTGCTACCGAAACCGAGGTCGTATGCGTGACGCCCCCGCCGGTGGCGCTCA
>DATGIO010000187.1:0-12427 GCA_035295685.1 Candidatus Angelobacter sp.
CCTTCTCAAGCCGCGCCGAGGTCTCTTGTTCATGTTCTGCTAGCCGGAGCATGGCAGCCTGGCAGATGGACGCCCCTAGCTCTTCAATTGTGAGCTTCTGAATTCGCGCTGTCTCCGGCTCCAGCAGCCCGGCTGCGGTTAGGCTGTCGATTCTCATGGAAATCTGCGTGGCCGCCTCCTTAAGCGTGTGGAGCGATTCATAAGCATTTGCCATGTTGCCTCCGGTGGTTACCCATAGGCTATGGCCTATTAGGTCGGCCACAGCCTACAAGAGAGAATCGCGCCATGTCAACAGAAAACGTCGCGGTGAGATTTGGCAAGCGATTGCGATATCTTCGCGAAAAATCCGGTCTGTCACAAGGCGACATGTCGCATCTGTTCGGAATCGACCGAAGCCATATCTCGGATTTGGAGCACGGCAAGAAAAACGTCTGCCTGCCCATGTTGGAAACTCTCGCAGACGGCCTGAAGGTGACTATTTCTGAGTTGATGAAAGGCGTGTAGGTCGGGGATAAGATGAGGCTTGAGCCTTCGGAAAGTTGGAAATGCCCTGGGAGTTGTGCATTTTGCGAGATGCTGTGCCACCATGTCCAAGCTCTCCGATAACGCATTCGGATTCGAGTTTGCCTCGAACTATTACCGTTTCGAGACATGTGTGGGCATGCCCGCGGAGTAGAGTTTCGTTTGGTTTCCTATCTCGAACTGAAATGCATGTTCGTGCCTTCAATGTGTCGATTTTGGATTACATTTTTCTGTCGAATAGCAGGGAAAACTAACTTTCCGTCGTTACCAAAGTGCATAAGGCTGTACATTTATATTTGTAGGTCGAAGAAAACTGTGATAGAAAATGCGTGCTTACCGCCGGATCCGATGGGCGAACAGCGGGACAAGCATGGTATGCTTATTGACATATGCGGAGCGCTTTGCCCGGCGAGGCACAAAGCCAACCTTTCACACTGCATTCGCATCAGCGTCTCCATGAGATAATGCCGGGCAGATGAATACCACATTCAATGATGTTTGGAGCCTCATTTCCGAGTGAGAGTAATTTGTTTGTCTTGTGCAGACATAGTCGTTGAGAAGTCAAGTTCAAAAAAAGAATCCGGCCTAACAACCGCGAAGAGTCTCGGAAAATTTGTGACGTCATATTTATGGATAGAAGTTAAGGAATAGTAATGGCAAACGATACACAGCCCGCCTCTGTGACGTTTCGTTACGTGCGAAGTAATTTCTTTCGTGTCATTCATATCGATGGTGGCTATGGAGGGCTTACACCTTCCGGTGGTATTTTTTTTTCAGTATATAACGATCGTACGCCAACGCCGGACGAAACGGTACAGCTTATTAACGAAGACGGAACCCTAGGCCCTGAACTCATTGAAAAAACAAAAGTAAAAGAAGGGGTGGAACGCGAGGTCGAGGCTTGCATATTAATGAACGTGCAGACTGCTAAGGCTGTTTTAGTTTGGCTGGAAGAGAGAGTGAAAATGGCTGAGGCACTGAATAAAGAGCATCAGGGAATCATCAGTGAGACAAAGAAATGAGCGCTATTGCCTCTCCGGTTATGTATGTCCCGAGCCGTCCAACTTCTACGAAGTTTGTCGGTAGTTTCTATAATCTTGAGTTGTTGGAGAAGATATTAGCAGCCGTTGTTGATGACGATCTTTACGATACGCCAGAGGAACAGCGGCCCAGCATAACCACGATTACTAGAACAGCCGCATTTTTGAATAATGCTTTGCCAGTAGAGTATCTTCAACACTTAGAAATCGATCCTAGCTCTGGAAAGATCAATATTACGTGGAGAGATAGGCAGTTAGGCCGAAGAGTGAAAGTTACTTTCCTGGATTATTCGATATCGCTTTATCATGAGCAAAAAAATAATGACTGTAAGGCCGAGTACGATCTACTCCGGCTTGTCCGCGCAGAGGATGTGAATTATTGGGTGCGTTGGTGTTTTGGTTCGATATAAATGTGCGACACAGAAGACGACGACGTGAATGGATCGCTCGAAGATAACGTAGTTTTCTATGTTGCGTGTAGAAATAAGAATAACCTAACGCCTACTAGAGATGCGGTTGCAGAAACAATATTTGAAAAGAAGGGGTTAAATCATCGTGACGGCCTTTCTGGCGCGCTCACAATCAATGACGCCATAAGACATCTCAAAAAGAATCATGGGGTTGTTAGGATAAGAGCTGGCGACATACGTAACATAGGGCGCATCCTTTTGAGTCGTGATCTTGAAATCAAGATTACGAAGAGTGATTCTACCCATGTTCTTATCCGTAATATGCCTTGCATTGACAGAGAACATGAAGAGGCAGACGCTAACGCGCTGGCATCTGCTTTGGCGGCGATTGCGGAAATTGAATCTTCTGATCCAGTACTAATTCAATCGACAACGATAGCATAACAATGACGTCCGCTCTAGAAGAAGATACTTCCAGGGTCCAGCAGTATAGGCTCAGCACTGTCTCCCAAAATACTTCTCGTTGATAATTGCCTTGGGACAGTCCTTTTCTCTAAGGGCTTACTAGATGCTTTTGCCCGGGTACTCGATGACGTCCGACAATGGTAGGGCGATTAGAAAATTCGCTCAAAAAAGACTTCTTGCGGTTCCTTCTTAAGCTAAGTTGATGTTTCTCCTGTTCGCATTCCACCAGTCGAAGCATGGCAAACTTGGCAGATGGATGCCCAAGCTCCGATGCATCGAAAATGTGATTAGGACTTTGCGCGCATGCGGCGCTGACGGTTACGGCGTAGCGATACGGCGCTTCCATGCCTGGATTGCGTCTGTGAATTCGTCTCGTTGTGGATTCTGAGTATCTGGGTGATTCAGGGGTGTAAATTCTTCGTCTTCGGAGCACTCCATGGCTCTAACAATGGAACCAGGGTCAATGTCTTTGTAGAAGTCGATCCAAACCTGGGGATCCGGGCTAATATGCGTCACGCCATCGTTACACCAGAAACCTGCCGTCTGCCAGGCTGGTTCCTGTGGTTCCTCCAATTCTTCTCGCATGGCATGCATCTCGCTGAACATTTTCAGGGCGAATTCTTTAACCGGATCTGTTTTTTTCGACTGCTTCGGCTTTGCCTTCACGAGTAACCCTCCTTGGCATGTGGGTTATGGCCGCAAGACCTGTGAAAATGCAGTTTGCTGAACGAGCTTCCATCGTTCAGGCTCTCTGTGCTGTGGCTGTTGAATGGTGAGATAACTTGTTATAACAGGTGTTCACCCGAGCGGTCGATAGACTGAACATTCTTCGAACCAAATCTAAAAGGAAACCTTTATGCCTGTAGAAGCACCTGTGGCCCCTGCCGCTACGGCGGCGGTCGGCTCGTCATCTGATGCGTCATCCTCGTCGGTATCTTCTATTTCTTCCGTTTCTTCCGTTTCTTCTGTTTCGTCCGCTTCGTCGGGGGCGTCAACGCCGTCGAATGGAGCGTCGTCATCGGCGGCGACCGCCCCAGAGACCGGCTCTCCGGAGTTTTTCACCGAGGCGCTGAGGTCCGCCGCATCGGAGGCCGAGCGAGCGGGCGAGACTGAAGCGGGATTGCTGCCGGGAGGAGGAGCGGCGTCCGGAGATGCTGCCGAGTCTGCTGCGTCCTCTGTCGCATCCGTTTCATCTGATTCGGTGGCAGAGGGCGAGGCCAATGGCTCTGCTGAAGCGCGCGCCGCCAAACAGACAGGCGCGGCGGAAGAAGCAGAGAACGCAAGGGAAGCGCAGCCTCCGAAGGAAGGCGACGACCGAAGGTCTGCCACCCTGCCCAATCAGACGGAGATCGACTTGGGAGAATCGGTTTCGCCGCAGGGCTTGCTGGAAGCTTTGGGTAAGGCACCCGATGCGGTGCGCCAATGGTGGGATGATCCGGCGAATCCGCTCAAAGAGACTCTTACGGCCATGGCGCGGCGCGCGGCGGTTGCCGATCCCATTCTCCGCGAGATTCCCGACGCCGAAACCGCGCGCGAGGTCGTGCAGACCTCAGCTAACTTTCACCGATTCGACGACCGTTTTCACCAGGTCGGCAATGTTGAAACCGCGCAGAAATTCTGGGAGTCGCTCTGGAACGACTTCGCACTCAGGGACGGCCAGGGGAACGTTACCGGCGCGCATCCGGCATTTGCGCAACTCGAGCGCGCGATCTTCGATGCCAACGCCAACGCCTTGGCTAAGGCTGCAAAGGAAAGCGGATTCCTTCATCCGTCGCTCGAGAATTTGGTGCATGACGGCCTTGATGCCGTTTACGCCCAGGCCAAAAGAGACCCTCAGGGAGAGAATGCACACCTGATTGCGGCCATCGATACGCTGCGGGAGCTTCGTCCGCGTCCTTCGTTGCAGGGCCCCGAACTTACCGACGCGCAGAAGGCCGCGCAAGCCAAGATCGACTGGGAGCGCGCGCAACTCGATGCCGAACGAGCCGAAGGCCAGCGGCAGCGGGCCGCCTCCGCGCTGGATACCCTCGACCGGGAGGTGACCGACTCGCTTGTGGATCAGTTCGTCCCGGTGCTCGATAAAGCGGGCCTGAGCGAGTTTGAGTATGACAACGCAGTGGCGGCCATTGACCAGGCGCTCAAGGCCGAATTACAGAAGAACCCGCTCTATGCGCAGCGCCGCGCGCAACTGGTGCAGGCCATCTTGCGCAGTCCGTCGAAGGAGACGCTGGCCGCGCTCAAGAAGCACGAACTCACCTATGCCAACATGAAGATTGGCCGCATTACCAAAGAGGTTCTGGCGCGGGCCACCGCAGGAACCCTCAAGCGCCAAGCCGAGCGGCAAGAGTTGCGCGAGCGGCAGTTGGAGCGATCGCGCACGGAGCCGCGCGGCACGAGTACGGCTTGGGCGCCCTCTCTCGGAGGCCAGGGAAAGAGCATGGCCGATTGGCAGGCCGAGTGGGAAAAGCTTCCCGGCAATGCCGGTTCCAGGATGGACCCGGATTGGTATTTCCAAAGGTTGATGAATCAGAAGAGGTAGTGTGCGGGAATCGGCCTCATCAGTACCAAGCGTCCCATGCGGGAGTTTGGTCGCTTATAGGTAAAATTTTCATGATCGGCATCACCAATATAATATTAATCATCTCAACAGCATACAGAGTTAAGGGAAAATCCCCGATTGCAATATGTGCCACATCCGGGACAAAATACCTCATAGGCTTCACCCTTTGGTTTCTGGAAATTCTGGCCTTATGTGGTATCCTCAAGCGCTTCAATATTTCCTTTGACTCGGTAAATGAAGCGTTGCTTTTGGAGGTTTAAAGTCATGCAAAGATCATCGTCAAGAAAATCCTTAAGCAAAGGCGGCCGTTCGCGTAAGCAGAGCAAGCGTTTAGCTTCCATCTCTGGAGCTTGGTTGGGTGTTGCCAAGAAATCGGCCCGGGTGACCGCCATCAATGCAGCCCTTTCATTACCGTCACCGATGTTGCTCACTAAGCGCGCCAGCGACCTGTGATATCCAGCCCACAGTAGATATCGCTTGCCATCAGTTGTCACCTCAACAGTTCTGTTGCCTTGCTGGATCATAAATCCGCCAGTTGCGAAGCCGTTCAGGTGCATCTGCGGGATGAATGGAAATACAAACTCTCCGTGGGGTAATTCATAGATGACTTCCGTCATCGTTCCACCTTGCACGTAATTCATTGTTATTTGCGGCGCGGGAGGGTTTGTCGGCAATGCCGTTGTTATCCATCCGTTTCTGGTCTTAACTTTTGGACCATAAGTCTCATAACGAGGCACTATCACACGGAGTTGATGGATCGGCAGGCACATAGGATCGATCTTAATAAGGTCGAGCAAATCTCCCCGGTTCGCCGTTTCTTGTAAGAACACTTTTCTGTGTTGCTGATCTGCATTACTCAATGGGAGTTTTTGGCAGAGAGGCTCAGGCTTAAGGGAGTCAATGCGAGAGCGGTATTGCTCCCACTTTTCAATTGCTTCTTGTTCTGTGAACTGCGGCCTGGCTTCCCGAGTGAGCCACATAATGGCCTCATCTCGCGTCATCCATGCCAATAGTAGTTTCGCTTGGATGGGCATTCCTATTTTTCTCGGACTATTTGTTTGAACATCCTGGGAACAGCATCTGGGTATTGTGCTCCCACAAATAGCGAGTGTCAAAGGTTTAGGAATTGCATACTGGGGCACCAGCGGTCGGAACCCACGGAGCTGGAGCTTCCCAAAGAGCTATAAATTTGCCGCTATAAAACCACCGACTCTTCAAACCACCGAACCCTTCATCATCCAAATTCGCACCACCGAAACCTCTAACTAAATTCAATTTCCGAGGTACATCATCATGCCTGGACTAAGTTCTCAGAGTTCCTTCGTGCTACAGATCGAAGGAATCACCAAACAAGTCGAGGAGGCCCTGGAGTTCACGGCTGAGCTGTCGCAGATTCTCGGCACTGGACGTGGCGAGGCGGTCAGGGTCTCCACGCACGCATTCCGCATCGTGCTGCAGTCGGACACGGTCTCCAACTACAGCGCCAACAATCCCGACGGAGGCCCGCTGCCCTTCGGCACCGGCGCGCGCTGGGCGCAGTTCACGCTGCTGCCCGTGCCCTATGTGATTCCCGTGCAGTTCTCCATGCAGTCGGAGTGGACCGGCGAGTCGCAGCAGACCTCCGTTATCAATCCGGTGGCCAAGTCGATCTCCGACGTGACCAAGCAGGGCGCGAAGATCCGCGACCTACTGCTGCAGACGCCCGGAGACGGCACGCTCGGCAGCATTGCCTCCATCAACGGCACCACGATCACCCTCAACTCCGGCACCACCGCCACCATCGACGGACGCGGCGCCCGTCTCATGGACCGCCAGCAGAAGGTGCAGGTGCAGTCCGGCGGCGGTGCGTTTGTTCCACGCGGCTCCATGAACATCATCGAGCGCTTTGGCTTTCTCGGCGGCACGCAGACGATCCAGGTCGACGCGGTTCCTCCGGGCACGCAGGCGGGCGACGTGGTCATGGTCGATGGCCTCCCCGGCGGCGCGCCGGTCTTCATCAACGGCATTCCGGTCTTCGTGAACACCACCAACACCGGCAACTTGATGGGGCTGCCGCGGTCGCTCTCGTTTGTGCAAGCCAATGGCGTGAATGCGGGCCAGTCGCAAATGTCCGTGCCCATGCTGCGCATCGCTACCCAGCAGGTGTATCAGCGCCTGGGCACCAAGGGGCTGGATGGGCTCTTCTGGCACGGCCACGGCGCGCAGTTGCAGGCCTACGAGGAACTGGGCTGGCAGTTGCAGTACATTCCACTCGATGGAGGCAAGGCCGGCAATCTCGACCTGCTGTTCAAGAAAGGCACTGGCGGCTCCATGACCATCGATGGACGCAAGGTCTACGAGAACCTGCATGCCGATTCCACCCGCTTCGACTTGCTCAACCGCAAGGTGTGGCTCATGCTGAAGTGGGCCGCGACATCGCCCTTCTGGCTTAAGAAGCGTGGGTCGGGCGACATAGTCTTCAGCAGGTACGACCAGCCAACCGGCGCACCGACTACCGATCAGTTGATGTATTCCCAGGAGAACTATAATTGGGGCTGCTCGAACCCAAGCGCCCAGGGCGGACTCAACTCGCTCAAAGTGCCTGTGGGTAACAGCTAATCTCCAAAGACTGCCGCACTCCGGGGACGGGGCAAGCACCGTCCCTTTTTCTTTTTTCAGCTCACCTTCTATTTCATCCTCTCGAAAGCACCATGCCGAAATTGACGACAAAATCGGGCGTCAAGCCCATGCCGAAGTCCGCAAGCAGATCCTCACAACCAGCGCGGGGCGCCGTACCCGAAGCGACCGAATCACCCGCAGCGACCGAAGTACCCGAAACGAAGAAGCACTCCGCGGCAGCGCTCGCAGCCGTGCCGTCGCCCGTTTCCGAGCACGAACAGCAGACGGCCGCGCTTGCCGTCCGCATGATCTTTCCCCCGGAGATGATCAAAGCCAAGCAGCGGGCTTTGGCGATTGCGGATGAGCTGCAAAAGATCAACGGACGCTGCCTCAACGATCAGGTCTTGGTGCTGCGCTCCGATCCCAAAGAAAGCCAGGGCCTCATCATCATTCCCGACTCGGCGCAGGAAAAGTCAGAGGAAGGCGTGGTGGTGGCAGTGGGCCCCGGCCCTGTGAACGAGGCCACGGGCGAGCGCATCCCGCTGGGGGTAAAGCCCGGCGATTGCGTGAAGTTCTCCAAGTATTACGGCACAGAGGTGAGGGTCGGGGGCATCCTCTTTCTGCAACTGCACGAGTGCGAAATCGAGTTTGCCGCCGGATGAAGCTGCGCAAGCCGAAGATCGCGCGGCACGACGTGATCGCCGACGACTGCCCCAAGCGCCTTAAGGCCCACCTGGCGCTGATCGGCGGCTACAACATCTACGATGAGCCGGCCTTCCGCCTGGTGCGCGCCGAAAAGTGCGTGATGCGCATCTCGATCGAGCGGCCCTTCTTTGCCGACGATCAGGACCCCGCCAACGCCATTCCGATGAAAGAGGTTGCGGAACTGATTGCCTCGGGCGTCCCCGAGCGGGAGGCGCTTGCCGAAGGCGCGCGTATCTCCGAGAGAAATCTACGTCCGCTGCGGACCGAGGTTGGCGAAACGCTCTTTCCGAAGTATCCGTTCCGGGGAATTGTGATCGAGCGTTGGCAGCCTCCCGGCTTTTACGGAACGCGGGCCGAGTGGGAGTCCATTCACGTGGCCAGGTTCCCGTTTCTGGGAGCCTATCCGCAGTATGGCGACTATTCCATGATCGGCTCGAAGGAGGGAATAGATTGGCCTAGCTTGGCGTTTGTGACCGAGGTGATTCGGTCTTATCGAGAGATGCAGAAGCAGCAGCCGGAGAACTGTTACACGCGGTTTCTCATCCGCGCGCACGCCATTCAGAAGATGGCCGAGAAGAAGGAGCGCGCCCTGGAGCAGTTCTATCACGAGCACCTCACCGACGAATGGACCGGCAGGTGTGGGCTGTTGCATCGCGTCTCTCTGGCCGCCGGGCGCTATCGCGACGAGGTAGCCAAACGCGCCGGCATTACCGAGCACGCCGGAAATTGAAGGCCGCACGACCAACAAGAATTGAATTACGCGAAAACAAGCGGAAGGGAAATGGAAACTATGGGTGAAGCCCCAGTAGTACCGTACACAGGATTCGATGCCGCCATGGCGCGAGATCAGGCGCGCCTTGCGGAGATGAAGCAGCAATTCGAGGCAGGAGTGCCGCTGGGACGCATTCGCGCCTCGTCTCCGCTGGAGATGCCCGGCAACTATGCCGAGGTCGCCAACATCACCGACCGGCCCAAACCGGCGGCGGACTTCAACGAGGAAACGCTGCGAAACTTGACCAAGCTCTACGATGAGCTGGACACACAGCCGCCCACGGCGGCCACGGTTGTGAACTTTCATCCGATTGCGCTGCGCGTGAACGGCGGGCGGCACTACACGCAGCATGTTGCGCCGTGCCCGCCGCAAATGTGCCTGAATCAGCCGGGCAGGCAGTGCACCTATCTCACCATTCACGATGCCGTGATCGATCCCGTGCCGCAGGAGTCGGGCAACCATGTGTTCGACAAAATTCCGCCGATCTGGAAGGCCCAGCAGTATATGAACGTGGCCAACGGCAACCTGGAGCTGTGGGGGCCGGGATCCTTTATCTATGAGGGCGAGCTTACGCCCGAGGAGATGTGGGAGAGGAATCCGATCATCCGCACCTTCACCGATCAGGGCCTGCCGATCTTCGCCGGCGAGCAGGAGGTAGATGGGCAACGCAGCGGACGCGTACGCAAGGTGCGAACTTCGCAGATGCGTCCCTATCGCGAGGTCTACCTGGAGTTCCTGGAGCGCCGCAATAAGGCGTACTTCGAGATCGTTACGCGTGTGGATTCCGAATATCACCAGACCGATCTGCGCGGACGCAAGAACGTAGGCATCAACGGCATGACGCGCGACCAGGCGCAAGTGTGCGTGAATCTTGGCCTGCTGCTCAAGCCGCCCGAGTGGCTCACGGTCACGCGGGTTGAGGCGGGCGTGGCCCAGGAGAAGTGCTCCAACTGCGGCGCCGATGTTCTGGCCAAGGCCGTGATGTGCCAGAGCTGCGGCTGGCCGGTCGATCCTGAAGCGGCGTACCTGGGCAACAAGATCTCCATCGAACATGAAGCGCTGAACGATCTCCCTTCGCAGAAGCTGGCGGAACTCTACCGGGTGGATGCGCAGCGCAAGCAAAATCGCGCCAGGGCCCAAGAATTGGCGAAGGCGCTGGGAAACGACCCGGCGAAAGATCCGGCTAAGAACTTGGCCCAAAACCAATCCACCGGAGCGCCGGTTGTTCCGTCTGAAGTGAGTGTCACTTCGGCTGCGCCAGCTACCCACGAGCCGCCTACGCCACTTGCGGATCGCGCAAAGGAAGCAGCGAAAGAGCCCGCTCCAGGCGCTTCCAAAGAACCCAACTACGCCAACTACGCCAAGGAAGCCAAAGAAGCAAAAGACACAAGAGACACGAAAGACGCCAGAGACTTCAAAACGGCGAAGCGCGGCAAGAGCGAAGAAGGCGAATAGCCCGTGGACGTATTCACCATCAACCAGACAGTCCGCAGCCTGGTGGAAGACCCCGACGGAGACTACACCACCGATGCCTATCTTCAAGGCCCGCTCAACCTTTGTTACACAGAGCTGGCCAACCGGCTGCGGCTGTGCAATCCGGATTTCGACGAGTACGTGGTTGAACTCCCCAACGTGCCTGCGGGAACCAGGGATCTTTCGGCGTATGCCAAGAAGGGCCAGCCGCTCGAATTTCTGCTCGATGCTCCCCGGCGCATCGAGTGGAAGCTGGTGGGGCAAGACCCGGTGTACTACGAGCCCGCCGAAGGGCCTCTGAATAAGGTCCGCGAGCTGCTTGCGCCGGGCATCTCCGCGCTCGACGACTACGCCTGGACTCACCTCACCATCTACCTGAGCCTCTTCAACGTAAACCTCGACCTGCGCATTGCCGGCGAATTTATGTTTCCACCGCTCACCACCAACGACCAAACCACGCTGGTTGGGCTGAATGCGCTGCCTGCCATGGCCTACTCCATCGCGCAGGTGATTGCCATGAAGCGCGGCAATCCGCAATGGGTGCAGCAGTACGGCCTGAAGGCCGAGGAGAACTTCGACACGCTCAACATCGGCATGTGCAAGGGCCGGCAAGCCAAGACCGAGCGTGCCGGAAGAATCGACCGCCAGCGGAGCTGGTACGGGCCGGGCGGAAACCTGATCGGATAAAAGGAGGATGGCATGGCGGCTGCGCTTACCGTGTTGCTGACAAACGTTACCCATGGCCGAAAGACCATCAAGTACGGCATTGCCTTGAGCGGCAACTACACGCAGGCGGTCATCAACACCAATACCGGAGAGCTGCTTTCCTTCAATAGCGCTTCCAATCCTAAGTTTCTGCCCTATGCCTATTGGGGGTTGAAGGGGCCAGACAGTATCAGGATTCCCAACGGCGCGGCTCCGGATGGCCTCAATGCCGAAACCTGGCCCGCCGCCGACAACCTCCATCGCCTGCTTCGGTTCATGACGGGCGTAGACACCGAACTTGCGGCGGGAGCCTACACCGCCAACCAGATTACAGACTCGGCGAATTTCTTCATTGAAGCCGTCGGCAACGTCACAGACTAACGGAGGAGAACATCATGGCCAACGTGATTACAGTCAAGCGCGTGCAGAATCTTGAGCGCGACAAATCGATACGCTATCAAGTCGCCCTTTCGGGAAACTATGTGCAGGTGGCCAACGGAGGCGAGGTGCTGGCCATCAATAGTGCCCAGAATCCGCAATTTCTTCCAGGCGCGGGATGGGGCTTAACCGGGCCGGATGTTACGAAATTCGGCGTCGGCTATCCCTTGCAAGGACCAGGCGGCCTGGCGGCGGAAATCGTCCCCGGCGTGGATGCCTTCCATCCAATTCTCAAGCTGTTCAACACCACCACCGGCACCGAACTTGCGGCGGGTGCCTACCCAGCCGCGGTCATCGCCGACACAAACTTCTTTATTCAATTGGAAGGTCGCAACATCGATTAGCGGTGTTTCAGAAACAGATGAACGTGGTTGATCGGGAACGTATTTGCCTCGTGGCTTCGAGCGCCGGAGGCGCGACAACAGTGGAGCCCATCTATGAGGAAGTCGGCTATGTCAAGAATATTTGCATAACATTTTCCTGCATTTAAACGTCTTTGGGGCACACGAATCCTGTGGAGCCAAGAGAGCTCTTTCTCTCTTCCCCAGAGCTTTTGCTTTTGCTCTTGCTTTTGGGTGTTGCTCGTACTCGTGCTCGGCCGACCAAGGCTCGCCTTTCAAAGTAATCGTTGGGTGGAACCTCAACTTACGTTCCACCAGCCATCTATTCGATCCCCCAACTGCGGGACCATGATTCTCTTATTCGAACTCCCTTCGCTCGATCAAGGGAGGCAGAGTGC